>NZ_JBSFBX010000022.1:0-97843 GCF_053593175.1 Streptomyces sp. NPDC002386
CCCCGGAGCTCTGCACGCCATCTAGGCCCCTCACGGGGGGCGGGTCGCGGGTGCGAACTGGCCCCCGCCGTCCCCGCCCCGTGTGCGCCCGGCGCTACGCGCCGACCTCCGACCGGTCCCCGCCCCACAGCGTGTGGAACGACCCGTCCTGGTCGACCCGCCGGTACGTGTGCGCCCCGAAGAAGTCCCGCTGGCCCTGCGTCAGGGCCGCCGGCAGGCGCTCGGCGCGCAGCGCGTCGTAGTAGGCGAGCGCCGCCGCGAAGCCGGGCGTCGGCACGCCCTGCCGGGTGGCCGCGATGATCACCTCGCGCCAGTCGTCCTGGGCCGCGGCGATCTCCTGCGCGAACGTCTTGTCCGACAGCAGGCTGGGCAGGTCCGGCCGGGCGTCGTACGCGGCGCGGATGCGGTCGAGGAAGGCCGCGCGGATGATGCAGCCGCCGCGCCAGATCGCCGATACCGCGCCGAGGTCGATGTCCCAGTCGTACTCCTCGCTGCCCGCCGCGATCTCGTGGAAGCCCTGCGTGTACGACACGATCTTGGACGCGTACAGCGCCTGCTCCACCCGGTCCGCGAAGGCGGCGGCCTCCGCCTCGCCGAGCGGCGACGGCTTCGGCCCGGCGAGGTCCCGGGACGCCTCGCGCAGCGCCGCGTGACCCGACAGGGACCGGGCGAACACCGCCTCGGCGATGCCCGACACCGGCACGCCCAGGTCCAGCGCGATCTGCACGGTCCAGCGGCCGGTGCCCTTCTGCTCGGCCTGGTCCACCACCACGTCCACGAACGGCTTGCCGGTGGCCGCGTCCACGTGGGACAGCACCTCGGCCGTGATCTCGATCAGGTACGAGTCCAGGCGCCCGGTGTTCCAGGTGCGGAAGATCTCCGCGATCTGCGCGGGGGAGTACCCGGCGACGTCGCGCAGGAGCTGGTAGGCCTCGCCGATGAGCTGCATGTCGGCGTACTCGATGCCGTTGTGCACCATCTTCACGAAGTGACCGGCGCCGTCGGGGCCGACGTGCGTCACACAGGGCGACCCGTCCTTCGCCTTCGCGGAGATCTTCTCCAGCATCGGGCCCAGCGAGTCGTAGGACTCCTTCGGGCCGCCCGGCATGATGCTCGGCCCGTGCAGCGCGCCCTCCTCGCCGCCGGAGACGCCCATGCCCACGAAGTGGATGCCCTGCTCGCGCAGCGCCTTCTCGCGGCGGCGGGTGTCCGCGAAGTGCGCGTTCCCCCCGTCGATGATCATGTCACCGGGCTCCAGCAGCGGCGCGAACTCCTCGATCACCGCGTCCGTCGGCTCACCGGCCTTGACCATCACCACCAGCCGGCGCGGGCGCTCCAGCGCCGCCACGAACTCCTTGGCGGTCTCGGCCGCGATGAAGTCGCCCTCGCTCCCGAACTCCTCCACCAGCGCGTGCGTCCGCGACGCCGTACGGTTGTGCACGGCGACCGTGTAGCCGTTGCGCGCGAAGTTCCGGGCGAGATTGCGGCCCATGACCGCGAGCCCGGTGACGCCGATCTGCGCTGAAGTGCTCATACCGCCTGCTCCCTAGCTGCCTCGTGACTACGGCTCCGTCGTGCGGACCCTCGCCCATCCTGACGTGCCGCTACGGCGAGCGCACATCCGACCCGCCACGCTTGTTTACGCAGGGAACGCGTCAGTCGGCTCACCGCGGCCGCCCATGCCCTCAAGGAGGGTCCGTTCCCGGCCACTTGAGCCGGACACGAGGCCGATTTCCCGTCTTGTCATGGCCTGTTCGCGGCGCTTACTTTTGCCGCTCCTGACGCAGGCCGAGGGGAATTCGGACATGGCCGTACGCGGCCGGCATCGCCGGTACCAGCCGAACAGGATCAACCGCGCCTCACTCACCGTCACGGCGGGCGGCGCCGGACTCGCGATCCCGCTGGTCGCCGCGGGTACCGCCGACGCGGCGGACGCGGCCACCTGGAACAAGGTCGCCGCCTGCGAGTCCAGCGGGAACTGGCACGTCAACACCGGCAACGGCTACTACGGCGGGCTGCAGTTCACCCAGTCCACCTGGGAGGCCTACGGCGGCGCCCGGTACGCGCCGCGCGCCGACCTCGCCACCCGGGACCAGCAGATCGCCGTCGCCGAACACGTCCTCGACGGCCAGGGGCCGGGCGCCTGGCCGGCGTGCTCGGTGCGGGCCGGGCTCGCCCGGGGCGGCGCGGCCCCGGACGTGCACACGGACGGTGCCGCGAGCCGCCCGGCGAAGACCGGGCCGACGCGGGACCCGCGGGGCGGGCACGACGTCCGGGACGTGAAGCCGCAGACGACACCGCAGTCCCGCGCGGGCCGGGCCGAGATGTACACCGTGGTGCGGGGCGACACCCTGTCCGGCATCGCGGGCGAGCAGCACGTGCGGGGCGGCTGGCGGGAGCTGTACGAGGGCAACCGGGCCGTCATCGGCTCCGACCCCGACCTGATCCTGCCGGGCCAGCGGCTGGGCCTGCGCGCCACCGCCCCGCCGGCGTCCGACGCGCGCCCGCACAGCGACACCGCCTCCAAGCCGAAGCCGAAGTCCCCGAAGAAGAAGGAACCTTCGAGGAAGAGACCCGCGGAGAAGAAGCCCGCCGAGCGGCGGGAGCACCCGGGCGAGTCCCGGCACACCGAGCAGAGGACCCCGAGGCATCCGGCACCGTCCGGCGGCCACGCGCTCGTCGCCCCGGTGCACGCGGGCATCGGCACCGGCTACCACGTGGCGGGGTCGCACTGGTCGAAGGGCTACCACACGGGCGTCGACTTCCTGGTGCCGACCGGTACCAGCGTCGAGGCGGCGGGCGCCGGGCAGGTGGTGTCCGCGGGCTGGGGCGGCTCCTACGGCTACCAGGTGGTGATCCGGCACGCCGGCGGGCACTACACCCAGTACGCCCATCTGTCGGCGATCTCCGTGCGGGCCGGGCAGAGCGTCGCCGTGGGGCAGCGCCTCGGCCGGTCCGGGTCCACCGGGAACGTCACGGGCCCGCATCTGCACTTCGAGGTGCGGACCGGGCCCGGCTTCGGCTCCGACATCGACCCGATCGCCTATCTCCGGGCCGGCGGGGTCAGGATCTGACCCGCGAGCGGTGCGCGTTCAGGACGGGCAGCGGGGCGTAGATGTTCGCGCACAGCGGGACGTACGGCGTGTCGTAGTAGGCGGGGCCGTCGGGCACCCGTACGTCCGCCGGCGCGGCCGGCGTCAGGCCGGACTCCGGCAGCCCCGCCCTGGCGGACTCCGGGTGAGCCGGGCCCGCCGGCGCCGGAACCTCCGGGACCGTCCCTGCCCGCGTCGGGCCCTCCTCGTCCCGGCCCGCCGGTGCCGGTCCGGCGCCGGCGGACGCCGGGTCCTGCTCCAGCCGTTCGGTGGTGAGCAGGATCAGGCCACCCGCGGCCACCGCCGCGCAGCCGAGCGCCAGCACGGTGCCGGTGCCGCCGTGGCGGAACGTCTCACCGAACATCAGGATGCCGACCGCCGCGGCCAGCACCGGATTCACCACGGTGGCCGTGGCCAGCGGCGCGGCGAGGCCACCGCCCCGGTAGGAGGCCTGGGACAGCAGGACCCCGGCGGTCGCGAACGCCCCGATCACCGCGAGGGAGGGCAGGTCGCCGAGGACGATCCCGTCACTCCAGTCGACCGCGACGGTCTTGGTGAACACCGACGACATCCCGAACGCCGTGCCGGAGGCGGTGGCGAGCAGCACGCTGCGCACGGCCGGGTGCCGGTGCGCGGCCAGTCCCGCGCACGTCAGCGCGACGACCGCCCCGCCGGTGACCAGCGCGACGGCCACCCGCTGGGCCGAGTCGAGGGAGCGCGCGTCGGCCGAGCCGACCAGGGACAGCAGGCCCGCCAGGCCCACCGTCGCCATGACCGCGCCACGCCAGGCGGCCGCCCCGGCCCGGCGGCCGACGAACAGCGCCGCCATGGGCAGGGCGAAGACGATGGTCAGCGCGCCCAGCGGCTGCACCAGGCTCAGCGGACCGCAGGCCAGCGCCACGACGTGCAGCAGACCGCCGAGGCCGTTCAGCGCCAGCGCCGCCCACCAGCCGGCCCGGCGCAGCGGCATGTACGAGCCGTCGGGGCACGAGACCGCGACCTGCTCCTGCACGATGGCTCCGCCCGCGTACGCGACGGCGGAGACGAACGACAGCAGCACGGACAGCGCGAGGGCGCTCATCTGCGGCTCCTTCGCGCGGGGCGGGCCCCCTGGGCCCGGCGCGGCGTACGGTCGGCGGTCATGGCGAACACTCTGCCCGCCCCGGCCCGTTCCCGTCGTCGTACCTGAGCACGCAATGGGTCCTACTGCCGATGGAGTACACCACCGCCCCGATCATCCCCAAGACGGGTGTGGACAAGGGCCGGACCCGGCCTCCGGCGCGCCGCCCGGGGCTGGTAGTAGTGCTGCCCGTGGACCTCGACGCCGATCTCGCCGCGCTCCGCCCGCTGGGCGGCTTCTTCGTCCTGCGCACCCGGGCGGACCCGGCCGGGCCGGCACCGGGAGACCTCGCCACCCTCGCGGAGACGTACGCGGCGGCGGCACCGGGGGCCGGGCGCGACGCGCTGGCGCACCGCGTCGCGACCGTCGCCGGCCGGCTGCGCGCCGCTGAGCCGCGGGTTTCCGCCTCCATCAGCCAGCAGGGCCTCGCCGCCCGGCTGTGGTCCGTGGCCCTGGCCTGTGCCGCGCTGTACGGCCGGCTGCCCGGCCTCGACCCGCGGCACCTGCTCTGGGACCCCGCCGCGACCGCCCCCGACGACCTGTGGCTGACCGAGGTGCGCCCGCTGCCCGGGGACGCGGCCACGCTCGCGGACACCGTGCTGCACGGCCATCTGGAACCCCTAGGGGTGGCCCTGAGGGCCCGTTACGGGATCTCGGCCGGACTGCTGCGGGGCAACGCCGGCTCGGCGCTCGCCGGCGCGGCACGCGAACTGGACCGCCGGGCCCGCGCGGACGGCCGCACCGACGTGGCGGAGCGGGCCCGCGCCCTCACGGACGAGCTCTTCGCGCATCCGCTGCTGCGCGGCACCGGCACCCGTGCGGCGACGGCCTTCCGCCGCCGGAGCTGCTGCCTGTACTACCGGGTGCCCGGCGGCGGAGTCTGCGGCGACTGCTGCTTCACCCGGCCGCCGCGCTCTTCCCCGCGTGCCGTATCTGGGTGACCATGAAGGGCAACGTACGGACGAGGCCAGGGGGTTGTCGGGTGCGAGTGGGACTGCTGACCCGGGAGTACCCCCCGGACGTGTACGGCGGCGCGGGCGTCCATGTGGAGTTCCTCGCCCGTGAACTGGCCTCGCTGGTGGACCTCGAGGTGCACTGCTGGGGCGAGGGCCGCGGTGTGGGCGTCGTCCGGCACCGTCCCTGGTCCGCGCTCGACGGCTCCAACGACGCGCTGCGCACCTTCTCCGTGGACCTCTCCATCGCCGCCGCCCTCGGGAGCCGCGAACTCGTCCACTCCCACACCTGGTACGCCAATCTCGCCGGGCACCTGGCCAAGCTCCAGTACGGTGTCCCGCACGTGGTCACCGCCCATTCGCTGGAGCCCCTGCGCCCCTGGAAGGCCGAGCAACTGGGCGGCGGGTACGCGCTGTCGAGCTGGACCGAGCGCACCGCGATCGAAGCCGCCGACGCGGTGATCGCGGTGTCCGGAGCCATGCGCGAGGACATCCTCACCTGCTACCCGGCGCTCGACCCGGCCCGCGTGCACATCGTGCACAACGGCATCGACACCGCCCTGTACCGACCGGACCACGGCATCGACGCCCTGCTCCGGCACGGCGTCGACCCCACCCGCCCGTACGTCCTGTTCGTCGGCCGGATCACCCGCCAGAAGGGCGTGCCCCACCTGCTGCGCGCGGTACGGGACATCGACCCCGGCACCCAGGTGGTGCTGTGCGCGGGCGCACCCGACACCCCGGAGATCGACCGGGAGTTCCGCGACCTGTACGAGGAGCTGAGCCGGGTCCGCGCGGGCGTCCTCTGGATCCCGCAGATGCTGCCGCGCCCCGAGGTCATCCAGCTCCTCACACGGGCATCGGTGTTCGTCTGCCCCTCGGTGTACGAGCCGCTCGGCATCGTCAACCTGGAGGCGATGGCCTGCGGGACGCCGGTCGTGGCCTCCCGGGTCGGCGGCATCCCCGAGGTCGTGGACGACGGCCGCACCGGACTGCTGGTCGACGTGGACGACGACTTCGAGGCGAACCTCGCCCGGGCGCTGGACACCGTGCTCGGCGACGCGGAGGCCGCCGAGCGGATGGGAGAGGCAGGACGGCTGCGCGCCGTGGACGAGTTCGGCTGGGACGCGGTGGCCAGGCGGACCGCCGGACTCTACGAGGAGATCCTCAAGCAGGCTTAGTCCGGCCCGCTCGGGGCATCCATGGTGGAACCAGGGTGAGGGGAGCCGTGATGCGGCGTGGAGGGCCTTCGGTACTCGGGATCGTGCTGGCGGGCGGGGAGGGCAAACGCCTGATGCCGCTCACCGCCGACCGCGCCAAACCGGCGGTCACCTTCGGCGGCACCTACCGGCTCGTCGACTTCGTCCTGTCCAACCTCGTCAACGCCGACGTCCTGCGCATCTGTGTACTGACCCAGTACAAGTCGCACTCGCTGGACCGGCACATCACCACCACCTGGCGGATGTCCAGCCTGCTCGGCAACTACGTCACCCCGGTCCCCGCCCAGCAGCGCCTCGGCCCGCGCTGGTACCTGGGCAGCGCCGACGCGATCCTGCAGTCGCTGAACCTCGTGTACGACGAACAGCCCGAGTACGTGGCCGTGTTCGGCGCCGACCACGTCTACCGGATGGACCCGCGGCAGATGCTCCGCCAGCACATCGAGGGGGGCGCGGGCGTGACCGTGGCCGGCATCCGGGTGCCGCGCTCGGAGTCCTCCTCCTTCGGGGTGATCACACCCGGCTCGGACGGCCGTACCGTGCGGCGCTTCCTGGAGAAGCCGGCCGATCCTCCCGGCCTCGCGGACGACCCCGAGTGCGTCTTCGCCTCCATGGGCAACTACGTCTTCACCACCAAGGCCCTCATCGAGGCGCTGCAGCGGGACGCCGAGGACGGCCAGTCCGTGCACGACATGGGCGGCTCGATCCTGCCCCAGCTCACCGTCCGCGGCGAGGCGCAGCTCTACGACTTCAGCGAGAACCACGTACCCGGCGAGACCACCCGGGACCAGGGCTACTGGCGGGACGTCGGCACCCTCGACGCCTACTACGAGGCGCACATGGACCTGATAGCCGAGCGCCCCGCCTTCAACCTGTACAACCGCCAGTGGCCCGTCTACACCCACTCGGGCCAGCTCTCCCCGGCGCGCTTCAACGCGGGCGGCATCGCGAGCGAGTCCATCATCAGCGCCGGCTGCCTGATCCGCGGCCAGGTCACCCGCTCCGTGCTGTCGCCCGGGGTGCGCGTCGACCCGGGAGCGGTCGTCCAGGGCTCGGTGCTGCACGACAACGTGCGCATCGGCCGGGGCGCGGTGGTGCGCGGCGCCGTCCTCGACAAGAACGTCGAGGTCCCGCCCGGCGCGACGATCGGGGTGAACCCCGAGCGGGACGCCGAGCTGTACACCGTCTCCCAGGGCGGCGTGATCGCCCTGGGCAAGGGGCAGCGGGTGGACTGACCGACGTCCCGTCAGCCGGTCCCTCCCCGCGACGCGTTCGGCGTCATCCTCCTGGAATGCCCGGGTTCGCCTCGTTCGCCCGCCACGATGCAGGCAACGATGTCGAACCATCGGAGGTCATCCGACATGAGAGGGACCCGGCGCACACGGCTGTGCCTGGCCGGGGTGATGGCAGCGTCCGCGCTGGTCGCCACCCCCGCCGCACGTGCCGACGAGCGGACCGACGGCCACCTCACCGACCTGGTCAACCCCTTCATCGGGACCCAGGACGAGGGCAACACCTTCCCCGGCGCCGCCGTGCCCTTCGGCATGGTGCAGCTCTCCCCGGACACCGGGCACAACACGGGCTACGACTACACGCAGAACCGCGTCCGTGGCTTCTCGCTGGTCCATCTGTCCGGCGTCGGCTGCCGCATCGGCGGAGACCTGCCCGTACTGCCGACCACCGGAGACGTCACACAGACGGACTACGCCAAGTACGCCGCGGGGTTCCGGCACGCGGACGAGGTGGCGAGCCCCGGCTACTACCGCGTCGGCCTCGACTCCGGCATCCGCGCCGAACTCACCGCGACCGCGCGCACCGGCGTGCAGCGCTACACCTTCCCCGCCACCGGCCGGGCCAACGTCCTGCTGAACGCCGCCCAGGCGCTGCACCGCCCGGGCGGCAGCAAGGTCGAGATCCTCGACGACCGCACGGTGCGCACGGAGATCACCGGCCACGGGTTCTGCCGGGACACCGGCCCCTACACCGTGCACACCGTCACCCGCTTCAGCCGCCCGTTCACCGCCTACGGCACCTGGGACGGACCGACGGTCACCCACGGCGCGCGCACCGGCGGCGGCGGCGCCTACGTCCGCTTCGACACGACGCGGGACCGCACCGTCGAGGCGACCACCGCCCTGTCCTACGTGGACGCGGACGGAGCCGCCGCCAACCTGCGGGCCGAGGGCGGCCGCTCCTTCGACGCCGTGCGGCGACGGGCCCGCGGGGAATGGGAGCGGCGGCTCGCCACCGTCCGCGTCCAGGGCGGCGCCCCCGCCCCGCGCCGCACCTTCTACTCCTCGCTCTACCGTGCGTTCCTCGCTCCGAACGTCGGCAGCGACGCCGACGGCCGCTACCTCGGCTGGGACCGCCGGGCCCACCGCGCGCGGGGCTTCACCTACTACCAGAACTGGTCCCTGTGGGACACCTACCGCACCCAGGCCCAACTCCTCGCCCTGCTCGCGCCCCACGAGGCCCGGGACATGGCCCGGTCGGTGGTGCAGGTGGACGAGGACGGGGGCTGGCTGCCGAAGTGGGGCTACGGGCCGGTCGAGACGAACGTCATGAGCGGTGACCCCGTCACCCCGTTCCTGACCACCGCCTACCAGATGGGCCTGCTCAAGGGCTTCGAGGAGCGGGCCTACCGGGCGCTCAGGAAGAACGCCGACGGCGTGCCGCCCGCCGGTTACCCGGGCATCGGCCGGGAGGCCAACGCCGAGTACATCGCACGAGGGTTCGCGCCCTACGTGTGGAACCGCCCGCTCGCCAAGATGGGCGACTCCGACTACCACCACGGCGCCTCCGTCACCCTGGAGTACGCCCTCGCCGACGCCGTGCTCGCCCAGATGGCCCGCGGCCTCGGGCACCGCGCGGACGCCGACCGCTACGCCGCCCGCGCCCGCAACTACCGGACCGTCTTCGACCCCGCGACCGGCTTCTTCCGCCCACGCGACGCCTCCGGAGCCTTCACCGGCACGCTCGACCCGGCCCGCGCCCCGGGCTTCCACGAGGGCACGGCCTGGCAGTACCAGTGGCTGGTCCCGCACGACCTGCCCGGCGTGGTCCGCCTGATCGGCGGCGAACGCGCGGCCAACGACCGCCTGGACAGCTTCTTCGCCTACGACCGGCTGCTGGCCGACCCCGGGCGCACCGCCCGCGAGGTGTGGGTGCACGGCGACGCGTACGCCTACTACAACGCCGACAAGTACAACCCGATGAACGAGCCCGACCTCGTCGCGCCCTACACGTACCTGTCCACCGGCCAGCCGTGGAAGACCACGGACGTCGTGCACGCGGCGCTCACCCTGTTCACCGACGGGCCCACCGGCATGACCGGCAACGACGACCTGGGGACCATGTCCGCCTGGAACGTCCTGTCCTCCATCGGGCTCTTCCCGATCCAGCCCGGCTACGACACCTGGGGCCTGTCCACGCCGGTGTTCGACCGGGTCGACCTCACCCTGGACCGCCGCTACTGGCCCGGTGGACGGCTCACCGTGACCGCCCCCGGCACCTCGGCCGCCGAGCGCTACATCCAGGGCGTCCGCACCGACGGGACCCCGCACGCGCGGACCTATCTGCGCACGGACGCGCTGCGCTCCCTGCGCACGCTCGCGTTCACGGTCGGCCCGCGCCCGTCGGAGTGGGGTACGGCGCCCTCGGCCGCGCCCCCCGTCCTGAGGTGACCTCGGCCGACCTCGGCCGTCTCACGAGTCCCGCCCCTCTCCGCGGGGCGGGACTTAATCTGCAGTTAACTGTCCGTAGCACGGTCGTACTTGACCGTAATCGCTCCTCGGGGATTGACTTCTGGTTCACCCCGTCGTCGACGTGCGAGGCAACCCTTGACCTCCGACCCGCTCGCTCCCCTCGACCTGGCCTTCTGGAACATCGAGTCCGATCGGCACCCGATGCACCTGGGCGCGCTCGGCGTGTTCGCCGCGCACTCGCCCACCGCGGGCGCCCACGCGGCCGACCTGCTGGCCGCCCGCGCCGCCGCCGTGCCCGGTCTGCGCATGCGCATCCGGGACACCTGGCAGCCGCTCGCGTTCGGCGGCGCCACCCGCGAACCCGTCCCGGACTTCGACCCGCTGGACCACGTGCGCCTGCACGCGCCGACCGCCGACTTCCACGCGGTCGCGGGCGGGCTGATGGAACGTCCGCTGGAGCGAGAGCGCCCGCCGTGGGAGGCGCACGTGCTGCCCGGCGAGGACGGCGTCTCCTTCGCCGTGCTGTTCAAGTTCCACCACGCCCTCGCCGACGGGCTGCGCGCGCTGAAGCTGGCCGCCGGCGTGCTGGACCCGGTCGACCTGCCCGAGCGCGCGCCGCGGGCCGTCGAACCGGCGCGCGGCCCGCTCTCCGACGTCCTGTCCGACGTGCGCAGACTTCCCGGCCTGATGCCCGGTCTGGTCCGGGGCGCGCTGTCCGACGTGGGCCGGGCCCTGGACATCGGCGCCTCGCTCGCCCGCTCCACCCTCGGCATGCGCCCGTCGTCCGCGCTGACCTCGGCACCCAGCGGCACCCGCCGCACGGCCGGGGTGGTCCTCGACATCGACGACGTGCACCGGGTCCGCAAGAGCGCCGGCGGCACCGTCAACGACGTGCTCATCGCCGTCGTCGCCGGTGCGCTGCGCCGCTGGCTGGACGCGCGCGGCGAGGACACCGGCAAAGTGGCGCCCCGCGCCCTCATCCCGGTCTCCCGGCGGCGCCCGCGCACCGCGCACCCACAGGGCAACCGGCTCTCCGGGTACCTGATACGGCTTCCGGTCGACGACCCCGATCCGCTGCGCCGGCTCGACACCGTTCGCACGGCGATGGTCCGCAACAAGGACGCGGGGCCGAACCGGGGCGCCGGCGCGGTCGCGCTGCTCGCCGACCACGTACCGGCCCTCGGTCACCGGCTCGCCGGGCCGCTGGTCGGCCAGGCCGCGCGGCTGTGGTTCGACATCCTGGTCACCAGCGTGCCGCTGCCGGGGCTGGGGCTGCGGCTGGGCGGCCACGAGCTGACCGAGGTGTATCCGCTGGCCCCGCTCGCGCCCGGGCAGTCGCTGGCGGTGGCGATCTCGACCTACCGGGGGCACGTGCACTACGGCCTGGTCGCCGACGCCCGGGCCGTGCCCGACCTGGACGTGTTCGCCCGCGCGGTGTCGGAGGAGGTGCGCGACCTGCTCACGGTGTGCGACGCCTGAGGCCCGGGGCCGAGCCCCGCCCCGGGCCCGGCGGCGGCCCCGGGGCGGGACGCTGCCGGGCGACGGGGCGAGCGGCCGGCGTCGTCGCAGTTCAGCGGGGTGGGACGGCCGCCGAGGGACGGGCCCGGGGGAGCGGTTTGGCCGTAGGGTGTGCCGCTACGTAAAATTCCCCGTTCGAAAGCGGGCGCGAGTCGGAGCGCTGCGCGGGTGATCAGGGAAGCGGCAGCGCGATGACGGTGACAGAGGACGGTTCCGTGTCCATGGAGGCAGCCATGGCCGTCCCCACGGACGCATCCATGGAAGAGGTGGTCCACGGACCCGGTATCGACCCCGAGCGGCTGGCCGTCTGCCTGAGCGTGCTCGAGGAGCTCGACCGGCTCGACGTCGACCACCCCGACGCGATAACGGTGCGCCGGGCCACCTCGCACATCTACCGCACGGTCAAGCAGCGCCGCCGCCAGGAGCGCCGCGCCGCCAAGACCGCGCACGACCGCGCGGTCACCGAGGCCACCGCCACCGGTTCCGCCGAGCGGATCGACGACGAGACCGAGGGCATCCTGCCCTCCTCCAAGACCGACGAGGGCCGGATCGCGGGCATCCTCCAGCGCCCCCGCTCCTGCTACGTCTGCAAGCAGCGGTACACCGAGGTCGACTACTTCTACCACCAGCTCTGCCAGAGGTGCGCCGACGAGAACCGGGCCAAGCGGGACGCCCGCGCCGACCTCACCGGCAAGCGCGCCCTGCTCACCGGCGGCCGGGCCAAGATCGGCATGTACATCGCGCTCCGGCTGCTGCGGGACGGCGCGCACACGACCGTCACCACCCGCTTCCCCAAGGACGCCATCCGCCGCTTCAAGGCGATGGAGGACTCGGCGGACTGGCTGCACCGTCTGGAGGTCGTCGGCATCGACCTGCGCGACCCGGCGCAGGCCGTGGCCCTGGCCGAGCAGGTCGCCGAGGCGGGCCCGCTCGACATCCTGATCAACAACGCCACGCAGACCGTGCGCCGCCTGCCGTCCGCGTACGCCGCCCTGGTGGACGGCGAGAGCGCGCCGCTGCCCGCCGGTGAACTGCCCTCCCACCACGTCATCGGAGCCTTCAACTCCGGCGCCGTCGACGGCATAGCCGCGCTGCCCGTCGGCACCAGTGGCCTGGACGCGCAGAAGGTCGCGGACCTCGCCCTGGTGGCGGGCAACGCCAGCGTGGCCCGCCACCTCGACGGCACCGCCATCGACGCGGGCGGCCTCGTCCCCGACGTGGTCGACACCAACACCTGGGTGCAGACCATCGAGCAGATCTCCCCGGTGGAACTGCTGGAGACCCAGCTCTGCAACTACACGGCGCCGTTCATCCTGATCAGCAAGCTGCGCCCGGCCATGGCCGAGGCGGCGCGGCGGGCGGGACGCGGGCGCGCCTACGTCGTCAACGTCTCCGCGATGGAGGGCGTCTTCAGCCGCGGCTACAAGGGCGCCGGGCACCCGAACACCAACGCCGCGAAGGCGGCCATGAACATGGTGACGCGGACCAGCGCCCAGGAGATGTTCGACACGGACGGCATCCTGATGACCGCCGTCGACACCGGCTGGATCACCGACGAGCGTCCGCACTACGAGAAGCTGCGGCTGGCCGAGGCCGGCTTCCACGCGCCCCTGGACCTGGTCGACGGCGCGGCCCGGGTGTACGACCCGATCGTGCGCGGTGAGGCGGGCGAGGACCTGTACGGCGTCTTCATGAAGGACTACGCGCCCGGCAAGTGGTGAGCCCGCGCGCGCGGCGACCGAATGCACCCACTCGGACTCGAAGGCATGTTCGCCCGGTAGGCCGAGTGGGTGATTCGTTCGGGGCGGCGAGTGATGCGGTTTGTGGCAGATAGCCGCATATTGAGAGGCATTGGGGGGTCGGACGACTCCCGATAGTTACACCTTGTTTGCACTCCCTATCGAGCGGCAGTCCGCTCATTTGGTTAATCTGGACGGCGCGGACAGCAGTACCGGGTCCCACCCACACCCATCGTCCGTACCGGCGCCACCGCGTCCGAACTGGCCTTCCATCCAGACCCGAGCGGGCACGAGTGCCGGAGCGCAGCTGTGCGGTATGCCCCGAGGGTGAGCCCGACACATAAGGAGTGCGCGGTGACACCGGAGACGACGAATCTCGACGAACGCCCCAAGGAACGCGGCGAGCGCGCCGGCCGGCGCGCCGGTGAACTCGGCAGCCTCGACGTGTGGGCCCGGTCCGCGCCCATCCGTCTCGCGGGGTACGAGGAAGACCTCGCCGAACCCCACATCCTGCCCAGCGTGGACTGACCGCCGGGCCAGGCCACCGAAGGCAATCGCAGCTGTGGGCGTGACAGGGTCACGCCCACAGCGACACCGGAAAAGCCGGCCCCGGGGCCGGCTTTCCGGCTGGATCAGACCCCGTCCGCCGGGTCCGGCAGCGGTGCCGTACGGGACCACGGGCGCAGTGTCTCCAGCTCCTCCGCCAGTGCCAGCAGATCCGCCTCCCGGCCGGGCCGCGCCACGAGCTGTACGGCGCAGGGGGCGCCCGAGGGCAGCGTGCCGAAGGGTACCGACATCGCCGGCCACCCGGTCAGGTTCCACGGCGGGGTGAACGGCGAGTAGGCGGTGTTCGCCAGGATGTTGCGCAGCCAGCCGCGCTCGTGCCACGGGGCGGCCCGGGGGGAGCGGCGGGCGAGGGCCGGGGTCAGCAGCACGTCGTGCTCGGTGAGGAACGGGGTCAGCCGGGCGCGCAGGCGCTCCCGCTCGTCCCCGGAGCGGACCGACCCGACGAAGCGGCGGCCCACGGCCGCGTGCACCCGGGTCCGCCGGGCCAGCAGCGCCGGGTCGAGGCCTTCCGCGTCCACCGCCGTACCCGCCGTCCAGTGCCGCAGCGAGGTCACGCCGAGGGAGAGCGGATAGGGCGGCTCCGCGCGCCGGACCCGGTGTCCGGCCCCGGCCAGCGCCCCGGCCGCCTCCCGGACCGCCATCGTGTACGGCCGGCTCACGCTCACCCCCGCGAGCGGGCTGCGCAGGGCGACGGCGATACGGAGCGGCGTACGCTCCGTACGCCCGGCGGGCCCGTCACCGGCGGGCCCGTCGTCCGCGAGGACCGACAGCATCAGCCGCAGGTCCCCGACCGTGGTGGCCAGCGGGCCGTTCTCCGACATGCCGAACCAGTCGCCGTTGCCGATCCCGGCCGGCACCACCCCGTGCCCCGCCTTCAGGGTGACCAGCCCGCAGTTGGCCGCCGGAATGCGCAGCGAGCCCATGCCGTCGTTGCCGAGCGCCAGCGGTACCAGGCCCGCGGCCACGGCCGCCGCGCTGCCGCCGGAGGAGCCGCCCGCCGTGCGGGCGAGGTCCCAGGGGTTGCGGGCGGTGCCGTGGACGCCCTCGGTGGTGCCGAAGACGCACAGCTCGGGCACGTTCGTCAGGCCCACGACCACGGCGCCGGCCGCCCGCAGACGGGCCACCGTCACATGGTCCTCGGCGGCCGGTTCGTCCGGTGTCGCGGCGGAGCCGTTGCGGTGCGACTCGCCGCGCACCGCCAGGTTGTCCTTCACCGCCACCGGCACCCCGGCGAGCGGCAGACCGGCCAGGCCGGCCCGCGCCCCCACCTCGTCCGCCTCCGCCAGTGCCGCCTCGGCCCGCACGGTGCGGAAGGCCCCGATCCGGCCGTCGAGCCGCTCGATCCGCGCGAGATGCTCCGCCACCACCTGCCGCGGCGTGACGTCCTTCGCGTGTACGGCCGCGGCGATGTCGGCGGCGGTCCGGCCGGCCCAGCTGGTCACGGGCACTCCCTGGCTACTCGTCGGTATGAATCAAGCGCGCAGGGAGAACTGTGCACGCTCGGGCGCGGTGCGTCGAGAGGCCGGACGGGGCCGTCGCCCCGGCGGCCGGGAGCGGCCGGGACGCGGCCGCTGCTCGTCGAGGGTCTCCGGGGCGCCGGCGGCCCGGATGCCGCTCACGCCGGGGATCGTGACGACGGCGTCGCCTACCCCGTCAGGGGCGTCACCGGCCCCCCGCCGCCGCCGGGGGCGCGCCGTGCCCGCCGACCGGGGAGGTGGACGCCGACGCCGTACTGCCGCGTCCGGTGAGCCGGGGCACCGGCACTCCCACCGACCGCGCCGCCCCGCCGTCCAGCAGCGCCATCAGCTCCCGCGCCGCGGTCCGGCCGAACTCGGCGCTGTCGCGGGACAGGGCGGACAGCCGCGGCGTGACCATGCGGCACAGGGCGGAGTCCTCCCACGACACCACCGAGACGTCCCGCGGCACCCGGAAGCCGAGTTCGGCCGCCGCGGCCAGACCCGCCACCGCCATCACGTCGTTGTCGTAGATCAGGGCGGTCGGGGGCGGTGACCCGCCGAGGACCCTGCGGGTCACCGCGGCGCCCTCCGCGTCGGAGTAGTCGGTGGTCACCGAACGGACCCCGGTGAGGCCACGGCGCTCCGCCTCCGCGCGCAGGGTCGCGATCCGGCGCTGGGTGTGGGCCAGCCCGGGCAGCCCCGCGATGTGCACGATCCGGCGGTGCCCCAGCGCCGCCAGCTCGTCCACCACCGACGCCATCGCGCCGGCGTCGTCCGCCCAGACCGTGGAAAGACCGGGATGCCGGCCGCCGGGCGCGCCGCCGATGACCACGGCGGGCAGACCGAGTTCGTCCAGGAGGCCGGGGCGCGGGTCCTCGGCCCGCGGGTCGACCACCAGGACGCCGTCCACCCGGTGCTCCGCCCACCAGCGCCGGTACACCGCGCACTCGTCGGCCACGTCCCGGGCCACCTGGAAGAGCAGGCCCAGGTGACGCTCGGCCAGCACCTCCTGGATGCCGGACACGAGGTGCAGGAAGAAGGAGTCGACGCCCAGCGTGTCCGCGGGCCGGGCCAGCACGAAACCGACCGTCGCCACCCCCTCGCCGGAGAGGGCGCGGGCCGCCGTGCTGGGACGCCAGCCCAGTTGCTCGGCGACCCGGCGGACCCGGGCGCGCGTGCTCTCCGAGACTCCCGGGCGGCCGTTGAGGGCGAACGAGACCGCGCTCTCGGAGACTCCGGCGCGGCGCGCGATGTCCTTCATCGTCGGCCGGCGCGCGGGTGATCGCTTGTCCGGCAACGCTGTGCCCCTTCCCTCGACGGCCCGGTACCGGCCAACTGCTAATGCGCTTGAGTCCACTTACCCTAAAGCGCATTAGTGATCCACGGCAATGGGTTACAAGCACCGCTCTGAACAGGGGTTTTGAGTCACTAATGTCTTTAGCGGGGCTGAATCCATTGACGCGTCCCGCAAACGCTGTGCACAGTCTGGCCCGGCACCTTCTGCCACATCCCCCCTGCAAAGGAGCCCAGCCGCCGTGCGCATCTCCCGCAGAACCTTCGCCGCCGCCGCCGTCGCCCTCCTCCTGCCGCTGAGTGCCTGCGGCTCGGGCGGGGACGAGGGCGGCTCGACCGACGCCTCCGGCAAGGTGGAGGGCGACATCACCTTCCAGACCTGGAACCTGCGCGCCAACTTCAAGCCGTACTTCGAGGGCCTGATCGCGGACTTCGAGAAGCGGCACCCCGGCACCCGTGTGAAGTGGATCGACCAGCCGGCCGAGGGTTACGCCGACAAGATCAGCGCCGACGCCGCGGGCGGCACCCTGCCCGACGTCGTCAACGTCTCCCCGGACCTGGTCGCCCCGCTCGCCAAGGCCGGGCTCGCCCTCGACCTCGACAAGTCCGCGGCCGGGTACAAGTCCGAGTACCTGCCGGGGGCCTGGGCCGGCCATCAGGTACCGGGCCTCGGCGGAACGTACGCATTCCCCTGGTACCTGAACACCGGGCCGCTCTTCTACAACAAGGCCTTGTTCAGCAAGGCCGGACTCGACCCCGGCGCACCGCCGAAGACCTACGGCGACCTCTTCACCGACGCCCGCCGGATCGCCGAGAAGACCGGCGGCAAGGTCGCCACGCTCGCCAACGTGCCCACCATCGAGGACTTCGGCCGGTACGGCGTGCCGCTCATGAACAAGGAGGGGACCGGCTTCGCCTTCGACGACGCCAAGGGCGTCGAACTCCTCACCGAGTACAAGCGGCTCTACGACGCCAAGGCGCTCGATCCGCAGGCGCTGACCGCCACCCCGGAGTCCTCCGGCAGGAAGTTCCTCACCCAGGCCGTCGCCATGAACCCCGGCAGCGCCCTGGACCTCGGCAACTTCAGGAAGCAGGCGCCCGGCCTCTACAAGAACATCGGGATCACCGACCAGATCACCAGCACCGGGCACGCCAACATGTACGTGATGGGCGTGATGGTCAACTCCCGTGCCAAGCACACCCCGGCCGCCGTCGCGTTCGCGCACTTCGTCACCGACGCGCGCAACCAGATGTCCTTCGCCAAGAAGGTCGCCATCTTCCCGAGCACCGCCGGCTCCCTCGACGACCCGTACTTCACCAAGGAGGACGGCACCGACGAGACCCGGGTGCGCGTCGCCGCCGCCAAGTCGCTGAAGACCGCCGTCAACTACACGCCGGTGCTGTTCAGCGAGCAGATGAAGACCGCGCTGCGCAACGAGGTGGCCAAGGCGCTCCAGGGCAAGGAGAGCCCGAAGGCAGCTCTCGACAACGCTGTCAGGGCCTGCGACCAGCTCCTGAAGCAGCAGGGCTGAGCAGTATGGCCGCACCCGCCACCTCCCGGATCCGGCGGCAACTGCCCAGCAGTCCGTGGCTGTTCGCCGCCCCCGGACTGCTCGTCGCCGGCGCCTTCGTGCTCTACCCGTTCGCGTCGACCGTCGTGAACTCCTTCACCGACCGCCGCACCCTGATCCCGGGGCACTTCGTGGGCCTCGCCAACTTCCGCGAACTCCTCCACGACGACATGTTCTGGACCGGGCTGCGCAACAGCTTCCTGTACATCGCCGGTGTCGTACCCGCCCTGGTGGTGCTGCCGCTGCTGCTCGCGCTGCTGGTGCAGCGCAACATCCCCGGCATCACCTTCTTCCGGGCCGCCTTCTACACGCCCGTGGTCGCCTCCATCGTGGTCGTCGGCCTGATCTGGGTGTGGCTGCTGGACGAACGCGGCCTGGTCAACTCCCTGCTGGAGACCGTCGGCGTCGGGCGGGTCGGCTTCCTCAGCGACCAGTGGCTGCTCCTGCTCAGCGCCATGGCGGTGACGGTGTGGAAGGGCCTCGGCTACTACATGATCATCTATCTGGCGGCGCTCGCGAACGTCCCGCGTGAACTGCACGAGGCCGCCGCCGTGGACGGCGCCGGAGCGGTCCGCCGCTTCCTCGACGTCACGGTGCCCGCCGTGCGTTCCACCATGGTGCTGGTCGCCGCGCTCTCCTCGGTCGCCGCGTTCAAGGTCTTCTCCGAGGTGTACCTGATGGCCGGCCCCAGCGGCGGCCCGGCCGGCGAGGACACCACCCTCGTCATGCTCGTCCAGCGCACCGGCACCGGGCTGACCGGCCGGGTCGGCTACGCCTCCGCCATCTCCGTCGTGGTGTTCGCCGTCACCGTCGTGCTGATGCTCCTCGTGCTGCGCGCCGACCGGAGGGAGGAGACATGAGCGTCCTGGAGGAGACGGCGCGCACGGACCGCACGGACCGGCCGGCCGGACCGGCCCCCACCCGGGCACCGCGGATCACCGACGAGCACGGCCGCCGGGTCCGGCCCGCCGAACTGGTCCTGCGCTACACATTGCTGCTCGCCGTCCTCGCCCTCACCGTCGGACCCTTCCTGTGGCAGCTCTCCACATCCCTCAAGGGCCCCACCGAGGACATCTTCGGCTCACCGCCGACGTTCCTGCCCGCGCATCCCACCCTGCACAACTACGCGAGGGTCGCGGACACCGTCCCCGTCTGGGACTACGCCCTCAACTCGCTGAAGGTCGCCGCCGCGAGCGTCGTGACCAACTGCGCCGGGTCGGCCCTCGCCGGGTACGCCCTGGCCCGTCTGCGCTACCGCGGCCGCGAGGCGGCGACCCTGGCCTTCGTGCTGGCGATGCTGGTGCCCGTGGAGGGCATCATCATCGCCCAGTTCACCACCATGCGGGAACTCGGCCTCAACAACACCCTCATCGGTGTCGTACTGCCCGGTTCGGTCGCGGCGATGAACGTGCTGCTGATGCGCAACGCCTTCCGCAACCTGCCGTACGAGATCGAGGAGGCCGCCTACGTCGACGGCGCGAACGTCTGGCAGCGGTTCTGGCGCATCGCGCTGCCGGCGGTGAAGGGCACCCTCGCCGTCGTCGCGATCTTCGCCTTCATGGGCGCCTGGGACGACTTCCTGTGGCCGCTCGTCGTCCTCAGCGACCCCGACAGGTTCACCCTGACCATCGGCCTCAACTATCTGCACGGCACCTTCGCGAACGACGAACGGCTGGTCGCCGCCGGCACCGTCATCGCCGTCGCCCCGCTCATCGCCCTCTTCGCCTGCCTGCAGCGGTACTTCTTCCGCGGGGTCGGCGAGGGCGCAGTCAAGGGCTGACCGCACCGCCGAAGGCCGCCCGCCCCCGTACTCCCCGCCAAGGACACCGTATGCCCCCTGCCGTGCGCTTCGGCGTCAACTACACCCCGAGCGAAGGCTGGTTCCACCACTGGCTCGACTTCGACCTGGACGCCGTGCGCGCCGACCTGGACGCGATCGCGGCCCTCGGCCTCGACCACATCCGCGTCTTCCCGCTGTGGCCCTACTTCCAGCCCAACCGCACCCTGATCCGCCCCCGCGCCGTGGCCCAGCTGGTGGCGCTCGCCGACGCCGCCGCCGAACGCGGCCTGGACGTCAACGTGGACGGTCTGCAGGGCCACTTGAGCAGCTTCGACTTCCTCCCCGCCTGGACCCGCACCTGGCACCGGCGCAACCTCTTCACCGACCCGGACGTGGTCGACGGCCAGGCCGACTACCTGCGCACCCTCGCCACCGCCCTGGCCGGCCGGCCCAACTTCATCGGCATGACCATCGGCAACGAGGTCAACCAGTTCGCCGCCGGACCCCACCCCGACCCCGACCGGATCACGGCGGAGCAGGCCGAGCGGTGGCTGGGCACCCTGCTCGCCGCCTGCGCCGAGGGCGCCCCCGGCCGGCTCCATCTGCACGCCTCCTACGACGCCGCCTGGTACCAGGACGACCAGCCCTTCACACCCGGGCACTCGGCCCGGCTCGGTGCCGTCACCGCCGTCCACTCCTGGGTGTTCAACGGCACCGCACAGCGCCACGGCCGCACCTCCGTACCGGCCGAGCACCACGCCGCCTACCTGGTCGAGCTGAGCAAGGCCTGGGCCGAGGAGCCGCACCGGCCGGTCTGGCTGCAGGAGGTCGGGGCGCCGGCGCCCCTGGTGCCCGCCGAACACGCGGCAGCCTTCACCGAGGCCACCGTGGCCGGCGCGCTGGACTGCCCGGACCTGTGGGGCATCACCTGGTGGTGCGCGTACGACGTCTCGCGCGACCTCGCCGACTTCCCCGAACTCGAATACGGGCTGGGCCTGTTCACCAACGACCGCAGACCCAAGGACATCGCCCGCGTGCTGGCCGGCGCCGCCCGCGGGCCCCGCACCGCCCCGGCGGTGCGCACCACGGCCCTCGCCGTACCCGCCGACCCCGGCCGCCGTTCCCGCTGCGCACCCGGCGGTCCCGTCTTCGACGCCTTCTTCCGGCTCGTCGCCGACGGCGCCCGCCCCACCACCGTCCTCGACACCCGGGCGGACGACAAGGAACACCTCGCCGCCCGCGGCATCACCGAAGTCGTCACGCCCGACCAGGTACTCCCCACCCCACCAGGAGGCCCTCGCCCGTGAAGCCCACCAGACGCGCGGTCCTGATCGCCGGCGCCGCCGCTGCCCTGCTCCCGGCGGCCCCCGCCCTCGCCGCCCCGCGAACCAGAGCCGCCGCCGCGCCGTACGCCTCCTACTGGTACCCGGACTCCCTGCCCGACGGCAGCCCGGGCAGCGGCGTCACCTGGCGCAGCCTGAAGGCCTGGCGCGCCGCCGACGACCCCGACCTCGCCTTCAACGCGGCGTCCGTGCCGCTCGCCGCCCGCTTCACACCCACCCCGGCCAACACCACCGCCCGCTCCGGCCAGGCCCGCGTCCAGGCCCTGGTCTCCTTCGGGCCCACCTCCGCCAACCCCTCGCAGGGGTCGCCCACCGCCGACTACTACGCCCTCACCCACTGGGCCTATCTGGACGAGCTGGTGTTCTGGGGCGGCTCGGCGGGGGAGGGACTGATCCTGGCGCCGAACGCGCCGGTCGTGGACGCCGCCCACCGGCACGGCGTGCCGGTCCTCGGCAACGTCTTCCTGCCGCCCACCGCCTACGGCGGGCAGCTCCGCTGGACCCGCGACCTGGTCCAGAAGGACGCCGCGGGGCGTCATCCGCTCGCCGCGCAACTCGTCGCGGTGGCGGCGGCGTACGGCTTCGACGGCTGGTTCCTGAACGCCGAGACGGGCGGCGGGAACACCGCCCTCGGCACCGCAGTACTGGACTTCGTGACCGAGCTGAGGGCGCTCGCGGCGGCGAAGGGACAGCGGGTGACCTGGTACGACGCGATGACCGTGGACGGGACGGTGAGCTGGCAGGGAGCCCTGAACGACCGCAACCAGGCCTTCTTCCGGGCCGCCGACGACATGTTCGTCGACTTCCGCTGGAGCGCGGGCTCGCTGGCCGCCTCCGCCGCCCGAGCCGCGCGACTGGGCCGCGATCCCTACGAGCTGTGGGCCGGTGTCGACGTCGAGTCGAACGGGTCCGACTCGACCGTGAACTGGGACGCGATCGTGCCGACGGCGAAGGCGCACACCACCTCGATCGGCTTGTACCGGCCCGAGTGGACCCGCAACCACCTGCCCGCCGACCGGCGCACCCCCGAGGACTTCCACGCGGCCGACGACCGGTTCTGGACCGGCCGGTCGCTGGACCCCGCGCGGCCCGACGGCACCGATCCCTGGCGGGCGCCGGCCGTGTCGGTGGCGGACCGGTCGACGGTGACCTCGGTGCCGTTCGCGAGCGTGTTCAACACCGGGCACGGGCTGCGCTGGTACGAGGAGGGCGCCGTCACGTCGGACGCGCCCTGGAACCACCTCGGGCTGCAGGACCGGCTGCCGTCCCGGCGGTGGGTGGTGCGGACGGCGGGGCGGCGCCCGGCCGTCTCGCTCGACTTCGGCGACGCGTGGCGGGGCGGCAGCAGCGTACTGGTGGCGGGCGAGCTCGACGCGCCGGCGGTGCTGGACCTGTACGCGACCCGGCTGCCCGTCACCGCCGGCACGGTTGTCGAGCTGACCCACCGGGCGGACGCTGGGAACGTGGAAGTCGAGCTGGCCGTCGCGACGAGGGAACCGGACGGCCCCGGTGCGCCACCGCCGTACGCCTTCCTGCCGGTGAACCGGGTCGACGCCGCCGACGCCTGGGTGACCTCCACCGTGCGGCTGACCGGGCTGTCCGGCACGGTCCACGCCCTGGGGGTACGCCTGACCGCGCCCGGCGGCGGCCCCGTGGGCTGGCGGCTCGGCCGCGTCGCCGTCCGCGACACCACCGGGGCGCCCGCCGCACCCGCCGGCCTGCGGATCACCGCCGCCACCGGAGGCGACCTGCGCTTCGCCTGGCACGCCACGCCCCACCGGATCCCGGTCCGCCACTACGAACTGCACCGTCTCCTGCCCGACGGCACCCGCCGCTTCCTCGGCGGCACCTGCCAGCGCGCCCACTTCGTCCCCGGCCTGCGGCCGGAGCCGGGAGAGACGGCCGCACGGTTCGAACTGCGGGCGGTGGGGGAGCTGTACGACGCGTCCGCCCCCGTCACCGTCACCCACACCTGGTAGCCCGCCCGTGTCCCGCACCCGGAACCCAGCAGGGAGCACCCCGCATGCATGACGACCGCAGCCTGGTCGAAGCCCGTCTCCGGCGCGTCCTCGACGAACGCGTCCGCCCCGCCGTCCACCCCGAGTCCGTGCCGCTGCGGGTTCACGTGTGGCACGCGCCCGGAGAGCCCGTACCGGTGGCGGAGGGCCTCGCGGCCGAGCCCGAGCCGATCGAGGTGGGCGCCCGGTGGGGCGCCCCCTGGGGCACGAGCTGGTTCCGGGTGACCGGGACCGTCCCCGAGGCCTGGGCGGGCCGGACCGTCGAGGCCCTGCTCGATCTCGGCTTCGACGAGAACATGCCCGGCTTCCAGTGCGAGGGCCTGGTCTACCGGCCTGACGGCACCCCGGTGAAGGGCCTCAACCCGCGCAACCAGTGGGTCCGGATCGGCGCCCCCGCCGAGGGCGGGGAGCAGGTGCGCCTGCACATCGAGGCCGCCTCCAACCCGGTCATTCTCGACTACCACCCCTTCCGGCCCACCGCGCTCGGCGACAAGGACACCGCCGGGCACGAGCCGCAGTACACGCTCACCCGCATGGACCTCGCCGTGTTCGACGAGGCCGTGTGGCGGCTGGTGCAGGACCTGGAGGTGCTGGGCGAGCTGATGGCCGAGCTGCCGGAGGACTCCGCCCGCCGCCACGACGTCCTGCGCGCCGTCGACGGAGCCCTGGACCTCGTCGACCTCCAGGACGTGAACGGCACCGCGGAGCGCGCGCGAGCCCGGCTGGCCGGCGTGCTGGCCGCCCCGGCCGTGCCCTCCGCCCACCGGATCAGCGCCGTCGGGCACGCGCACATCGACTCGGCGTGGCTGTGGCCGCTGCGCGAGACCGTGCGCAAGGTGGCCCGTACGACCGCCAACATGACCGCGCTGATCGAGGACGAGCCGGAGTTCGTCTTCGCCATGTCCCAGGCCCAGCAGTGGGCGTGGGTGAAGGAGCACCGGCCGGAGGTGTGGGCGCGGGTGCGCAAGGCCGTGGCGGAGGGGAGGTTCGTGCCGGCCGGCGGGATGTGGGTCGAGTCGGACACCAACATGCCCGGATCGGAGGCGATGGCCCGGCAGTTCGTGCACGGCAAGAGGTTCTTCCTCGACGAGTTCGGCATCGAGAACGAGGAGGCCTGGCTGCCCGACACCTTCGGCTTCGCCGCCGGGCTCCCGCAGATCATCCGGGCGGCCGGGTCCAAGTGGCTGCTGACCCAGAAGATCTCCTGGTCGCGGACGAACAAGTTCCCGCACCACACCTTCCACTGGGAGGGCATCGACGGCACCAGGATCTTCACGCACTTCCCGCCGGTCGACACCTACAACTGCTCCATGCGGGGCGCCGAGATCGCCCACGCGGCACGGAACTTCAAGGAGAAGGGCCGGGCCCGGCACTCCCTGGCGCCCACCGGCTGGGGCGACGGAGGCGGCGGCACCACCCGCGAGATGGTCGCCAAGGCGGCCCGGCTGCGCGACCTGGAGGGCTCCGCGACCGTCGTCTGGGAGACGCCCCGGGCGTTCTTCGAGAAGGCCGAGGCCGAGTACCCCGACGCGCCCGTCTGGGTCGGCGAGCTCTACCTCGAACTGCACCGCGCCACCCTGACCAGCCAGGCCATGACCAAACAGGGCAACCGCCGCAGCGAGCACCTGCTGCGCGAGGCCGAACTGTGGGCGGCCACCGCGGCGGTCCGCACCGGATTCCCCTACCCGTACGAAGAGCTGGACCGGATCTGGAAGACGGTCCTGCTGCACCAGTTCCACGACATCCTGCCGGGCTCGTCCATCGCCTGGGTGCACCGCGAGGCCCGGGCGACGTACGAGCGGGTCGCCGCCGAGCTGACCGGGATCGTCGAGGCCGCGCAGCGCGCGCTGGCGGGCGAGGGGACGACGCCGCTGGTGTTCAACGCCGCCCCGCACGCCCGCGCCGGCGTCCCGGCCGCGGGGGCGGCGGCCGCCACGACGCGGGGCGCCACGACACTCGCGCCGCGCCCGGACGGCGGGCACGTGCTGGACAACGGCCTGCTGCGGATCGGGATCGACGCCCGCGGACTGGTCGTCTCCGCGTACGACATCGGGGCCGACCGCGAGGCCGTGGCCCCCGGCCGCGCGGCGAACCTGCTCCAGCTGCACCCCGACTTCCCGAACATGTGGGACGCCTGGGACGTCGACGAGTTCTACCGGAACACGGTCACGGACCTCACGGACGCCGACGCGGTGACGGCGGGCGAGGACGGCGCCTCGGTGCGGGTCGTGCGCTCCTTCGGGGCCTCGCGGGTCACGCAGGTGCTGTCCCTGGCGCCGGGGGAGCGCCGGCTGCTGATCGACACCGAGGCCGACTGGCACGAGACGGAGAAGTTCCTGAAGCTGGCCTTCCCGCTCGATCTGCACGCCGAACGGTACGCGTCCGAGACCCAGTTCGGGCACGTCCACCGGCCCACGCACACCAACACCTCGTGGGAGGCGGCCAAGTTCGAGGCCTGCAACCACCGCTTCGTCCACCTGGAGGAACCCGGCTGGGGCGTGGCGCTGGTGAACGACTCGACGTACGGCCACGACGTGACCCGCACGGTCCGCACCGACGGCGACCGCGGTACGACGACCACGGTCCGCGCCTCCCTCCTGCGCGCTCCGCGCTTCCCCGACCCCGAGACCGACCAGGGGGTCCACCGGTTCCGGCACGCCCTGGTCCCCGGTGCCGGGATCGCGGACGCGGTGCGCGAGGGCTGGCGGATCAACCTGCCGGAGCGGCGCGTCAGCGGCGCCCACGAGGTCGCCCCGCTGGTCGCGGTGGACGACGACGCGGTCGTGGTCACCGCCCTGAAGCTGGCCGACGACGGCAGCGGCGACGTCGTGGTCCGCTTCCACGAGGCCTACGGGGGCCGGGCCCGCGCCACGCTCACGGCCGGCTTCGAGGTCACCGGCGTCATGGTGACGGACCTCCTGGAACGTCCGACCGCCGAGGGCCCCGCCCCGGACCGGGACGGCGACCGGATCACCGTGCGGCTGCGGCCGTTCGAGCTGATGACCCTGCGGCTGAGCAGGCGCTGACCGGGCGCCTCGGGCCGGCGCGGCGCGACGGGCGCCGACCCGAGGCCGCCGGCTCACGAGTCGGGCCGTGCCCACTTCCCGATCTCGCCCACGTGCGCGGCCGCCGCCGCGCGGGCGGCCTCCGGGTCGCGCGGGCGGCCGGGGCGCGGTGGACGGCCCCGTGTCCGCGGCGGGTGGGGACGACGACGCCCTCTTCCCGGCAGCCGCGCCGGGCACGCGCCCGGAAGGTGCGGGAGGGCAGCCCCTCCGGTGTCGCGGCCATCGTCCCGTTGCCCGCCGCCTCCGCGAGAGTCACCCCCGGGATCCGTGTGCCGCCCGCGCGAGCCGTGTCGGGGGCAGGTACTCCCGGACGAACGTCCGCTCCCAGCACGCCCCGGTCGCCCGAAGCTCCCGCCAGGTGGTGTAGCGGTACCGGAAGAGGCGGGCCCGGACGAACCGGGGCGGGGTGTCCCGGGGGAAGGGGGAGCGGCGCAGCAGCCGCAGGGTGTCACGGTCGTTCTCCAGCAGCCTTTCCACCAGCCGGCCGAACCAGTCGCCGGCGTAGCCCGGGGACAGCGCGGCGAACCACATCAGCCAGTCCAGGCGCAGATGGTAGGGCGCGAAGGGGCGCGGCCAGTGCCGCGGGTCACCGGGCTTGCCCCGGAACTCGTACTCCCGCCACTCGGAGTCCTCCCTCGGCACGTCGTCCAGCGTGCCCTCGATCACCACCTCGTACCGGACCCTGCTGACGCTGCCGAACGCGCCGTAGGTGTTCACCAGGTGCAGCGGGTCGAAGGACCGGTTCATGACCTGACGCCGGGAGATCATGTTCACCACCGGGTGGTAGCTGAGGAACAGCAGCAGCGCGGCGACGGCCAGGACCAGGACCTCGTACCAGAGCGGGGCCGGGGGCACGGACGGCGCCGTCGCCGGAAGCCGCAGCGCGGACAGCGCCAGGACGATGGCGATCCAGTTCAGCCAGGCGAAGTTCCCGGACAGCACCAGCCAGAGCTGGGTGACGATCATCAGCGCGGCGGCGGCCGAGGCGACCGGCTGGGGGGTGAGGAGCAGGAAGGGCACCACGAGCTGGGTGAAGTGGTTGGCGGCCACCTCCACCCGGTGCAGCGGCTTCGGCAGATGGTGGAAGAACCAGCTCAGCGGGCCCGGCATCGGCTGGGTCTCGTGGTGGTAGTCCAGACAGGTCAGCTTGCGCCAGCACGCGTCGCCCCGGATCTTGATCAGCCCGGCCCCGAACTCCACCCGGAACAGGATCCAGCGCAGCAGGAACAGCACCACCACGGGGGGCGCGACCTCGTCGTTGCCGAGGAAGGCGGCGAGGAAGCCGGTCTCCAGCAGCAGCGACTCCCAGCCGAACGAGTACCAGGTCTGCCCCACGTTCACGACCGACAGGTACAGCGCCCACGGCACCAGCCACAGCAGGATGCCGCCCCACAGCGGCAGGGCCGAGTCCACCCCGGCGAGCAGGGCCGCCGACACCGCGCAGCCCGCCCAGGCGACGGCCGCGAAGAGACGGTCCGAGTAGCGCAGATGGAACAGGCTGGGCGCCCGCCGGAACGGCACCCGCGCGGTGAACCGGGGAACCGGCAGCATGCCGCGCTCACCCAGCAGGGGCCGGAACTGCAGGGCGGCCACCAGGAACGCGACCAGGTACACGGCGGCCAGGCCCCGCTGGAAAACCAGCCTGCTCAGCCAGTAGTCGGATGCGGTGAACCAGTCCACAACTGCGCTCCTGCCAGGGTCGAGGCCACCGCGGCGAAGGCGCCCGATGGCGCGGGGAGGCCCGTCACACCGTGTACCGCACGCCTCCGCCTGCGTAACACGGGCGGGTGAGGCGGAGGCGGACCCCCACTCGAAGAATCGGGCGAATGCTGGCAAGGTGGGCCCATGGCTGATCGGGGAGCGAGCGCCCTGTCTCTCCCGGAGGACTGGCCCGCCCACCCGGACCCGATCCTGGCGCTCAACAACATGGGCAGCTTCGACTGGGACCTGGACACCGGTCTGTTCAGCATGGACGCCCAGGCCCACGAGATCTTCGACATGCACCCCGACGAGTACGACGGCCGCCCCGAGACCCTCGCCGTACGGGTGCCGCCCGCCGAGGCGCACCGCCTGGACACGCTGGTGGCCCTCGCCATCAAGGACGGCCGGG
Source organism: Streptomyces sp. NPDC002386 (assembly GCF_053593175.1). Lineage (NCBI taxonomy): Bacteria > Bacillati > Actinomycetota > Actinomycetes > Kitasatosporales > Streptomycetaceae > Streptomyces > Streptomyces sp. NPDC002386. The sequence continues at coordinate 28,548 of NZ_JBSFBX010000022.1, forward strand.
AGAACTACGGCGCCTACTTCCGCGTCCGCCGCCGCGACGGCAGCCTGCGGTGGACCCACACCCAGGGCTACATACGGCGGGACGTGACCGGACGGCCGCGCCGGATCATCGGGATCGTCCGGGACGCCACCGAGGAGCTCATCGAGAGCGCGAACCGCCAGGACGCCGCGGCCCTGGACGCCGCGCGGCGCGAGCAGACCAACGTGGTCCAGATCGCCACCGCCGCGCTCGCCCACGCCCGCACCGTGCAGGACGTCATCGACGTCGTCACCGACACCCACGGGCTGACCCTGCTCGGCTCCAGGAGCCTGGTCCTCGGCCTGGTCGAGGCGGGCCGCATCCGGCTGGTCGCCGAGGGCCCCGCGGGCAGCTTCGTACCCGGCACCCGGGTCACCCGGATAGACGAGCCGTACCCCATGAGCGAGGCGGTGCGGACCCTCAGCCCGTGCTTCATCGAGTCACCGCAGGAGTTCGCCGAGCGCTTCCCGCTGCTGTGGCCGCACATCACCGGCCTGCGGATCACCTCGGCCGCCTATCTGCCGCTGATCGCCCAGGCCCGCCCGATCGGCGCGATGGGCCTGCTCTACGACGACCGGCGCGGGTTCTCCCCCGAGGACCGCAACGTACTCGTCGCCCTCGGCAGCAGCATCGCGCAGAGCCTGCAGCGGGCCATGCTCTACGAGCAGGAGAAGGACCTGGCCCAGAGCCTGCAGCAGGCCATGCTGCCCCGCACCATCCCCAGCGTGCACGGCGCCGACGTCGCCGTCCGCTACCGCGCCGCCGCCGTCGGCGGCACCCTCGGCCGGGACATCGGCGGCGACTGGTACGACCTGATCCCGCTGCCCGGGGGCACCCGCTCCGCGGGCGGCCGCGTCGGCGCGGTCATCGGCGACGTGCAGGGCCATGACACCCACGCGGCCGCCGTGATGGGCCAGCTGCGGATCGTGCTGCGCGCCTACGCAGCCGAGGGCCACACCCCGGCCACCGTCATGGCCCGCGCCTCCGTCTTCCTGCGCGAACTCGACACCGACCGCTTCGCCACCTGCCTGTACGCCGAGGCCGACCTGTCCACCGGGGTCGTCCAGGTGGTCCGGGCCGGGCACATCGACCCGCTGGTCCGGTACGCGGACGGCACCTGCCGCCGCGTCCCGGTCGAGGGCGGTCTGCCGCTCGGGCTGTCCGCCGAGTTCGGCCGGCTGGAGTACCCCGTCTCCACCCTCGAACTCGATCCCGGCGACACGCTCCTGCTGTGCACCGACGGGCTCGTCGAGCAGCCCGGCGCCGATCTCGACGACGGCGTACGCGCCCTGACGGACCTCATCGCCGAGGGTCCGGAGGACGTGCGCGCGCTGGCCAACCGGCTGATAGAGGCGGCCGAGGAACGCGGCGGCGACGACGACGTGGCACTGCTCCTGCTGCGCCGCCGCGCCCTGGAGACCCCGCGGGCCGGGGGCCGGTTCCAGCAGCACGTGGCACCGGGCGACCCCGAGGCGCTCCGCCAGGCCCGGCACCTGATCCGCGCCGCCGTCCGGGGCTGGGGCGCCCGGGACCGGGCCGACGAGATCGAACTGGTCGCCGACGAGCTGATCACCAACGCGCTGATGCACACCGAGGGCGCCGCGATCGTCACCCTGCGGGTCCTCGAGGGCAGCGACCGGCGGCTGCGGGTCGAGGTCGAGGACTCCTCCAGCGCGCTGCCGCGCCGCCGCGACGCGGGGGAGAACGGTGTCTCCGGCCGCGGGCTGCTCCTCGTGGACCGGCTCGCCGACGTGTGGGGCGTGGAGGCGCGCGGCGGCGGCAAGGCCGTGTGGAGCGAGTTCCGGGTGCCGAAGCGCTCCGCCGCGTGACCGGCGAGGCGTTGTCGGCACCGGATGGCACTCTGGAACCATGCCGGAACTGCCCGAGGTAGAAGCGCTGAAGGACTTCCTCACCGAGCACCTGGTCGGCCGACGGGTGGTGCGGGTGCTGCCGGTCGCCGTCAGCGTCCTGAAGACGTACGACCCCTCGGTCACCGCGATCGAGAACAGCGAGGTCACCGCCGTGCGCCGGTACGGCAAGTTCCTCGACCTGGCGACGGGCGACGGGCTGCACCTGGTGACCCACCTGGCCCGCGCGGGCTGGCTCCAGTGGCGGGACCGGCTGCCCGACGGCCCGCCCCGGCCCGGCAAGGGCCCGCTCGCGCTGCGCGTCGCGCTGGAGACGGGCGAGGGCTTCGACCTCACCGAGGCCGGCACCCAGAAGCGGCTCGCGGTGTACGTGGTCCGCGATCCGGAGGAGGTCCCGGGCGTCGCCCGGCTCGGCCCCGACCCGCTCGCCGCGGACTTCGACGCGGACCGCCTCGCCGCCCTGCTGAAGGACGAGAGACGGCAGCTCAAGGGCGCGCTGCGCGACCAGTCCCTGATCGCGGGCGTCGGCAACGCCTACAGCGACGAGATCCTGCACGCCGCGAGGATGTCGCCGTTCAAGCTCGCCGCGTCCCTGACCCCGCAGGAGACCGGGCGGCTCCACGAGGCACTGCGCGCCACCCTCACCGAGGCGGTCGAGCGCTCGCGCGGCCTTGCCGCCGGACGGCTGAAGGCGGAGAAGAAGAGCGGCCTGCGGGTCCACGGCCGCACCGGGGAACCCTGCCCGGTGTGCGGCGACACCATTCGAGAGGTCTCCTTCGCCGACTCCTCGCTCCAGTACTGCCCGACCTGCCAGACGGGCGGCAAGCCGCTGGCCGACCGCAGACTCTCCCGGCTGCTGAAGTGAGGCGGCCCGCCCGGCCGGGGAAGGACCCGGCCCCGCCGGGACGCCCCTAGCGGGGCGTGAGCGACACCAGCGGATGTCCGTCCGTGGTGCGCACGTCGTAGCGGGCGATCTGGTCCGGATGCATCGAGGAGCCGGCCATGGTCGTGGTCGTCCCGCTGTCGTGGGGGCCCACCGTCCAGCCGGACACCGTCTGCTCCGAGCCGTCGCGCCCGACGACCACGAGCCGGCAGGAGTGCGGCCCGGAGCCGTCCTTCACGTCCAGCCGCATCCGGCTGCCGAGGTCTCCGTCCTCCGTGGTCACCTGCGCCCACACCCCGGTGCCCGGATCGGTCGCCGCGGTCACCCGGGCGGCCGTATCCCCGTGCGCGGAGTGCAGCACGACCCCCGTTCCGGCCACGGCCAGCACGACCGAGGCGGCCAGGCCGTACAGGAAGCGGCGGCGCCGGCCGCGGTGCCGGAGCGCCAGTTCGCCCAGCAGCCGGTCCAGCAGCCGGGCACCGGGCTGGGCCACGGGGTTCACGAAGCGCGGGGTGGCCCGGCGGTACAGCATCAACTGCCGTGCGGCGGGACCGAATTCGGTCACCTGTGCCGCGCACCGGGGGCACTCCATGAGGTGGTCCTCGAAGCGGAAGGCCTCCGCCTCGTCCAGCACGCCGAGCGCGTACGCGCCGACGTCGCGATGCCTTTCCAGGGACCTCATGCCGAATCCTCGTGCCGATGGGTGCGGGTGGGGTTACTCCGTGCTCCCATCCGTACGCACCCGACAACCGAATCACTCAAGGCGCACACCGAATCGTGACCAAGAGATTCGGAGCGGTCCGCCCCGCGGATTGGTGCGATTTCCAGAAAACCTCAGGAACTCGCCATCGGCAGGCCGGGCCCGGTCCCCGGGCCTCAGAACAGGTGGATGGCGAGATGGCCGAGGGGCAGCCCGAGCCGCCAGGCGGGAGTCCACACCTTGGGCCCGTCGTCCTCGCCGAACAGCGTGCCACCGCCCGGCACCGCGTCCAGATCGGGCGCGAGCAGCTCGGTCTCCTCCAGCCAGCGCCAGGCGTCGGCGGCCAGCGCGAGGTCGGGCGAGGGGGCGGCGGCCGGCGACTCCTCGGCGGCCAGCTCGGCCATCCGCAGACCCACCCACTCCTGCCACTGCTGGTCGTACGCCGTCAGCGACAGCCAGTTCTCCAGCTGCGAGATCACCCGGATGCCGGAGAGCTCGCCGTCGGTGTCGGAGAGGAAGACCGTCAGCGCCAGGGCGTCCCGCCCGGCCCGGAACTCGAAGGACGTCGGCGGCATCAGATCGCCGGTGCGCAGCAGCTCGTCGGCGATGTACTCGGCGTACAACCAGGCCATCGGGACGGCCAGTTCACCGCCTACGCCGTCGCTGCCGTCGGTGCTCCCATGACCTCTGTGCGGCATCCCTTCCCGCCTTCCTCCGGTGCGCGCGCCTCGCCGGAACCTCCGGGCCCGCCCATGGGCCCGGCCCCCGTCCGGAAACCCGGATGAGGACAGCTGATTGCCCCAACGGGGTTCTCAGCAAGGCGCTTTACCGAGGTTTGACCCGGCGGCCGGTTTCACCGCAGGTCGGCCGCATAACCCGGAAGGACCCCGCGCAGGGCGCGCAACGCGTAATACGCGCGGGACTTCACGGTACCGGGTGGAATGCCCAGGGTCCGCGCGGCCTCCGCCACACTGGCCCCGCGGAAATACACGAGCACCAGTACGTCACGGTGGGCCGGCGTGAGTGTCTTCACAGCCTCCCGGACGTCCAGCGTCGCGGCGGCCCGCTCGGCGTGGTCCGCGGTCACCCGGGCGTTCTCCGGCACCTCGTCGCCGACCTCGGGCGGCCGCGCCCGGCGGGCCCGCCGCGCGTCGATGGCGAGCCGGCGGGCGACGGTCAGCAGCCAGGGCCGTACCGAGTCGAAGTCGGCCGCGTGCAGGGCCTCCGGATGCTGCCAGGCGCGCACCAGGGTCTCCTGCACCAGGTCCTCGGCGCGCTGCCGGTCTCCGTCGCTCAGCCTCAGCAGCAGCGCGAAGAGGGGGCCGCCGTGCTCGCGCTGGAGTGCGGCGAGCTCGTGCTCGGCGGTCGTCGTCCGGTGGGGAAGTGAGGTTCCGGCCGTCATGGCGGTATGGCAGCGCACGGCGCCGCCGGAGGACAGGGGGCGCGCGCCGCTCTGCGACGGACGGTCCGATCGCGTCGGTGAGCGGTCGCGCGAGCGGTGCGCGCACCGGCGCGGGTGGCACCGGATGGCCTAATTCCGGTGGCGCGTTTGTTTGCGCCGGGAGCCGGATTCATACCCATATGCCGTCAAAGACTTGTCGGTGAACGAGACGTCCGCAATGACGACGACGCTGGGGTGAAGCGATGATCGCACGCAGGCATCAGGTGGCGCTGGCGCTGACCGCCCTGCTCGCCGCCGGGGCCGCCTGCCTGAACCAGGAGCGGCAGGAGCCCGTCGCGGCGGGCCGCCCGGCACCGGCACCGCCGGTCGCCCGCGCGGTCACGCTCGTCGCCTCCGGCGACGTGCTCCCGGACCGCTCCGTAGCCGACCGGGCGGCCTACGACGCCGGCGGCCACGGCCACGACTACCGCCCGATGCTCTCGGAGGTGGAAGCCCTCGTGCACGGGGCCGATCTGGCGCTGTGCCACCTGGAGACCGTCACCGGCGACGGCACCGCGGACGCCGTCTCCCCGCCGCAGCTCGCCGCCGGCCTCGCCGCGACCGGTTACGACGGCTGCGCCACCGCCTCCGAGCGCGCCCTGGACGACGGCGCCGCGGGCATCCGGCGCACCCTGGACACCCTGGACCGGGCCGGCCTGCGGCACACCGGGACCGCCCGCACCGAGGCCGAGTCCCGCTCGGTCACCCTGTACCGGGCGGGCCTGGCCAGGATCGCGCACCTGTCGTACACCTACGGCACCGACGGCCGGCCGCTCCCGTCCGGGCAGCCCTGGGCCGTCAACCCGCTCGACGCCGACCGGATCGTCTCCGACGCCCGCGCCGCCCGGGTGGCGGGCGCCGACCTGGTCGTCGTCTCCGTGCACTGGGGCACCCAGTGGCAGGACGCCCCGGACCGGGCCCAGCTCGCCCTGGCGACGGCCCTGACGGCCGCGAAGACCGGCGGCCGCCGGGACATCGACCTGCTCCTCGGCACCCACGCCCACGTCCCGCAGGCCTACCAGAAGGTCAACGGCACCTGGGTGGTCTACGGCCTCGGCGACCAGATCGCCGGCGAGATGTTCAACGACAGAGGCGTCCGGGACTCGCGGGGCAACGAGTCCACCACCGCCCGCTTCACCTTCGCCCCGCCCGCCGTCCCCGGCGACCGCTGGCGGGTCACCAAGGCCGAGTTCGTCCCGCAGATGTACGACGTCGACGCCGGGCGGGTTCTCGACCTCAACCGGGCCATCGCCGGCGGCGCCGAGCTGGACGGGGTGCGCGACCGCATCCGGGACGTGGTCCTCAGCCGCGGAGCCGCCGGGGACGGCCTGGTCATGGCGGACTGATCAGTCGGCCGGCCGGCGCCCGGCCAGCACCGAGCGCCGGTAGGAGTAGCCGAAGTAGATCACGCAGCCGATCAGGAACCACACCGCGAAGCGCACCCACGTCTGCCACTGCAGGAACGTGATCAGCCAGATGGAGAAGACGACCCCGAGCGCCGGCACGAACGGCATCCACGGGGTGCGGAAGCCGCGCGGGAGGTCCGGCTGCCGGTAGCGCAGCACGATGACCGCCGTGCACACCACCACGAACGCCAGCAGGATGCCGATGTTGGTCAGCTCGGCCGCCTCGCCGATCGGGATGAACCCGGCGATGAGCGCCGACGCCCCGCCGACGATCCAGGTCACCCGGGTCGGCACGTGCCGGGTCGGGTGGGTCTTGGCGAACCACCGGGGCAGCAGCCCGTCCCGGGACATCGAGAACCACACACGGGTCACGCCCAGCATGAACGTGAACATGACGGTGAGGATGCCGATGATCGCGCCGACCGCGATCACGTCGGCCAGCCCGCTCAGCCCGACCGACTTGAACGCCGTGGAGAAGCCGCTCTCCGGGTCGATGTCCTTGTAGTTCTGCATACCGGTCAGCACCAGGCAGGCCGCGACGTAGAGCACCATCGAGATCGCCAGCGAGTAGATGATCGCCTTGGGCATGTGCCGCTGGGCGTCCTTGGACTCCTCGGCGGCGGTCGACATGGCGTCGTAGCCGAACACCGCGAAGAACACCGTCGCGGCGCCCGTGAAGGCGCCGCTGAGGCCGAACGGGAAGAACGGGTGGTAGTTCGACGAGGTGATGTGGAACACGCCCACCCCGATCACCAGCAGCACCACCAGCACCTTCAGCGCGACCACGAACGTCTCGAACCGGGCCGCGCTGCGGATGCCCTGGGTGAGCAGCCAGGCGATCAGCAGGCACAGCACGGCCGCGAAAAGGTCCACCCGGTGGCCGTGACCGGTGCCCGGCGCGCCCAGCATCCAGGCGGGCAGATCGGCGCCCATCTCCCCGACCAGGAAGCCGAAGTAGCCGGAGATGCCGATGGCGACCACCGCCACGATGGCCGTGTACTCCAGCAGCAGGTCCCAGCCGATGAACCAGCCCGCGAACTCGCCGAGCACCGCGTACCCGTAGGTGTACGCCGAACCCGCCTTCGGGATCATGCCCGCGAACTCGGCGTACGACAGAGCGGCGCAGGCGCTGGCGAGACCGGCGATGAGGAACGACACCAGCACCGCGGGACCGGCCGTCTCGTTGGCCACCGTGCCGGCCAGCGTGAAGATGCCCGCACCGATGATGCCGCCCACACCGATCGCGGTGAGCTGCCACAGGCCGAGCGACCGCTCCAGCCCGCCGCCCTCGCCGACCTCGGTCTCCTCGATGTGCTCGATGGGTTTGCGGCGGAGAATTCCTTCGCCCATTCGGAGCTTGGCCACAGGTTCCACCTCTTCGCCGACGGCAAACGGCTGACGGCGGATCATGATGGCTCAGCGGCGCTCCTTACGGAAGACGCCACGCACGGGCGGTCCGGCCCGGGCCGGGGCCGGGTTTTGATTCCGGGGGCCCGCGTTCGCTTTGATGGCGGGGACCGACGGGAGGTTCCGCATGGGGCGGCGGTTCGGGTGGCTGTGGGCCGCGTACACGGTGAGCGCGCTGGGCACCTATCTGGCTTTCGACGCGTTCTCGGTGATCGCGGTCCTCGCGCTGCACGCCGGGCCCGCCGAGGTGGCGCTGCTCGCCGCGACCGGGCCGGCCGTGGGCGCCGTGGCGGCGGTGCCGCTCGGACCGTGGGTCGATCTCCGGCTCAAGCGGCCGGTGATGATCGCAATGGACCTGATCAGGTTCGCGGCGCTGCTCACCATCCCCGCCGCCTACGCGCTCGGCGGCCTCGGGATCGGCCAGATGCTGCTCGTCTCGGTCGTCGTGGCGGCGGCCGACATCACCTTCAACGCGGCCTCCGGCGCCTTCCTCAAGACGCTCCTCCCGGCCGACCGGCTGCTCGGCGCGAACGCCCGCTTCGAGTCGGCCAACTGGACCGCCCTCGTCCTCGGGCCGCCGCTCGGCGGCGCCGCGATCGGCCTGTTCGGCCCGGTCGTCACGGTCGTGGCGAACGCGGTCAGCTTCCTGCTGTCGGCGCTGGGCATCCGGGCCGTCGGCGCCGGTGAGCCCCGCCCCCAGCGCGGGAAGACGGAACGCCTGCGGGCAGGCGACCTGCTCGACGGCTGGCGGCACATCCTGTCCACCCCGGAACTGCGGCCGCTGTTCTTCAACAACCTCGCGGCCAACGCCCTGATCATGGTCGCCGTACCGCCGCTGGCCGTCCTGATGCTGGGCCCGCTCGGCTTCTCCCCCTGGCAGTACGGCCTCGCCTTCGCCGTGCCCTGCCTGGGCGGCCTCCTCGGCTCCCGGCTGGCCCGGCCGCTGGTCACCCGGTACGGGCAGTGGCGCGTCCTGCGCGGCGCGACCGTCCTGCGCGCCGTCTGGCCGGTGGGGCTCGCGTTCGTCGGGCCCGGGCTGCCCGGGCTGCTGCTGGTGATGGCCCTGGAGCTCGGCGTGATCACCTGCTCGAGCGTCTACAGCCCCGTGTACGCCACCCGGCGTCTGGAGTGCACACCGAACGACCGGGTCGCCCGTACCCTCTCCGCCTGGTCGATCACCGGCAAGGCCACCACGGCCGCCCTGACCGCCCTCTGGGGACTGCTGGCGACGCTCACCGGCCCCCGCGCGGCCATCGCCGCGGCGGGTGTGCTGCTCCTCGCGACCCCGCTGCTGCTGCGGCAGCCGGCTACGGAACGACCGTCACCGGCCAGCGCCCGGCCTTCACCAGCCGCACCGCCACCGAGCCGATGATGCGGTGCCCGGCCTGCTCCGAGGCGCCGACCACGACCGCGTCCGCCTTGAGTTCGTCGGCCGCCTTCACCAGGCCGTTGTAGGGGTCGCCGCGGAAGGTGTGGAACTCCCACCGGATGTCGAATATCCCCCGGACCCGCTCGGCGGCCTCCCGGATGTAGGCGACCAGGTCCTCGGCGATCTCGTCGGTCGTCTCCGCCACCGGCGCCCCGAGCGCGGCCCCGGCCGCGAGCACCGGCTGCACGTACACGACGGCCAGCAGCGCGCGCTGCCGGCGGGCCAGACCGCCCGCGTACGCGGCGGCGCGCAGCGAGGAGTCGGAGCCGTCCACCCCGACCAGGATGACCTTGGGCCCGTCGGTACCACGCTCGAACCGGTGCGCGTGCTGTTCGTGCTGTTCCGTCACGGCCCGAGGCTATCGGAAGCACCCCCTCCGTCCCAGGCACGGGTTCACGGAGCCGATCGACGCCGTACGTTCGGGCCGCGCCACGGCCCCTGCGACGGACACCGAGACGGACACCGGCTACGTGGCTGTGCGGCGGTCCGCAGGTTCGGGCCGGGCCACGCCCCCCCCGCGACGCCCCGCGCGGGCACCGGCCACGCGGGGCGTGCGAGGCCGGGCGCTCGACGGGCGGCCCGACCGGGGTCTTCCTACAGTCGGAACCATGACTGCCACCGCCGGACCGGCCGCACGGAGGGCCGCCGGAGGGACGGGTGCCCCGTCCGCCGGCGGGCACCTCGGGCGGGTGCCCGAAGCCTTCGGGGCCTTCTTCGCCGCGCTCGGCCTGCTGTGCGCCCTGCTCGCGTTCGTCGCCCCGCTGCGCCGCGTCCTGCGCCCGGTCGTCCGGGCCCTCGATCTGCTCCTGGTCCCGATCAGCGCCAACCTCGCCTACGCCGTCTTCCTGTTCCTGCTGGCCGGCGCCACCGCGGCCCGCAAGAAGGTCGCCTGGTGGCTGGTCGTCGTCTACCTGGGCCTGCTGGTCCTCAGCGACGCCCTCGGGCTGGCCCTCGGTCTGTACCGCCAGTCGCTGCCGTCCCTGGTGCTGTGCGCCCTGCTGCTGCTCGTGCTGGTGGCCGCCCGGGGGGAGTTCTGTGCCGCCTCCCGCCGCGGAGCCGTGTGGCGGGCCCTGGGCGTGCTGCTGGGCGGCCTCGCGGTGGCGATCCTGCTCGGCTGGGGCCTGGTCTCGCTGTTCCCCGGCACCCTTCCGCAGGGCCAGCACCTGGCCTGGGCGGCGGACCGGGTGTGCGGCGGGCTCGTCTCCAACAGCGCCTACGACGGCCGCCCGCCGCGCCGCGTCACCTTCGTGCTCGGTCTGCTCGGCGCGCTCGCCCTCCTGAACGCGGCGGCCACGCTGTTCCGTTCGCAGCGCCTGGAGGCGGCCCTGCACGGAGACGAGGAGGACCGCGTCCGCGCGCTGCTGAAGGCGTACGGCGACCGCGACTCGCTCGGCTACTTCGCCACCCGCCGGGACAAGGCCGTCGTGTTCTCCACCAGCGGCAAGGCCGCCGTCACCTACCGCGTCGAGGTGGGCGTCTGCCTGGCCAGCGGCGACCCGGTCGGCGACCCCGAGGCCTGGCCGCACGCCATCGCCGCCTGGCTGGACGTGGCCCGCCGGCACGCCTGGGCGCCCGCCGTGATGGGTGCCTCCGAGGACGGCGCCCGCGCCTACGCCCGGGCCGGGCTCGGCGCCCTCCAGCTCGGCGACGAGGCGATCCTGCACGTCCCCGGCTTCGACCTGAACGGCCGGGACATGCGCGTCACCCGGCAGGCCGTGCACCGCGTCCGCCGCACCGGCGCCACCTGCCGGGTCCGCCGCCACGCCCAGCTCACCGACCGGGAGACGGAGGAGATCGTCGCGAAGGCCGACGCGTGGCGGGACACCGAGACCGAGCGCGGCTTCTCCATGGCCCTGGACCGGCTCGGCGACGCCGCCGACGGCGACTGCCTGCTGGTGGAGGCCCTCGGTGACGACGGCCGCCTCCTCGCGCTGCTGTCCTTCGTGCCCTGGGGCCGCGACGGCGTCTCGCTGGACCTGATGCGCCGTGACCGCGCCGCGCCCAACGGCGTGATGGAGTTCATGGTCACCGAACTCTGCGCGGTCGCGCCCAAGCTGGGAGTGCACCGGATCTCGCTCAACTTCGCCGTCTTCCGGTCCGTCTTCGAGGAGGGCGCCCGCATCGGCGCCGGACCGGTCCTGCGGCTCTGGCGCCGGCTGCTGCTGTTCTTCTCCCGGTGGTGGCAACTGGAGGCCCTGTACCGCTCCAACGCCAAGTACCACCCGCAGTGGTACCCGCGCTTCATCTGCTACGGCGACGCCGCCTCGCTCGCCCGCATCGGCCTCGCCTCCGGTATCGCCGAAGGATTCGTCTCCGTACCTTCCTTGCGCAAACTCCGCCGAAAGGGGCACCCGAAGACAGGGCGGCGGCCCGCCACCACCGAGGGGCCGCCGTCCTCGACGGCGCTCGGCCTCGACGGAGGGGACGAAGCCGGAGCCGCCGCTCCGGACGCGGGCCTGCCCGACCAGGTCCGCGTCCGGCACCACACCCTCGACCGCTTGCGCGCCACCGGCACCGACCCGTACCCCGTCGGCACCCCCCGGCCCACGCACGCCCTCGCCGACGTCCCGCAGGGACAGGACGTCACGGTCGCCGGCCGCGTCATGCTGGTCCGCGACTTCGGCGGCATCGTCTTCGCGGTGCTGCGCGACTGGTCTGGGGACCACCAGCTCGCCCTCACCCGGGACCGCTGCGGGCCCGCGCTCGACCGCTTCCGGGCCGACACCGACATCGGCGACCACATCACCGTCACCGGGCACGCGGGGCGCAGCGACAAGGGCGAACCCACCGTCTTCGTACGCTCCTGGCAGCTCACCGGGAAGTGCCTGCACCCGCTGCCCGACAAGCGGCACGGCCTCACCGACCCCGAGGCCAGGGTCCGCCGCCGGCATCTCGACCTGCTCACGAGCCCCGACGCCCGCCGGGTGGTCCGCGCCCGCTCCGCCGCCGTACAGGCGCTGCGCCAGGGCCTGCTGGACCGCGGCTACCTCGAGGTCGAGACGCCGATGCTCCAGCAGATCCACGGCGGCGCCAACGCCCGCCCCTTCACCACCCACATCAACGCCTACGACCTCGACCTGTACCTGCGCATCGCCCCCGAGCTGTACCTGAAGCGGCTGTGCGTGGGCGGCCTGGAGAAGGTGTTCGAGCTGGGCCGCACCTTCCGCAACGAGGGCGTCTCCTACAAGCACAACCCCGAGTTCACGATGCTGGAGGCCTATCAGGCGCACGCCGACTACGACGTGATGCTCGACCTGGCGCGGGAACTGATCCAGGGCGCGGCGACCGCCGCCTTCGGCTCGCCGGTCGCGCACAAGGACGGGCGCGCGTACGACATCTCCGGGGAGTGGCCGGTCAGGACGGTGTACGGCGCGCTCTCCGAGGTTCTGGACGAGGAGATCGGCCCCGGTACCGAACTCCTGCGGCTGCACCGGCTCTGCGACCGCGCCGGCGTGCCGTACACCGCCGACGACGGCCCGGGTGACGTCGTCCTGGAGATGTACGAACGGCTCGTCGAGGAACGCACCCTGCTGCCCACCTTCTACAAGGACTTCCCGACCGACGTCTCCCCGCTCACCCGGCAGCACCGGACCGACCCCCGGCTCGCCGAGCGCTGGGACCTGGTCGCCTTCGGCACCGAACTCGGTACCGCCTACTCCGAGCTGACCGACCCCGTCGAGCAGCGCCGCCGGCTCACCGCGCAGTCCCTGCTGGCCGCCGGGGGAGACCCCGAGGCGATGGAACTCGACGAGGACTTCCTCGACGCCCTCGAGTACGCGATGCCGCCCACCGGAGGCCTCGGCATCGGCGTCGACCGGCTCGTCATGTTCCTCACCGGCCTGACGATCCGCGAGACCCTGCCCTTCCCGCTGGTGCGCCGCGGACGGCGCCCCTCCTGAAGATCGTTCCCGGGGCGTCCGGCGTTGCGCCGTACGGGTGCATTACCGCCGCCGCAACGGTGTCGTTGTGGTGCGCCGGAGGGGTGCCGGGCGACTGATGAGTCATGCAGAAGGATCAGTTGTTCACACGGCGCCGCATGCTGCTCGCCGGGACCGCCGCGCTGGGCGCCGCGGGCACCGCGGGAATCGTCCTGGCCGGCGGCGGGGAGCCGGCCCGCACCGCCGCCCCCGTCGCCGGACCGCAGGCCCGCCAGCAGCTCAAGTCCTCGGCCTTCCGGCTCCAGCCGCTCACCGGGTACGGCCCGCCGCGCGCCGCGCCCCGCAAGCCCAAGGTCCGGCACGAGCCCATTCTGCGCATCTCCGGACGCGGCCGGCAGATGATGCTGACGTTCGACGACGGCCCCAACCCGGCCTACACGCCGCACATCCTGGACACCCTCGCCAAGTACGACGTACGGGCGATGTTCTTCGTCTGCGGAGAGTGCGTCGTGGACAACCGGGAACTGCTGGCCCGGATGGCCGACGAGGGGCATGTCGTCGGCAACCACACCTGGACGCATCCCCTGCTGACCAGCCTCAACCGCAAGGAGATCCGCTCCGAGATGGAGCGGACCAGCGACGTCATCGAGGACAGCTACGGCGAGCGTCCCCAGTGGTTCCGCGCGCCCTACGGCGCCTGGAACCGCGCCGCCTTCCAGATCGGCTCCGACCTGGGCATGGAGCCGATGGCCTGGACGGTCGACACGACCGACTGGATGACCCCCGGCACCGGAACCATCATCGACCGGGTGGAGGACGGCGCCGCCCCCGGCGTCGTGGTGCTCTCCCACGACGCCGGGGGCGACCGTTCGCAGAGCGTCAAGGCGATCCGGGAGTACCTGCCGCATCTGCTCGACTCCGGTTACCACCTCACCGTGCCGCCCCGGCGCCTCACCTGAGGCGGCGTCCGCCCGCCCGGCCGCGGCTCACCGCACCGCGACCAGGCGGGCGAAGACGACGACGTTGCCGTCGTAGCCGTGCTGCTTGGTGAAACCGCCGCCACAGGTGATCACCCGCAGCTCCGGGGTGCCCTTCGAGCCGTACACCCGGTTGCCGGGGAAGCTGCTCTTCGCGAAGACCTCCACGCCGTAGATCTCGAACACGGGGGTCTTGCCGTCCTGGCGCCGGACCTCGATCCGGTTGCCCTTCTTCAGGGCCCCGAGCCCGTAGAACACGGCGGGGCCCCGCTGGTTGTCGACGTGCCCGACGATCACCGCGGTGCCCTTCTCCCCGGGGGACACGGCACCGGTGAACCAGCCCGCCAGGTTGGGGTCCTCGGGCGGCGGAGCACCGACCCAGCCCTGGGTGTCCAGGCCCACGGGCTGGACGGGCGCGTCGACGTGGATCGCCGGGATCCGGACCTGCTCGACCGGCGAGAACGCCAGCGGGGTGACGGGGGCGGCCACCGCGGCCGGGTCCTGCTCCGGCGTGGCACGGCTGTCCGCGGCCGCCGCCGACGCGGGCTGCGGCGGTCCGACGTCGAACTCACCCGAGCCATTGCGGATGAGCGCCAGACCGGTCAGCAGAACAAGCGCTATCACGCCCCAGGGGGCACGCTTGCGCCGCCGCTCCTCCTCTTCGGCCAGTTCGGCCAGCTCGGACGCAGACATTCGCCATCCCCTCTCGACGCGGCGGTCACCACGCCTTCGCGCATGGGAAAACGCTAAGTCCCGTGCGAGGGGCGGGCGACGGGGCGACGGGCGAACGGGTGGCCCGTCACCTCGTCGGTGCGCCATCCGAGTTGCAGCGGAAAGGATTTTTCTGATGGGCCGTGACCTGCAAGAATATCTGATTGTGTGGTTTTCCGTCGGCGTGTCCGCTCACCAGAACGGACCATTCTCGATGTGCGGGCGTGTTCCGGGCGCCTGAGGGTCTGATCGGGAGGTGCTTTCTCGCCGATCGCCCGGGAACCGGACCCGGGGTGCCTCCCGCGGAGGATCACATGCGAAACCAACGTGCCCTGGGGGCCGCGTGCGCTGCGGTCGCCGTACTGGGGCTTGCCACCGCCCCCGTGGCCGTCGCTGACGGCATGGGCAACGGGGGCGGCCCGTCGGACACCACCGGGACCGGGAACACCGGGGCGGTGGTGATCCCCGGAACCGGCAACGGAAACTTCAACGGAATTCTCCCCGGGAACGGACTCCTTCCCGGGAACGGGAACTTCCCCGGCAACTTCCCCGGGAACGGCAACTTCCCCGGCAACTTCCCCGGGAACGGGAACGCCAATTTCAACGGCAACATCAACGGCAACTTCAACGGCCACATCAACGGCAACATCGGCGGCGGCCGGGGCAACGACAACGGCCGGGGCAACGACAACAACGGCCGGGGCAACGGCAACTTCGACAACGGGCGCGGGAACGAGAACTTCGGCAACGGCCGGGGCGACGACTTCGGCAACGGCCGCGGCGACAACTTCGGGAACGACAACTTCGGGGGCGACGGGAACTTCGGCGACGACTTCGGCCAGGGCGGCGACTTCGGCGGCCAGGGAGACGGCAACCACCGCAACATCATCGTCTCGCCCGACGTCCTCCCGGCCGGCGGCCGGCTCACCGTCACGGTGAACGGCTGCCGCGGTGGCATCGCGTCCTCGCGCGCCTTCCGCCCCGTCCGACTCACCCGGGTCCGCGACAGCATCTCGCGCGGCGTCGCCCACGTCGACCGCGACGCCCGGCCCGGACGGTACGAGGTCAGGGTCGACTGCAACGGCCGCACCGTGAGCCGCCAGGCGGCCTTCACCGTGCTCGGCGGCGTCAAGGGCGGCCTCGGCGGCAGCCGGTCCGCCGGCGCCACGCCGACCGACGTGGCCATCGGCGGCGGACTGGTGGCCGCCGCCACCGTGTTCGGGGGCGGTACGTTCTGGCTGCGCCGCCGGCCCGGCAAGCGCGTCTGACCGGCCCCGGCTCCCGTTCCACCGGAGCCCGGCCCCCGGACCGTCCCCGCCTCGCCCCGGTCCCGTGACGGGACCGGGGCGAAGTCCGTCGCACGCCCGGCCCGGACGCGGGGCCCTCGGGGGCGTCTCCCCGGGCGTCGCGGACCCGCGAAGACCGGGGAGAAGCCCCCTAGTTCCCGGCGCCCGGGATCAGGGTGAGGAACGGCTCGGCGGTGGCCGCGATGCCCCGGCTGTAGGGGGCGTCGAAGTCCCAGATGAGGAAGAGCATGAAGGCGATGGTCGCGGAGAACAGCCCGGCCAGCACCAGTTCCCGCGTGGTGCGCCGGATCTGCAGGGCGAAGACCATCCCGATGGTGATCACCGCCCCGCTCAGCAGCCCCCACCACACCACGGGCGGCATGGTCGGGCCGGTCGAGTCGGCGCGCGCGTTGCGCGCCTGGTCGGCGGTGGCCATCTGGTCCAGCACCGGCTGGTACGCCTGCGCCTCGAAGTCGTTCCCGGGCCTGTAGTCGGTCACGTCGTGGCGGACCCGCGCCAGCAGTGCGCCGCCGCGTCCGGTGACCTGGCCGTGCTCCGTCATCGACCTCCACTCGGTGGTCACCACGTACCGGGCGTACGCGTCGACGTCGCTCCGGATGCGGTCACGGACGTCCGGCGGGTAGACCCGGACCCGTTCGGAGATCTCGTGCAGCGCCTGGGCCTCGGCCTGCACATGGTCCTGCGCGGCGCTGCGCGCCTCCCACACGCCCGCGATGGCCAGACCCAGGACGATGGCGTACACCACCCCGATCCACATCGTCATGTACTCGATGACGTCCGGGGTCTCACTGGGGTCCTCGTCCTCGGGAGCCCTCTTGTGCCGTACGAGGGTGATGACCACCACGACCGCACAGGCCCCCAGCATGGCGAGGACGAGAACAAGCCAATCCGACAACGGTGCCTCCAGAGGTGGGCGGCCGGCGCTTCAGCGCGGGCGCAGCGCCGCGACGGCGACGATCGCGGGCACGGTGATGAGCAGGACGTAGGTGACCGGTGAGGTGGGGGAAGGGGCGGTGTGGTGGGCCGGCCGCGGGCGGTACGCCGGGTAGCTCACCGGGGTCGCGGAGGGCCGTGGGGCGGGCTCGGGCGGCGGGGCGGGCTTCGATGCAGGTGGCGGGGCGGGCGGGGGCGCGGGCCTGGCCCTGGGCGGGGGAGCGGGCGCCGCCGGGGCGGGCCGGACGGGCGGCCGCGGCTTCGGCGGGGGATCGGGCACCGGTGTCGGCCTCGGTTCGGGCGTGGGCTTCGGCGGCGGGGTCGGCGTGGGGGTGGGCGTGGGCGTCGGGGTGGGGGTCGGCGTCGGGGTGGGGGTCGGCGGGCACGGGGGCGTCGGTTCCGGGCACGGCGGTACGGGGGGCCAGTGGTGCCCGCCCGCCACGGCCACCGCCACCGTGCCGTCCGGGCCCGTCGAGGCGTACGCACAGGCGTCGGCCGACGCGGCCCCTGCGGGGCAGCCCACCAGGGTCCAGGTCAGTGCCACCAGGGCCAACGCCCGTGTGACGGGCGCGCATCGGGTCGCTTCGGGTCCTTGCACGACGAAGATCATGAGGCGCCGGGCGGGGCTGTGGTCCGCGCTGCCCGGGGATTGATCCGAAGGGATGACAAACCGCCATGAATGGTTTGACCGGGTGAAACGCCTCAACTGGCTTGTTCGGGCCGCTTTGTGACCCCGCTTCCCGGTGCCGCGTCACAGGAGGCGAAAAGAATTTCGGGCCCGGATTGAACGCTCCCACCCCCGCGCCGCGTACCCATGGCCGTGCGGCGGCGCAGCAGAGCGCTGCAATATCCAGGCGAATTATGGGAGTTGACGATGAGGACCTCCTGGCGGACCGCCTCGCTGGTGGCTACGGCCGCTTCGGTGCTGGCACTGACGACGGCGTGCGGTCAGGACAACACCACGACCCCCGCGTCGGCGGCCCAGAACGTGGGTGCCACAGCGGCGGCGGGCGACTACGGCAGCCCGGCCGGTACGGGAACGGGCGCCGGCAACGGCTACGGCGCCGACGGCAACCAGAGCTCCAGCTCCCCGAGTCCGGCGGCCCCCGCGGGCAAGCTGACCGTGGCCGCCAACCCCGACCTGGGCAACGTGCTGACGGACGGCTCCGGCCTCACCCTCTACCGCTTCGACAAGGACACCGCCAACCCGCCCAAGTCGAACTGCTCCGGCGACTGCGCCACCACGTGGCCGCCGGTGCCCGCGGACGACGCCACCGCCGGAGCCGGGATCGACAAGGCGCTGCTGGGCGAGGTCACCCGGGCCGACGGCAGCAAGCAGCTCACGGTGGGCGGCTGGCCCGCCTACCGCTACGCCAAGGACGTCAACTCCGGCGACGTCAACGGCCAGGGTGTGGGCGGCAAGTGGTTCGCGCTGGCCCCCGACGGCAAGAAGGCCAAGGTGTCCGACCTGCCGGGTCTGTCCGTGCACAAGGACCCCAAACTGGGCGACATCGTCGTGGACAAGAACGGCATGACGGTCTACCGCTTCCTGAAGGACCAGGCCTGGCCGAAGTCCGTCTCGAACTGCACCGGCGCCTGCCTGGAGAAGTGGCCGGCCGTCGGCCCCGTGAAGGCGGACGACACCGAGGGCGTGAAGAAGAAGGGGCTCATGCCCTTCACCCGGCCCGACGGCGTCAAGCAGATGTCGGTCAACTGCTGGCCGATCTACACCTTCTCCGGTGACAAGGCCCCCGGAGACACCAACGGTCAGGGCGTGGGCGGCACGTGGTACGCCGTCTCGCCCGACGGCAAGCCGGTCGGCGCGCCCGGCAAGTAAGGATCACCTCCCCAGGGTCGATCGCCCCGCCCGCCGGCGCCTGACCGAAGGTCCGCCCCCTCCGCACCGCACGGAGGGGGCGGACCGTTCGCATGCCGTACGAATCGCCGGCGCCGGCCAGGGCGCGGTGACACAGCGGGGTCGCACGGGTACTTGCCGCAGGCAGTGACCGGGAACGGATGGTCAATTTCCGGTTCTGGTCGCTCCGTTGGCGGGCGATCAGTAGCCTCTGCTCGAACACCGGATCGCCTTCCCCGTAAGCCACCCCTGGGAGAGATACATGGAGCGTCCCGCCTGGGCCCCCCGGAGCATCGACATCTCGGTGCCGAGCGTTTCGCGTATCTACGACTTCTACCTGGGCGGATCGCACAACTTCGAGGTCGACCGGGAAGCGGCCCGCAGGGCGATGGAGTTCATGCCGGGGCTGCCGAAGATCATGCAGGCCAACCGGGCGTTCATGCGCCGCGCGGTGCGCTTCGCGGCGGGCGAGGGCATCACCCAGTTCCTCGACATCGGCTCCGGCATCCCGACCCACGGCAACGTCCACGAGGTGGCCCGGTCCGCGGCCCCGGACGCCCGGGTGGTGTACGTCGACCACGACCCCGTCGCCGTGGCGCACAGCCAGGCCGTGCTCCAGGGTGACGACGGCACCGACGTGATCGCCGCCGACCTGCGAAAGCCCCGGGAAATACTCGCGAGCCCCCAACTGGGCCGTCTCATCGACCTGAATCGGCCAGTGGCGCTGCTTCTCGTTGCGATACTTCACTTCGTGGAAGACGTGGACGACCCCTACGGTGCGGTGGCCGAGCTGCGCGACGCACTCGCGCCGGGCAGCCTGCTGATCCTCACCCATGCCTCGTACGAGGGGATACCGCTGACGGCGGAGCGGGCCGAGGGCACGGTGGACGTGTACAGGGACATTCGCAACCCGCTGATCATGCGCTCGCACGACGACATCGCGCGGTTCTTCGAGGGGTACGACATGGTGGAACCCGGAGTGGTGCCGATGCCGCACTGGCGGCCGGAGTCGGCGCCGGAGGACGAGGATCCCTACGCCTTCTCCGGGTTCGCCGGCGTGGGACGCAAGGCGTGAGCGCGGAGCCGGACGGGCCGGAGGACAGACTGCGCCGGTTCGCGACGATCTGGAGCCGGGCGGTCTTCCCCGTCACCTCCACCTCGCTGACCCGCGCGGAGTTCGAACAGCTGCTCCTGCCCCTCGCGGGCCGGCTGCGCGACCTGCTGCACACCCGGGGCTTCGCCGCCGAGGAGGCGAAGTCCATCGGCTCCGCGCTGGTCGGGGCGCACTGCACCGACCCCGAGACACTCGCCCGCACCCTGGACTGCGTCGACGCCTACCTGGTGCTCTACTGCGGCGACGACAGCCCGCAGGACGAACTGCGCGCGCGCTCCTCGCGGTTGCAGCACGCGATGGCCGCCGGATACGCGCAGGCGCTGCGGGAGCGCACCCTCGCCGAACAGGAGGCCATCGCCCAGGCCGCGCTGCGGGCCCAGGGCGTGGTCGCCCAGGCGCTGCACGCGAGCGAGGCCCGGTTCCGCGCCGTGTTCGAGGGCGCGGCCATAGGTATCGGGATCGCCGACCTGGACGGCAACGTCCTGCAGGTCAACAAGGCGCTGCTGCGCATGTTCGGCCTCCCCGAAGCGGGCCTGCGCGGCCGCCGGGTGCTGGAGTGGACCCACCCGGAGGACGCGCCGCAGACCTGGAAGCTGTACGAGGAACTGGTCCGCGGCGAGCGCGAGCACTACCACGTCGAGAAGGCCTTCAACCGGCCGGACGGAACGGCTCTGTGGACCAACCTGACGGTCTCCCTGCTCCGCGACGCCGACGGCAACCCGCAGTACCAGCTCGCCCTCATGGAGGACACCACCGAGCGCCGCCTGCTCAACCTCCGGCTGCGCTACGAGGCCACGCACGACGCCCTCACCGGCCTGCCCAACCGCACGCTGTTCTTCGAGCGCCTGGAGAAGGCCCTCGGTGCGGGCGAGGGCCAGCGCTTCGGCCTGTGCTACCTCGACCTGGACGGCTTCAAGACCATCAACGACAGCCTCGGCCACGCGGCCGGCGACCGGCTGCTGGTGGAGGTCGCCGACCGGCTCCAGTCCTGCGCCACGGCGCCCGGCGAGATGGTCGCCCGGCTCGGCGGCGACGAGTTCGTGGCGCTGACCACCGGCATGGACACCGAGCGCGAGGTCGACGAGCTCGCCGAGCGCATCATGAGCGCCCTGGTCACGCCCGTCAGCATCGACGGCCGGGACCTGCTGGTGCGCGGCAGCCTCGGCATCGTGGAGGGTCCGGCGGGCGAGCGCACCGCGGCGGAGGTGCTGCGCAGCGCGGACATCACCATGTACCGGGCCAAGTCGGCGGGCGGCAACCGCTCCGAACTGGCCGACCCGGAGGCGGACGCCCGCGCCATCACCCGGCACGGTCTCACCACCGCCCTGCCGACGGCCCTGGAGCGCGGCGAGTTCTTCATCGAGTACCAGCCGCTGGTCCACCTCGGAGACGGCAGCGTCCGCGGCGCCGAGGCGCTGGTCCGCTGGCTGCACCCGCAGCACGGCGTGCTCGGCCCCGACCGCTTCATCCCGCTCGCCGAGCACACCGGCCTGATCGTGCCGCTCGGCCGCTGGGTGCTGGAGGAGTCGATCCGGCAGGCCCGCGAATGGCGGGAACGGTACGCCGGCCAGGGCGCCGCGGGCCCGCTGCGCATCAACGTCAACCTCTCCCCGTGCCAGCTCGGCCACCCGGGCCTGGTCCAGGACACGGTCGACATCCTCGAACGCGCGGGCGTCACCCCGGACGCCCTCTGCCTGGAGGTCACCGAGTCGGCTCTGATCGGCGCCGACGACGACCTCCTCAAGCCGCTGCGCCGGCTCGCCGAGATGGGCGTCGACATCGCCCTGGACGACTTCGGCACCGGCTACTCCAACCTCGCCAACCTGCGCCGGCTGCCGGTGAGCGTCCTGAAACTGGACCGCTCCTTCACCCGGGGCATGCAGCAGTTCCCGGCCGACCCGGTCGATCTGAAGATCGTCGAGGGCATCGTCTCCCTGGCCCACAGCCTCGACCTCGCGGTCACCGTCGAGGGCGTGGAGACCGGCGCCCAGGCCGAGCAACTGCGCATCCTGGGCTGCGACACGGCCCAGGGCTGGTACTACGCCAGGCCGGGTCCGCCGGAGAGGCTGCACGAGCTGGCGCTCGTGGACGCGACCGGCTGACGGCCACCCGCCGGGTACGACGACGACCATGACGGGTGCGCCTCGACCGTGCCCGCCGTCGCGTCGTGCACTCCGACGACGGAGGACCGGACGATGGATCGCCCGGTGAACGAACGGCGCCTTCCGACGGCCGAACCGGAGGCGGGTCGGGGGGGGGCAGGGGCTGGAGACCACGGCGGCCCGGCCCGGTCCGGCGAGGGCCCGCGAGTATGCCGGCGCACAGCAAGGCGGCGAGGTCCGTGACGCGGGGCGCCTGTCCCGCGGTCCGGGGCGCGGGCAGACCGCCTCGGCCGACGCCCTGGACCGGGCCCGGCCCACCGTCCGCGCCGCCTGCCCGGCCGCCCCGGCCCGCCGCGCGGCCGTCCGCATTCCGGGGGCCCGAGCGTCCGCTCGCGCACGGCGGCCACCGGGGCGCCGGCGCCACCGGCACCCGGTCACCGGCACCCCGGCCCGCCCGCCGCGCCGCTCACCGCTCCAGCAGCATCCGCTGGAGTTCCCGGGCCGCCCGGGGCGGTGCGACGTCGCTGCGGTGGGCCAGTGCGATGGTCCGGTGCAGGCCGGGCCGGGCCAGCGGGGTGACCCGCAGCCCCCGTCCGGCCCGGGTGGCGACCATCCGCGGCACCACGGCCACCCCCAGTCCGGCCCGCACGAATCCCAGGACCGCGTCCATCTCGCCGCCCTCCACGGCGAAGTCGGGCTCGAACCCGGCGGAGCGGCACGCCGCGACGGTCAGCTCCCGCAGGTCGTACCCGTGCCGGAACATCACCAGCCGCTCGCCCTCCAGGCCGGCGATGTCGACGACCCGCCCGCCCCCGCCGGGCGCCCGCGCGTCCGGCGACGACACCACCACCAGGTCCTCCCGCAGCAGCTCCACCGTGGTCAGGGCGGGCGACGGCGTGGGCAGCGGCAGCACGACCAGGGCGAGGTCCAGGGCGCCACGGGCCAGCTGCCGCACCAGGTCGTGCGAGCCACCCTCCTCGATCAGCAGCCGAATCCCGGGATACCGGTCGTGGAAGGCGCGCAGCACGTCCGGCAGCAGTCCGGTGCACAGGCTCGGCGTCGCGCCCAGCCGTACCCGCCCCCTGCGCAGCTGCACCAGCTCCTGCACCTCGTGCCGGGCCGTGTCCGCGTCGGCGAGGATCCGCCGGGCCAGCGGCAGCAGCGCCTCGCCGGCGTCGGTCAGCGTGATGTTGCCCCGGGCGCGCAGGAACAGATCCGCGCCCAGCTCCCGCTCCAGCGCCTTGATCTGCTGGGACAGCGACGGCTGCGCGACGTGGACCAGTTCCGCGGCCCGGGTGAAGTGCCGGGTCTCGGCGACGGCCACGAAGTACTGGAGCTGCTGGAACTGCATGCAGCCAGAATAGCCGCTGCCTATGGAATCAAGCCGGACCATGTCTTGGACCGATCGGTCCCTTCGGCCCTAGCGTTTGTGAACATGGCTCTGGCAACGCGGACGGACCGACGACCGTCCATGGCGCGCACGATGTGGGACAGCACGGTCGGCAAGAAGACGGTCATGGCCGTCAGTGGTCTGATCATGCTGCTCTACCTGGTCGCGCACATGATCGGGAACCTGAAGATCTACTTCGGGGCGGGCGAGTTCAACCACTACGCCCACTGGCTGCGCACCATCGGCGAGCCCTTCATGCACTACGAGTGGACGCTCTGGCTCGTCCGCGTCGTCCTGGTAGCCGCCGTGATCGCCCATGCCACGTCCGCCTACCAGCTCAGCCGCCGCGACATCGGGGCGCGGCCCGTGAAGTACGTGCACAGCAGGCCGCGGGCCGGCTACGCCACCCGCACGATGCGGTGGGGCGGGATCATCCTCGGCCTGTTCATCGTCTGGCACCTGCTGGACCTGACCACCGGCACCGTGCACTCCGGCGGCTTCCAGCAGGGGCACCCGTACCAGAACGTGGTGGACACCTTCTCCACCTGGTACGGCAACGTCGTCTACATCGTCGCGATGCTCGCGCTCGGCCTGCACATCCGGCACGGCTTCTGGAGCGCGGCCCAGACCCTCGGCGTCGGCAGCCGCTCCCGCGACCGCGCCCTGAAGACCCTCGCGAACGTCCTCGCGCTGCTGCTCACGGCCGGCTTCGTCGCCGTACCCGTGGGCGTGATGACCGGAGTGGTGAGCTGATCATGACCTCGTACACCGACTACACGACCGGTGAACCGGCCGTCGACACCAAGGCGCCCGCCGGCCCCATCCACGAACGGTGGGACAAGCGCCGCTTCGAGGCCAAGCTGGTCAACCCCGCCAACCGGCGCAAGCACACGGTCATCGTCGTGGGCACCGGTCTGGCCGGCGGCTCCGCGGGCGCCACCCTCGCCGAACAGGGCTACCACGTGGTCCAGTTCTGCTACCAGGACTCTCCGCGCCGCGCCCACTCCATCGCCGCGCAGGGCGGCATCAACGCGGCGAAGAACTACCGCAACGACGGCGACTCGGTCCACCGCCTGTTCTACGACACGGTCAAGGGCGGCGACTTCCGGGCCCGCGAGTCCAACGTGCACCGCCTCGCCCAGGTCTCCGTCGAGATCATCGACCAGTGCGTGGCCCAGGGCGTGCCGTTCGCCCGCGAGTACGGCGGCCTGCTGGACACCCGTTCGTTCGGCGGCGTGCAGGTGTCCCGGACCTTCTACGCCCGCGGTCAGACGGGCCAGCAACTGCTGCTGGGCGCCTACCAGGCGCTGTCCCGGCAGATCGCGGCCGGGAACGTGGAGATGCACCCGCGCACCGAGATGCTCGACCTGATCGTCGTCGACGGTCGGGCCCGGGGCATCGTCGCCCGGGACCTGATCACCGGAAGGATCTCCACCTACTTCGCGGACGCCGTCGTCCTGGCGAGCGGCGGCTACGGCAACGTCTTCTACCTGTCGACGAACGCCATGAACTCCAACGCCACCGCGATCTGGCGGGCCCACCGGCGCGGCGCCCACTTCGCCAACCCCTGTTTCACCCAGATCCACCCCACCTGCATCCCGCGCACCGGCGACCACCAGTCCAAGCTGACGCTGATGAGCGAGTCGCTGCGCAACGACGGCCGCATCTGGGTGCCGAAGGCCAAGGGCGACGACCGTCCCGCGAACCGGATTCCCGAGGACGAGCGCGACTACTACCTCGAGCGCATCTACCCGTCCTTCGGCAACCTGGTCCCGCGCGACATCGCCTCCCGCGCCGCGAAGAACGTCTGCGACGAGGGCAGGGGAGTGGGCCCCGGAGGGCAGGGCGTCTACCTCGACTTCGCGGACGCGATCCGGCGGATGGGCCGCAAGGCCGTCGAGGCCAAGTACGGCAACCTCTTCGACATGTACCAGCGGATCACCGACGAGGATCCGTACGAGGTGCCCATGCGCATCTACCCGGCCGTGCACTACACGATGGGCGGTCTCTGGGTCGACTACGACCTGCAGACCACCGTCTCCGGCCTGTTCGCCGTCGGCGAGGCCAACTTCTCCGACCACGGTGCCAACCGGCTCGGCGCCTCCGCGCTGATGCAGGGCCTGGCCGACGGCTACTTCGTGCTCCCGGCCACCATCAACGACTACCTGGCGCGCAACCCGCACCAGGAGCCGGTGACCGGAGAACACCCGGTGGTCCAGGAGGTGCTGGCCGAGACCGAGGACCGGCTCAACCTGCTCCTCGCCGTCGGCGGCGACCGCACCCCCGACTCCTTCCACCGCGAACTCGGCGAACTGATGTGGGAGTTCTGCGGCATGGCCCGCACCGACTCCGGGCTGCGCAAGGCCCTGGAACGCATTCCGCAGATCCGCGACGAGTTCTGGCGGCGCATCAAGGTGCCCGGCACCGGGGAGGAGTTCAACCAGTCGCTGGAGAAGGCCAACCGGATCGTCGACTACCTGGAGCTGGCCGAGCTGATGTGCCTCGACGCGCTGCACCGCGCCGAGTCCTGCGGCGGCCACTTCCGCGAGGAGTCGCAGACCCCCGAAGGCGAAGCGGCACGCAGGGACGACGAGTTCGGCTACGCGGCCGCCTGGGAGTTCACGGGCACCGGCTCGGCTCCCGTCCTGCACAAGGAAGACCTGGTCTTCGAGTACGTCCACCCCACCCAGCGGAGCTACGCATGAAGCTCACCCTGCGCGTCTGGCGGCAGAAGAACGCCGACGCCGACGGCGCGATGTCCACGTACGAGGTGGACGGCATCTCCCCGGACATGTCCTTCCTGGAGATGCTCGACACCCTCAACGAGGAGCTCATCCTCAAGGGCGAGGACCCGGTCGCCTTCGACCACGACTGCCGCGAGGGCATCTGCGGCGCCTGCTCGCTCGTCATCAACGGCGACGCGCACGGCCCGGAGCGCACCACCACCTGCCAGCTCCACATGCGCTCCTTCGCGGACGGCGACGTGATCGACGTGGAACCCTGGCGCGCCTCGGCCTTCCCGGTGGTCAAGGACCTGGTCGTCGACCGGTCCGCGTTCGACCGGATCATCCAGGCCGGCGGCTACGTCACGGTACCGACGGGCTCGGCGCCGGAGGCCCACGCCACCCCGGTGCCCAAGCCGGACGCCGACCTCGCCTTCGAGCACGCGGAGTGCATCGGCTGCGGGGCCTGCGTGGCCGCGTGCCCCAACGGCGCGGCGATGCTGTTCACCTCCGCCAAGGTCAACCACCTGGGCGTCCTGCCGCAGGGCGCGCCCGAGCGGGAGACCCGGGTGCTGGACATGGTGGCGCAGATGGACGCGGAGGGCTTCGGCGGCTGCACGCTCACCGGGGAGTGCGCGACGGCCTGCCCGAAGGGCATTCCGCTGATGTCCATCACCGGCATGAACAAGGAGTGGCTGCGCGCCACGCGCAAGGCGGCCAAGCGGTAGCGCGGACCACGGGACGTTCGCCGTACAGGGGCGGACGGGCGGGGCCGGGGACGGTGCTCATCCCGGCCCCGTCTGGCTTTCCCGGCCCGACGCGCGCCCATGCCGTTCAACAACCCCACACCCGCGCTCCCGCCACCGGTCACACACACGCCAACCGGCATCGGAAGAACAGGAGCGGCGGCCCGGAACGCCGGGCCGCCCCGCTGCCGACCCGGCCCGTGACCAGGGAGTGAGCCATGACCGGCGTCACCACGCTCGACCGTCCTTCGCAGCCCGCGGCCCCCACCCGCTACACCGTCACCCTCGCCCGCGACGAGGACGACGTCCGCGCCGCCCAGCGGCTGCGGCACGACGTGTTCGCCGGGGAGCTCGGCGCCCTGCTGAGCACCCCGCAACCGGGCCTCGACGTCGACCCGTTCGACGCGTACTGCGACCACCTCCTCGTCAACGACACGGTCACCGGCCAGGTCGTCGGGACCTACCGTCTGCTGCCGCCGCAACGGGCCGCGGTCGCCGGACGGCTCTACTCGGAGAGCGAGTTCGACCTGACCGCGCTCGACGGACTGCGGCCCGGGCTGGTGGAGGTCGGCCGCTCCTGTGTGCACCCCGACCACCGCGACGGAACGGTCATCGGACTGATCTGGGCCGGGATAGCCCGCTACATGGTCGACCGGGGCCACGAGTGGCTGGCGGGCTGCTGCTCGGTACCGCTTACCGACGGTGGCACGCGGGCCGCCGCCACCTGGGAGCGGGTGCGCGCCAAGCACCTGGCTCCCGAGGAGTACCGGGTGCGCCCGCTGCTGCCGTGGGTGCCCTCCGCCGCGGTGCCGGCCGGCCGCGGTGAACTGCCCGCCCTGCTGCGCGGCTACCTGCGGCTCGGCGCCTGGGTGTGCGGGGAACCCGCGCACGACCCCGACTTCGGGGTCGCCGATCTGTACGTCCTGCTGCCGATGCGCCGGGTCAACCCGCGCTATCTGCGGCACTTCCTCTCGCTCGTGCCGGCCTGATGAGCGTCTGGCTGCCCACGGCGCCCTGCAACCCGGCCGCCTGCCTGGAACCGGCCGGGCCCACCGTGGCCGCGCCCCGGGCCGTGCTGCGGCTCGCCGCGCTCGCCGCCCTGGTGTTCACGGGGACCGCGCTGTCCCCGCTCGGCGGCCGGCTCCCGGCCGGCTGGGTCCGGTGCTGGTGCCGGGCTGTCGTGAGGGCCGCGGGCGTCCGGGTCCGGCTCACCGGCTCCGCGCCCGCCGAGGGCGGCCTCCTGCTGGTCGCCAACCACATCTCCTGGCTGGACATCCCACTGCTCGCGGCGGTCCGGCCGGCGCGGATGCTCGCCAAGTCCGAGATACGGCGGTGGCCCGTGGCGGGCCGGCTGGCCGCGGGGGCCGGAGTGCTGTTCATCGAACGGGACCGGCTGCGCGCCCTGCCGGAGACCGTCGCCCGGATCGGCGCGGCGCTGCGGGCCGGTGGGGCCGTCGCGGTGTTCCCGGAGGGCAGCACCTGGTGCGGCCGCGGCCGGGGGCACTTCCGCCGGGCCGTCTTCCAGGCCGCGCTCGACGCTCGGGTACCCGTGCAGCCGGTGCGTCTGAGCTATCGCGGCGCCGGGGGAGAAGTGGCCGCGGCGGCCGCGTTCGTCGGGGAGGACACCCTGTTCGCCTCGCTGTGGCGGGTGGCCTCCGCGCGCGGCCTGGTGGCCGAGGTGGAGGTGCGCCCGCTCATCCCGGACGGCCGCCACCAGGACCGGCGGACGCTCGCCCGGGCCGCCATGTATCGGACGGGATGGGTATATACGTCCCGAATGGGAACCCGGGACACGCACATCACTACTCTCCGAGGAGCGTGTGCCCATGTACACGGGAACGCTTCTGGCCATGTCCACCGGAACCCTGCTGGCGATCATCATCCCGATCGTCGTGGTGATCGCGCTGGTCGCGCTGATGGCCATGGCGGTCTCCCGGATGCGGAGCAAGCGCCTCCGTGAGCGCTTCGGCCCGGAATACGAGCGCACCGTCGAGGGGTCCGGCGACCGGCGCACCGCCGAACGGGAGCTCAGGGACCGTGAGCGGCGCCACGACTCCCTGGAGATCAGGCCGCTGCCCCCCGTCTCCCGCGAGCGCTACTCACGCGAGTGGAACGACGTCCAGCAGGAGTTCGTGGACCGGCCGCAGGACGCGGTGCACGACGCCGACCGCCTGGTGACCTCGCTGATGCGTGAGCGGGGCTATCCGACCGAGGACTTCGAGCAGCAGACCAGGGACCTCTCGGTGGAGCACGGCCGCACGCTGGAGCACTACCGCGCCGCGCACGAGGTGGAGTCCCTCAGCACACAACGCCAGGCGACGACCGAGCAGCTGCGGGGTGCCATGGTGCACTACCGCGCCCTGTTCGACGAGCTGCTCTCCGACGGCGGCGGCCGGGCCCACGCCCGGACCTGACGCCCCGCACGACCCGCATGGAGGAACACCGTGCACAGCAACGAGGAAACACGCCGCACCACGGGCGGCTTGTCCACCAGTGACCTTGCCCGGCCCACCGGACCCGGCCCCGGGGACGAGGCGGATGCGACCGCGACGCGTGCTCCCGTCTACCCCGGCGAGAGCACCGGGCAGACCGGGAACCGGCCACCGGGCGGCGAGAGCGAAGCGCCGGGCGGCGAGTCCGAAGCCCAGGGCCCCGAGGCCGGCGCCCCGGCTCCGGACCGGTCCGACCGCGGTCCCGGTACGTCCGAAGACGAGACGCCTCAACTGCTGACCGACGGGGAGGAACAGGGCTTCCGCGACCGCTGGCAGCAGATCCAGGGCAGGTTCGTGGACGACCCCAGGGAGGCCGTGCACGACGCCGACGCCCTGGTGGCGGACGTCATGCGGACCCTGGCCACCACCTTCGACCAGCACAAGAAGGACCTGGAAGGCCAGTGGGGCCAGGGTGAACGGGTGGACACCGAGGAACTGCGCGGAGCGCTGCGCCGCTACCGCTCCTTCTTCAACCGGCTGCTCAGCACCTGACGTCCCGCCCTCGGCCGCCCGGCCCCGACGTCCGGCGACCGGCCGCTCAGGGCCCGGCGGCCCCGCTCAGCGCCCGGGCCAGATGGGCGGCCGTCGCGCTGCCCTCGGTCCGCGCCACCTCGGCCGGCGTCCCGGCCGCCACGACGCGCCCGCCCCGGTCGCCGCCGCCCGGTCCGAGGTCGACCACCCAGTCGGCGGCCGCGACGACCGTCATGTCGTGCTC
Organism: Streptomyces sp. NPDC002386; assembly: GCF_053593175.1. Classification (NCBI taxonomy): domain Bacteria; kingdom Bacillati; phylum Actinomycetota; class Actinomycetes; order Kitasatosporales; family Streptomycetaceae; genus Streptomyces; species Streptomyces sp. NPDC002386. The sequence continues at coordinate 58,643 of NZ_JBSFBX010000022.1, forward strand.
CACCACGACCACCGTGTGACCCGCGTCGACGAGCCCCTGCAGCCGGTTCATCAGCACCTCGACGTCGGCCGGGTGCAGCCCGGTCGTCGGCTCGTCCAGGAGGTACAGGGTGTGGGCGCGGCGGCCGCGCTGCAGCTCGCTCGCCAGCTTGATCCGCTGGGCCTCCCCGCCGGACAGCTCCGTGGCCGGCTGCCCCAGTCGCACATAGCCGAGGCCCACGTCGAGCAGCGTCCCGAGACTGCGGGCGGCCGCCGGGACGTCCGCGAAGAACTCCGCCGCGCCCTCCACCGTCAGGTCCAGCACCTCGGCGATGTTCCGCCCCCGGTAGGCGACTTGCAGTGTCTCCGGGTCGTAGCGGGCGCCCCCGCAGTCCGGGCAGGGCGCGTACGTGCTCGGCAGGAACAGCAGCTCGACACTGACGAAGCCCTCGCCCTGGCAGGTCTCGCAGCGTCCCCCGGCCACGTTGAACGAGAACCGGCCCACCCCGTACCCGCGGGCCCGCGCCTCGTCCGTGGCGGCGAACACCTTGCGCACGACGTCGAACAGGCCCGTGTACGTGGCCAGGTTGGAACGCGGAGTGCGCCCGATCGGCTTCTGGTCGACCCGGACGAGCCTGCCGACCGCCTCCGGTTCCTCCGTGAACTCGCCGACGAGCGTCGACTTCCCGGAACCCGAGACCCCGGTGACGGCGGTGAACGCGCCGAGCGGGAAGTCGGCCGTCACGCCGCGCAGGTTGTGCCGGGTCACGGGGCCGAGGGTCAGCCAGCCGCGCGGCTCGCGGACCGCGCGCGCCGGACCGGGCGGCCCGGCGAACAGGTAGCGGGCCGTCGCCGAGTCGGCCACCGGGGCGAGGCCCGCCACCGGCCCGCTGTACAGCACCCGCCCGCCGTGCTCGCCCGCGCCGGGGCCCACGTCCACCAGCCAGTCGGCGCCCCGCACCACCTCCAGGTGATGCTCCACCACGAACACCGAGTTCCCGGCCGCCTTGAGCCGCTCCAGCACCGTGATCAGCGCCTCGGTGTCCGCCGGGTGCAGCCCGGCCGAGGGCTCGTCCAGTACGTACACCACGCCGAACAGCCCGGACCGGAGCTGGGTGGCCAGCCGGAGCCGCTGCAGCTCGCCCGCGGAGAGGGTGGGTGTGGCCCGGTCCAGACTGAGGTAGCCGAGGCCCAGCTCGACGACCGGCGCGATCCGCGCGTCCAGGTCCTCGGTGAGCACGCGGGCGGTCTCGGTGCCGTCGTGCGGCAGCCCGGCCAGGTCGGTCAGCGGCAGCGCCGCCAGCTCCGCGATGGTCCGGCCGGCGAAGGTCACCGCCAGCGCCTCGGGCCGCAGCCTGCTGCCTCCGCACGCCGGGCAGGGGGCGCTGGTCAGGAACCGCTCCGCCTTGGCCCGCAGGGTCGCGGACCTGGTGTCGGCGAACGTCTTCATGACGTACCGCCGCGCGCTGGTGTACGTGCCCTGGTACGGCCGCTGGATCCGGTCGGCGTCCCGCACCGGGTGGACGGTGACGACCGGCTGCTCGTCGGTGAACAGGATCCACTCGCGTTCCCCGGCGGGCAGCTCGCGCCAGGGCCGGCCGACGTCGTACCCGAGGGCGTCGAGGATGTCGCGCAGGTTCTTGCCCTGCCAGGCGCCCGGCCAGGCGGCGATCGCGCCCTCGCGGATGGACAGCGAGGGATCGGGGACCAGCAGCTCCTCGGTGGTGCGGTGCACCCGGCCGAGGCCGTGGCACTCCGGGCAGGCGCCCGCCGCCGTGTTGGGCGAGAAGGCGTCGGAGTCGAGCCGCTCGGCGCCGGGCGGGTACTCCCCGGCGCGCGAGAACAGCATGCGCAGGGAGTTGGACAGGTTGGTCACGGTGCCCACGGAGGAGCGCGAGGACGGGGCCGAGCGGCGCTGCTGGAGCGAGACCGCCGGCGGCAGCCCCGTGATCTCGGCGACCCGGGGCGCCCCGACCTGGTGGATCAGTCGCCGTGCGTAGGGCGCGACCGACTCGAAGTAGCGCCGCTGCGCCTCGGCATAGACGGTGCCGAACGCCAGGGACGACTTGCCCGAGCCGGACACGCCGGTGAACACCGCCAGCACGTCCCGCGGGATGTCCACGTCGACACCCTTGAGGTTGTGCTCGCGGGCACCGCGGACGCGGACGTGGGGATCATGAGGGCTGTGCATCGGGGCGATGGTAGTCCGCCCCGGTCGTCAGGTCTGCGGCGGCCGGTCCTGCGGCTTGCCGAACTCGTCGCGCAACTTGTCCTGGCCCGTGTCGACCTGCGACTGGTACTTGTTCCCGGTCCGCTGGTCGATGTGGTCGCCGCCCTTGTCGATGCCCTTGTCGGCCATGTCCTCGTGGCCCTTGAGCATCCCCTTGATCTTGTCCATGAAGGACATGTCAGCGCTCCTTGTCGTCGAGGCTTCCTCCCCAAGCCTTACCGGACCGGCCCGGTAACGCATCTCGGGGCGTCTTCGTGCCGTGCACGCTTTGAGGGTATGTGCGAGCTTGGGGGCATATGTCTGCCCGTCGTGGAAAGGGCCGCCCATGAGCACCCCCGGTTTCGGTTTCGGACGCAGTCCGTTCGAGGAGTTCGACGAGCTGATGTCCCGCTTCTTCGGCGGGGCCGGCGGGCCGGCCGCGTCCGCCCGCCGGCCCCAGCGGGTCGACATCGGCAGTCTGCTGTCCGAGCGGGCGCGGGAGCTGGTGGCGGCGGCCCGGGACATCGCCGCCGCCGAGGGCGCCGAGGAACTCGACGCCCGCCATCTGCTGGCCGCGGCCACCGAGAACGACTCCACCCGCCGGCTGCTGACCGCCGCCGGCGCCGACCCCGACCGCATCCGTGAACGGCTCACCGCCCCCGCCGCGGGCGCGAAGAGCGAGCCCACCGCACTCACCCCGGCCGCCAAACGCGCCCTGCTCGACGCCTACCGTGTCTCGCGGGCCGAGGGCGCCTCCTACATCGGCCCCGAGCACCTGCTGCGCGCCCTCGCCGCCAACCCGGAGTCGGCGGCCGGACAGGCCCTCGGCGAGGGCGGCTGGGAGCCGGCCCGGGTGCCCGCCGAGAACGTGGCCGAGCGCAAGGAGCCGAGCAGTACGCCCACCGTCGACGAGTACGGCCGGGACCTCACCGAGGACGCCCGCGACGGCCGCCTCGACCCGGTCATCGGACGGGACGAGGAGGTCGAGCAGACGATCGAGGTGCTCTCCCGCCGCAGCAAGAACAACCCGGTCCTGATCGGTGACCCCGGCGTCGGCAAGACCGCGGTGGTCGAGGGCATCGCGCAGCGCATCGTCGCCGGTGACGTGCCGAAGACCCTCGCGGGCAAGCGGCTGGTCTCGCTGGACCTGGCCGGCATGGTGGCCGGCACCAAGTACCGGGGCGAGTTCGAGGAACGGCTGAAGAAGCTCCTGGAGGAGGTCAGCCGGCACAGCGACGAACTGGTGCTGTTCCTGGACGAGTTGCACACCGTCGTCGGGGCGGGCGGCGGGGGCGAGGGTGCCATGGACGCCGGGAACATGCTGAAACCGGCGCTGGCACGCGGGGAGTTGCACCTGATCGGCGCGACCACCGTGGACGAGTACCGCAGGCACATCGAGAAGGACGCCGCGCTGGAGCGCCGCTTCGCCCCCATCCTGGTCGGTGAGCCCAGCGTCGACGACACCATCGAGATCCTGCGCGGACTGCGCGACCGCTACGAGGCCCACCACCAGGTGCGCATCACCGACGAGGCGGTCGTCGCGGCGGCCGAGCTGTCCGACCGCTACATCACCTCCCGCTTCCTGCCCGACAAGGCCATCGACCTGATGGACCAGGCGGCCGCGCGGGTCCGGCTGCGCGCCAGAACCCCGCTCGCGGACACCCGGGAGGCCGAGGACAGGCTCGCGGCCCTGAACCGGGAGAAGGACCAGGCGGTCGCGGACGAGGAGTACGAGCGGGCCAAGGACCTGCGCGACCGGATCAAGGAGACCGAGGCCGAGCTGGCCGAGGCGAACAAGGCGCAGGAGCAGGCCCCGAAGGTCACCGCGGAGGACATCGCCCAGGTCGTCTCGCGCTCCACCGGCATCCCGGTCGCCCAGCTCACCGAGGAGGAGCGGGAGCGGCTGATGAAGCTGGAGGAGCACCTGCACGAGCGGGTCGTCGGCCAGGACGAGGCGATAACCGCCGTCGCCCGCGCCGTCCGGCGGGCCCGGGCCGGCATGAGCGACCCGAACCGCCCCGTCGGCAGCTTCCTCTTCCTCGGCCCGACCGGCGTCGGCAAGACGGAGCTGGCCCGCGCCCTCGCCGCCGCCCTGTTCGGCGACGAGGGCCGCATGATCCGCCTCGACATGAGCGAGTTCCAGGAGCGGCACACCGTCTCCCGGCTGGTCGGCGCCCCTCCCGGATACGTCGGCCACGAGGAGGCCGGCCAGCTCACCGAGGCCGTGCGCAGGCAGCCGTACGCCGTGCTGCTGCTGGACGAGGTGGAGAAGGCGCACCCCGACGTCTTCAACACCCTGCTTCAGCTCCTGGACGACGGCCGGCTCACCGACTCCCAGGGCCGCACCGTCGACTTCAAGAACACCGTGGTCATCATGACGTCGAACATCGGCGCCGACCGCATCCTGGCCGCAGGCACCGAGGACTACACCAAGGTGCGCGAGGCGGTCATGCCGGTGCTCCAGCAGCACTTCCGGCCCGAGTTCCTCAACCGCATCGACGAGATCATCGTCTTCCGCGGCCTGGAGCGCACCGAGCTGCGCCAGGTCGTGGACCTGATGCTGGAGCACACCCGGCGCCGGCTGCGCGCCCAGGACGTCACCATGGAGGTCACCGACGCGGCCGCGGAGCTGCTGGCGAACCTCGGGTACCAGCCGGACTTCGGCGCCCGCCCGCTGCGCCGCACCATCCAGCGCCAGGTGGACGACCGGCTCGCCGACCTGCTGCTCTCCGGCGGGCTGACCGAGGGCGACCGGGCGGTGGTGGACGCGGCCGACGGCGAGGTGGTGATCCGCCCGCAGCGGGCGGCGCAAGTGGGGGAGTGAGCCCTCAGCGGCCCGGTGCGAACAGGGCGGCGAGCCGCCGGTAGGAGTCCAGCAGCGCGGCACGGTCGTACGTGCTCGTGGTGACGAGGACCTCGGCGGCGCCCGTCTCCTTCAGGACCGTCTCCAGCCCGTCGGAGACCTGGTCGGCGGTGCCGGCCAGGTGGCCGGCGAGCGCGGACTCGTAGAGGTCCCGCTCCTTCGCGGTCATCACGCGCGCCTCTGTCTCCTCGGCCGGGGCCAGCGGCGGGAAGGTGCCGTGGGTCCGGGAGTACGCCGCGGCCCAGGCCTCCGGCACCAGCAGCCGCCGCGCCTCCTCGGCGGTCCCAGCGACCGCCACCGTCCCGGAGATCACGACATGGGGCTCGGCCGCCCAGGGCGAGGGGCGGAACAGCGAGCGGTACTCGTCGATGCCGCGCATCATCCGCTCGCGGTGCCGCAGGTCCCCGATGACCATGGGCAGCCCGGCGCGGGCCGCGATCCGGGCGCCCTCGCCCATGGCCAGCACGAACGGCGGGACCCTCAGGCCCTCGGCCGGGCGGGCGTGCACCCCCGTGGGGGAGGTCCCGGCGAACCAGCCGAGCAGTTCGCCGAGCTGGGCCGCGAAGTCCCCGGCGGCCTCCTTGTCCCGGCCGAGTGCCCGGCGGACCCCGTCCGTGAAGCCGACGGAACGGCCGAGCCCCATGTCGATCCGGCCCGGGAACAGCGCCTCCAGCACGCCGAACTGCTCGGCCACGACGAGGGGCCGGTGATTGGGCAGCATCACCCCGCCGGTGCCGACCCGGACGGTACGCGTCGCGGCGGCCACCGCGGCGGCGAGCACGGTCGGCGCGGAGCCCGCGACCCCGGGCACGCCATGGTGCTCCGACACCCAGAAGCGGTGGTAGCCGAGCGCCTCCGCCTCCCGCGCCAGCGCGACGGTGTCCCGCAGCGCCTCTGCGGGCGGACGCCCCGCGCGGGTACGGGAGCGGTCGAGGACGGAGAACCCGGTCCGGGCGATCACTGCACTCACGAGGGGTTCAACACCGGCTGGGCGCCAGGATTCCCGGTCCGGCGCTCACCGCCCCGACCGGCGCCGCGCGCCGCGTGGGGCGCGGATCATCTGCAACTCCAGGGTGAGCGGCGGTTCGGCGGCGCCGGGGCCGCCCGCCCGGGCCCACTCGGCGACCTCGGCCGTGCAGTCGTCGTCCAGGGCGAAGCCGATCCACACCGGTGCGCCACCGGCCCGCCGGCCCTCCGCCGACGGCCGCACGACCAGGACGTTCGCCTGGTCGCACGGCCCGAGGCAGTCGCTCGTGCGCACCTCGAAGCCGCCCTCGGCGGCGGCCGCCCGCAACCGGTCGAGCTGACCGGCCGGATCGGTGCCCGGCTGCTTGGCCGGATCGCCGCAGCAGCAGCCCCGGCAGACGACGACGGTGCAGGGACGGGCGAGGAAGCGGGGCACGGAAGGCATGGAGGAAGCATGCGGCCCCGGGTCCACGGCAGTTGACGCCGGGGGTGGCTAAGGTGACCCGGTGACAGACAGCAGCGCGCGCCCGGTCGCCGTGTTCGACCTCGACAACACCCTGGCCGACACCGCCCACCGCCAGCACTTCCTGGAGAGCCGTCCGCGCGACTGGAACGCCTTCTTCGCCGCGGCGCCCGCGGACCCGCCGCTCGCCGAGGGGGTGACGCTCGCGCTGGAGACGGCCCGCGACTGCGAGATCGTCTATCTCACCGGGCGGCCCGAGCGGTGCCGGCGCGACACCCTGGACTGGCTCGCGGCCCACGGTCTGCCCGAGGGCCGCGTGCACATGCGGGGCGACGCCGACCGCAGGCCCGCCCGGTTCACCAAGCTGGAGACCCTGCGCCGGCTCGCCCGGGACCGGCGGGTCCAAGTCCTCGTCGACGACGACGAGCTGGTGTGCGCCGACGCGGAGCGCGCCGGCTTCACCGTCGTACGCGCCCGCTGGGCCGACCGGTCCGCGGCGCTGGAGGACGCCCAGGAGCGCGAGGGGCGTACCTGAGGGGCCGCTGGGGCCGTTCGGGGTCCCGGGCGGCTATTCGGCGCCGTCCTCGATGCGGAAGCCCACCTTCAGGCCCACCTGGTAGTGCTCGACCCGCCCGTTCTCGATCTGGCCGCGGACCTGGGTCACCTCGAACCAGTCGAGGTTGCGCAGGGTCTGGTCGGCGCGCGCGATGGCGTTGCGGATGGCCTGGTCGAGGCCCTCGTGCGAGGTCCCGACGATCTCGGTGACCCGGTAGGTGTGGTTCGACATACGGGGGGCTCCTCTCCGCCGTGAGGAGCCGCGCGGCGGCGTGCCTCACGTCCGGCGCGACCGGTGTGTCACGCCGTAATCCACCGTGCCGTATCCCCGCCCGGCGCGCGAGGCGTCGCCTCCGCACGCCCGGCAGCGCTTGACCTACGCATTGGTCCATACCAAAATCCAGCACACCCGTGCGAACGCGTACGTTCGTCCCCCCATGTCGGGCCCCTTTCCCTGTCCGCGACCGCGCGGGCCAGACAGAACAGGACCCCTCGTGAGACGTCGTCTGCTCGCCCTCCTCTGCGTCACCGGCTCCCTCGTCAGCGCCTGCGGCGTCCTGCCCGGGCACGACCGGCAGACCGTCACCGTCTGGCTGATGAAGGACAGCGCCTCCGAGGACTTCCTGCGGCGCTTCACCGAGGACTTCGAACGCACCCACGACGACCTGCGGCTGGACATCCGCATCCAGGAGTGGACCGGCATCGTGGAGAAGGTCCGCAAGGCGCTCAAGGACGACGCGGAGGACGGCCCCGACGTCATCGAGGTGGGCAACACCCAGGTCCCGCTCTACGTCGAGGACGGCCGGCTGACCGACCTGACCCTGGAGTCGATGCGCGACTGGGGCAAGGAGCACTGGCTGCCCGGCCTCGCCGAACCCGGCAAGGACGGCACCAACCAGTACGGCGTGCCCTGGTACGCGGCCAACCGGGTGGTCATCTACCGCAAGGACCTCTTCGACCGGGCGGGCGTCACCGCCCCGCCGAAGACCCGCGACCAGTGGCTCGCCGACACCCGCAGGCTCGACTCGGCCGGGAACCAGGGCATCTACCTGGCCGGACAGGACTGGTACACCCTCTCCGGCTTCATCTGGGACGAGGGCGGCGAACTGGCCGAGAAGAAGGACTACGACTGGCGGGGCACCCTGGACACGCCCGCGGCGCTGCGCGGCATGGACTTCTACCGCCGGCTCCAGGCGCTGGGCGAGGGGCCCGTGGACTCCGACGAGGAACACCCGCCCCAGGCCGGTGTGTTCGCGGGCGGCAAGGTCGCCCAGATCATCGGGGTGCCGGGACTCGCGCAGTCGATCGTGCGGGAGAACCCCGGCCTGAAGGGCAAGCTCGGCTTCTTCCCGGTGCCCGGCAGGACCGCCGACCGGCCCGGTGTCGTCTTCACCGGCGGCTCCGACCTCGTCGTACCGCGCAACACCGGGGACCAGTTCGCCGCCACCGCCGTCGTCGGCGCGCTCACCGGCGCCAAGTGGGACACCGAACTCGCCCGCACCATGAACTACGTGCCCAACAAGACCACCCTGGCGGACGCGGTGGCCGGTGAGGAGGGGGTCGCCGCCATGGCGGCGGGCGCCGCGCACGGCCGGGCGACCCCCAACACACCCCAGTGGGCCGCGGTCGAGGCCGACAACCCGATCAAGGGGTACATGACCCGGGTGCTCGGCGGGGCCGACCCGGTGGGCGAGGCCCGCCGGGCCGACCGCAGGATCACCGAGGCCCTGGCCACCAACCTGGGCTGACCTACGGCACCACGCTCAGCGACAGCGCGAACCGGTCCTCGGCATCCGTCCACCAGTGGGTCAGCTCGAGGCCGGTGGCCGCCAGCTCGGCGGCGACGCCGTCCCGGCGGAACTTCGCCGAGATCTCGGTGCGCATCTCCTCGCCCGCCGCGAAGTCCACGGCCAGGTCCAGCGCGGGCACCTTGACGGTCTGCGCGGCGCGCGAGCGCAGCCGCATCTCGATCCACTCCTGTTCCGGGTCCCAGACGGCCACGTGCTCGAAGGCGTCCGCCTCGAAGTCGGCGCCCAGTTCACGGTTGACGACCGCCAGGACGTTCTTGTTGAACGCCGCCGTCACCCCGGCCGCGTCGTCGTACGCCCGGACCAGCACCCCTTCGTCCTTGACCAGGTCCGTGCCGAGCAGCAGGCCGTCGCCCGGGGCGAGCATGGAGCGGACGAGGGCGAGGAACTTCGCCCTCTCGGCGGGCAGCAGGTTGCCGATGGTGCCCCCGAGGAAGGCCACGAGCCGGGGGCCGGGTGTCGCGGGCAGTTCCAGCGGGGCGGTGAAGTCGGCGATCAGCGCGTGCACATCGAGTCCCGGCCGCTCCGCGATGAGCGCCTGCCCGGCCTGGGTGAGGGCGCTCTCGCTGACGTCGACCGGTACGTACGCCTCCAGCGACGTGAGGGCGTCGATGAGGTGGCGGGTCTTCTCGGAGGATCCGGACCCCAGTTCGACCAGGGTGCGGGCGCCGCTGGCGGCGGCGATCTCACCGCTGCGGGCCACGAGGATCTCGCGCTCGGCACGCGTGGGGTAGTACTCGGGCAGACCGGTGATCCGCTCGAACAGCTCGCTGCCCAGGGCGTCGTAGAACCACTTCGGCGGCAGCGACTTGGGGGTGGCGGTGAGGCCGTGCCGGACGTCGGCGCGCAGCGCGGCGCCGGTCGCGTCCTCGGGGAGTGTGCGGGTGACGTGCAGGGGACTCAACGGCAGGGCTCCTTCGGGGATGACGCCGGATCCTCGAGTGGGGCGAGGAGTACGCCGGCGCGGCTCGCGGTGAGCACGGTGCGGTCGGGGACCTCCTGCCAGAGCGGGTCGTCGTCGTACGGCTCCGACGCGACGACCGTGCCCGGGCCGGGCTCCGTGCGGTACCAGAGGCTGTCGCCCCAGGCGGTGGCGGCGATGGTCTCGCCGTCGGTGAGCAGCAGGTTGAGACGGGACGCGGGGGCCGCCGCGGCGAACCGGCCGACGGTGTCACCGAGGGCCTCCGCGAGGTCGTCGCCGGAGCGCAGCCGGTGCAGGACCAGCGCCCAGACGAACGCCGAGTCGGTGCGCGCCTGCAGTGACAGCAGCTCGACCGGAGGCAGTCCGGGCACCAGGTGCGCCGCCGAGTCCGGCCAGCCGGCGATCGCCCCGTTGTGGCTGAACAGCCAGCGTCCGGCGGCGAAGGGCGCGGCCGCCGCCTCGGCGTCCGCGCCCGCGAGGGTGGCGTCGCGCACGGCGGCGAGCACCGCGCCGGCGCGCACCACCCGGGCCAGGTCGGCGAAGGACTGGTCCGCCCAGATCGGCCCGGCCCGCCGGTAGCGGGCCGGGGCGGGATCGTCCGGGGCGTACCAGCCCACCCCGAAACCGTCGGCGTTGACCGTGCCGTACCGCTGCCGGCGGGGCTCCCACGACTGCCGGTACAGGCTGTGCGGAGGCTCCACCAGGAGGCGTCCGAGCGGCTGCTCCGGCCCCAGGTAGGCCAGGTGGCGGCACATCAGACGGCCTCCGAACGGGCGGTGCGGAACCCGGAGAAGATCTGCCGCCGGATCGGGTAGTCCCAGTTGCGGAACGTGCCCCGGCAGGCCACCTGGTCCACGGCGAACGAGCCGCCGCGCAGCACCTTGTACTCGGCGCCGAAGAACACCTCCGAGTACTCCTTGTACGGGAACGCAGTGAAGCCCGGGTACGGCAGGAAGTCGCTCGACGTCCACTCCCACACGTCACCGATCAACTGCCTTACGCCGAGCGGGGACTCACCGTCCGGGTAGCTGCCGGCGGGGGCGGGCGCGAGGTGGCGCTGGCCGAGGTTCGCGTGCTCCGGGGCCGGGTCGGCGTCGCCCCACGGGTAGCGCCGGGAGCGGCCGGTGGCCGGGTCGAAGCGGGCGGCCTTCTCCCACTCCGCCTCGGTCGGCAGCCGGCGCCCGGCCCAGCGGGCGTAGGCGTCCGCCTCGTACCAGCACACGTGCAGCACCGGTTCGTCCGCGGGCACCGCCTCGGTGGCGCCGAAGCGCCGCCGCAGCCACTGGCCGCCGTCCCGCCGCCAGAAGAGCGGGGCGCTGAGGCCGTGCTGGCGGACGTGCGTCCAGCCCTCCGGGGTCCACCAGCGCTCGGTGCGGTAGCCGCCGTCCTCGATGAACGCCTGGTACGCCGCGTTCGTCACCGGGGTCGTGTCGATCCAGAAGGGCGCCACGTCCACCGGGTGCGCCGGGCGCTCGTTGTCCAGTGCCCAGGGTTCGGCTGAGGTGCCCATGGTGAACGGGCCACCGGGCACCAGGACTTCCGCCGGGCCGGTGAACAGCGGGGCCGGTCCGGGATCGGGGGCGGTCAGGACCCGCGGGCCCGAGCGGAGCTGATGAGTGATCAGCATGGTCTCGTCGTGCTGCTGTTCGTGCTGCGCGATCATGCCGAAGGCGAAGCCGGCCTCGGTCAGCCGGCTGCCGTGGAAGTCCGCGGCCTCCAGCAGGTCGAGGGCGCGGCCGCGCACGTCGGACGCGTAGCCGCGGGCCTCGGCGGGCGGCAGCAGAGGCAGCGAGGGGCGTTCGGCGCGTGAGTGCTCGAAGGCGTCGTACAGCCCGTCGATCTCGGGCCGCAGCGCCTCCCGGCCGCCCACCGCCCGCAGCAGCCACAGCTCTTCCTGGTTGCCGATGTGGGCGAGGTCCCACACCAGTGGCGACATCAGCGGGGAGTGCTGGGTGGTGAGGTCGGGGTCCTCGACGCAGTTCGTCAGCAGCTCGGTGCGGGCGCGGGCGGCGGTCAGCGAGGCGACCGCGCGCTCGCGCAGCGCCTCGGTGTCCGCCTCGGTGGCCGTCGTCCCGGTCTCGGGGGCGGTCATGTGCGGATGTCCTTCCTCCCGTGGGCCGCGCGGCGGTCGGTGCCGCGCAGACTGTCCAGCAGGTCGTCGGCCGGGCAGCGGCCCCGCGCGACATGGCGGTCCAGGTACGCGGCGACGGCGTCGACGACCGCGGGCGCGGCGCCGAGCCGGGGCAGGGCCAGGAGCGCCGCCGAGAAGCAGGCGACGGCGGCCTCCCGCAGCTCGGGATCGGTGAGCCCGTGCCGCGCCGCGTCGATCCACAGCGGATTGTGCGGGGCGGGCAGGTTCACGGCCCGCTCGGCCAGCGGCTTGACGGCCTGGTGCGCGGCCTCGGCGGCCTCCGGGTCGTCGAACAGCGCCGCGGTCACCGCGAGCGGCACGATCCAGCCGTCGTCACCCGGCTGCGCGTCGATCATGCGCAGTTCCAGGTGGCCGCGCGGCCGTACCGGCGGGAACAGGGTGGTCAGGTGGTAGTCGAGATCCGCCCGGGTGGGCGGCCGGGGGTTCCGTGAGCGGGTCCACTCGCGGAAGGTGAGGCCCTCGGGTACGTGCCAGGGGCCGCTGTCGCGGCGGACGCACATCACCGGGGCGTCCAGCACGTGCCGGGCCCAGGCGTCCCTCGGTTCCCCGTCGGGCGGCGGTGCGCCCGCACGGCCCGCGCCGATCTCCGCCCAGTGCAGCTGCCGGGTGGACCGCCAGCCGGTGGGCCGTCGGCCGACCAGGGGGGAGTTGGCGAACGCGGCCACCAGGACCGCGCCGAGCTGGTGGGCCAGCCACCAGCGCTGTTCGAGACCCATGACGCCCGGATCCTCGTACCCGGCGTCCACGCACACCTGGACTGAGGCCGAGGCACACATCATGTGCCGGCCCGCCGGGCCGGTGCGGTCGAGCCAGGCCTCCATGGCGTCGTAGCGGGGCTCGCGCAGGAACCGCCGGGGTGCGCGCCAGGGGTCGTGGCCGACGCCCAGGAGTCCGAGTCCGTCCTTCGCGAGGACGGCGCGCACGGTCCCCAGGTCGGCGGAGACGGTGTCGACGCACTCCATCAGGGAGGCGGCGGGCGGCGAACTCAACTCCAGCTGGCCGCCGGGCTCGATGGTGAGGGGCGAGCGCAGCGGCACGGTCCGCAGGGTGGCGTAGGCCGCTTCGAGTCGTTCGGGTGTGACGGGGAGCTGCGGCCGGTGCAGCTCGTGGACGAGCCATTCCACTTCGACCCCGAGGGTACGGGGCGGTCCTGTCTTGAAGCAGATGCCCCTGACCAGGGCTTCCACCTCGGCTTCGGTGACGGCGTCGCGGTGCTCCGTACAGTCACCGCGATCGCTCTTGGAGTCGGACATGTAGGGATCCTCCTGAGATTCCACCATGCCACCGGTCCGGCCCACACTGGGCCCGGACAGGCACCCGTCCACCCAAGACCCTCGAGCCGATTCGCACAAGGGTGCCCATCGGGACGTTCCGGATCGGTAACCTCCGTTTCCTTCCGGGTCCCCCGGCCGTTCGCGGCCCGGGAAACTCCGTTGCACCGCATCCCAGCATCACCCAGGATGCGTGCGTGAGCACGACGGGGGAGACCGCGCGGGCCGCGGTCGCGGCGCCCACGGGGGTGGCGCCGTGAGCGCGCGCCTGCGCGGTGTGGCCGCGGAGACCGAACGGATCGTCGCGGCGGGGTGGTACCGCGCGCCCGGCGGCCGGGAGGTGCCGCTGGCCGCCGCCGTCGAGGCCGCCCGGGCGGGCACCCGGCTGTACGGACCCGAGCCGGTTCCGGTGCCCGACGTCCCGGACGTGGAGCCCGTCCTCGAGGTCACGGGCGAGAGCAGCATCGAGGCCGCCCGCCGGCTCTCCGGCGCGCCGGTCGCCGTCCTGAACTTCGCCTCGGCCCGCAATCCGGGCGGCGGCTACCTGAACGGCGCCCAGGCCCAGGAGGAGGCGCTGTGCCGTGCCTCGGCGCTGTACACCTGTCTGCTGCGAGCCCGCGCCTTCTACGACCACCACCGCGCACACCGTGACCCGTTCTACACCGATCGGGTGATTCACTCCCCGGCCGTGCCGGTGTTCCGCGACGACCGGGGCGCGACTCTCGACCGGCCGTACCTCGCGGGGTTCCTCACGGCGGCGGCTCCGAACGCGGGTGTCGTACGGCGTACGGCACCCGAGCGGGCCGGTGAACTGCCGGCCGCCCTGGCCCGGCGGGCCGAGCGGGTCCTGGAGACCGCGGCCGCCGAGGGCTACCGGCGGCTGGTGCTCGGCGCCTGGGGCTGCGGCGTGTTCCAGAACGACCCGGCGCAGGTCGCCGAGGCCTTCGGGGCGCTGCTCGGACCCGGTGGACGGTTCGCCGGCAGGTTCGAGCACGTGGTGTTCGGCGTCCTGGACCGCACTCCGGGGACGAGCGTCCGGGAGGCCTTCGCGCGGCGGTTCCCCGACCGCGCGCGTCCGGTCACCGGCCGGCGACCTGACGGTCCCCGGCCGCCGGCCGGGAACCGTCAGGTCCAGCCGTAGCGCTCGTGCAGCCGCTGCCGGACGAGATTGAAGCGCATCCGGTCCAGCGCGCAGGCCTCCCGGCGCATGCCGTCCTCGTGCAGCCTCAGCACGCGGTCCACGTCCACCCAGGAGTCGCGGCCCGACCGGTCCCACGGGCCGCTGCCTATCGCCACCCACTCGCGGTCGCCGTCGTGCCGCTTGCTGGACAACTGCACGGCGAGGAAGGTGCCCGCCGCCTCCCGGGCGACCACCAGCACCGGCCGGTCCTTGCCGCGGCCGTCGTTCTCCTCGAACGGCACCCAGGTCCACACGATCTCGCCCGGGTCGGGGTCGCCGTCGTGGGCGGGGGAGTACTCGGTACGCACCCGGCCGGCCCCGCGCGGGTCGGCCTCGGTGGTGGCGTGGGGGCCGAAGCGGCCCGGGACGTTCTCATCGGTAGGCGTGCTCACGGAAGAGCACCCTAGGGCCTGACGTGGGCACGTCGGGAGCGCGGGGGCCGCGCCGGGCGGACGGCGGGCCGCGGCGAACGGCGTTGCGCGACGGGCCTGTTCCGCGCCCGGGCCGCGGCGGAGGGCATGACAGGCCGCCTCCGGCCCGTCACACGGGTACGCCGCCGCGCGACTGGATCTGCATGCCGGGCCGGCGGCGGTGCACGGTCAGGTAGGCGAGGCCCGAGGCGCCGGCGGTGATGCTGCGCGTGGAGCCGTGCGGCAGCCACAGCAGGGCTCCCTCGGTGAGCGGCTCGGCCTCGTCCCGGGCGCCCTTGCCGAGCACGCCGTCCCCCGAGACGACCAGGACCAGCACGTCCAGGTTCGGCTCGGTGTGCGTGTCGACGCGCGAGCCGGGGGCCAGCCGGACGACGTTGGCGTCGAGCTGGCGTCCGCCCTCGGCCAGCTTCCAGAGCACCCCCGACGGAACCGGCGGATCGGCGGCCAGGGCGCCGGCGTCGCACAGGACGCGCGGGTCCGGCCCCGCGTCCCAGCCGGTCCCGGCCTCGGGCGTCGGCGTCATGCGCACCCCTCGCTCCATCGCTCTCCGCGACCCATCCTACAATTACTCCACATCGGTCTTGTGAAAAATACACGCAGGTGGAAGCGGGTGAAGGCCATGGCCGCACGGCAGAGCCCGCGCCGCCGGGAGGTGCTGGACGTGCTGCGGGCCGCCCCGGCGCCGCTCGGGGTGGCGGCGGTCGCCGAGCGGATGGGCGTCCACCCCAACACCGTGCGTCTCCACTTGGACGCGCTGGTGGCCGACGGGCTGGTCGAGAGCCGCACCGAGGCGTCCTCCGGGCCCGGCCGGCCCCGTGCCGCCTACAGCGCGCGGCCCGGCATGGACCGCGGCGGCGCGCGCGGCTACCCGCTGCTGGCGCGGATGCTGCTCAGCCGCTGGGCGTCCGCCGATCCCGCCGAGGCACGCGCGGAGGCGGAGGAGACCGGCCGCGCCTGGGGCCGGTTCCTGGTGGACCCGCTGCCGCCCTTCGAGCAGCCGACCGGCGGGCGCTCGGCGGCCCGGCTCGTCGGCCTGCTGGACGACCTGGGCTTCGCCCCGAGCGTGGAGGGAACGCCTGGACCGGACGGGTCGCCGGCCCGGCTCAGGTTGCGGCACTGTCCCTTCCTGGAACTCGCCGAGGAGTACGGCCGCTTGGTGTGCCCGCTCCATCTCGGCCTGATGCGGGGCGCGTTGGCGGGGCTCGGCGCGCCGCTGACCGCCACCGGCCTGGAACCGTTCGCCGAACCCGACTCCTGCCTCGCCCACCTGGGCGAGACGGCCGCCGCGGAGCGGAAAGAGGCAACCCCCCGATGAACACCCCGTCGGCCGCCACCGTGAGTGCGGTGGTCTTCGTCTGGCGCGGAATGGTGCCGGCGATCTCCTTCCTGGAGGCGCCGCTGAAGTTCCGCGCACCGGGCGTGACCATACCCATCGGCCTGGGCATAGGCCGGCTCGTCTTCCGGGCCCTGAACGCCGTCGAGACCGTCCTCGCCGTCGTGGTGATCGCCGCCGTCGCGATGGGCGGCGCCCCGGCCGGTACCCGGGGACTGACGGCGGCCGCCGCCGTCCTGCTCGCGGCCCAGCTCGCCGTCGTACGGCCGCGCCTCAACCGCAGGTCCGACCGGGTGCTCGCGGGCGAGGACCTGCCCCGCTCCCGCGGCCACCTCTGGTACGTGGCGCTGGAACTGGCGAAGGTCGTGACCCTGTTCGCCCTGGGCGTCGCGCTGCTCAGGGGATGACGGGGGCGGCAGGGGGGCGGCGCCGCGGGCCGGAGGCCGACGACGTGGCGGCCGGGGCCCCTGGTGAGGGACCCCGGCCGCGCCACCGGCTGGAGCCGGACCGCTAACCCTCCCGCTCCACCGGCACCTTCTGCGGTGCGGGCGGCACCGCCCCGTTGAGCGACGGCGAAGTGCCCGGCTCGGTGGAGCCGTTGTGGTTCATCGAGGACAGGAGCTGACGGGCGAGGCCGAGGCCGGTGCCGCCCATGGTGAGCGCCTTCGCGAACAACTCGGCCATGCCGTCGGCACCGTTGAGCAGCACCATGTTGTCCACATTGCCGAACGCGGACGCGCCCGCCTGGACGATCTCCGGCCAGTTCTCCGCGAGTTGCTGAGCGACGACGGCCTCCTGGTTCTCCGCCAGGGCGGCCGCCCGCGCCTTGATGGCCTCCGCCTCGGCGAGGCCCTTCGCCTTGGTCGCCTCCGCCTCGGCGAGACCCCTGGCCTGAGCGGCGGCCGCCTCCGCCTCACCGGTGGCCCGGGTCGCCGAGGCCGAGGCCGCGCCCCGGGTCTTGGTGGCCTCGGCCTCGGCACCCGCGGCCGCCTTGACCCGGGTGGCCTCGGCGGCCGCCGCGAGTTCCGTCTCCTTCGCCTTGGCCTGGGCCGCCGAGATCCGCGCGTCGCGCTCGGCCTCGGCCAGCGTCCGCTTCTCGTAGGCCTGCGCGTCGGCCGGCTTGCGGACGTCCGCCTGGAGCTGCTGCTCACGCCGGTGCGCCTCGAGCTCGGCGACCCGGGTCTCCTGGACGACGACCTCCTGCCGGGCGGCGGCCGCGGCGAGCGGTCCGGCCTGCTGGGCCTTCGCCCCCGCCTTGTCCCGCTCGGCCTGGTAGCCGGCCTGCAGGATCTCGCTGTCCCGGGTGGCCTCCGCCATCCGGGCGAACGACTGCTGCTCCGCCTCGGTGGCCAGCCGGTTGGCCTCGGCCTGCGCGATGCGCGCGTCCCGCTGCACGGCCGCCGCGTGCGGCATGGCCAGGTTCTGGATGTACCCGGTCGGGTCCTCGATCTCGTGGATCTGCAGCGAGTCGACGATCAGGCCGAGCTTCTCCATCTCCGTACCGCACGCCGCCCGGGTCTGGCCGGTCAGCTTCTCCCGGTCGCGGATCATGTCCTCGACCGTCAACCCGCCCACGATGGACCGCAGATGGCCGGCGAAGACGTTGTGCACCCGCTCCGACATCAGCCTCTGCTGGTCCAGGAACCGGCGGGCCGCGTTCGCGATCGACACGAAGTCGTCGCCCACCTTGAAGATGACCACGCCCCGCACCTTCAGCGGGATGCCCTGGTGGGTCACGCAGTCCACCTGCAGCTCGGTCTCGTTCAGATCCAGGGAGAGCTTGCGCACCGCCTGCACACCCGGCAGCACCAGCGTGCCCCGCCCGGTGACGATGCGGAATCCCATGCCCTCCTCGAGCCCCTCGGTGCGGTGCTTGGACCCGGAGATGATGAGCGCCTCGTTGGGCTCGGCGACCCGCCACATCATCTTGAACAACCCGATCAGCACGAGAACGGCAACGACGACCGCCCCCGCCACGACGCCGACGACCATCGGCATTCGCCCCCTTTGCATGGTGCCCTTTCGGCACCGAACGAAGGGAGTGTGCGCCCGCCGCGACGCGCCGAGAAGACCTCGGCGCGTCCTTGTCGCAATCTTGACGCACAAGCCCCTCACCTGGGGCGCTGTGCGCTCAACTGTCGTACGCGGCGGTGACGTAGACCGTCCTCGGCGGCAGGTGCTCCACCACCATCACGACCGTGCCCCGCTCCAGGCGGCCCGTGCCGTCGGCGGCGTACGCGAGGAAGTGCTCCGCGCCGCCCCGCACCCGGACGATCACCTCACCGACCAGGCCGGGCCCGATCGTCCCCGTCACCCGTCCCATGAGCCCGACCATCGACGCATCGTCCATGGCCACAGGGTACGGCCGGAACACGCCCTCGCCTCCTGGCGGTTGGGGGCCGTCCGCCCCAACCGCGCACGCGCACGAAGCCGTCAGGCCACCCGGGCGTCCGGCTCCGCCACCGGCGGCCACGAATCGTGCCAGCGCAGCTCCGACTCCAGCTGGGCGGCCACGGAGACCAGCAGCGGCTCACTGGCCGCGGGCCCGAGCAGCTGGGCGCCCACGGGCAGGCCGTCACCGACGAACCCGGCGGGCACGTTGACCCCGGGCCAGCCGAGGACGTTCCACGGCCAGGCGTACGGGCAGGCGGCGATCATGGCGCGGTCCGTGGCCAGCCCGCCGAGCCCGGACAGGGCGCCGATCGCGGGCGGGGGAGCGGCGGTGGTCGGGGTGAGCAGCACGTCGTACGAGTCGAAGAACGCGCCGATCCGCCGGTGCAGGACCGCCTCCGCGCGCCGGGCGGCCCGCAGCGGGGCGCCGCCGAGCAGGCGGCCCAGCCGGGCCGCGCCCCGGGTGCGGGGATCGAGCAGCGCCAGGTCGGGGGCCTCGCGGACGTAGTCGGCGATACCGGCGGTGGCCCGCGGCACGAAGGTCAGCCCGATCTGCCCGTAGGGCGGGTCGGCCTCCTCCACGGTGTGCCCCAGCGCGGCCAGTCTCTCGGCGAGCCCGAGGACGCGGTCGCGGACCTCGGGGCGCAGGCGGGCGGGTACGGCGGTGAACGGGGGCTTCAGCGACAGGGCGATGCGCAGCCGGCCGGGGTCGCGGCCGACCGCCTCGGACACCGTGAGCCTGGGCGGGCGGTGCGGGTCCCGGGCGTGGTTCCCGCCGGCCGCGTCCAGCAGCAGGGCCGCGTCGGCGACGGTGCGGGCCAGCGTGCCGTTCACCGTGATGCCGTGGAAGGCCTCGCCGCGCGGCCAGGTCGAGATGCGCCCGCGCTGTGGCTTGATCCCGATGAGATGGGTCCAGGAGGCCGGGATCCGCACCGAGCCCGCGCCGTCCGAGCCGAGCGCGGCGGGGACCAGACCGGCGGCCACCGCCGCCGCCGAACCGCCCGACGAGCCGCCGGGTGTGTGACCGGTGTGCCACGGGTTGCGGGTCTCGCCGAACGCCGGCCCCTCGGTGAACGGCCACTGCCCAAGCTCGCAGGTGTTGGTCTTGCCGACGATCACCGCGCCGGCGGCCCGCAGCCGCCGGACCGCCTCGCCGTCCTCCGCGGCCGGCGGGAACTCGCCCCGGCAGCCGAAGGCGGTCGGCTCGCCCGCCACGTCCATGTCGTCCTTGACCGCCACCGGCACCCCGAGCAGCGGGCGGCGCACTCCGGCCGCCAGCTCCCGGTCGGCGGCGTCCGCCTCGGCGAGCGCGGCCTCGGCGCGCACCACCCGGAAGGCGTTCAGGGTCGGCCGGGTGGCCTCGATCCGGGCCAGGGCCCGCTCCACCAGCGCGCGCGAGGTCACCTCCCCGGCGGCCAGCGCGCGGGCGGACTCCGCGAGTCCTGCGGCACGGTCGGGCGTCATTGCGGGGCACCTCCGGGAGCCTCCGGACACGATGTCTACCGAACGGTAACCTCAGCACCCGGGCGGCCGTACAGCTTTCGCGCAGATGACATCCGGTCATGTTCGGAGCGGGACCCGCCCGCGCACGGCGGGCGCGGCCTCATCCGGCCAGCAGTCTGCGCAGCCACACCAGCCGGGCCGCCCGCGCCGCCCGGGACAGGGCCGCCTGTGGGGCGACTCCGTCGAAGCCGTGGAAGCCGCCGGGCCAGACGTGGAGTTCGGCCACGCCGCCGCAGCCCCAGATGCGGGAGGCGTAGTCGACCACCTCGTCGCGGAAGGTCTCCGCGGAGCCGACGTCGAGGAAGGCCGGGGGCAGGCCGGACAGGTCGGCCGCGCGCGCGGGGGCGGCGTAGGGAGAGACATCGGGGCCACCGCGGCGCTCGCCGAGCAGCGCCGTCCAGGCGGTGTCGTTGGCGGTGCGGTCCCAGACGCCGACGCCCGCCATCTGGTGGCTCGAGACGGTGTCGTTGCGGTCGTCGAGCATCGGGTACATCAGGAGCTGGCCGATGACCGGCGGGCCCTGGCGGTCGCGCAGCAGCAGGGCGAGCGCGGCGGTCAGGCCGCCGCCCGCGCTGGCCCCGGCGATCACGATCCGGTCCGGGTCGCCGCCGATCTCCTTGGCGTGCCCGGCCGTCCAGAGCAGGCCCGCGTACACGTCCTCGACCGGAGCCGGGTGCGGGTTCTCGGGCGCCAGGCGGTACTCGACCGAGACGACGACGGCGCCCAGTTCGAGCGCCCAGCTCAGCGGGGCCTCCACCCCGGCCCGGTTGTGGCCGAGGATCATGCCTCCGCCGTGCACGTGGTAGATCACCGGCAGCGGAGTGGCGGGGGCGGTGGCGGGACGGCAGATGAGGAGCGAGACGTCCGGCGCGCCGCCCGGACCCGGCACCGGGCGCTCCTCCACCTCGAAGGCGCCGTCCATCGTGACGTCGAACAGCTCGGCCAGCTCCTTGCTCGCGCCCCGCCTGGCGGTCGGGATCTCGTCCGGCGTGAGGCCGGGCGGGACCGCGTCACCGGCCGGCTCCAGTACGGCGGCGAGCTCCGGATCGAACGGGGGCGGCGGGGACGGGGACTGGACCGGGGGCATGACTTCTCCTCACCTGACACGGCGGGACGCGTGCTGCGCGCCCCTGCGACACGTATGACCCGTACGCCTGCTTCGAGTCCTGGGTGTCCACCGGACGGCGGGTCCCCCTCCCGGGCCTCCCGGTCATGCCGAAGGGGCCGGAACCCGGCGGTTCCGGCCCCTTCGCGGGTGCGTGCGGCTCAGGCGGCCGCGACCTCGCCCACGTTGCCGTGCAGGCGGGCGACGACCTCGGTGAGCTGCTCGGCCACCTCGGCGTCGTCGACCGGGTGGGTCTCGGCGAAGCGGGTCACGGAACCGGGGATGGACAGCTTGATGTCCTCGATCACCTTGCCGCCGGCGATGCCCACGGCCTTGCGGGTGTCGTCCTGCGCCCACACGCCGCCGTACTGGCCGAACGCCGTGCCGATCACGGCGACGGGCTTGCCGCCGAAGGCGCCGGCGCCGTACGGGCGGGACAGCCAGTCGATGGCGTTCTTCAGGACGGCCGGCATCGTGCCGTTGTACTCGGGGGAGAAGAGCAGGAAGGCGTCGGCGCCGCCGGCCGCCTCACGCAGAGCGGCGGCGGCCGCCGGCACGCTGCCCGCCACGTCGAGGTCCTCGTTGTAGAAGGGGACGTCGGCCAGGCCCTCGAAGAGCACGACCTCGGCGCCCTCGGGGGCGAGCTTGACGGCCGCCTCGGCGAGCTGGCGGTTGTGCGAACCGGCGCGAAGGCTGCCGACGAGCGCGAGGATGCGAACAGACATGAGTACTCCAATGGGGGGCTGAAACGTCGCCGTAAGATCCGGACCGAGGTCCGCTTAGCTTTTCTACCAGGCTAACCGGACCGCGGTCCAGTTTTGTTCCCGATGCTTTACGCTTGCTTCATGTCCGCCGCCCTGCCCCCCTTCCCGCAGCCCCAGGAGCCCTACGACACGCCTCAACTGCTGGAGGTCGAGTCCGGCCCCGGCGAGCCCTGCCTGCGCGCCGACGCCGCCCGCAACCGGGCCCGGCTGCTGGAGGCCGCCGCCCGGCTGATCGCCGAGCACGGGGTGGCGGGCGTGACCATGGAGGCCGTGGCGGCGGCGGCGCAGGTGGGCAAGGGCACGGTGTTCCGCCGCTTCGGCGACCGCACGGGGCTGCTCACGGCCCTGCTCGACCACTCGGGCAGGCGGCTGCAGGCCGACTTCCTCTGCGGACCCCCGCCGCTCGGCCCCGGCGCGCCGCCCCTCGACCGGCTGCGGGCGTTCGGCGTGGCGGTGCTGTACCGCTCGGCCGAGCAGCTCGACCTCCAGCTCGCCGCCCAGCCGGAGCCGGACCGCCGGTTCTCCCACCCCGCGGTCCAGGCGCTGCGCACGCACGTCACGATGCTGCTGCGGCAACTCGTGCCGGGCGCCGACTGCGATCTGCTCTGCCTGACCCTGCTGGCGTACCTCGACCCCGCCCAGATCCACCATCTGACCCGGCAGTGCGGGATGCCGATGGAGCGGCTGGAGGCCGGCTGGACCGATCTCGTGGCCCGGGTGACGGGCACGGAGCCGCCCGCCTGAGACGTACCCGGCCGTGGCCCTGCCGGCCGGGATCGGATCAGCCGTCGTGGCCGGCGAACATCTCCAGCAGCCCGTGCGGGGCGTCGGCCCGGAACAGCGTCTCGCCGCCGCGCGCCGACTCCGCCGCCGACGCCTCGGCGCGCGGGAACATCCGCTCCTCGTAGGCGGCGAGCGCGGCCTCGGTGTCCCCGGGGCGCGCGGCCAGCGCCAGGCCCAGCTCCGCGCCGTCGAGCAGCGCGAGGTTGGCGCCCTCGCCGGCGAACGGCGACATCAGGTGCGCGGCGTCGCCGAGCAGGGTGACCCCCGGCGTCCGGTCCCAGCGGTGGCCGGCCGGCAGGGCGTGGATCCGCCGCGGCACCAGCGCCCCGTCCGCCTCCGCCACCAGCGCCCGCAGGCTCTCGTGCCAGCCGTCGAACTCCTTCAGCACGCTCGCCTTCGCCGTCTCCGTGTCGGTGAAGTCGATCCCGTCGAGCCAGTCCTCCGGCGCCTCGACGGCGGCGTACACGTGCAGGCTGCCGTCGCTCTCGCGGTGCCCGAGGAAGCCCCGCCCCGCGCCCAGCGCGAAGAGCATGCCGCCGCCGACCACCTCGGCGGCCCGCGGATGCCGGACATCGGCGTCCAGCAGGTCCGCCTCGACGAACGACACACCCGTGTACGCGGGCCGTGCGGGGGAGAGCAGAGGGCGGACGCGGGACCAGGCGCCGTCCGCGCCGACCAGCAGGGCGGTGGTGAAGGCGCCGCCGTCCGCGAGCGCCACCTCGTGCCGGCCGTCGCCGAGCGGGCGGGCGCCGGTCACCTTCGCGCCCCAGCGGACGGTGCCCTCCGGCAGGGAGGCCAGCAGCAGGTCGCGCAGCTCGCCGCGGTCGATCTCGGGGCGCCCTCCGGTGCCGTCGTCGGTCTCCGCCAGGTGGACGGTGCCGTCCCGGTCGAGGACCCGCAGCGCCTGACCGCCGGGGTGCACCCGCGTCAGGAACGCCTCGTGCAGCCCGGCCGCGCGCAGCGCCTCCTGGCCGGAGTCGTCGTGGATGTCGAGCATGCCGCCCTGCGTGCGTGCGGCCGGTGAGGCGTCCGCGTCGAACACGGTCGCCTCGATGCCGTGCACGTGCAGCACCCGGGCGAGCGCGAGTCCGCCGAGTCCGGCGCCGACGACGGCGACGGGGTGGTGGGGGATGGTCATGGTGGTCTCCTCAGGGGCTCGGGTCAGTCGGGTACGGCGGTGCGCTCGATGCCTTCGATCAGTGCCCGGAAGGCCCAGGACATCCGGGCCCGCGGGGCGCCGGACAGCAGCTCGCCGGCGGAGGCGGCGATGTGCGGATGCGTGTCCTCCGACGCCCCGCGCAGCGCGCTGTCCAGCGCCTGCCAGTCGCCGGGGGACTTCTCGCCCGCGTGCTCCGCGGCGGTCGCGGTGGCGTGCTGGAGGAGCAGGTCGACGCCCCACGCGGCCCGGTCGCGCGGCACCCCGCCCTCGGCGAGCAGGGCGAGCAGCGTCTCGATCAGGTCCAGGTAGTGCGGGCCGCTCGGCCGGGCGGTGAGCGCCGAGCGGGCGAGGTCCGGATGGTCCAGGAGCATCAGCGTGCAGTCGGTGAGGACCTGCTCCAGCCGCTCCCGCCAGTCGCCACCGGCCGGGGCGGGAGCGACGGTGCCGAGCAGCTCGTCGAGGACGGCCGCGTGCAGCTCGTCGGTGTTGCGGACGTAGACGTACAGCGAGGCGGGACCGGTGTCGAGCTCCTGGGCCAGCCGTCGCATGGTCACCTTCCGCAGTCCTTCGGCCCGCAGGACCGCGACCGCGGCCGCGACGATGCCCTCCCGGCTGAGCGCCGGCTTGGCGGGGCGTTCACGGCGGGAGCGGGGGGTTTCTGTCATGCCGCCAGAGTAACGAACATGTTCGGGACGAACAAGTTCGTAGCGAACATGTTCGTTCACCCTCTCGGACGTGCACCCGTCGTGCCGCCTGTTCGTCGAACGATGAACGACGTTCCCCCGCTCCACCCCCGTCCGGACGCCTCTGCCAAGATGCGGTCTGTCATGGTGCAGATACCGAACACGCCGCCGTCCGCGGTGCCCGCTGCGCACTCCGTCCCGACGAGTGCCGACGTGGCCCGGCTGGCGGGCGTCTCGCGCGCGACCGTCTCCTACGTCCTCAACAACACCAGTGCCGTCCGGATCAGCGAACCGACCCGCCGTCGCGTCCACGAGGCCGCCCGGGAGCTGGGGTACGTGCCCCACGCCGCCGCCCGCAGTCTGCGGGCCGGGCACAGCCGGACGGTCCTCATGCCCGCCCCGGCGATCCCGGCGGGCCCCCTCTACAGCCGCTTCCTCACCGAACTGCAGTCCGCCCTCGGCCGCCTCGACTACACGGTCGTCCAGTACGGCTCGGTCGGCCTCCAGGGCGACGAAGCCGCCCGCGCCTGGGCCGAGTTGCGTCCCGTCGCGGTCCTGGTCCCCGGCGCGGGGCTCGGCCCGCGGGGCGTCGCCGTCCTCAGACGCTCCGGTGCCCGGGCCGTGGTGACCCTCGGTCCCGAGCGGGTCGAGGGCGCCCACGCCCTGCTGATGGACCACGAGGCCGTCGGCCACTGCGCCGGCGCCCGTCTGCGCGCCCGCGGCCGCCGCCGGATCGGCGTGATCGTCCCGGAGGAACCCGGCCTGGAGGCGTTCTCCCGGCCCCGGCTCGCCGGCGTCCGCCGGGCACTGCGCGGCACGGACGCGACCGTGACCGCGCTGCCGCTCGCGTACACGGAGCAGGCCGCCGCACAACTGGCCGCCCGGTGGCGCGAGTCGGGCCTCGACGCCGTGTTCGCCTACAACGACGAGTACGCCATGCTGCTGATGCGCGCCCTCCAGGACGAGGGCGTCCGCATCCCCGAGGACGTGGCCGTGGTCGGCGCCGACGACCTGATGCTCGGCCGGCTGCTGCGCCCGCGGCTCAGCACCGTCCATGTCGAGCTGCCCTCCGGGCGGGACCTGGCCGGACTCGTCGACCGCGCGGTCCGCGAACCCGGCGCCGAGCCCGAGGTGCACCGGGTGCTGGGCGCCTCCCTCGTCCCCCGCGAGTCCGGCTGACCGCGCCACCGGCCCGGCCGCCCGCCCGCGGGTACGCGTACGGCCCGTGGCACGACACGCGCCACGGGCCGTACCGGAACCGGCCGCCGGGGGGGGGGCTACTCGCCCTGCTGCTCCTGGGCCGCGATGCTCTTGCGGACCTCGTCCATGTCCAGCTTCCGGGCCTGCCCGATGACGTCCGTCAGGGCGGCCTCCGGCAGGGCGCCCGGCTGGGCGAAGACCGCGACCTGGTCCCGGACGATCATCAGTGTCGGGATCGACTGGATGCCGAACGCCTGTGCCAGCTCGGGCTGGGCCTCCGTGTCCACCTTGCCGAAGACCAGGTCGGGGTTCTCCTCGGCGGCCTTCTCGTAGACCGGCGCGAACTGACGGCACGGCCCGCACCAGGACGCCCAGAAGTCGATGAGGACGAACTCGTTCTCGGTGACGGTCTGGTCGAAGTTCTCCTTGGTCAGCTCCACAGTGCTGCTCATGGCCTGATTCCCTCTTCCTGGTGTGGGGTGTGCCGACGGCGAGAACACGATGGCCCGCCCGCCTATTCCACGAGTGTTCCGCTCGGGCACGCGCGTGTCCCGCGCGCCTACCCGTGTGGCCTGCGTGCCAACCACCCAGCAGACTGACCCCATGACGGAAACGGAATCCATCGCGTACGACGTCGTGGTGCTCGGGGCCGGGCCCGTGGGGGAGAACGTCGCCGACCGCACCCGTGCGGCCGGCCTCACCACCGCGGTCGTGGAGAGCGAGCTGGTCGGCGGCGAGTGCTCGTACTGGGCCTGCATGCCCAGCAAGGCACTGCTGAGGCCGGTGATCGCCCAGGCGGACGCGCGTCGCCTGCCCGGCCTGGAACAGGCGGTTCGGGGCTCCCTAGACACCCCCGCGGTCCTCGCCCGGCGGGACGACTACACCTCGCACTGGCACGACGACGGCCAGGTCGGCTGGCTGGAGGGCGTCGGAGCCGACCTCCACCGCGGCCAGGGACGGCTCGCCGGTCCCCGCACGGTCACCGTGACCGGCCCCGACGGCACGGTCACCACCCTCACCGCCCGGCACGCCGTCGCGGTCTGCACCGGCACCAGCGCCCGGCTGCCCCGCCTGCCGGGCCTCAACGGCGTCAAGCCCTGGACCAGCCGCGAGGCCACCAGCGCCAAGGCGGCCCCCGGCCGGCTGGTCGTCGTCGGCGGCGGGGTCGTCGCCACCGAGATGGCCACCGCCTGGCAGGCCCTCGGCTCCCGGGTCACCCTGCTGGTGCGGGGCAAGGGCCTGCTGAGCCGCATGGAGCCGTTCGCCGGGGAACTGGTCGCCGACGCGCTCGCCGAGGCGGGCGTGGACGTCCGCACGGGGACGTCCGTCGAGTCCGTCTCCCGGGAGAACGGCACCGTCGTGGTCGTCACCGGCGCCGGGGACCGCGTCGAGGCCGACGAGATCCTCTTCGCCACCGGCCGGGCCCCGCGGACCGGGGACATCGGCCTGGAGACCGTCGGCCTGGAACCCGGCTCCTGGCTCGACGTGGACGACAGCCTCCGGGTCGAGGGCGTCGACTGGCTGTACGCGGTCGGTGACGTCAACCACCGCGCACTCCTCACCCACCAGGGCAAGTACCAGGCCCGGATCGCGGGTGCCGCGATCGCCGCGCGCGCCACCGGCGCCGAACCGTCCGACGAGCCCTGGGGCGCCCACGCGGCCACCGCCGACCACCACGCCGTACCCCAGGTCGTCTTCACCGACCCGGAGGCCGCCGCCGTCGGGCTGTCCCTGGCCGAGGCCGAGCAGGCGGGGCACCGGGTCCGCGCGGTCGACGTCGAGTTCTCCTCGGTCGCGGGCGCCGGCCTGTACGGCGACGGCTACAAGGGCCGCGCCCGCATGGTCGTCGACCTGGAGGAGGAGATCCTGCGCGGGGTCACCTTCGTCGGCCCCGGCGTCGGCGAGCTCATCCACTCCGCGACCGTCGCGGTCGCCGGCCGGGTCCCGGTCGGCCGGCTCTGGCACGCCGTCCCGTCGTATCCGACGCTGAGCGAGGTGTGGCTGCGGCTGCTGGAGGCCTACCGGGACAACTGAGAGGCGCGTTACGGCAGTTCGAAGCCGAGCGCCTCGGCCGCCGCCAGCGGTGCCGGCTGGGCCCACAGGGCCGCCACCGCCTCGTTCGTGGACAGCGAGCGCGGCTGCGCACGGTCGAGGTAGAGGACGCCGTCGAGGTGGTCCGTCTCGTGCTGGACGATGCGGGCGGGCCAGCCGGTGAACACCTCCTCCAGCGCGGAGCCGTGCTCGTCCTCCCCGCGCAGCCGCACCTCGGCGTGCCGGGCCACCACGGCCTGCCAGCCCGGCACACTCAGGCAGCCCTCGAAGAACGCGGCGCGGGCGGCGCCCACGGGCTCGTACGACGGGTTGACCAGGACGCGGAACGGCTGCGGCACCCGGCCCCGGATCCGCGCCACCTCCTCCGGCACCGGCGCCGGATCCTCGATGACGGCGATCCGCAGCGCGATCCCGACCTGCGGGGCGGCCAGGCCCACACCGGGCGCCGCGTGCATGGTCAGGCGCAGCGCCTCGACGAAGCGGGCCAGCAGGGCGGGCCCGAGCTGGCCCTCGTAGGGCTCGGTGCCGCGCCTGAGAACCGGCCGTCCGGCCGCGACGATGGGCAAGGGGCCGCCGGCGGCGAGGAGTTCCTCGACACGCTCGGCGAGCGGTGCCTGATCACTGGGAGGTGCCATCGCGTCAGAATGCCACGCCCGCCCGGATTCCATGTGGCACAGGTCACCAACACCCCGGGGAACTCGGCGCTCTTCCGGCCCGACTACTGGACCGTCACCGCTGGAGAACCGCTCCCCGAAAGAAGCCCGCCGATGTCCACCGCTCCCTCGCCCACCCGGGACGAGGCCCCCGCCCCGGCTCCCGCCCCGGGCCACTGGGCCCCGCTGCGTCCCCTCGTCCTGCGCCTGCACTTCTACGCCGGACTGCTCGTCGCCCCGTTCCTGCTGGTCGCCGCCGTCACCGGACTGCTCTACGCGGGCTCCTTCCAGGCCGAGAAGATCGTGTACCGCCATGAGCTGACGGTGCCGGCCGGTGAGCGGGAACTGCCCGTCTCCGCCCAGGTCGCCGCCGCCCGCGTGGCCCATCCCGAGGGCACCGTCGCGGCCGTCCGGCCCGCACCCGGGGCGGGATCGACCACCCGGGTGCTGCTCTCCGGCGTCGAGGGAGTGGACGCCGATCACACCCTCGCCGTGTTCGTGAACCCGTACACCGGGGAGATCCGCGGCGCGCTCGAACAGTACGGCTCGACCGGCGCCCTCCCGCTGCGCACCTGGATCGACGAGCTCCACCGCGACCTGCACCTGGGCGACACCGGCCGGCTCTACAGCGAACTCGCGGCGAGCTGGCTGTGGGTGACAGCGGGCGGCGGACTGGCGCTGTGGTTCTCCCGGCGGCGGGCGCTGCGCAGGCTGCGCGGCACCGGCGGCCGGCGCCGCACCCTCGGCCTGCACGGCACGGTCGGCGCCTGGACCGCCGCGGGATTCCTGTTCCTCTCGGCGACCGGCCTCACCTGGTCGACGTACGCCGGCGGCCACATCGGCGACCTGCGCACCACGCTCGGCCAGGCGACGCCCACGCTGTCGGCGGCCGTGAGCGGGGGCGAGCACGCGGGCCACGGCGCGGCGGCCGGCGCCGGGGGCACCGCCGAGCACGGCGTGGGCCTGGACCGGGTGCTCGCGGCGGCCCGGACCGAGGGACTGGACGGCCCGGTGGAGATCGTCCCGCCCGCCGGCGAAGGCGGCGCGTACGTCGTCAAGCAGGTGCGGCGCGACTGGCCCGGGAAGCAGGACGCCGTCGCCGTCGACCCGGCCACCGGTGAGATCACCGGCGAACTGCGCTTCGCCGACTACCCCGTGCTCGCCAAGCTGACCCGCTGGGGGATCGACCTGCACACCGGGGTCCTCTTCGGACTCGCCAACCAGATCGCGCTCGCCCTGCTCGCCCTCTCCCTGGTCCTGCTGATCGTGTGGGGCTACCGCATGTGGTGGCAGCGGGGCCGGGGCTCCGCGTTCGGCCGCCCGGTCCCGCGCGGCGCCTGGGCCCAGGTGTCGCCGTACGTCGTCGTCCCCGCGCTGGCCGCGATCGCGGTCCTCGGCTGGTTCGTGCCGCTGCTCGGCATCCCTCTGGCCGCCTTCGTCGCCGTGGACGTGGTCCTCGGTGAGATCGCGTACCGGCGGGGGCGGCGCACGTACCGGAGCGCGCCCGGCGCGAGATAGCGCGAAGGGCCCGGTTCCCGTACGGAACCGGGCCCCAAACCGGCGCTGCTCACTCCTCGGGGAAGTCGCCCGCGAGCGCCGCGGCGATCCGCAGGTGCGGGGCCGCCTCGTCGTGCCGGGCCTGCCGCTGGAGCGTACGGCCCAGCATCAGCCGGGCGTAGTGCTCCACCGGGTCCCGCTCCACGATGATCCGCAGCTCGGCCTCCGCGCGGCGCAGCTGGGCCGAGTGGTAGTAGGCGCGGGCCAGCAGCAGCCGCGGCCCGGTCTGCTCCGGCACCTCCTCGACCAGCCGCGCCAGCACCCGCGCGGCGCCGGCGTAGTCCTCGGCGTCGAAGAACAGCCCCGCGCGCTCCCAGCGCTCGGCCGGGGTGCCCTGGTCGTAGTACGTGGTCTCCACTCGCGTCTCCACTGATGACCTCCTTCGGGAGGCCACAACGGAAGGCGATAGTTCAATATTCCACTAACTCGGGGTCGGGTGCAGGCGACCGCCGGACCGGTCGTCGCAGGGGTTCCCGGCGGCGGACACCCGTGCGGCGGGCACGGTCCCCGCCGGTCAGGGACGGGCCCACTGCCGGTCGTAGCGCGGGACCGTGGCGCCGCCGCCGGCCCGGACGGCCTCGACCACCGCCTGGTGCAGGTCCCGGCTCTCGGGCTGCGAGGAGCAGGGCACGGGACTGCCGGTCAGCGTGTACCACAGGGAGGTGCCGGTGTACTGGACCCGCACGACCGCCTGCCTGGCGTCCCAGGTGGTGTGCACGGTCAGGTCGCCGGTGACGATCCCGGCCTCGTCGGTACGGACGCCTCCCGGCCCCGTGAAGACGCCCTGCGTCGTCCAAGATGTCTGGACCATGATTCCGGCCTCCCTCGTGAACGCGGGCGCGGCTCTGCCTCCGGCGGCCCGCCTCCGCACGGATCCAGTGTGTGCCCACTCCCGGCGGACGGCCTGTCGGGAGACCGGTCACTTGAGGCCGCTGAGCATGACCCCGCGGATGTAGTACTTCTGCAGCAGCAGGAAGACGATCAGCACCGGCAGGATGCTCAGCACCAGGCCGGCCATGACGATGGGCATCGTGCGGGACGGGTCCACGTAGTCCTGCAGGAGCTGGATGCCGACGGGCAGGGTCATCACGTCCGGGTCGGCGGTCGAGACGAGCAGCGCCCAGATGTACTCGTTCCAGGCGTCCACGAAGGTCAGCAGCCCGAGCGTCACCACGACCGGTTTGGTCTGCGGCACCACGATCCGCCACCACACGGCGAACTCGCCGGCCCCGTCGATGCGCGCGGCCTCCAGCACCTCGTCCGGGATCGACACCATGAACTGGCGCATCAGGAAGATCCCGAACCCGTTCACGAGGAACGGCATGGTGAGCGCCACGATGCTGACGGTCAGGCCGGCGCCGCCGCGCCCGAACACGTCGTTCCCGCCCGCCAGTGGCCAGTGCACCAGGATCAGGAAGTGCGGGATGAAGAAGAGGAACGGCGGGAACATCATCGTCGACAGCACCAGGCGGAAGACGAAGTCCCGTCCGGGAAAGCGGAGTTTGGCGAGCGCGTACCCGGCGAGCGACGAGGTCACCAGCACCGATGCGGTGATCACGGCGGTGGCGACCACACTGTTGCGGAAGAGCACCGGCAGGTCGAGCTGCTCGACGGCCGCCCGGTAGTTGGACAGGTCGAACGCCTTCGGCAGGAAGCGGTACGGGAGGGTGCCGGACTCGCCCGGTCCCTTGAAGGACGTCATCACCATGTCCAGGAACGGCACCATGGTGAGCACGGCGCCGCTCACCACCAGCAGGTACGACAGCCACGGGAAACGGCGGCGGATCACGCGTCCTCCCCCTTGCGCCGGAAGAGCAGCAACTGCAGCAGGGTGACCACGAGGACCACCAGGAACAGCACGAAGGCGGCGGCGCTCGCGGTGCCCCAGTCGCCGTAGCTGAAGGCCTGCCGGTACATCTCCAGCGCGGCGACCGCGGTCGCGTCGCCCGGCCCGCCCTTCGTCATCACGATGATCAGCGCGAACGACTGCAGCCCGGTCAGGAACTGGGTCACGCACACGAACAGCAGGGACGGCCGCAGCAGCGGCAGGGTGATCCGCAGGAATACGGTGACGGGCCCGGCGCCGTCGAGCGCCGCGGCCTCGTAGTAAGACCCGGGGACGGACTTCAGGCCGGCGGTCAGGACGAGGATCGCGGTACCGACCGACGCCCAGGCCTGGACGACCACGACCGACGGCAGCGCGGTGCCGGGGTCCTGCAGGAACGCCACCGAGTCGAGCCCGATGGCGTTGAGCACGCCGTTGACCAGCCCGCCCGGCTCGTACATGTACTTCCACACGTTGCCGACGGCGACCACGGTCGTGACGATCGGCAGGAAGTACAGGGTGCGCCACAGCCCCTGGAACCGCAGCTTGTCGATGCAGGTGGCGACGAGCACGGAGCCGGTGAGCGCGAGGGCCACGGTGCCCAGCGCGTACAGCAGCGTGTTGGTGAGGACCGGCGTCAGGAACGTCGACCCGTCCGCGAGGAGGCCGGCGAAGTTGTCCAGGCCGACCGGATCGATGTCGCCGAGGTCGAACCCGGTCCAGCGGGACATCGACAGCAGCAGCGCGAAACCGAGAGGAAGGAGGAGGAAGACCGCGAAGAACAGCAGCGTCGGGGCCAGGAAGAGATAGGCGACGGCGGTCTGGCGGCGGCGGGCCCGCCCGCGGCGTCCGGCGGCGGGAGGACCGGCGTGCCGGGTACCCAGGTCCGCCTGGCCGGCCGTCTCCGGCGCCAGGGTGTTCACCATGAGCGCGCCACCTCCTGGTCGACCTGCCGGCGGGTGCTGCGCAGCGCCTCGTCGACCGACCGCTGACCGGTCCACAGCGCCTCGATGTTCTTGCGCAGCAGCGACTTGGCCTGCTGTGCGCCCGGTACGTTCGGCTCGGGCACCGCGTAGGCCAGCGCGTCCAGGAACGGGCGCAGATTCGGATCGCCGCCCCCGCTCAGCAGGTTCCGCATGTCGTCGGCCCGGCCGGTCAGGGAGCCGACCGAGACCTGGAGGGCACTCATCCGGGTCGCCGTCGCACCCCGCCCGGCGCCCTTCACGCCCACCTTCTCGGTGTTGAGCCAGCGCAGGAACTCCCATGCCTCGCGCGGGTGTTCGCTGGCCGCGTTGACCCCCAGCATGAAGCCGGTGGAGAGGGTGGCGCGCCTGCCGTCCGCCTCGGGCACCGGCACCGGCGCGACGCCGACGTCCCGGTAGCCCGCGCCCATCAGCTCCTTCAGGCTCCCGGTCCACCAGCCGGCACTGATCACCATGGCCACCTGCCCGGACGGGAACGCCTTGTAGACGTTGACGCCTGGCGCGCTGGCGCCGGTCACCACCAGCCGGTGCTCCAGGCCGAACACGGCCCGGCCGGCCGCCGAGTCGATGGCGGTGCGCCGGCCGTCCGCGGAGACGAACCTGCCGCCGGCGGCGTTGAGCAGGGCCAGGGTCTGGCCGACGGTGGTGGAGTCGTCGTAGACCGACAGGCCGAACCCCTGCACCAGCGTGTTGCCGTACCGGTCCCGCCGGGCGGTGCGGCGGGCCGCCTCCTCCAGCTCCCGCCAGGTGCGCGGCGGTCCGTCGAGGCCGGCCGCGCGCAGCAGCCGCTTGTTGTAGTAGAGCGCGTAGGTCTGCGCCTCGGTGGGATAGCCGTACACCCGGCCGCCCACGGAGGCCGCGCGGACCGCCGCCGCGCCGTAGCCCCGGCCGATCTCCTCGGCGTGCTCGGGCGGCGCGGGCCGCAGGACGCCGGCCCGGACGAGCTGGCCGTTCCACAGGCAGTACGGGTGCAGGATGTCGGCGCCCTGGCCCGCCGCCTGCCGGACCATGAACGTGGTCAGCAGATCGGTGAACTCCACCGCCTTCGTACGGATCTTGACCCGGTCGTGCGTGGCGTTCCACTCGTCGACCGGACCCTGCAGGGCCTGCTTCAGCTCCCCGCTCGCGTAGTGGGAGAGCAGGGTGAGCTCGATCGGGTCCCCGGGCCGGCCGGTGCCCCGGTGCGGGGCGGCGCACCCGGAGGCGAGCAGCGCCGAGGGCAGGGCGAGGGCGAAGTGACGGCGGCTCAGCCGGCCCGCCGCCCCGGGCCGGCGGCCGGGTGTCATAGAGCGGCCTCCCGGCGCAGCACCCGGAACACCCGGGTGTCGCTGAAGCCGGCCTTGCGGTACATGTGGCCCGCCGGGGACCGGGCGCCGGTCCACAGGAACCACGCGGAGTGCGCGCGCCGCGCCCGCATCCGCTCCAGGACCAGGTGCAGCAGGACCTCGCCGAGTCCGGTGCCGCGCATCTCCTCCCGGACCCCGATCGGGCCGAAACGCTCGTCCACCCCGTCGAACGCCCCGTGCATCGCCCAGCCGGACAGGCGGCCCGCGGGGTCCCGGACGACGACGATCCGGTCGAGCGGTGTGCCCGCGGTCAGACACGCCCGGATGGTGCACGCCCAGTCCGGGCCGAAGTGGCCGCCGGCGAGCGCGAGGAGGTCCACCAGGTCGTCGTCGGACGGAGTGGTGAACCGGTGGCCGCGGGCGGTCAGTCCGCCCAGCCGGCGCGCGACGTCGTCGGGGAGGCGGTAGCCGACCAGGCCGCGGTGCATCGCCGTCGCCTCGTACAGCGTGCGGAACCCCAGGGACCCGAGCAGTGCGGCGGCCTCCGGGTAGGCCTCGGCGTCCAGGCCGGGCAGGACGTAGTCGGGGGTGTACGAGGAGAAGTCCACCCGGGTGCGGCCATGACCGTGCAGCCAGTCCAGGGCCTCGGTCAGCAGCCGGCGGCCCAGGCCCCGGCCGCGGGCGTCCGGGTCGGTGAAGAAGAACGGAATCCAGCCCTGCTCCGGCTCCAGGTCGGTGCCGGCCAGCGGCGTCAGCCTGCGCACCGCGTAGGCGGCGCCCACGACACGGCCGCCGTCGACGGCGACCCGGAGGCCCTCGGGGTCGAAGTTGGGGTCGAGCAGCACCAGGGAGCGGAAGCGGTCCGCGGTGACGGCGTCGGCGGGCGCGCTCCGGCGCCAGGCCTCCACCAGCGGTGGTCCGTCGCCGGCGCGGAAGCCCCGGATCGCGGTCCGTGAGGCCGTCGTGAGATCGGTCATCGACGGGGTGGTCCTTCCCGGTGTCTGAGGCCGGTGCCAGGGGCCCGGGGTCAGGGGTGGTGCGGGATCGCCCCCTGGGCCCCGTCCTGCCGGTCGCATCTCAAAACGAATGCCCGAAATCTAATGGTATGTCACGCCCATAAGCAATGATCCGCCACCGGGTCGCGCCGTCTCGTCCACGCGGTCCCGCGTATCAGGCCACGCTGTTCTCCGACAGGGCCGTTGGGGCATCCTGTCTCCCGAGGTCGCAGGAGAGGACGGGGGCACCGGCATGGAGGAGCGGTCGGCGGAGGGGGGTTCCGGCCCGGTCGTACCGCTGCGCATGGACGCGCTGCTGAGCGAGCTTCAGGAACACGTGGAGCGGGTGCGCGGCGGCCGGGACCGCATGCAGACGCTGCTCGACGCGGTGATGGCGATCGGCAGCGACCTCGACCTGGAGGACCTGCTGCGCCGTATCGTGCAGTCCGCCGTCGACCTGGTGGACGCCGGCTACGGCGCCCTGGGCGTGCTGGGCGAAGAGGGCACGATCCGTCAGTTCATCACCGTCGGCATGGACGAGGGGACCATCGCGCGGATCGGGCACCACCCCCAGGGCCGGGGCATGCTCGGTCTGCTCATCCGCGACCCCCGTCCGCTGCGCACGGACGACCTGGGCGATCACCCGGACGCGGTGGGGTTCCCGCCCGGTCACCCGCCCATGCGTACCTTCCTCGGTGCCCCGGTGCAGGTGCGCGACAAGGTCTTCGGCAACCTCTACCTGACGGACAAGCGCGACGGGCAGCCGTTCGACGCCGACGACGAGGTGGTGCTGCGGAGCCTGGCCGCCGCCGCGGGCGTGGCCATCGACAACGCCCGGCTGTACGGGGACAGCCGGCACCGCGAGCGCCGCCTGTCCGCCGGCGCGGACGTCATCCGCTCCCTGCTCTCGGGAGAGCCGCCCGAGGAGATCCTGCGCTCACTGGCCGACACCGTACGGCGGATGACCGGCACCGATCTCGTCACGCTGGCCCTGCCCGTGGGGGCCGGACCCGACCTGATCGTGGAGGCCGCGGCCGGTGAGGCGGCCGACAAGGTGCTCGGTCTGGCGCTGCCGACGACCGCCCTGGCGGCGAAGGTCTTCGCCACCGGCGAGCCCATCACCAGCGAGGCCCTCAGCGACGACGCCCGGGGATCCGGCGGCAGTGCCTCCGTGGTGCGTCTGGGCCCCGCCTTCTTCGTGCCCGTGGGCGACAGCGAACGCGTGCGCGGGGTGCTTCAGGTGGCCAACCTGCCCGGCAGACCGCCGTTCGGCGAATCCGTCCTCGACATGGTCTACACCTTCGCCGACCAGGCGGCCCTGGCGCTGAAGATCGCCGAGCACCGCCAGGAGACCGAGCAGCTCACCCTCTTCGGCGACCGCGACCGCATCGCCCGTGACCTCCACGACCAGGTCATCCAGCGCCTGTTCGCCGACGGACTGGCCCTGCAGGCGGTGCTCGGCCACGTCCGCGACCTGCCCACCGTGTCCGAGCGCATCGCCCGGGTCGTCGACGACCTGGACGACACCATCAAGATCATCCGCTCGACCGTCTTCGGCCTCCAGCACCGCGACCGGCAGCAGCGGACCGGCGGTCTGCGCGCCCAGTTGCTGGTCGTCACCGACGAGGCCACCCAGAGCCTCGGCTTCGCCCCGGCGCTGCGCATGACCGGTCTGCTGGACACCGAAGTGCCCGGCACGCACGCCGGTCACGCCCTCGCCGTGCTCCGCGAAGCCCTGTCCAACACGGCCCGGCACGCCGGGGCCACCGCGGTGGAGGTGACCGCCGAGGCCGCCGGCCGGACGCTGCGGCTGACCGTCGCCGACAACGGCCGGGGCATCGACCCGGCCGTCACCCGCCGCAGCGGCCTGGCGAACCTGCGCAGCCGCGCCGAGGAACTCGGCGGCACCTTCGGCGTCGCCCGCCGCGACCCGGCCGGTACGCGCCTGGAGTGGACGGTGCCGCTGCCGGCCCGCGACGCCACCGGCCAGGGGGGCTGACCCGGCCGCCCGGCACCGCGCACCGCCGGCCGACCGTGCCGGACCGCGGCGACGGGCGGTACGTCCTGCCGGACCCACCGCGTCCCTGAGGTACCCCGGGGCCGGGGCCGTTGTGCCGGCCGGCCGCGCGCCGCCGGCACGGCCGGATCCCCGTCCGGCCGAGACCTCCGGTGACGCGTCCCCGGTCGGGGTCGCGCCGGGCGCCGAAGGCCTCTCGGCCTCCGGGCGGCCCCGCCCGCGCCCCTCGGTCGGGAGAAGCGGGTCGCCGCCTCGGCCGGGCCGGGTGCGGGAGACTGGGGGAGGGTCAGGGCCTGCCGGTTCCGGCCCGCACGGAAGAGCTACCGCGCGGCAACAGGAGGCGATCGATGGCGGACAGCGAGCGGCAGGGCCCCGGCGACCCGATCCGGGTCTTCCTGATGGACGACCACGAGGTGGTACGGCGCGGTGTGCGCGACCTGCTGAACGACGAGCCGGACATCGAGGTCGTCGGCGAGGCCGGTACGGCGGAGCAGGCCCTGGTACGGGTCCCCGCCCTGCGTCCCCGGGTGGCGGTGCTGGACGTCCGGCTGCCCGACGGTGACGGCGTGAGCGTGTGCCGGGAACTGCGCTCGCGCATGCCCGAGCTGGCCTGCCTCATGCTGACCTCGTTCGACGACGAGGAGGCGCTGCTGGACGCCATCATGGCGGGCGCCTCCGGCTACGTCCTCAAGCAGATCCGCGGCTCGGACCTGGTGTCCGCCGTACGCACCGTGGCCCGCGGCCAGTCGCTGCTCGACCCGAGCGCCACCGCCAGGCTGATGGCCCGGCTGCGGGGCGACCAGGAGCCGGAGGAGGAGCCGGACGAGCTGCCCGGCCTGACCGACCGCGAACGGGAGATCCTGGCTCTGATCGGCGAAGGGCTGACGAACCGCCAGATCGGGCAGCGGCTCTACCTCGCCGAGAAGACGGTGAAGAACCACATCTCCCGGCTGCTCGCCAAACTCGGCGTGGAGCGCCGCGTCCAGGCCGCCGTGATCGCCACCCAGGTGACGGGCCGCCAGAAGCGCGCCGGCGGCTGACGCGGTGGCGGTGCCCCGGCCGCGCACGGTGGCCGGGGCATCCTTCCGCCGACAGGCCCGGGGGACAGGGACGTTCAGCCCCGGTGCCGGAGCCCTTCGGCACCGGGTGCGGGCCGAGGCACGCCGCGAGAGTGAGAGGCGTCAAGCGGACGAAGACCTCAACTCCCGGAAGGGAACGCCGTCATGGCCGTGCACGAGCACTCTCACCGCACCGCGGGCTTCCACCTGTTCTCCCGCGGCCCCCGGACCCGCCCTGCGGTCGCCGCCCCGGCGGGCCTCGTCACGCACACCGCGCGGGACCACGCCCTGGCCTCGCTGCGGCTGCTCACCGGGTTCGTCTTCCTCTGGGCGTTCCTGGACAAGACCTTCGGGCTCGGTTACGCCACCGCCTCCGGCCGGGGCTGGACCGACGGCGGGTCACCGACGAAGGGCTTCCTCGGTTCCGTGGCCGCGGGGCCGATGGAGTCGACGTTCCACGCGTGGGCCGGGGCGGGCTGGGCGGACTGGCTGTTCATGCTCGGTCTGCTGGGTATCGGGGCGGCCGTCATGGCGGGTGTGGCGCTGCGGCCGGCCGCGCTGGCCGGGTCGGCGATGATGGCGCTGATGTGGCTGGCCGAGTGGCCCCCGGCCAAGCGGCTGTCGGACGGGTCGCCGAGCATGTCGACCAATCCGTTCGCCGACTACCACGTGATCTACGCGTCGGCGCTGATCGCGGTGGCCGCGGCGGGCGCGGGCACCACCTGGGGCCTCGGCAGGCTGTGGGCCCGCCTCCCCGTCGTCCGCGACCACGCCTGGCTGCGCTGACCCCCGCGCCGGGACGGCCCCCTCGTGGGGCCCTCCCGGCGGCCCGCCGCGGTGACGGACGCCCGGCGGACGACGCCGGCCCCGGGACCGATCGTCCCCGGGCATCCGCCCCTCTCGGGCGCGGTGCCCGGAGACCGCACGGTGTCACCGAGGACCGGCTGCGCGGCCCCTGGGATCAGACGCGGACGCCGAACATGAACGGTCCGCCGATGGTGTCCATCGACTCGTACCGCACGACCGTGCCGGTGCGCGGGGCGTGCAGGATCTGGC
>NZ_JBSFBX010000023.1:0-96813 GCF_053593175.1 Streptomyces sp. NPDC002386
CGCCCCCCCGCCGCGCGCCCCACCCCCCCACGACCCCCCGGTACGCGGGCCACCCGCCCCCACGCCGAGGCACCGCACCGGACGCCACGGCCTGATCCACGAAGACCGGGGAGAGGCCCCCTAGGCACCCCTATCCGGGCGGCCGCCGCGGGTCCGCGCCCGACCGGTAGGGGTACCACGGCTTTTCGGCGCCGATCAGGATTCCCCCATGCCACGAGCCCGTGACGAAGTGCTCCACGCTCGGTTGGCCGCTGAGTACGGGACTCCGCTGTACGTCTACGACCTCGACGACGTCGCCGAAGCGAAGGCGGACCTGTTCTCGTCGCTGCCCGAGGGCGTGGACCTCTACTACGCGTTGAAAGCCAACCCGCACCCCGACCTCGTCCGGACCCTCGGCGAGGACGGACCCGGAGCACCGGGCTGCGGCACGGAGATCAGCTCCACCGGTGAGCTGGCCGCCGTCCTCGCGGCCGGACTGCCCGCGGCCGGCTGCCTGTACACCGGACCCGGCAAGACGGCACACGAACTCGACGAGGCGATCCGGCTCGGCGTCCGCCTGTTCTCCACCGACTCCGTGACCGACGTCCGCCGGCTCGACTCGGTGGCCGCGCGGCGCGGGGTCCGGGCCGGGACCCTGCTGCGCGTCAACGCCGCCTCGGCGACCGCGACCACCAGCATCCGGATGACCGGTACGCCCTCGCAGTTCGGCTTCGACAGCGAGGACCTCGCCGGGGCGCTCGCCGAACTGCGCGGCGGCCCGGCCGGACCGGGCGGCCTGCGAGCGGTGGACGTCACCGGGATGCACTTCTTCCCGCTGAGCAACACCACCGACGAGGACAACCTGATCGGCGAGTTCCGCAACACCCTCGCCACGGCAGCGGAGTTGAGCCGTGTGCACGAGCTGCCGCTGCGGTACCTCGACATCGGCGGCGGGTTCAGCGTCCCCTACGGCGTCCCCGGCGGCCGTACCCGCTACCCCAAGCTGCGCACGGAGCTGGAGGCGGCGCTGGACGTGGAGTTCCCCCACTGGCGGGACGGCTCCCCGCGCATCGCGTTCGAGAGCGGCCGCTACCTGGCCGGCGGTTCCGGCACGCTGCTGGCCACCGTCACCAACGTCAAGGTCAGCCGCGGCCGGAAGTTCGTCATCACCGACGCCGGCATCAACACCTTCGGCGGCATGTCCGGACTCGGCCGGCTGCTGCCGGTCGCGGTCGAACCGGCCGGACCCGGCGAACCCGTGCAACGCGCTTCTCTCGTCGGCCCGTTGTGCACACCGGGCGATGTGCTCGGCCGGGAGATCGAGCTGCCCGAGCTGGCCCCCGGCGACCTGCTGGCGATCCCCAACGCCGGGGCGTACGGCCCCACGGCCAGCCTGCTGATGTTCCTCGGGCGGCCCGCGCCGACCGAGGTCACCGTCCGCGACGGCGCCGTCGTCTCGGCCTCGCGGCTCGTGCACAGCCGTTCGCCGCGATGACCGACCGAACCGAAAGCGAAGCATGCCGATGAGTGGGCCGAAGCTGCCTGAGAACCTCGCCGACCTGACCGGGCTGACCGCTCCGGAGCAGCGGCGCCGGCTGGTCGGACTGGTGCGTGAGGCGGGTGCCGCCGCGCTGCGCCGGAT
Source organism: Streptomyces sp. NPDC002386 (assembly GCF_053593175.1). NCBI lineage: Bacteria > Bacillati > Actinomycetota > Actinomycetes > Kitasatosporales > Streptomycetaceae > Streptomyces > Streptomyces sp. NPDC002386. The sequence goes on from NZ_JBSFBX010000023.1 coordinate 1,622, forward strand.
CGCTCCCGGGCAGCCCGGCGGCGAGGACCCCGCGGCCGACGCCGACCTTCCCTTCCGCGAGCAGGGGCTCGACTCGCTGGCCCTGGTCGACCTGCAGGAACGGCTCAGCGCCGCCACCGGCCTCACCATCCCGCCCGCCGTGGCCTTCGACCACCCGACCCCGGCACTGCTGGCCGAGTACCTGCGCGCCGAACTGCTCGGCGCGGCCCCGGCACCCGAGCGCCGGCCGGACCCGGCCGGCCCGGCGACGGGCGCCGGTGACCCCGGCGACCCGATCGCCATCGTCGGCATCGGCTGCCGGTTCCCCGGCGGCGTCACCTGCCCCGAGGACCTCTGGACGCTCGTCGACGAGGGCCGGGACGTCCTCGGCCCGTTCCCGGCCGACCGCGACTGGGCCCTGGACGGGTTCTTCGACCCCGACCCGGACCGCACCGGCACCAGCTACGCGGACCGCGGCGGCTTCCTCGACACCGCCACCCTGTTCGACCCGGAGTTCTTCGGCATCGGCCCCCGTGAGTCCGTCGCCATGGACCCCCAGCAGCGGCTGGTGCTGGAGACGGCCTGGCACGCCCTGGAGGACTCCGGCATCGACCCGATGTCCCTGCGCGGCAGCGACACCGGGGTCTACGTGGGCGCCGAGCCGCACGAGTACGGCGTGCACACCGTGGACGCGCCCGAGGGCCTGGCCGGTCATCTGCTGACCGGCAACGCGCCGAGCGTCATCACCGGGCGCGTCGCCTACACGCTCGGTCTGGAAGGGCCGGCCGTCACCCTCGACACCGCCTGCTCCGGATCGGCCGTCGCGCTGCACCTCGCGGTCCGGGCCCTGCGGCGCGGGGAGTGCTCCCTCGCTCTGGCCGGCGGTGTCGCCGTCATGGGCAGCCCCGGCGTCTTCACGGCGTTCAGCCGGGCGCGGGGGCTCGCCGCGGACGGCAGGGTGAAGGCGTTCGCGGACGCGGCGGACGGCACCGGATTCTCCGAGGGTGTCGCCCTGTTCGTCATGGAACGGCTCTCCGCGGCCCGCCGGCGCGGACACCGGGTGCTGGCTCTGGTGCGGGGCACCGCGGTGAACCAGGACGGCGCCTCGAACGGCCTGACGGCCCCCAGCGGCCCGGCCCAGCGGCGGCTCATCGACCAGGCGCTGGCCGACGCCGGTCTGGCGTCCGCGGACGTCGCCGCGCTGGACGCCCACGGCACGGGAACCCGGCTGGGCGATCCGATCGAGGCGGGCGCGATCCTCGCCACCTACGGCCAGGACCGGCCGGCGGACGAGCCGCTGTGGCTCGGCTCCGTCAAGTCCAACCTCGGGCACACCCAGGCGGCGGCCGGCGCCGCGAGCGTCATCAAGATGGTCATGGCGATGCGGTACGGCCGGCTGCCGCGCTCCCTCCACATCGACGCGCCCTCGGGACACGTCGACTGGTCGGCCGGCGCGGTACGACTGCTGACCGAACCGGTGCCCTGGCCGCGCGGCGACCGTCCCCGCCGGGCCGGCGTCTCGGCGTTCGGCGTCAGCGGCACGAACGCCCACCTCATCCTGGAGGAGGCACCGGACGACGACCGTACGGGTGCGGAGCCCGAGCCCGTCCGGGACGCCGACGCCCCGCCGGCGGCGGAGCCCGGGCTGGTCCGGGACGCCGCCGCTCCCGACGCCCGGCCGGCGGGCCCGGCCGGGGAAGCCGTCCCCGTCGTCGTGTCCGCGCGCGGCGCGGCCGCCCTGCGGGCGCGGGCCGAGCAGCTCGCCGGGATCGCCGCCGACCCCGCCGACCTCGCCTTCTCGCTCGCCACCACCCGTGCCACGCTGGCCGACCGCGCCGTGGTGGTCGCCGCCGGCCGGGCGGAACTCGACAGCGGACTGCGCGCCGTCGCGGCCGGACAACCGGCCCCGCACGTGTTCACCGGCACCGCCGCGCAGGGCGCCCTCGCCTACCTGTTCACCGGCCAGGGAAGCCAGCGCGCCGGGGCCGGACGCGAGCTGTACCGGCGGTACCCGGTGTACGCCGAGGCCCTGGACGAGGCGGCCGCCGAACTCGGCCTGCAACTGGAACGGCCGCTCACCGACGTCCTGTTCGCCGCCCCGGACTCAGGCACGGCCGCGCTGATCGACCGTACCGACTACGCCCAGCCGGCGCTGTTCGCGCTGGAGGTCGCGCAGTTCCGGCTGCTGGAGTCCTGGGGACTGCGGCCCGACGCCCTGGCCGGGCACTCGGTCGGCGAGTTCGCCGCCGCCCACGCGGCCGGTGTCCTGTCCCTGCCCGACGCGGCCCTCCTGGTGGCGGCCCGCGGCCGCCTCATGCGGGACCTTCCCTCGGGCGGCGCCATGACCGCCGTGGAGGCCGCCGAGGACGAGGTCCTGCCCCTGCTGGGCGAACTGACCGGCATCGCCGCCGTCAACGGCGACCGCGCCCTGGTCGTGTCCGGCGCCGGGCCGGAGGTCGCCCGGATCGCCGACCACTTCACCGCCCTCGGCCGGCGGGTGAGACCGCTGCGCGTGTCGCACGCGTTCCACTCGCCGCTCATGGCACCGGTGCTCGCGGAGTTCCGGCGCACCGCCCGCGTCGTCGACTTCCGGCCCGCCCGCATCCCCCTCGTGTCCACCGTGACGGGCCGCCCCGCGACCACCGGCGAACTCTCCGAACCCGGCTACTGGGTACGGCACATCAGCAGTCCCGTGCGGTTCCGCGACGCCGTGCGCGCCCTCACCGGACAGGGCGTCACCACCTTCCTGGAACTGGGCCCCGACGCCGTCCTGTCGGCGATGGGCCCGGCCTGCGTGGCCGACCCGGCGCCGCTCGCCTTCGCCCCGCTGCTGCGCGCCGGCCACGACGAGCCGCGCAGCGTGACGGACGCCGTCGCCACCGCCGTCGCCCGGGGCGCCGACGCCGACTGGACCGCCCTCCTCGCCGGCCGCCGCCCGCGCCGCGTCGCGCTGCCGCCGTACCCCTTCCAGCGGCGCCGGTTCTGGCTCGCGCCGAAGCGGCCCGGGGCGGACGCCGAGGCGCTCGGCCAGAGCACGGTCGACCACCCGATGCTCGGCGCCGCCATCCGGAGCGCCGGCGGCGACGAGACGGTGCTGACCGGCCGTCTCTCGCTGTCCGCGCTGCCCTGGCTGGCCGACCACACGATCGACGGCCTGGCCCTGCTCCCGGGCACCGCCCACCTGGAACTCGCCCTGCGGGCCGGAGCGGAGACGGGCTGCCCCGTGGTCGACGACCTCGCGATGGAGGCGCCGCTGACCGTCCCGGCGATCGGCGCCGTCACCCTCCAGGTCCGGGTGGGAACGCCCGACGGGACCGGCCGGCGCTCCGTGGAGGTGTACTCACGGCCCGAGGAGGCGCCCGTCGGCACGCCCTGGCGGCGCAACGCCGGCGGCACCCTGCGGACGTCCGCCGAGCCGCTGCCGGAGCCCGCCCCGGCCCAGTGGCCGCCGGACGGCGCCACCCCGGTCGACATATCAGCCCTTTACCGCCAACTCGCCGAGCGGGGCTACCAGTACGGGCCCGCGTTCCGGGGGCTGCGTGCCGTGTGGCGGCGCGGTGCCGAGGTGTTCGCCGAGGTCGCCCTGCCCGAGGGCACCGACGCCCCGGGCTTCGCACCGCACCCCGCCCTGCTCGACGCCGCGCTGCACGCGACGGACTTCGCCTGGGGAGACGGTCCCGACGCCCGGCTGCGGCTCCCGTTCGCCTGGAGCGGCGCCCGCGCGACGGCGACCGGGGCGACCTCGGCCCGCGTACGCGTGGTCGCCGAGTCCGACGACCGGGCCGCGCTCTCCCTGTGGGACCCGGCCGGCACGCCGCTCGCGACGATCGCCTCCTACCGGGTGCGCGAGGTCTCCGAGGAGCAGCTCAGGGCCGCGAAGGCCGCCGCCCGCGGGCCGCTGTACCAGGTGGAGTGGACGGCCGTACCCGTGCAGCCCGCCGAGCGCGGGCTGCCCGCCGCCGGGGACGCCGGCGCCCCGGAGCGGCCGGGAGCCGTCGTGCTGGCGGTGGCACCGGCGGCGGAAGCGGGCCCGGACGGGGTACGGGCCGTCACCGGCCGCGTCCTCGACGCCGTGCGCGCCCGTCTCACGGACCCCGCCGCGGCCGACACGGTCCTGGTGGTGGCGACCCGCGGCGCCGTCGCGGCCGCCGAGGGCGACGTCCCGGACCCGGCGCAGGCCGCCGTGTGGGGCCTGGTCCGCTCCGCGCAGGCCGAGCGTCCCGGCCGGCTCGTCCTGGCCGACCTCGACGAATCCCCGGACGCGGCCCGGCTGCTGGCCGCCGCGGTCGCGGGCGGCGAGGCGGAGGTGGCCGTCCGGGCCGGCCGGGTCCTGGTGCCGGGCCTCGCCCCCGTGCGCCCCGCGGATCCCGACGGCACCCGCCCGCTCGACCCGGACGGCACCGTGCTGATCACCGGCGGCACCGGCGGGGTCGGTGCGCATGTCGCGCGGCACCTGGCGAGCGCCCACGGGGTGCGTCATCTGCTGCTGGCCGGCCGGAGCGGCCCGCAGGCTCCGGGCGCCCGGGCCCTGTCGGCCGAACTCGCCGCGCTCGGCGCGGACGCCACGATCGTCGCCTGCGACCTGGCCGACGCCCGGCAGACGGCCGCGCTGCTCGCGGAGATTCCCGCCGACCGGCCGCTCACCGCGGTCTTCCACGCCGCGGGCGTCGTCGACGACTGCCTCGTCACCGACCTCACCGCCGAGCGCCTGGACACCGTGCTGCGGCCCAAGGCCGACGCCGCCTGGCATCTGCACGAACTGACCCGGGACACGGACCTGTCCGCGTTCGTGCTCTTCTCCTCCACCGCCGCCCTCTACGACGCACCCGGCCAGGCCGGATACGCCGCGGCCAACGCCTACCTGGACGCCCTCGCCGGCCACCGCCGGGCCGCCGGACTGCCCGCCGTCTCCCTGGCCTGGGGCCTGTGGACCGGCACCGGCATGGGCGCCGGACTCGACGCCGCCGCGCTGGCTCGTATCCACCGCTCCGGCCTCGCCCCGCTCGACGCCGCCGAGAACCTCGCCCTCCTCGACCTGGCCCTGCTCGGCGCGCCGCCCGCGGCGGTACCGGTACGGATCGACACCCGCGCCCTGCGCGACCGCACCGGAGGCGTACCGCCGCTGCTGCGGAAGCTGGTCGCCACGCCCGCGCGCACCGCCGCCGTGGACGCAGGGGCGTCCGCCGCCCCGGCCGCCCGCGAGATCGCCGCACTGCCCGCCGCCGAGCGTGCCGGCCGACTGCTCGACCTGGTGCGCGGGCACGCGGCCACCGTCCTCGGCCACCAGGACGCGGAGGCCGTCGGCCGTAGCCGGGCCTTCACCGACCTGGGCTTCGACTCGCTGTCGGCCGTGGAACTGCGCAGCCGGCTGCGGGCGGCGACCGGTCTGCCGCTGCCCGCCACCCTCGTCTTCGACTTCCCGACCCCCGACGCGCTGGCCCGCCACCTCGAGGAGTCGTTCACCGGCCTCGCAGGCGAGCCGCCGGCGGCATCGGCGCCGACGCGGCCCGCCGTCCCGGCCGCGACGCCGGACGAGCCGATCGCCATCATCGGGATGGCCTGCCGCTATCCGGGATCCGTCGGCTCCCCCGAGGACCTGTGGCGGCTGCTCGCCGAGGGGACCGACGCCATCGGGCCGTTCCCCACCGACCGAGGCTGGCCGGCCGGCCTCTACGACCCGGACGGCACACGCACGGGAACCAGCGTCACCCGCGAGGGCGGATTCCTGTACGACGCGGCCGAGTTCGACGCCGACTTCTTCGGGATGAGCCCCCGGGAGGCCCGGGCGACGGACCCCCAGCAGCGGCTGCTGCTGGAGGTCGCCTGGGAGACGCTGGAACGCGCGGGCATCGACCCGCACACGCTGCGCGGCAGCGACACCGGTGTCTACGCGGGCGTGATGTACCACGACTGGGGCCTGCGCCTGGGCCCGCTGCCCGAGGAGGTCGCCGGATACCTCGGCAACGGCGGCCTGGCGAGCGTCGTCTCCGGGCGGGTGGCCTACGCCCTCGGCCTGGAGGGCCCGGCCCTCACCGTCGACACCGCCTGCTCCTCCTCGCTGGTCGCGGTGCACCTCGCGGCCCAGGCGCTGCGCGGCGGGGAGTGCGCTCTCGCGCTCGCCGGCGGTGTCACCGTGATGTCGACCGCCGACACCTTCGTCGACATGAGCCGCCAGGGCGGACAGGCCCCGGACGGCCGCTGCAAGTCGTTCGGCGCGGGCGCCGACGGCACCGGCTGGAGCGAGGGTGTCGGCCTGCTGCTGCTGGAGCGGCTGTCCGACGCGCGCGCCAACGGTCACCGGGTGCTGGCGGTCGTCCGCGGTTCGGCGGTCAACCAGGACGGCGCCTCCAACGGGCTCACCGCGCCCAACGGTCCGGCGCAGCAGCGGGTGATCCGGGCCGCGCTCTCGGCCGCGGGGCTGGCCGCGCGCGACGTCGACGTGGTCGAGGGGCACGGCACCGGGACCCGGCTCGGCGACCCGATCGAGGCGCAGGCCCTGCTCGCCACCTACGGCCGGGACCGTGAGCCCGGGGACCCGCTCTGGCTCGGCTCGGTCAAGTCCAACATCGGCCACACGCAGGCGGCCGCCGGGGTCGCCGGGATCATCAAGACGGTACTGGCGATGGAGCACGGCGTGCTGCCCAAGTCGCTGCACGCCGGGACCCGTTCCGACCAGGTCGACTGGTCCGAGGGCGCGGTGGAACTGCTCGCCGAGGCCAGGCCCTGGCCGGGCCGCGGCGGACCCCGGCGGGCCGCGGTGTCCTCGTTCGGTATCAGCGGCACCAACGCCCACGTGATCCTGGAACAGGCCGGGCCGGCGGACGCCCCGGAGCGGCCGGGCACCGGACCGGAACCGGCCACCCGCCGCACCGTCGTGCCCTGGGTGGTCTCCGGCCGTTCCGCCGCGGCGCTGCGCGAACAGGCGGACGGCCTGGCCGCGTTCGCGGCGACGACGGAGCCGGACCTCACCGCGCTGCTCGACGCCGGCGCCGCGCTGGCCACCGGCCGCGCGGCCCTCGAACACCGCGCCGTCGTCCTCGGCACGGACCGGGAGGCCCTGATCCGCGGCCTGGACGCGCTGCCGCTCACCGACACCGTCCGCGACGGCAGGCTGGCCTTCCTGTTCACCGGCCAGGGCGCGCAGCGTCCCGGCATGGGCCGCGAGGCGCACGCGGTCTTCCCCGTCTTCGCCGACGCCCTCGACGAGGCGGTGGCCGCCCTGGACCGGCACCTCCCCCGACCGCTGCGCGACGTGATGTGGGGTGACGACCCGGGCCTCCTGCGGCGCACCGAGTTCGCCCAGCCGGCCCTGTTCGCCGTGGAGACGGCGCTGTTCCGGCTGCTGGCATCCTGGGGGGTGCGCCCCGACCTCCTGCTCGGCCACTCGATCGGTGAACTCACCGCCGCCCACGCGGCCGGCGTCTGGTCGCTCGACGACGCGGCGCGGCTGGTGGCCGCGCGGGGCCGCCTCATGCAGGCGCTCCCGGCGGGCGGCGCGATGGCCGCCGTACGGGCGACCGAGGCGGAGGTCGCGGCCCGCCTCACCCGGAACGTGGGCATCGCGGCGGTCAACGGCCCCTCGTCGACGGTGATTTCCGGTGACGCGACCGAAGTGCGGCGCATCACGGCCGAGTTCGAAGCCCTCGGTGTCGCGACGACCGAACTGCGGGTCAGCCACGCCTTCCACTCGCCCCTGACGGAGCCGATGCTGGAGGCCTTCGGCGAGATCGCCGGCACTCTGACGTACGCCGCCCCGAACCTCGCCCTGATCTCCTCCGTCACCGGCGGGCCCGCGGACCCGGCCGAGCTGTGCACGCCGGACTACTGGGTGCGCCAGGTGCGGGAGACGGTCCGGTTCGCCGACGGGATCGCGGCACTGGCCGGGCGGGGCACCGTCACCGCGCTGGAACTCGGGCCCGACGCGGTGCTCAGCGCGGCCGGCCAGGAGAGCGCGGGCGAGCACGACATCGCGTTCGTCCCCACCCTGCGCCGGACCGGCGGCGAGGAGGCGTCGCTCGTCGCCGGGCTCGGACGGGTGCACGCCCGCGGCGGCCGGGTCGACTGGGCGGCCTTCTTCGAGGGACACGGGACGCGCCGACCGGACCTGCCGACCTACGCGTTCCAGCGCCGCCGCTACTGGCTCGACCCGGTCCGGACCCCGGGCGACCCCGGCGCGGCGGGCCAGGACGCCGTCGGCCACCCGATGCTGACCGCCGCCGTCGCCGTACCGGAGACGGACACCGTGGTGTTCACCGGCAGGCTGTCCGCCACCGACCCGTCCTGGATCGCCGGCCACGACGTGCTCGGCGGCGTCCTGCTCCCGGGCACCGCCTTCGTGGAACTCGCGCTGCGGGCCGGTGAGCACGTCGGCCGGGAACGGATCGAGGAGCTGACGCTGGAACGGCCGCTGCCGCTGCCGGCCGGCGTGCTGCTGCGGGTGAGCGTGGGCGCCGCCGCGGACGACGGATCGCGCACCGTCGCCGTGCACTCCCGGCCCGAGGGCTCCGACGACGGCACCTGGGTCCGCCACGCCACCGGCGTCCTCGCGGCCCGCGCCGAGGCGGACGAGGGGCACGAGGCGTTCGCCGCCCTCGCCGCCTGGCCGCCGCCGCACGCCGTCGAGCTGCCCGTCGCCGACGCCTACGACCGCCTCCTCGCCCGGGGGTACGACTACGGGTCCGCGTTCCAGGGCCTGCGCCGCGCCTGGCGCTCCGGCGACGACGTCTTCGCCGAGGTCGAACTGCCCGCCGAGGCCGCCGCCGGGGCCGCCGCGTACCGGCTGCACCCCGCGCTGCTGGACGCCGCGATGCACGCCGACCTGGTCGCCGACGGCGGGGACGGCCCGACCCTCCTGCCGTTCTCCTGGAACGGGGTCACCCTCGCGTCCGCCGGCCGCGGCGCCCTGCGCGTACTGCTGCGCCGGCTGCGGGGCGAGGAGGAGACGGAGATCGCCGCCACCGACGCCGAGGGCCATCCGGTGCTGCACGTCCGTTCGCTCACCAGCCGCGCGGTACGCCCCGACCAGCTCGCGCCGCGCACCGGCGGCTCGCCGTACCGGCTCGACTGGGTCCCGGCCGACGGCCCGAGGGGCACGGTCCCGCGCCACGAGGTGTGGACCGTCCCGGCCGCCCCCGGCGACGGTTCCGTGCCGCTGGCCGCCGCGGTGCTCACCGCCCGGACCCTGGCCCGGCTGCGGTCCTGGCTCACCGACGACAGCACCGCCGGCACCCTGCTCGTGGTGCGCACGGCGCGCGCGGTCGCGGCCCGGCCCGGCGACACCGTCGACGTCACCCAGGCCCCGGTCTGGGGCCTGGTACGCGCCGCACAGGCCGAACACCCCGGCCGCATCGTGCTCGTCGACGACGACGGCGCGACCCCGGGCCCGGGCACGGACCGGGACGCCGCCTTCGACCCGTCGGTGCTCGCGCTCGGCGAGCCCGAGAGCGCGGTCCGCGAGGGTACCGTCCTCGTCCCCCGCCTCGTTCCGGTGGCGCCGCCCGCCCCGGCCGGGGACCACGCCGGCGCCTGGCGCGGCACGGTCCTGATCACCGGTGGGCTCGGCGGCATCGGCGGTCTCCTCGCCCGGCACCTGGTCCGCCGGCACGGCGTCCGGCACCTGGTCCTCACCGGCCGCCGCGGGCCCGCCACGCCCGGCGCGGCCGAACTGCGGGCCGAACTCGAAGCGCTCGGCGCGGACGTCACCCTGGCGGCCTGCGACGTCACCGACCGGACGCGGCTCGCCGCGGTGCTCGCCGCCGTCCCCGCAAAGCGGCCGCTCACCGCGGTGATCCACGCCGCCGGGGTCGCCGACCACGCGCTGAGCACCGACCTCACCGAGGAGCGCCTCACGGCCGTGCTGCGGCCGAAGACCGAGGGCGCCTGGCATCTGCACGAACTCACCCGCGACCTGGACCTGAAGGCGTTCGTGCTGCTCTCCTCGGCCGGCGGCACGGCGCTGGCCGCCGGCCAGGGCAACTACGCGGCGGCCAACGTCTTCCTCGACGCGCTCGCCGCCCACCGCCGCGCCGAGGGCCTGACCTCGCTGTCGCTCGGCTACGGCATGTGGGCCGCCGACACCGGGCTCGGCGCGGTCACCGACGCCGACCTGGAACGCATGGCCCGGCTCGGGCTGCCCGCGCTCGACCCGGACGACGCCCGCACCCTCTTCGACGCCGCCCTCGGCCTCGACGAGCCGCACGTCACCGTGCTCCGCACCGACCGCCACGCCCTCGCCGCACGCGGCGACCGGCTCCCGGCGGTGCTCCGCGCCCTGGTACCGCGCCGCGGCGCCGCCTCCCGGCGAGCGGAAGGCGCCGCACGGTTCACCGGGCTCGCCGGTCCCGAACGGCGGCGCGCGCTCCTGGAGGAGGTGCGCGGCATCCTGGCCGCCGTCCTCGGCCACACGGACGGCGACGGCATCGACCCGGACCGCCCGCTGCGCGACCTCGGCGTGGACTCCCTGGCGGCGGTCGAACTGCGCAACGCCCTCGGCGCGGCGACCGGCACCCGGCTGCCGGCGACCCTGGTGTTCGACCACCCGACCGTCCGGGCCGTCGCGGCGTTCCTCGACGAAGGCCTCCCGGCCACGCCGGGACCCGCCGCGGCCGCCGAGCCGCCGGCCCCGCGGACCCCGGCCGCCACGGCGTTGCCCGGCACCCCCCGGCCCGGGCAACGCCCGGAGCACACCGACGACCCGATCGCGATCGTCGGCATCGGCTGCCGGTTCCCCGGAGACGTACGGGGTGCCGAGGACCTGTGGCGGCTCGTCGCCGAGGGACGCGACGCGATCGGCGACTTCCCGGTGGACCGGGGCTGGGACACCGAGGCGATCTACGACCCCGAGCCGGGCGTTCCGGGCCGGACCTACGTACGGCGGGGCGGATTCCTCCACGACGCCGCCGACTTCGACCCCGAGTTCTTCGGCATCATGCCGCGCGAGGCCGTCGCCATGGACCCGCAGCAGCGCCTGCTGCTGGAGACCACCTGGGAGGCGTTCGAGGACGCCGGCATCGACCCGCACACGCTGCGCGGCAGCCGCACCGGCGTGTACGTCGGCATCATGTACGCCGAGTACGGCCGCCGCCCCGGCACCGCCCCCGACGACCTGGCCGGCTACCTCGGCAACGGCAGCGCGGGCAGCATCGCCTCCGGACGCGTCTCGTACTGCCTCGGTCTGGAGGGCCCGGCCGTCACCGTGGACACGGCGTGCTCGTCCTCGCTGGTCGCCCTGCACACCGCCGTCCAGGCGCTGCGCGCCGGGGAGACCGCCCTCGCGGTGGCCGGCGGCGTCACCGTGATGCCGACCCCCGAGATCTTCGTCGACTTCAGCCGGCAGCGGGGCCTGTCCCCGGACGGCCGGTGCCGGGCCTTCTCCGACGCGGCCGACGGCACCGGCTGGAGCGAGGGTGTCGGCCTGCTCGTACTGGAGCGGCTGTCCGACGCGCGCGCCAACGGTCACCGGGTGCTGGCGGTCGTCCGCGGTTCGGCGGTCAACCAGGACGGCGCCTCCAACGGGCTCACCGCGCCCAACGGTCCGGCGCAGCAGCGGGTGATCCGGGCCGCGCTCTCGGCCGCGGGGCTGGCCGCGCGCGACGTCGACGTGGTCGAGGGGCACGGCACCGGGACCCGGCTCGGCGACCCGATCGAGGCGCAGGCCCTGCTCGCCACCTACGGCCAGGACCGCACACCGGGACGGCCGCTGTGGCTCGGCTCGGTCAAGTCCAACATCGGCCACGCGCAGGCGGCCGCGGGGGTCAGCGGTGTCATCAAGATGGTGATGGCGCTGCGCCACCGTGAACTGCCCAGAACCCTGCACGCGGAGGAGCCCAGCCGCCAGGTGGACTGGACCGAGGGCGACGTCCGCCTGCTCACCGTGGCACGGCCCTGGGAGGCGGACGGGCCCCGCCGGGCCGCGGTCTCCTCGTTCGGACTCAGCGGCACCAACGCCCACGTGATCCTGGAGGAGGCGCCCGAGAGCCCCGCGGCGACCGCCGAGCGGACCCCGCCGGCCCCGGTGCCGCTGCTGCTGTCCGCCGCCTCGGCACGTCAACTCGGCGCTCAGGCGGCTCGATTGCGGACCCTGCTGGTCACCGGGCCGGAGCCGCGGACGGACGACGTCGGGTACGCGCTGGCCACGACGCGTGCCGCGCTCGGGCACCGTGCGGCGATCCTCGCGGCCGACCGCGACGAGGCGCTGCGCGCCCTCGCCGCACTCGCGGCCGAGGACGCGCCGGACCCGGCCGTGCCGGTCCACCGCCGGGTCGCCGACACCGACGGACAGACGGCCTTCCTCTTCTCCGGCCAGGGCTGCCAGCACCCCGGTATGGGACTCGAACTGGCCGCCGCCCAGCCCGTGTTCGCCGCCGCCCACGCCGAGGTGTGCGACCTGCTGGATCCGCTGCTGGAGCGTCCGCTGCGGGACGTCGTCGCCGATCCGGACGCCACCGAGCTGAACCGGACGGTGTACACGCAGACCGCCCTGTTCGCCCACGAGGTCGCCCTGTACCGGCTGCTGGAGTCCTGGGGCCTCCGGCCCGACATGGTCGCCGGGCACTCGGTCGGCGAGCTGGCCGCGGCGCACGTCGCCGGCGTGCTGTCGCTGCCCGACGCCTGCCGCCTGGTCGCCGCGCGCGGCCGGCTGATGCAGGCGCTGGAGCCGGGCGGCGCCATGGCCGCGATCCGGGCGGCCGAGGAGGACGTCCGCCCCCATCTCACCCCGGGCGTCCGCGTCGCCGCCGTCAACAGCCCGACCGCGACGGTGGTCTCCGGCACCGAGGCCGAAGTGCTGGCCCTCGCCGCCCGCTTCCCGCAGGCCACCCGGCTGAACGTCTCGCACGCCTTCCACTCGCCGCTCATGGAACCGATGCTGGACGAGTTCCGCGTGGTGGCCAAGGGCGTCGACCTCGCCGAGCCGGCCCTCCCGCTCGTTTCGACGGTCACCGGCCGGCTCGCGGCCCCCGGTGAACTCACCTCGCCGGACTACTGGGTGCGGCAGGTCCGGGACACCGTCCGCTTCGCCGACGCCGTACGCGCGATGGCCGGGCAAGGAGCGTCACGCTTCCTGGAGCTGGGGCCGGACGCGGTGCTCGCCCCGCTGACCACGGCCACCCTGGACGGCCGGCGACCGCTCGCGGTGGCCGCCGCCCGCCGGGGCGCCGACGAGGCGCGCACCCTGACCGAGAGCCTCGCGCTGCTGCACACCGACGGTGCCGCGGTCGACTGGCGGGCCGTGCTGGCCGGCACCGGCGCGCGCCGGGTCGACCTGCCCACCTACGCCTTCGAGGCCCGCAGGTTCTGGTTCGACCCCGAACCGGTCCTCGCCGGCGCCGCCGCGCACGGCCAGGACGACGCCGGGCACCGGCTGCTCACCGCGGTGGTCGCCGCGCCGGAGACCGGGGGAGTCACCCTGACCGGCCGGCTGTCGCACGCGGCGCAGCCCTGGCTGGCCGACCACGACGTGCTCGGCACCGTGATGCTCCCCGGCACCGCCTACGTGGAACTCGCGGTGCGCGCCGGGGAGGAGGCCGGCTGCCCGGTCGTGGAGGAGCTGACCATCGAGGCCGTGCTGCCGGTACCGGAGCGGGGCGCGGTCGCGATCCAGGCCGTGGTCGGCGGTGCCGACGAGCAGGACCGCCGCTCCCTCGCCGTGTACTCCCGGCAGGAGGGAGCCGGTCCGGACGTGCCGTGGACCCGGCACGCCACCGGAGTCCTCGCACCCGCCGGGGCCCCGGCGCCCCCGGTCCCCGCCGCCGGGCCCGCCGCCTGGCCGCCGGCGGGCGCCGAGGAGGTCGACATCACCGACGTCTACGACTACCTGACCGGCCAGGGCTACCACTACGGCCCCACGTTCCGTGGGCTGCGCGGCATCTGGCGCCGGGGCCGGGAGGTGTTCGCCGAGGTGGCGCTCCCGGACGAGGCGGCCGGCGAGGCGGCCGAGTACCGCGTCCACCCCGCGCTGCTGGACGCCTCGCTCAGTGCCACCGACTTCCTCGGCGACCGCAGGCCGCAGGACGTCGGCGCGACGATGCTGCCGTTCGCCTGGACCGGGGTGAGCGTGCACTCCCGCGGCGCCTCCCGGCTCAGGGTGCGCATCGACTGGGCCGGGGCCGGCGCCCAGGCCGGTTCGGACGCCGTACGGCTGGAACTCTCCGACGTCGAGGGGCGGCCGGTGGCGACCGTGGAGTCGCTCGTCGTCCGCGCCGTCACGCCCGAGCGGGTCGCCGCCGCGGCCGCCGCCCTGTCGGGCGCGCGTATGCGGGACACCGTGTTCCGGGTGGGCTGGGACTCGCTGCCGCTCGGCACCGCGAGCGCGGACACCCACGGCTGGGCCGTACTGCGCCCACCGGGCGGCGTCGCCTTCGAACTCCCCGAAGTCCCCGTCCACACCGGGCTTCCCGCTCTCCAGGCACATCTGGAGGCCGGCGCGCCGGTGCCCCCGGCGACGGTGTTCGCGTGCCCCGCCGGACCGCCGGCCCACGACGACGAGGTACCGGCGGCCACCGGCGCACTGCTGCGCTCCGTGCTGGACCTGCTGCGCGCCTGGCTGGCCGACGACCGGTTCGCCGGGTCCCGCCTGGTGGTCGTCACCCGGTCCGCCGTCGACACCGACGGCGTCGATCCGGCGCACGCGGCGGTGTGGGGGCTGGTCCGCGCCGCGCAGGCCGAGCACCCCGGCCGGATCGTGCTGGCCGATCTGTCCGGCCACCGGTTCCCGCCCGCCCTGCTCGCCGCCGGCGAGGCCGAACTCGCCGTGCGCGGCGCCGACATCAAGGTGCCGCGGCTGACCCCGGTGCCCGCCTCGGCCCCCGAACGGTTGTCGGCCTGGGACCCGGACGGCACGGTCCTGGTCACCGGCGGCACGACCGGGCTCGGCGCCGTCGTCGCCCGGCACCTGGTGACCGCCCACGGCGTCAGGCACCTGCTGCTGGTCAGCCGGCGCGGTGCGGCGGCCCCGGGAGCGCGGGAGCTGGCCGCTTCGCTGACCGGGCTGGGCGCCACCGTCGAGACGGCCGCGTGCGACATCGCCGACCGGGCCGCACTGGCCGCCGTGCTCGCGGCGGTCCCCGCCGACCGCCCGCTGCGCGGCGTGGTGCACGCCGCCGGGGTGATGGACAACGCCACCCTCGGCGACCTCACCGCGGACCGGCTCGACCGCGTCCTGCGGCCGAAGGCCGCCGGCGGCTGGAACCTGCACGCCCTCACCCGGGATCTGGACCTGACGGCGTTCGTGCTCTTCTCCTCGGTGTCGGGGCTCGCCGTCGCCGCGGGGCAGGCCAACTACGCCGCCGCCAACCGCTTCCTGGACGCGCTCGCCGCCCACCGCCGCGCCACCGGCCGGCCCGCGACCTCGCTGTCCTTCGGACTGTGGACCGTCCGGACCGGCCTGGGCCGTGCCTCGGGCCTGCCGGACCCGGCCGAGGCCGAACGCGACGAGCGGCGGATGGCCGCCGCCGGAATGCCGCCGTTCTCCGAGGCCGAGGGGCTGGCCATGTTCGACGAGGCGGTCGCGCTCGACCAGCCGGCCCTGGTGCCGCTGCGCGTCGACACCGACCGCCTGGCCGGGCTCGACGGCGACCTGCTCGCCCCGGTGCTGCGCGGCCTCGCCGTGCGCTCGGGCCCCGCGCGGCGCGTCACGGCGCGCACCACGGGCGGCGGCACACCGACGGCCGTCCACCGGCAGGGCGCCGACGCCGCCCTGCGCCGGCGCCTCGCGGAACTGCCCGCCGAGGAGGCCCTGGCGACGCTGGTCGACCTGGTCTGCGCCCAGGCGGCCGCCGTGCGCCACGGTGACGCCGGGGACGTCGACCCCGACCGCGGGTTCACCGACATGGGCCTGGACTCCCTGGCCGCCATCGAACTGCGCAACGCCCTGCAGTCCGCCACCGGGATCCGGCTGCCCGCGACCCTGATGTTCGACCACCCCAACCCGCGCTCGCTGGCCGGTCTGCTGGCCGAGGAGTTCGGGCTGACACCGGATCCACAGGGGACGGCGGGTGAGGACGACACGGACGCCGAGGTGGCGCGGACCGTCATGGCACTCAGCATCGACGACCTGGTCCGGGCCGCGCTCGGCGACCAGCAGGACCAGTAGACGGTTACGGGGCCCTGGCCGGAGCGTGCACCGATTCCGCTGGGACACACGGAAGGCAGAACTGACCATGGAACAACTCGACTGCGTCGTCATCGGCTACAACGAGGGCGACTTCCAGGACTACCGCGCCATGTGCGAGGGCAGCGGCGCCGGTTCGCCGACGCTGCAGATCTACAGCAAGGAGTACCTGGAGGTCGGCGGCCGCCACCTGTCCTGGATGGACGGGCTCAGCGCGCTGCGCAACAGGGCCACCGGGCGCAACGACCGCTACCACGTGGGCGAGGTGCACAACCTGGCCGGGCTGTACCTGAGCAACTTCCTGCGCAAGGCGGGCCTGAGCGCCGAGGCCGTGTCGCTGTTCAGCGCGGAACAGGAGCGCCTGGCGGACCTGCTGGAGCGCGGGCCGCGGGTGGTGGCGGTGACGACGACGTTCTACGTCAACATCATGCCGGTGCTGCCCGTCATCGACTTCGTACGGGCGTACGCGCCGGACGCGCACATCGTGGTCGGCGGCCCGCTGGTCGACAACATCTGCATGGACGGCGTCGAGGGCATGACCCAGGACCTCCTGCACGGCATGGGCGCCGACAGCTACGTCGTGGAGTCCCAGGGCGAGGGCGCCCTGGTCGAACTGGTCCGGGCGGTAGGGCGGGGCGGGCCGCTCGACGGCATCGCGAACCTGGTCACGCTCTCGGACGCGGGCCGCTGGGTCGCCGGGCCCAAGAAGCCGGAGGCCAACAACATCGACCACGCGGCGATCGACTGGTCCGGCTTCAGCCCGGAGCTGATCGGTACCACGGCCCAGACCCGTACCGCGCGGTCCTGCGCTTTCAAGTGCAGCTTCTGCGACTACCCGATGCGGGCGGGCGCGCTGACCACGGCCTCCGTGGACACGGTCCGGCAGGAGCTGCGCTCGATGGCCGAACTGGGCGTGAAGAACCTGGTGTTCGTGGACGACACCTTCAACGTCCCGCCCAAGCGGTTCAAGGAACTGTGCCGCATGCTGATCGAGGAGGACCTGGGGCTCAACTGGTACTCCTACTTCCGCTGTTCGAACGCCCGTGACGAGGAGACCTTCGACCTGGCGGCGCAGAGCGGCTGCCGCGGCGTCTTCCTCGGCATCGAGTCCGGCGACCAGGACATCCTCGCCGCGATGAACAAGCTGGCGCAGGACGCCCAGTACCGCAACGGCATAGCCCAGCTGAAACAGCGCGGGATCACCACCTTCGCCTCGATCATCGTCGGCTTCCCCGGTGAGAACGAGCGGACCGTGCAGAACACCATCGACTTCCTCAACGAGACCGGCCCGACCTTCTGGCGGGCGCAGCCGTGGTGGGGCAACCCGAAGGCCCCGGTCTACCAGCGCAAGGAGCTGCACGGCATCGAGGGCGAGGCCTACAACTGGTCGCACCACACGATGAACTCCCGTGAGGCGGCGGACTGGTGCGACGTGATGTTCGAGAAGGTCACCGAATCGGTCTGGCTGCCGCTGTACGACTTCGACTTCTGGGCGCTGCCGTACCTGGACGGCAAGGGCCTCAAGGTCGAGGACCTGGTGCCGATCCTGCGCGCCTCGCAGGAGATCATGCGCGAGCGGGGCCGGGCGACGCCGGACACCGTGCGGCTCACGTCCCTGAACGACGAGCTGTACAAGGCCGTCGCCGCGGTCGACATGGCGCCGTCGCGGTTCGGGTTCGCCGCCGTGTGAGGGCGCGCGCGACGCCCGCGACGACGAGCAGGCCCCCGGCGGTGCGCCGGGGGCCTGCTCGTCGCCGTACGGGCGATGCCGCTACGGCCTAGCAGCCGAAGTCGACGAGGTCGAACGTGGCGTAGTGGTCGGAGGTGTAGTAGTCCTCCTGGGTCTCCTCGCCGGTGACGATCCGGCGTGCGCCGCGCGTGGGGGAGCCCGGCGTGATGACGGTGTACTCGTGGTAGTAGCCGCTCTGCCGGCTCGGCAGCACGTTCTCCCGGTTCTGGAAGACGGTCCCGTCCTGCGAGTAGGGGAACGGCCCGCCCTTGTCGATCAGATCGAGCGTGTCGTGGGCCTGTGAGGGGAGGTCGCCGTAGCAGATGCTGCCGACGGAGGCGGCCGCCGCGTCCGCCGTGGTGGCGGAGACGGAGCCGCCCACGAGAAGGGCGGACAGCACGGCGGCGGCGACAGTGACACGAGATGCGCGTGGGGGGAATCTCATGTCTTCATGATGACGCGCGTAGAGAGTGGCATGTCAATGTCAAACTTGCGGAGGTCGACGGAGTTTCGCGTGAAGTCACGTGAAGTTTCCGAGAGTTGACGCGTCGTACGCTCAGGAGTCCTGGCCCTCCGCGACCGCGAACAGCGCGAACGCCAGCACCAGCAGCGCGACGCTCGCGTACACCTCGTAGCCGTCGAGGAGACCGAGCCGCTGCACGAACCCCACATGCCAGTGAGTGAACTCGTGCACCAGGCCCAGCACGCCCTGCACCAGGGCGATGAATCCGATCAGTTCCAGCAGCTTCTTCATGAAACCACCCTGGCCCGGCCGTCCCGCACCACGCATCGGCCGCGGGATGGCCGCCGCCCGTCGAAGGTCCGCCCGCACACCGGGCGGGACCGACCGAAGTCCACGGCGCCGCGACTTTGGTCGCCGATCCGACGTCCGGGGCTTTCGGGCGGGCCGGTCCTGCGTAGATTGGCCGACCGTGAATGATGAGCAACCGGCGCGCCAGACGGGGGAGTTCGAGGGTCCCCGGTGGCTGTTCCCGTCCGCCCTGGTCCACGAGCTGGACCCGGCCGCCGGGGCGGCTCCCGGCCGGCGGCCCCGTCGCACCGCGCGCGACTGGGTCGTCGACTTCTCCTGCTTCCTGCTGGCCGTCCTCCTCGGCGTGGCCGCCGCCCAGGCGCTGCCCCGGGAAGCCGGCCTGCCGCACTCCGCCGCCGTCCTCGACCAGTTGCTCGGCGCCGTCGCCTGCGCCGCCGTCTGGTTCCGGCGCCGCTGGCCGCTCGGACTCGCCCTCGCGATGATCCCGGTCGGGTTCCTGTCCAACACCGCGGGCGGCGCCGACATGATCGCCCTGTTCACGCTCGCCGTGCACCGGCCCTTCCGGCACGTGGCCTGGATCGGCGGCGCGGGCCTCGCCCTGGTCCCGCTCTTCTACTGGCTGCGGCCGGACCCCGACCTGCCCTATGCCGGCATCGTCGTGTTCACCGAACTGCTCACCGTGTCGGTCATCGGCTGGGGCATGTTCGTCCGCTCCAAGCGGCAGCTCATGCTCAGCCTGCGCGACCGCGCCCGACGCGCCGAGACGGAGGCGCGGCTGCGTGCCGAACAGGCGCAACGGCTCGCCCGCGAGGCCATCGCCCGCGAGATGCACGACGTGCTCGCGCACCGGCTCACGCTGCTCAGCGTGCACGCCGGCGCCCTGGAGTTCCGCCCGGACGCCACCCGCGAGGAGATCGCACGGGCGGCCGGGGTCATCCGGGAGAGCGCCCACGAGGCGCTGCAGGACCTGCGGGAGATCATCGGCGTGCTGCGCGCGGGGGAGTCCGACGACGCGGCCGGGGGCCGGCCGCAGCCGACGCTGGCCGCGCTGGACGCCCTCGTCGCCGAGTGCCGCGAGGCCGGCATGAAGGTCACCCTCGACCACCGCCTCACCGGGCTCGAGAACGCCCCCGCCTCCCTCGGCCGCACCGCCTACCGCATCGCCCAGGAGGCCCTGACCAACGCCCGCAAGCACGCCCCCGGCACCGAGGTCACCGTGCGGGTCGGCGGCGCACCCGGCGAGGGTCTGACGATCTCCGTCCACAACCCCGCCCCGGCGGGCGAGGCGGTGCCCGTCCCCGGCTCCGGACAGGGACTGATCGGCCTCACCGAGCGTGCCACGCTGGCCGGTGGCCGCCTCGACCACGGGCCCACCCGCGAGAAGGGGTTCGAAGTACGGGGATGGCTTCCGTGGAACGGGAGTTGAGGTGCGGCGGACCGCCCGGCTCCGTGATTACGTGACCCCCATGACCGCGACACACATCAGACTCCTCCTCGTGGACGACGATCCGCTGGTGCGGGCGGGCCTGGCCCTCATGATCGGCGGGGCCGGCGACATCGAGATCGTCGGGGAGGCCGCGGACGGCGGTGAGGTCGAGGAGGCGGTCGAGCGGACCCGTCCGGACGTGGTCCTGATGGACATCCGCATGCCGTCCGTCGACGGAATCACCGCCACCCGGCTGCTGCGCGCGCGGGCGGACGCACCGGAGGTCGTGGTGCTCACCACCTTCCACGCCGACGAGCAGGTGCTGCACGCCCTGCGCGCGGGCGCCGCCGGATTCGTCCTGAAGGACACCCCGCCCGCCGAGATCGTCGACGCGGTGCGCCGGGTCGCGGCCGGGGAACCGGTGCTCTCACCCGCCGTCACCCGGCAGTTGATGCGGTACGCGGCCGGAGGCGCCGCTGAGGCCCGGCGCGCACGCGCGCGTGACCGGCTGGGCCTGCTGAACGACCGCGAGCGCGAGGTCGCCGTCGCCGTCGGCCGGGGACTGGCCAACGCCCAGATCGCCGACCGGCTCTTCATGAGCGTGCCCACCGTGAAGACCCACGTCTCACGCATCCTCGCCAAGCTCGGCCTCGGCAACCGGGTCCAGATCGCCCTGCTGGCTCACGACGCGGGACTCCTCGACGACGGGCACTGAGCGGGCGCCCCGCGCGTTCAGACTGCAGAAACCGCTCCGGGGACGTCCCCGGAGCGCCTCGGGGGAGTCCGGAAGGGGAGCGATGGGCAGGCGACCGGTGATCGATCTCAGGGAGTTCGGGGACGCGTTCCGCACGGACCCGCATCCGTACTACGCCAAGCTGCGCGAGCAGGGGCCCGTGCACCGGGTTCGGCTCGGCGGGGCGGACACGGGCCAGCTGACCTGGCTGGTCGTCGGGTACGAGGAGGCGCGCGCCGCCCTCGCCGACCCCCGGCTCGCCAAGGACACCGCCCGGATCGGCTCGCCGCTGCTGGACGAGGAGAAGATCGGCAAGTACCTGCTGGTCACCGACCCGCCCCAGCACACCCGGCTGCGCTCCCTGGTCACCCGCGCCTTCACCATGCGCCGGGTGGAGCGGCTGCGCCCCCGGATCCAGCGGATCACCGACGACCTGCTGGACGAGATGCTGCCGCGCGGCAGCGCCGACCTCATCGAGGCGCTCGCCTACCCGCTGCCCCTCACCGTCATCTGCGAACTCCTCGGCGTCCCGGACATGGACCGCGCCGAGTTCCGCCGGATCTCCACCGAGGTCGTGGCGCCGACCAGCGCCGACACGGAGTACGACGCGATCCTCGCCCTCGCCCGGTACCTCCGGGACCTGATCGAGGACAAGCGGTGCGCCGGCCCCACCGACGACCTGCTCAGCGACCTGATCCGCACCACCGCCGAGGACGGCGACCGGCTCTCCCCGCGGGAACTGAGCGGCATGGCCTATCTGCTGCTCATCGCCGGCCACGAGACCACCGTCAACCTCATCGGCAACGGCGTCCACGCCCTCCTCACCCACCCGGACCAACTCGCCGACCTGCGCGCCGACACCGAGGGGCTCCTGGACGGCGCCGTCGAGGAGATGCTGCGCTACGAGGGCCCGGTGGAGACCGGCACGTACCGGTACGCCGCCGAATCCCTGGAGATCGCCGGCACGGTGATCGAGCAGGGCCAGTCGGTGTTGATCGGGCTCACCGCCGCCGGCCGCGACGGCGACCGCTTCGCCGGCCCGGACCGGTTCGACATCCGCCGCGACGCCCGCGGCCACCTCGCCTTCGGCCACGGCATCCACTACTGCCTGGGCGCGCCCCTGGCCCGCCTGGAGGGCCGTATCGCCATCGGCACCCTCCTGGAGCGCGCCCCCGGTCTCGCCCTCGACGGCGCCCCGGGCGAGTGGCTGCCGGGCATGCTGATGCGGGGGATGCGCGGCCTGCCCGTGCGCTGGTGAACCACGGCCGAGGTCAACCACGGCCCGGGCGGCCCGGGTTCAGCCGTACTGCGGCTGGACCCGGTCCTGGATCTCCAGCAGCCGCACCGGGCGGCGTTCCCGCCGCGACACCTCGCAGGCCTCGGCGATCCGCAGCGCCTGCAGTGCCTCCTGGCCGTCGCAGGGGTTGGGCCGCTCACCGCGCAGCACCTCGACGAAGGCGCGCAGTTCGGCCTCGTAGGCCGGTCCGAACCGCTCCAGGAATCCGGTCCAGGGCCTGGACGCGGCCGGTGGCCCGGTCGGCTCGGTGGACGCGACCGGCGTACGGTCGTCCAGGCCCACCACGACCGTGTCCCGCTCCCCGGCCAACTCCATCCGGACGTCGTACCCGGCGCCGTTCAGCCGGGTCGCCGTCGCCGTGGCGAGCGTGCCGTCGTCCAGGGTGAGCAGGGCCCCGCCGGTGCTGACGTCCCCGGCCTGGCGGAACATCGGCGGCCCGGCGTCCGAGCCGGCCGCGTACACGTCCGTCACCTCGCGGCCCGTCACCCAGCGCAGCGCGTCGAAGTCGTGGATCAGGGTGTCCCGGAACAGGCCGCCGGACAGCGGCAGCCACTCCGGCGGGGGAGGGGACTGGTCGGAGGTCGTCGCCCGTACCGTGTGCAGCCGTCCGAGCCGGCCAGAGCGCACCGCCTCCCGGGCGCCCGCGTAGCCCGCGTCGAAACGCCGCTGGAAACCCATCTGCAGCACCGTGCCCGCCGCCTCGACCTCGGCGAGCGCGTGCAGGGTGCCCGGCAGGTCGAGCGCTATGGGCTTCTCGCAGAAGACCGGCAGGCCGGACCGGGCCGCCCGCCCGATCAGCTCGGCGTGCGCCGCGGTCGCCGTGGTGATCACCACCGCGTCCACGCCCCACCGGAAGATCTCCTCCACCCCCGGCGCCGCCGTCTCGCCCAGCCGGTGGGCCAGCGCCTGTGCCCGCGCCGGGTCCGCGTCGGTCAGGATCAGCGACCCGACCTCGCGACTGCGGCTGAGCGTGTTCGCATGAATGGTGCCGATGCGGCCCGTACCGATGACCCCGATGCGCATGGAAACAAAGTGAGGGCGGACCCGGGGCCCTGTCAATCGCAATGTCCGGACAACCGGACTACACGACTTCCCGTCATCCGGGCACACGGCTACGCTCGAGTCCGTGCCCAAACCAGTTGTGGACCCGACCGTGTCACTCGATCTCCGTGTGGACCGCAGTTCCCCGGTGCCGTTGTACTTCCAGCTCTCCCAGCAGCTCGAAGCCGCGATCGAGCACGGCGGCCTCACGCCCGGCAGCCTGCTGGGCAACGAGATCGAGCTGGCCGCCCGGCTCGGCCTGTCCCGGCCCACGGTCCGCCAGGCCATCCAGTCCCTCGTCGACAAGGGCCTGCTGGTCCGCCGCCGGGGCGTGGGCACCCAGGTCGTGCACAGCCAGGTCAAGCGCCCCCTGGAGCTGAGCAGCCTCTACGACGACCTGGAGGCCGCCGGGCAGCGGCCCGAGACCAAGGTCCTGGTCAACACCGTCGTCCCCGCCTCCGCCGAGATCGCCGCCGCGCTCGGGGTGCCCGAGGGCGGCGACGTCCACCGCGTCGAGCGGCTGCGCCTCGCGCACGGCGAGCCGATGGCGTACCTGACCAACCACCTGCCGCCGGGCCTGCTCGACCTGGAGACCGGCCGGCTGGAGGCCACCGGCCTGTACCGGCTGATGCGCTCGGCGGGAATCACCCTGCACAGCGCCCGCCAGTCCATCGGCGCCCGGGGCGCCACGGCCGCCGAGGCCGAGCGGCTCTCCGAGGCGGAGGGCGCCCCGCTGCTCACCATGCGGCGCACCACCTTCGACGACACCGGCCGCGCGGTGGAGTTCGGCGACCACACCTACCGTCCGAGCCGCTACGCCTTCGAGTTCCAGCTCCTCGTCCGCCCCTGAGCCGCCGGCCTCCACGGCCGGGCCCACCGGACCCGTGCGCCCTTGATCGTCCCGCCCACGCCACGTCGCAATGTCCGGACAAGGTGGCGGGCAGGGGCTCCCCGGCGGTGTCACGGGTGTCCGCCGTGTTCGATACTGGAGTGTTGGGGGCCGCCGAGATGATCGCCGGCCCCTTGCGTACGGACGGACACGGCAAGAAGGGCACGGCCTCGTGGCACGGTTTCGGACCTGGGTAGGCATCGCGCTGGCAGGGGCACTCTCGGTGTCCCTGGCGGGGTGCAGCAGCACCGGCGGCAAACGGGCGGAGGACGCCCGCAAGGCCGCCGCGGCCCAGGGTCGGGCGGCGGTGAACACCCCCCGCTGGACCTTCGCGATGATCACCCACTCGGGAGACGGCGACACCTTCTGGGACATCGTGCAGAGCGGCGCCAAGCAGGCCGCCCTCAAGGACAACATCAACTTCCTGTACTCGCACGACGACGAGGCCCAGCAGCAGGCCCAGCTCGTGGACGCGGCGGTCGACAAGAAGGTCGACGCCATCATCGTCACCCTCGCCAAGCCCGACGCCCTGAAGGCCGCCGTCGCCCGCGCCGAGAAGGCCGGCATCCCGGTGATCACCGTGAACTCCGGTTCCGAGGAGTCCAAGGCCTTCGGCGCCCTCACCCACATCGGCCAGGACGAGACCGTCGCCGGCGAGGCCGTCGGCGAGGAGCTGAACAAGCGCGGGAAGAAGAAGGCCCTGTGCGTCCTGCACGAACAGGGCAACGTCGGTCACGAGCAGCGCTGCGACGGCGTGGCCAAGACCTTCCACGGCACCGTGCGGAAGCTCTACGTCAACGGCACCAACATGCCCGACACCCAGTCCGCGATCGAGGCCAAGCTCCAGGCGGACTCCTCCCTGGACGCGGTCGTCACCCTCGGCGCCCCGTACGCCGACACCGCCGTGCAGGCGAAGAAGGGCGCGGGCAGCAAGGCGGAGATCGACACCTTCGACCTCAACGCCAAGGTCGCCGCCGAGCTGAAGGACGGCACCCTCGGCTTCGCCGTGGACCAGCAGCCCTACCTCCAGGGCTACCAGGCCGTGGACCTGCTCTGGCTGTACAAGTACAACGGCGACGTCCTCGGCGGCGGCCGGCCCGTGCTGACCGGCCCGCAGATCGTCACCAGGGACCAGGCCGCCGCGCTGGCCGAGTACACCGAGCGGGGCACCCGATGAACGCCACGCTCGAACAGGCGCGGGACGACGGACTCCCGGCCGGCCCGACGCTGCGGAAGCTGCTCGCCCGCCCCGAGCTGGGCTCGGTGGTCGGCGCGCTCGCCGTCTTCGTCTTCTTCGCCTTCGCCGCCGACGGCTTCCTGCGCGCCGCCAGCCTCAGCACGGTCCTGTACGCCTCCTCGACCATCGGCATCATGGCGGTCCCCGTGGCGCTGCTGATGATCGGCGGCGAGTTCGACCTGTCCGCCGGTGTGCTGGTGACGTCCTCGGCGCTCGTCTCGTCGATGTTCAGCTACCAGATGACCGCGAACACCTGGGTCGGTGTGGGCGTGTCACTGCTGGTCACCCTGGCGATCGGCGCCTTCAACGGCTTCATGCTCACCCGCACGAAACTGCCCAGCTTCATCATCACGCTCGGCACCTTCCTGATGCTGACCGGCATGAACCTCGGCTTCACCAAGCTGATCGACGACACGGTCTCCACCAAGAGCATCGCCGACATGGAGGGCTTCCCGAGCGCCCACGCCGTCTTCGCCTCCACCCTCACCGTCGGCGGCGTCGACTTCAAGGTCACCATCCTGTGGTGGCTCGGCCTGGTCGCCCTCGCCTCCTGGATCCTGCTGCGCACCCGCGCCGGCAACTGGATCTTCGCGGCCGGCGGCAACCAGGACGCGGCCCGCGCGGTCGGCGTCCCGGTCGCCGCGACGAAGATCGGCCTCTACATGGGCGTCGCCCTCGGCGCCTGGATCTCCGGCCAGCACCTGCTCTTCTCCTTCGACGCCGTCCAGTCCGGCGAGGGCGTCGGCAACGAGCTGATCTACATCATCGCGGCCGTCATCGGCGGCTGCCTCATCACCGGCGGCTACGGCAGCGCCGTCGGCTCCGCGGTCGGCGCGCTCCTGTTCGGCATGACCAGCAAGGGCATCGTCTTCGCCGAGTGGAACCCGGACTGGTTCAAGTTCTTCCTGGGAGCCATGCTGCTCCTCGCGACCCTGCTCAACGCCTGGGTCCGCAAGCGCGCGGAGGCCAACAAGTGAGTTCTCTCGTCGAGCTGACCGACGTCAGCAAGCACTACGGCACCGTCCGCGCCCTCGAAGGCGTCTCCCTGGAGGTCCACCCCGGGGAGATCACCTGCGTCCTCGGCGACAACGGGGCCGGCAAGTCCACCCTGATCAAGATCGTCGCGGGCCTGCACCGGCACGACGGCGGCACCCTGCGCATCGAGGGCGAGGAGACCACCCTCTCCTCGCCGCGCGAGGCCCTGGACCGGGGCATCGCCACGGTCTACCAGGACCTCGCCGTCGTTCCCCTGATGCCGGTCTGGCGCAACTTCTTCCTCGGCTCCGAGCCCCGCAAGGGCAGGGGCCCCTTCAAGCGCCTGGACACCGACCTCATGCGCCGCACCACCCGCGATGCCCTGCTCCGCATGGGCATCGACCTGCGCGACGTCGACCAGCCCATCGGCACCCTCTCCGGCGGCGAGCGCCAGTGCGTGGCGATCGCCCGCGCCGTCCACTTCGGCGCGAAGGTCCTGATCCTGGACGAGCCGACGGCGGCGCTGGGCGTGAAGCAGTCGGGCGTGGTGCTGAAGTACGTGGCGGCGGCACGCGACGAGGGCCTGGGCGTCGTACTGATCACCCACAACCCGCACCACGCGTACCTGGTCGGCGACCGGTTCGTCCTGCTGCGGCGCGGCACGATGGTGGGCAATCACACAAGGGACGGGATCACCCTGGACGAGCTGACCCAGCAGATGGCTGGAGGGTCCGACCTGGACGCTCTCCGCCATGAGCTGCAGCGGAGTTGAGGGGGCGCGTCCGGCACCGCTCCCACGCCTCCCGCGTCCGTCGGCCTGTACGGCACCCGCCCCCGCGGTGAGGCAGAATCGAGCAACGATGAGCACCTACCGCGACCTCACCGCCCCCATCGGCTCCCGCCGGGCCCCCGTGCTCCGCACGGTCGGGACCAGGGAACGCCGCTCGCACCTGACCGCGCCCCGCGTGCCCACGGTCGGCATCGACATCGGCGGCACCAAGGTCATGGCGGGCGTGGTGGACGCCGACGGCAACATCCTGGAGAAGCTCCGCACGGAGACCCCGGACAAGTCCAAGAGCCCCAAGGTCGTCGAGGACACCATCGCCGAGCTGGTCCTGGACCTGTCCGACCGGCACGACGTGCACGCGGTCGGCATCGGCGCCGCGGGCTGGGTCGACGCCGACCGCAACCGCGTCCTCTTCGCGCCCCACCTGTCCTGGCGCAACGAGCCCCTGCGGGACCGCCTGGCCAGCCGCCTGTCGGTACCGGTCCTGGTCGACAACGACGCCAACACCGCCGCCTGGGCGGAGTGGCGCTTCGGCGCCGGACGCGGCGAGGACCACCTGGTCATGATCACGCTCGGCACCGGCATCGGCGGCGCCATCCTGGAGGACGGCCAGGTCAAGCGCGGCAAGTACGGCGTGGCGGGTGAGTTCGGCCACATGCAGGTGGTGCCCGGCGGCCACCGCTGCCCGTGCGGCAACCGCGGCTGCTGGGAGCAGTACAGCTCCGGCAACGCGCTCGTCCGGGAGGCCAAGGAGCTGGCCGCGGCCGACTCCCCGGTGGCCTACGGGATCATCGAGCACGTCAAGGGCGCCATCGACGACATCTCCGGCCCGATGATCACCGAGCTGGCCCGCGAGGGCGACGCCATGTGCATCGAGCTGCTGCAGGACATCGGCCAGTGGCTCGGCGTCGGCATCGCCAACCTGGCGGCGGCCCTCGACCCGTCCTGCTTCGTGATCGGCGGCGGCGTCAGCGCCGCCGACGACCTGCTCATCGGCCCCGCCCGGGACGCCTTCAAACGTCACCTCACCGGACGCGGCTACCGCCCCGAGGCCCGTATCACCCGCGCCCAGCTCGGCCCCGAGGCCGGCATGGTGGGCGCCGCCGACCTCGCCCGGCTGGTGGCCCGGCGGTTCCGGCGGGCCAAGCGGCGCCGGGTGGAACGCTACGAACGCTACGAGCGGTTCGCGCAGGCCCGCCGCGACCAGGACACCGCATGACCACATCACTGCCGCACCAGGCCGCGCCGCCGGACGAGCCGCGCCGGGCCGTCGAGAACCCCCGCCACCGGGCGAAGCGCAGGATGCTCACGCTGCTGATCATCGTGCTGCTCATCGGCGTCCCCGCGGGCTACCTGGTGATCTCCGCCAACCAGAGCCGCAGCAGCGGCAAGGACAAGGAGGCGAAGTACTCGGCGACCGGCCTCAGCCCGGGCTTCCCCTCCAAGGTGCAGCGCCGTCTCTACCAGGTGGCCGTACCGCACCCCGCCGACTACATCGCCTACTACGAGACCAACAACTGGAAGACCAGCCGGCTGTACATACAGTTCCGCACCAACAGCGCCGGCCTGGACAGCTTCCTGGGCGCCATTGGCGTACGCCGGGACGAGCTGAAGAAGGACGCCAAGCCGATCAGCGCCCGCGACCGGAAGGTCTCCGGCTGGAACTTCTCCGGACCCGGCCAGTGGTACGGGCTGGCCCACCCGCAGAAGAACCCGGCGCCCACCCAGGACGTCCTCGTGAACATGGCGGACCCGAACTTCCCGATGGTGTACGTCGTCTCCCGCACCGTCCCGTAGCGGGGCCCCGGGCGGCCGCCGGGCCCACGGCACCGGTGCCGCACGGCCGCCGGACCCGTTGTCGTACCCCGCCCGTAGAGTCGAGGACGTCCGGTCGGTCCAGGACCCGGGCGGGAGGTGGCAGAACGTATGAGCGGTGGTACGACCGCGGTCGCGGGACCCGTGGGAGGGCCCGGCCGGACCGGGAACCCGGTACCGGTGCGCCTCGCGTCCGTCTACCTGCCCGCGCCCCTCCCGCGGGAGAGCCGGATCGCCTTCTGGGACCCCGAGGGCGGCCCGCTGCCCACCGACGGCGGGTCCGGCGCGCCCGCCGTGGAGGAGCTGACCGTCGTGCGACGCCACGGAGCGGGAGCCCGCCGCAGGCAGGTGCCCGCGCTGACCCTGTCGGTCGCCGACGCCCTCCCCCTGCTCGTACGGGCCCGGCGCGACCCGGCCGCCCACCCGGCCACCGCCTGCTGGGGCGCCGCCGCGCTGCACGCCCTGCGCCTCGTCGCCCGGGGCCGCCTCCTGCCCGGCCTGACCCCGGCCGGCCACGACGCCTGGCGGGCCGGTCCGCTGGAACCCGACGACATCACCCACCTGCGCGCGGTGGCCGCAGCCCTGCCGCCCGAGGGCCACGCCGTCCCGCTGCCGGAGCCCGGTCCGCTGCGGCTGCCCGAGCCGGAGGCACTGGTCCGCTCCTTCCTGGACGCGGTCGCCGACACCCTGCCCCGCACCCCCGCGGCCGCCCACACCGCCGGCCGCCCCTTCGCCGCCCGGGAGCCCCAGTCCCTGCCGCACGCCCACGACTGGGCCGCGGAGGTCGCCGCCGGCATGGACGCGGGCGTACGGATCTCCCTGCGCCTCGACCTGTCCGCGTACGACGTCTTCGACGCCGGGGCCGCGGAGGGTGCCCGCGCCGCCGGGGCCGCGATCGTCCAGGTGCACAGCCTCGCCGACCCCACCCTGATGACCGACGCGGCCGCCCTGTGGGCCGGTGAGGCGGACGCGGCGTTCGGCCCGCGCGCCCACGTGGACGCCGCCCTCGCCGTACGGCGCGCCGCCCGGGTGTGGCCGCCGCTGCACCGGCTCACCGAACAGGACGTCCCCGACGTCCTCGCCCTGTCGGAGGAGGAACTGGGCGACCTGCTCGGCGTGGCCACCGCGCGGCTCGCCGCCGCCGGGGTGGCCGTGCACTGGCCCCGGGACCTCGCCCGCGACCTCAGCGCCGCCGCCGTGGTGCGCCCGGCGCCCGGCTCGGCGACCGACGGCACCGGGTTCTTCGAGAGCGAGGAGCTGCTGCGGTTCAGCTGGCAGCTCGCGCTCGGCGGGGAACCGCTCAGCGAGGCCGAGATGGACGCGCTCGCCGAGGCCCACCGGCCGGTCGTACGGCTCCGGGACCGCTGGGTACTGGTCGATCCGGCCCTGGTCCGCAAGGCCCGCAAACGCGAACTGGGCCTGCTCGACCCGGTCGACGCGCTGTCCGTGGCCCTCACCGGCACCGCCGAGGTGGACGGCGAGAGCGTCGAGGCCGTC
Source organism: Streptomyces sp. NPDC002386 (assembly GCF_053593175.1). Lineage (NCBI taxonomy): Bacteria > Bacillati > Actinomycetota > Actinomycetes > Kitasatosporales > Streptomycetaceae > Streptomyces > Streptomyces sp. NPDC002386. The sequence goes on from NZ_JBSFBX010000023.1 coordinate 31,907, forward strand.
CCCGCCGGCGCGCTGGCCGCCCTGCGCGACCGCCTCACCGCGGGGCTGCACCCGGCCGAACCGCCCGCCGGACTCGACGCCACCCTCCGCGACTACCAGGCGCGCGGTCTGGCCTGGCTCGACCTGATGACCTCCCTCGGCCTCGGCGGCTGCCTCGCCGACGACATGGGCCTCGGCAAGACCGTCACGCTCATCGCCCTGCACCTGAAGCGGGCCCGCACCGAACCGACCCTGGTGGTCTGCCCGGCGTCCCTGCTGGGCAACTGGCAGCGCGAGATCACCCGGTTCGCGCCCGGCGTCCCCGTCCGCCGCTTCCACGGCCCCGACCGCACCCTGGACGGCCTGGCCGGCGGCTTCGTCCTCACCACGTACGGCACGATGCGCTCCACCGCCGAGCGGCTCGCCGGGCAGCCGTGGGGCATGGTCGTCGCCGACGAGGCGCAGCACGTGAAGAACCCCTACTCCGCCACCGCCAAGGCGCTGCGCACCATCCCGGCGCCCGCGCGCGTGGCCCTCACCGGCACCCCGGTGGAGAACAACCTCTCCGAACTGTGGGCCCTGCTCGACTGGACCACCCCCGGTCTCCTCGGCCCGCTGAAGTCCTTCCGCGCCCGGCACGCGCGCGCGGTGGAGAACGGCGAGGACCAGGAGGCGGTGGAGCGGCTGTCCCGGCTGGTCCGCCCCTTCCTGCTGCGCCGCAAGAAGTCCGACCCCGGCATCGTCCCCGAGCTGCCGCCCAAGACCGAGACCGACCACCCGGTGCCGCTCACCCGGGAACAGGCCGCCCTGTACGAGGCGGTGGTGCGCGAGTCCATGCTGGCCATCGAGACGGCGGAGGGCATCGGCCGACGGGGCCTGGTCCTGAAACTGCTCGGCGCGCTGAAGCAGATCTGCGACCACCCCGCGCTGTACCTGAAGGAGGACGCCCGCGCCGACCGGCTGTCCGCCCGCTCCGGCAAACTCGCCCTGCTGGACGAGCTGCTGGACACCGTGCTCGCCGAGGACGGCTCCGCCCTCGTCTTCACCCAGTACGTCGGCATGGCCCGGCTCATCACCGCCCACCTGTCCGCCCGCGCGGTCCCCGTGGACCTGCTGCACGGCGGTACGCCGGTCCCGGAGCGCGAGCGCATGGTCGACCGCTTCCAGGACGGCGCGACGCCGGTACTGGTGCTCTCGCTGAAGGCGGCCGGCACCGGCCTCAACCTCACTCGCGCCGGTCACGTCGTCCACTTCGACCGCTGGTGGAACCCGGCCGTCGAGGAGCAGGCCACCGACCGTGCCTACCGCATCGGTCAGACCCAGCCCGTCCAGGTCCACCGCCTGGTCACCGAGGGCACGGTCGAGGACCGCATCGCCGAGATGCTCGCCTCCAAGCGGGCCCTGGCCGACGCCATCCTCGGCTCCGGTGAGTCCGCCCTGACGGAACTGACGGACCGTGAACTGTCCGACCTGGTCTCCCTGCGGAGGACGTCGTGACGGCCGGGGAGCCCCGCCCTGGGGACGTCGCCCGCGAGGCACTGCGAGCGGCGCGCCGGCGCACCGGGACCACGGGGAACGAGACGGCCCCCGAGCCGGACGGCCCACTGGCCGCCACGGCGCCCGCGTCCGGCACCGGGCCCGGCGCGGAGCGCACCACCCCGGCAGAGCCCCGCCCCGCCGACATCGCGAGGGCGGCCCTGCGAGCCGCGACAGCCGCTCCGCCGACCGCCGAGCACCGCGCCGACGAACGCATGGCGTCCCCCGACGCGCTCCGGTCGTCCGGCGCCCCGGCACCCGCCGGCGGAGTCCGGCCCACTGAGGCGGCCCCACCCGCCGGTGAGCCACGGCCGGGGGCGGCGACTCCACCCTCCCCGGGGCGGTCGCCCGACGCCGACCCACCGTCCGCCCAAGCGACCGCGCCCACCGGCGGCCCCGCGCCCTCGGAGGCGTGCCCGAGCGGCGACGCGCCCCTGGCCGCCGACGAGGCGTCGTCCACCGACGCGGGCCCGCCCGTCGACGGTTCCTCGCCCACCGGCGGGTCTTTGAGCGGTGGCGCGTCCTTGACCGCCGAGGCGGCCTCGCTCCCCGACGCGGGCCCGCCCGTCGAGGCCTCCTCGCAGACCGGCGGGCCCGCGCCCTCCGACGCTTCCTTGACGGGCGACGCGCCCCTGACCGCCGACGGGGCCTCGTCCACCGACGCGGGCCCGCCCGCCGGGGCTTCCTCGCCCACCGGCGGGTCCGTGCCCTCCGACGCCTACCCGCTCACCGACGCTGCCCCGCCCACCGGTGGGACCGGGCCCTGCGACGCGTGCCCGAGCGGCGGCGCGTCCCTGACCGCCGGGGTGGGCTCTTTCCCCGACGAGACCGTGCGCACCGGCGGGTCCGTGGCCTCCGACGCGTCCTCGACCGGCGGCGCGTCCCTCGGCGCCGACGGAGCTTCTTCCAGCGACGCTTCCCCGCTCGTCGGCGCTTCCCCGCCCGCCGACGGGACCCCGTCCCCCGGAGGACGCCCCGGCGACGTCGCGCGGGAGGCGCTGCGGGCGGCCCGGCGGGAGGCGTCGCTGGCCCGGGCGGCGGAAGTGGGCTCGCGCCGTACGGGCCGCGCGTCCGCGAGCCGGGCCTCCGGGCCGTCCCGTCATCCCGCCGGCTCCGGGCAGGGCGGTGACACTCCCCGGACCGCGCGAGCCCAAGCCGTGCAGGACATGCGGCAGTTCCTGAACAGCGCCTTCCGTATGCCCTCCGGGACCGACGGCCCGGACGGCCCGGACAACCCGGAGACAGCGGACACGACGGGGACACCGGAACCCCCGGAATCCGCGGCGGCCGCGGATACCGCGGAGGCCAGGCACGTGCCGCATGGCGCGGGCGTCCCCGGCCGCCCGGACGATCAAGCGGCAGCGCCCCCGCAGGTGCCCGGCACCATGGCCACACCGCACCGGGACTCCGAACTCCGCCGCACCTTCCCGGCGTTCGCGCCCCGCGCCGTCCAGGACGAGGACACCGCGTTCGCCGGGACCTGGTGGGGCAACGCCTGGGTCGACGCGCTGGAGCGGGGCGCGCTGGACGTCAAGCGGCTGGTCCGGGGCCGGGGTTACGCGGACGCGGGCAACGTGGACGCGATCACGGTGACCCCGGGCTCGGTGCTGGCGTACGTGCGCGGGAGCCGCCCGCGGCCGTACCGGGTGCAGGTGCGCCTGCGGACCCTGGACGACGGCGACTGGGAGCGGTTCCTGGACGCGGCCGCGGACCGGCCGGGCCACATCGCGGCGCTGCTCGACAAGGAGCTGCCCGAGTCACTGGCCGACTGCGGTGTGCCCCTGCTGCCCGGCCCCGGCGATCTCGCCCCGCGCTGCAGCTGCCCCGACTCGGGCCACCCCTGCAAGCACGCCGCCGCCCTCTGCTACCAGACGGCGCGCCTGCTCGACGCCGACCCCTTCGTGCTGCTCCTGCTGCGCGGCCGCGGCGAGCGCGAGCTGCTGGACGCGCTGTCCCGCCGCAGCGCCGCCCGGGCGGCCCGCGCCGCCCAGGAAGGGGCACCGCGCTCCCTGCCCGGAGTCCGCGCCACCGACGCCCTCGCCCCGCGCCGGCTGCCCGCGCCGCCGCCGCCGTTGCCGGCGCCGCCGCACCCCGAGCAGCCGCCGGTGTACCCGGCGGCGCCCGGCGGTCCGGACCCGTTCGCGCTGGACCAGCTCGCCACCGACGCCGCCGCCCGCGCGCACGCCCTGCTCACCACCGGACACGACCCGGTCGGTGGTCTCACGCTCTGGCAGGACGCCGTACGGCTCGCCGCGGCCCGACCGGGCTCCGGCCTGACCGCCGCCACCCGCGCCCTCTACGCCACGCTCGCCGCGGCCGTCGGCCGTACCCCGGCCGACCTGGCCCGCGCGGTCGCCGCCTGGCGGCAGGGCGGCCCGGAGGGACTGGCCGTCCTGGAGGAACCGTGGGACCCGCCGGCCGGCCGCTTCGACCGGGCCCGCCCGCTGCTGCTCGCCGCCGATCTCCCGGCGTTCCGGCCCTGGCGCAACCACCTCACCCACCCACGCGGCCACGTTCAGCTCCGCCTGGGCCGCGACGGCCTGTGGTACGCCTACGAGTCGGAGCCGGGCCAGGACGACTGGTGGCCCCGGGGCACCCCCGACCTGGACCCGGTGGGAGCACTGACCGGCCTGGGGCTCCCGGACGACCCGTAGGCCGCGCCCGGGAACTCCGAGGCGCGGCCCGCGAGGTGAGGAGCGGCACTCCGGCCGTCGTGAACGGCAGTACCAGACGGGACGGGTGGGCGGCGTCGCGGCAGACCAGGCGAGTGCCGCGACTCGTCGGTCTCCAGCCACCGCTCGAGCCCGCCGGCCGTCATGCCGACGGCGTCGTCGAACGCGTGCCGGACGTCGTCCTCGGTGCCGCTTTGCCGTGCGGACACCAACGATCGTCACCCCTCACGTCAGCAGGTCTCCTCACTCGCCCAGGTCACCGGAGCGCGCATCCTCAGACCCCGGCGCCCTCCACCCCGTTCGCCTCGCGGGCGCCGGGCACCGCAGCGGCCGCGTCACGCGGCAGGACGCTGGGCCACCAGGCCCGCGGGCCGATGTCGAGCACGAGGGCCGGGACCAGCAGCGAGCGGACCACCAGGGTGTCCAGCAGCACGCCGAAGGCCACGATGAACGCGATCTGCACCAGGAAGGCCAGCGGGATGACCGTCAGGGCGGCGAACGTGGCGGCCAGCACCACCCCGGCCGAGGTGATCACCCCTCCGGTCGTGGTCAGCCCGCGCAGCACACCCTGCCGGTTGCCGTGGACCAGTGCCTCCTCCCGCACCCGGGACATCAGGAAGATGTTGTAGTCGACGCCCAGTGCCACCAGGAACACGAACCCGTACAGCGGCACCGACGCGTCCGCACCGCCGAAGCCGAACACGTGCTTGAAGACGAGCGAGGAAACGCCGAGCGTGGCCAGGAAGTTGAGCGCCACCGTCGCCACCAGCAGCACCGGCACGAGCAGGGAGCGCAGCAGCAGGACGAGGATCAGCAGGATGATCCCCAGCACGACGGGCACGATGACGGTGCGGTCGCGGGCGGAGGTCTGCTGGGTGTCGTACTGCTGGGCCGTGTAGCCGCCGACCAGCGCGTCGGCTCCGGGCACCGCGTGCACCCGGGCGCGCAGCCGCTCGATCGTCCGCTTGGCGGCGTCGCTGTCCGCCGAGGCCTCCAGGGTGGCGTCGATGCGGACCCGCCCGTCCACGACCTTCGGCGCCCCGCCGCCGGGCCGCCCGGACGCCGACACGGCGGCGGCCGACGCCACCCCGTCGGTGCCCTTCGCCGCGGCGGTCACCCGCGCGGCCCGGCCGGCGTCGGCGATGATGACGGCCGGGTTGCCGGACCCGCCGGGGAAGTGCTCGCCGAGCGTCTTCTGGGCGGCGACCGACGGGGCGTCGTTCACGAAGATCTCGTCGAGGGGCACGCCCTTCGCCGACAGCGAGGGGGAGAAGGCCGCGAGCACGGCGAGGCCGAGAGCGGTCACCACCCAGACCGCGCGCGGGCGGGCACCCACCTTGCCGGCGACGCGGTGCCACACCCCGTGCCCCTCCACGGACGCGTCCGACTCGCGCGGCCGGGACGGCCAGTAGGCGACGCGGCCCAGCAGCGCCAGCACGGCCGGCAGGAACGTGAGCGCGGAGAGCACGGCGCAGACGATGCCGATGGCGCCGACCGGCCCGAGGGCGCGGTTGTTGGTGAGGTCGCTGGCCAGCAGCGCCAGCAGCGCGAGCGCCACGGTGGCGGCGCTGGCGGTGATCGCGCCGAACGACCTGCGCACCGCCGCCACCGCGGCCGCGGCACGGTCCTGGCCCGTCGCCAGCTCCTCGCGGAACCGCGCGGCCAGCAGCAGCGCGTAGTCGGTGGCGGCGCCGATCACGAGGATGGAGAGGATGCCCTGCACCTGCCCGTCCACCCGGACCACGCCGTGGTCGGCCAGCACGTAGACGACCGCGCACGCGAGTCCGAGGGCGAACACCGCGCCGAGGATGATCACGAAGGGCAGCAGGACGCTGCGGTAGACCAGGAGCAGGATCAGCAGCACGGCGCCGAGCGCCACGCCCAGCAGCAGCCCGTCGATGCCCGCGAAGGCGTCCCCCAGGTCGGCCTGGCTCGCCGCCGGGCCCGCGATCTCCGCCGTCGTGCCCGGCACGCTCCGCGCCGCCCCGCGCACGTCGTCCAGCACGTCGGGCAGCCGGTCGCCCAGGTCCGGCCGCAGCTGGACGACGGCCTGCAACGCCTTTCCGTCCGCGGAGGGCAGCGCGGGCGACGGCGCGCCGACGATGCCGGTCCGTCCGGCGAGCGCCGCCACGGCCCGGGTGGCGGTCGCGCGCCGGTCCTCCGTGATCCGGTTCCCGTCAGCCGTCCAGACGACGATCGCGGGCAGGGTCTCCGCCTCGTCGAACGCCTCGCGGGCCTTGAGCACCTTGGTCGACTCCGCGCTCTGCGGCAGGAAGGCGGACTGGTCGTTCGTGGCGACCTCGCCCAGCTTCCCGGCGTAGGGCCCGAGCGTTCCGCCCACGCCGAGCCAGACGAACAGCAGGACGAGCGGCACGAGCCAACGGGTCCAGCCGGGTGTCGCTCTCATGCGTCTCCTCGAAATCATCGGTGTGACCAATTGAGTCAGTCGTAAAGTATCTCAATGATCGAGTAATCATATACTGGGGCGATGTACGGGACCGAACACGCCTCGCCGTCTCTTCCGGGGGACGACCCCACGGGGTTGCAGTCCTTCGCGGTCCTTCTGCGCCGGCTCAACGGCGAGTTCAACCGCGTCGCCCACGAGTTCGCCCAGACCCAGGGTCTCCACCTCACCGACGTCCAGGCCCTCGTGGCGATTCTGGACGCCGATCCCGAGGAAGGCCCGATGACGCCCGGGCGGCTGCGCAGGCGGCTCGACCTCACCTCCGGCGCCATGACCGCCTGCCTGGACCGTCTGGAGCGGGCCGGGCACATCCGGCGCGTCCGCGCGGCCGACGACCGCCGCGTCGTCCATCTGCACTACGCGGAGGCGGCCAGAGGCGTCGCCCGGGACTTCTTCCAGCCCCTGGCCCGCGGCACCGAGGCCGCGCGGCAGCGCTTCAGCCCGGCGGAGCTGGGCGTGGTCGCCCGCTTCCTCGAGGAGATGAACCGGGAACTCGCCCTCCTGCGCAGCGGTCCCGACTCCCGCGCGCACGGCCGGTGACCCGCGCGGGCGCACGACGACGAGCCCGGCGGGCACGGCATGCGGGGCTTGCGGGACTTTCGAGCGGTCGGATCGCGGGGGCCGGCGAGGACCGAGCGGCCCGGACCCGGGAGGGCGCTCGCGCGGCCCCCCTGCGGGGCCGTTCGCCGGCGGGCGGGACTCGGGTTCGGCGCTGAGCGGAGGCCGGGAGCCCGGCCCGCGCGTCTCCGGATACCCCGCGCTGACGTAGCCCTGTCCGACGCCCGTGCCGCCGTACGGGTGGATCGGCAGCCGCGAGCCATCACGCCACCGTGCCGCGCAGGGCCGAGCGATCACCACCGGACGGGAGGGCAAGGCGGTTCCGCACGTCCTCACGCCCGTGGGCGCCGCCCTGCTGGAGGCGACCGGTCACGTCGGCCAGGCGCGGAACAGGCGCGGAACAGGTGCGGTCACCCCGCCAACCGCCCGGTTCGCGAGGTCTTTCACCTGATCCGCCCGATTCCCGGCATCCGGCCGGCCCGGCACCGCCGGTTCCGCCCATCACCCGTCTGCCGTACCTGGGCGTCGGTCACGGCTCTCGCCTCGTAAGGCCGGCCGACGCCTGCTGCGTGTCCGCGCCGGAGCTGACGCGCCGCTGGGTCCGCTGAGGGCCGTGCCAGTCCAGGCACACCGCGGTGGCGTCGTCCTCGAGACGTCCGCCGGCTGCCTCCAGGACCGCCGACGTCAGCGTCAGCGCGGTCTCCCGCGGGTGCAGGCCCTGAGTCCGCTCCAGCAGGGCGAGCAGGTCGATCTTCTCCCCGTGACGTTCCAGCATGCCGTCGGTCATCATGAGCAGGCGGTCACCGGGGCGGAGGTCGATGTCCTGCACGCGGTAGGGATGCGGCACGCGCACGGACAGACCGAAGGGATGGTCCACCTCGCAGATGAGCTCCTCCGCGATCCCCCCGCGCAGTCGCAGAGGCCAGGGGTGACCGGCGTTGACGAGCCGGGCCTGCCCGGTGTGAAGGCCGATGCGCAGCAACTGCCCGGTGGCGTGGCCCCGACCGCGGTCGGCCAGCGCCTGGTCGGCCTTGTGGGCCTGCTCAACCAGGTCGGCTCCGGCGCGGCGGGCTCCGCGCAGGGCGCCTACGAGGACCGTGGCGGCCAGCGCGGCGTCTATGTCGTGGCCCATGGGGTCGGTCACCGACAGGTGCAGCGTGTCGCGGTCCAGGGTGTAGTCGAAGGTGTCGCCGCTGAGGTTCTCGGAGGGCTCCAGATGCCCGCAGAGCGTGAACTGCGCGGCCTCGCACGACAGTGACGGGGGCAGCAGCTGGTACTGGATCTCTGCCGCCAGGGTGGGGGGCCGGGAGCGCTTGCCCCAGGTGAAGAGGTCGGTGAAGCGCCCGTTGGCTATGACCACGTAGGCCAGGGCGTGGGCGGCTTCGCCGACCGCGTCGAGGACGTCCTCGTCGGGAGCGGTCGGCAGGAGCAGCTCCAGCAGCCCGATGGCGTCACCCCGATTGGTGACCGGCACGATCACCCGCTGCCCCTGAGCGGTCGCTTCCTGATACAACCGCTGCGTGCGGACGACCTGCTCGTAGACGCTTCCGGACAAGGGGATCCGCTCTGTTTCCCGCCCGCTCTTCATCGGCGTGGCGGTGGACAACCGTGCCACCGCCCTTCCCGTCAGGTCGACGATGAGGAAGGAGACCCGCGCGGCCTGGAACCGCCGCCGCAGGTCCTGCGCGATCACGTCTACGGCGTCCACGGGCGCCGCTGTCTCCACGGCTGTCAGCAACCGGGGCAGCTCACTCTGTCCACCACTCACGGCCGCGGCCCCTTTCACCCCCCCACCAGCTTGCGAACCGCCGCGGCGAGCGTCAATCCGTGGCGACTTCTGCGGCGGCTGCGGACGGCACCGGGGCGGCGGGTGGTCGAGGTGACAGACCCTGCCCCGCCGTCCGACGGCGGACCCGGTCACCGGTCGGCCGTGCACGACCAGAGACGGGCGCACGACGGGGACGCGGGTTTCGCTCCTGACCGGATTGGCCCCGGGCGGCGGTGGAGTGATCTTCTCTGGATGGGTAGAACACAAGTAGCGGGCGTGAATCAGCCGCTTCGGGTGTGCCGCACCGGCCCGCCACGCCTGGGTCGCCGGGGATCGCCGGCGGAGGGATACCGCGGTTGTCCCGTCTCCGGGTCCGATGGTGAGCGTCCGGCCCTTCCGCGCCCGCGCCGGTCTGAAGAGGCACGCAATGGATCCATGGCTGATGTGGTTGATCGTCGCAGCCGTTCTGGCTGTGGCGGAGATCTTCACACTGACCGCCGCGCTCGGAATGCTGAGTGCGGCCGCGTTGGTAACGGCGGGTTCTGCCGCGATCGGGCTGCCGCTGCCCTTCCAGTTCCTGGTGTTCACCGTCGTCACGGCGGGCACCGTGCTGTTCTTGCGGCCCATCGCGCTGCACCATCTGCGCCAGCCCCAAGCCGCACGGTTCGGCGTGGACGCCCTGGTCGGCAGGGCTGCCTACGTCGTCGCGGAGGTGACGGGACGGGGCGGCAGGGTCCGCATAGACGGCGATGAGTGGACGGCGCGCGCCTACGACGAGACGCTGGTGATCCCTGTCGGAAAAACCGTCGACGTCATGGAGATCAGCGGTGCGACCGCGATTGTCTACCCCCGGGACTGAGACCATGGAAACCTCGGCGCTCTTGATTTCCGGCCTGATTCTCGCTCTGTTCGTGGTCTTCACGGTGGTGCGGGCGGTTCGCATAGTGCCTCAGGCGCGTGCACGTAACGTCGAGCGACTGGGCCGCTACCTCCGGACCCTGAATCCCGGCCTCAACTTCGTCATCCCGTACATCGACCGCGTTCGCCCGCTGATCGACCTGCGGGAACAGGTTGTCTCCTTCAAGCCGCAGCCCGTCATCACCGAGGACAATCTGGTCGTCGAGATCGACACCGTTCTTTATTTCCAGGTGACCGATCCGCGTGCGGCTTTCTACGAGATCGCGAATTTCCTTCAGGCGGTCGAGCAGCTCACCGTCACCACACTGCGCAACGTGGTGGGATCCATGGACCTGGAAAAGACGCTCACCTCCCGGGACACCATCAACAGCCAGCTGCGCGGCGTGCTGGACGAGGCCACCGGCAAGTGGGGGTTGAGGGTCAACCGGGTGGAGATCAAGGCCATCGACCCTCCGCAGACCATCAAGGACGCGATGCAGAAGCAGATGCGAGCCGAGCGGGACAAGCGCGCCGCGATTCTCGGCGCCGAGGGGCAACGCCAGTCACAGATCCTCACCGCCGAGGGCGACAAGCAGGCGGCCGTCCTGCGCGCGGAGGGCAACCGTACCGCCGTGATCCTCCAGGCCGAAGGGCAGTCACGGGCCATCGACGAGGTGTTCCAGGCCGTCCATCGCAACGACCCGGACCCCAAGCTGCTCGCCTACCAGTACCTCCAGGCGCTGCCCCAACTCGCGCAAGGCTCGGGAAACAACTTCTGGGTCATCCCCAGTGAGATCACCTCCGCACTGCAGGGCGTGTCCCGCGCCTTCAGCGAGGTGCTGCCCCAGTCTCCGGCAACTCGCGAAAAGCCCACGGACGACATGGCCGCCCAGGCCGCCGACGACACGGCACAGGCTGCGGAAGCCGCTGCCGAGGCCCTCGCCGACGCCGCCAGGGCCGATCGCGGCACCCTCGACCGCCGCCTCCCCGAGCCGCCGCGCTGACAGCCGGGCACGTCGGCCGGACTTCGCCGGTGCCCGTACCCGACGTCCCCGGACGCGACCCGTGCTCAGCGGGCGAAACGGCGACGTGACCGGGTTGCCGGCCCACGTGATGCGGCCGGGGGGGGGGAGTTGAGGGCGTTGGGAGCGGCGTCGAGGCGGGCAAGTGTGCGGGGTCAGCCCCATCGAGCGTTCCTCGCAAGGAGGGCGAGACCGACGCGCAATCGTGCAATGCCTCGAACGCTACGCTGCTTGGGAGGTCTTCCACTGGTCGGGCCCACACAGCCACAGCCCCCGTCACAGGGGCAGTCGTGAGAGATGAGAGGGTCTGACGGGTGAGCGAGACACCACCGAACACCCTGCAATACCGCTTTGACGGGCCGGAAGAGGCTCCCGTCCTGATCCTGGGTCCCTCCCTGGGTACCACATGGCACATGTGGGACCGGCAGATCCCCGAGCTGACGAAGCAGTGGCGGGTCTTCCGGTTCGACCTGCCGGGCCACGGCGGCGCCCCCGCCCACCCGGTCCCCTCCGTCGGCGAACTGGCGGCCCGGCTGCTGGCCACGCTGGACGCGGTCGGCGTACAGCGCTTCGGCTACGCGGGCTGCGCCCTCGGCGGCGCGGTCGGCCTCGAACTCGCCCTGCGCCACCCCGAGCGTCTCACCTCACTCGCGCTCGTCGCCGCCTCGCCCCGGTTCGGCACCGCCGACGAGTTCCGCCAGCGGGGGGTGATCGTCCGCACCAACGGGCTCGACCCGATCGCCCGGACCTCTCCGGACCGCTGGTTCACCGGCGGGTTCGCCGCCGCCCAGCCCGCGATCACCGAGTGGGCCGTGCAGATGGTGCGCACCACCGACCCGGGCTGCTACATCGCCGCCTGCGAGGCCCTGGCCGGCTTCGACGTGCGGCCCGAACTGGGCCGGGTCGGCGTGCCGACGCTGGTGCTGGTCGGCTCCGACGACCAGGTCACCGGCCCCGCCGAGGCCCGCACCCTGGTGGCCGGCATCCCGGACGCCCGCCTCGCGGTCGTCCCCGGCGCCTCCCACCTGGTCCCGGTCGAGCAGCCCGCCGCCGTCACCGACCTGCTGGTCCGCCACTTCTCCACCGCCTGGCAGCAGCCCTACGACACCGGCCAGACCGCCCTGCCGGCCGCCCCGGTCCACCCGGCCGTCGCCGCGCCGCCGCAGGTGGTCCCCGTCGCCGAGATCGCCCCCATCGTGCCGGCGCAGCCGCTCGGGCCGCCCGACCGGTACCAGAGCGGGCTGAAGGTCCGCCGGGAGGTGCTGGGCGACGCGCACGTCGACCAGGAGCTCGCACAGGCCGACGAGTTCTCCGGGGACTTCCAGGAGTTCATGACCCGCTACGCCTGGGGCGAGATCTGGGACCGGCCCGGACTGGACCGCCGCACCCGGAGCTGCGTGACACTCACCGCGCTGATCGCCGGCGGCCACCTGGAGGACCTGGCCCTCCACGTCCGCGCCGCCCTGCGCAACGGACTCACCCCCGACGAGATCAGGGAGGTACTGCTCCAGACGGCCGTGTACTGCGGGGTGCCGGCGGCGAGCCGGGCGTTCCGGGTGGCCCAGCAGGTCGTCCGGGAGGAGACCACGCCCGCCGAATGAGCCCCCGGCCGTCGCGCGCGGCAGGATGGGGAGTCATGAGGCTCACCAAGAAGACCCACGCCTGCGTCCGCCTCGAGAAGGACGGGCGGGCCCTCGTCATCGACCCGGGCGGGTTCAGCGAGCAGGACGCGGCGGCCGGGGCCGACGCGATCCTGGTGACGCACGAGCACCCGGACCACTTCGACGAGAGCCGGCTGCGGGCCGCGCTGGAGGCCCGCCCCGGCGCCGAGATCTGGACCCTGAAGTCGGTCGCCGACCGGCTCTCGGCGGCCTGGCCGGGCCGGGTGCACACCGTCGGCCACGGCGACACCTTCACCGCGGCCGGCTTCGACGTGCAGGTCCACGGTGAGCTGCACGCGGTGATCCACCCGGACATCCCGCGCGTCACCAACGTCGGCTACCTGATCGACGGCGGCCGGGTCTTTCACCCGGGAGACGCGCTCACCGTCCCCGGGCAGCCGGTCGAGACCCTGATGGTCCCGGTGATGGCCCCCTGGAACAAGATCTCCGAGGTCATCGACTACATCCGTGAGGTGGGGCCGCGGCGTGCCCTCGACGTCCACGACGCCCTGCTCGCCGACCTCGCCCGCCCGATCTACGACGGCCACATCGGACGCCTGGGCGGCACGGACCACCAGCGGCTCGCCCCGGGAGCGTCGGCCGAACTGTGAGCGGGGCCGGTTGTCACACCCGGCGGGTAGGTTGTGGGACATGCGTATCGCCACCTGGAACGTGAACTCGATCACCGCGCGCCTGCCGCGACTGCTCGCCTGGCTGGAGAGCAGCGGCACCGACGTGCTCTGCCTCCAGGAGGCGAAGATCGCCGAGGCGCAGTTCCCGTTCGAGCCGCTGCGCGAGCTGGGCTACGAGGCGGCGGTCCACGCCACCGGCCGGTGGAACGGCGTGGCGGTGCTCTCCCGCGTCGGCATCGAGGACGTGGTGAAGGGCCTGCCCGGCGACCCGGGCTACGACGGCGTGACCGAGCCGCGCGCCCTGGCGGCGACCTGCGGCCCGGTCCGCGTCTGGTCGGTGTACGTGCCCAACGGCCGCGAGGTGGAGCACCCGCACTACGCCTACAAGCTCCAGTGGTTCGAGGCCCTGCGGGCCGCCGTCGCCGGTGACGCCGCGGGCAGCCGCCCCTTCGCGGTGCTCGGCGACTACAACGTGGCGCCCACCGACGAGGACGTCTACGACCGGGCCGCCTTCGAGGGCGCCACCCATGTCACCCCGGCCGAGCGCGCCGCCCTCGCCTCGCTGCGCGGGGCGGGCCTCGCGGACGTCGTCCCGCGGCCCCTGAAGTACGACCACCCCTTCACGTACTGGGACTACCGCCAGCTCTGCTTCCCCAAGAACCGCGGCATGCGCATCGACCTCGTCTACGGCAACCAGCCGTTCGCGGGGGCCGTGAAGGACGCCTACGTGGACCGCGAGGAGCGCAAGGGCAAGGGCGCGTCCGACCACGCGCCGGTGGTGGTCGACCTGGACGTGTGATGCCACGCTTGGCCCATGAACATTCCGTTCCTGGGCCACCGGCACCACAAGAACGGCCGCGCGGCGCTTCCGGCCGACCCCGAGGCGATCGCCGCCCTGCTGTCCGAGTGCGAACTGCTCCGCTCGCAGGCGGCCCAGGCGGGCGTCCGCCTCGACGACACCCCGGCCTCCCTGGAGGCGCTGGACCAGCTCGTCCCGCGCTGGCGCGACGACGCGGAGATCCTGCCCTGGCTGGGCAACGACGCCGGGCTCTACGTGGGCACGGTCGTGGTGCGCACCGTCCCCGGCGCCGCCTGGCGGATCCGGGCCGACGGCGAACCGGTCGTACGGCTGGCCTCCGGCCGCGAGTTCGAGCTCGTGCGGGCGGGGCGGGAGTGGGCCGCGAGCGGTGTCCCCGAACTGTCGCAGCTCTACGCGGAGGTCGCCGAGGCCTGAGACGGGCGCCGGCCGGCCCGGCGCGGGCGGCCCGCCGGCAGGTGAACGGTGTAAATACGGCTAATACCCGAAAAGCGCGTGTCGCCCCTCGGCTCCTCGCCCGTCTGGATAGTTTGCGGAACCGGGACACGGCTGAGAGTGAGTAGGGCTGCGGATGGCCGCCGATCCGTTGATCGAGCTGCGTGACGTCAACAAGTACTACGGGGACCTGCATGTCCTGCGGGACATCGACCTCACCGTCGGCAGGGGCGAGGTGGTCGTGGTCATCGGCCCCTCCGGCTCGGGGAAGTCGACGCTGTGCCGGACCATCAACCGCCTGGAGACCATCGAGTCCGGCACGATCACGCTCGACGGGCGGCCGCTGCCCGAGGAGGGCAGGGCCCTCGCCCGGCTCCGCGCCGAGGTCGGCATGGTCTTCCAGTCCTTCAACCTCTTCGCCCACAAGACGGTCCTGCAGAACGTCTCCCTCGCCCAGACCAAGGTCCGCAGGCGGGGCAAGGAGGACGCGGACCGCCGGTCCCGGGAACTCCTCGACCGCGTCGGCCTGCTGAACCAGGCCGCCAAGTACCCCGCACAGCTCTCCGGCGGCCAGCAGCAGCGGGTGGCCATCGCCCGCGCCCTCGCCATGGAACCCAAGGCGATGCTGTTCGACGAGCCCACCTCGGCCCTCGACCCCGAGATGATCAACGAGGTGCTCGAGGTCATGCGGCAGCTCGCCCGGGACGGCATGACCATGGTCGTCGTCACCCACGAGATGGGCTTCGCCCGCTCCGCCGCCAACCGCGTCGTCTTCATGGCCGACGGCCGGATCGTCGAGGACCGCAGCCCGGAGGAGTTCTTCACCAACCCGCGCAGCGACCGGGCCAAGGACTTCCTGTCCAAGATCCTCAAGCACTGAACGGGGGAGTGCCACCCGTGTTCCGTACCGCCCGTGCCGCCTGCCTTCTGCTGGCCCTGCTCGCCGCCGCCTGCGGCAGGGAGGGCAGCCCGCCCGGCAAGGGACCGGCGCCCGAGAAGCTCCCCAGGTACCAGGTGCGAGAGGGGTTCAGCCTGCCCGCGTCCAGGACCTGGGAGCGCGCCAGGAAGCGCGGTCACCTCGTCGTCGGCGCCAAGGAGGACCAGCCCTACCTCGGCGAGAAGGACCCGGCGACCGGCACCTACTCCGGCTTCGACATCGAGATCGCCAGGATGCTGTCCGCCTCCCTCGGATTCCCCCCGAAGTCCATCGAGTTCAGGACGATCGCCTCCGCCAACCGCGAGACCGCCCTGCAGAACGGCCAGATCGACTACTACGTCGGCACCTACACCATCAACGACAACCGCAAGAAGCTCGTCGGCTTCGCCGGCCCCTACTACCTCGCCGGCCAGTCCCTCCTCGTCCGCCGGGACGAGAAGGACATCGACGGCCCCGAGGACCTCGACGGCAAGCGCGTCTGCTCGGCGGCCGGTTCGACGCCGTACCAGCGCATCAGGTCCGACTACCCGAAGGCGGTCCTCGTCGCCTACGACACCTACTCCATCTGCGTCGACAACCTGCTCACCTACCAGGTCGACGCGGTCACCACCGACGACGCGATCCTCATCGGCTACGCGGCCAAGGCCCCCCGCGAACTGAAGGTCGTGGGCCGGCCGTTCTCGAAGGAGCCGTACGGCATCGGCGTCCCGCACGGCGACACCGCGCTGCGCCTGGCCCTGGACGACGCACTCCGGGCGCGTGAGCGCGACGGCGACTGGAAGAGGGCCTACGACGCGACGCTGGGCCTGTCCGGTGTGCCCGCGCCCCACCCGCCCGCCATCGACCGCTACCCGGCGAGCTGAGCGAGGACGGCATGTACGTACTGAAGGACAACTGGTCCATCTACTGGGAGGGTTTCCTCGGCACCGTCGAACTGACCGTCTGGGCCTCCCTGCTGGCGCTGGTCCTGGGCTTCGTGATGGCGTCGTTCCGGGTCGCGCCCGTCGGGTCGCTGCGGGTCTTCGGCACCGCCTGGGTGACCGTCCTGCGCAACACCCCGCTCACCCTGCTCTTCTTCGCGGTGCTGCTCGGGCTGCCCCGGTTCGGGCTGGTGCTGCCCTTCCAGCTCTTCGCGATCCTCGCCCTCGGCTGCTACACCTCGGCGTTCGTCTGCGAGGTGCTGCGCTCCGGAATCAACACCGTGCCCAAGGGGCAGGGCGAGGCGGCCCGCAGCCTCGGCATGAACTTCGGGCAGACACTGTCCCTGGTGGTGCTGCCCCAGGCGTTCCGCTCCGTGATCCCGCCGGTCGGCTCGACCCTCATCGCCCTCGCCAAGAACTCCGCGATCGCGGGCGCGTTCAGCGTGACCGAACTGCTCGGCACCTACAAGACGATCAACGAACTGGGCTACAACGTCGTCTGGACCTTCGTCTGGATCGCCGTGGGATACCTGGTCATCACCCTCGCCATCAGTGCCCTGTTCCATCTGCTGGAGCGCAAGTGGGGGGTGGCCCGATGACCGAGTCCACCGCGCTCTACGACCTTCCGGGCCCGCGCACCAGGCGACGGCACACGCTGTACGGCGTGCTGTCCGCCGTCGTGCTCCTCGGGCTGCTCGCCTGGATCCTGTATCTCCTCCTCGACACCGCCCAGTTCACCTACACCAAGTGGATGCCGTTCGAGTACGAGGGCATCCAGAAACTGCTCCTGCGGGGCCTCGGCAACACCCTGAAGGCGTTCGGGCTGGCGGCCGTGCTCTCGCTCGCCCTCGGCGGGCTGCTCGCGACGGGGCGGCTCTCCGACCACCGGCCGGTGCGCTGGGCGGCCACGGCGGTCGTGGAGTTCTTCCGGGCCATGCCGGTGCTGGTGATGATCTTCTTCATCTTCGTGGCGCTGAAGGCGCAGCCGCTGACCGCCCTGGTCGCCGGACTCGCCCTCTACAACGGCTCCGTGCTGGCCGAGGTCCTGCGGTCGGGTGTGCGCGCCGTCGAACGCGGCCAGCGGGAGGCCGCGTTCGCGCTCGGCATGCGCAAGACGCAGGTCATGGCGCACGTCCTCGTGCCGCAGGCCGTGCGGGCCATGCTGCCCGCCGTCATCAGCCAGTTGGTGGTCGCCCTGAAGGACACCTCTCTGGGCTTTCTCATCACCTATGAGGAGTTCCTCCACGCGGGGAAGCTCATCGCGTCCAACCTCGACTACGATTTGCCGTTCATCCCCGTGGTGATGGTGATCGCGCCGATCTACATCGGGATGTGCATGCTGCTCTCGTGGTTCGCCGGCTGGGTGTCCCGCCGTGAGCAGCGCAGTCCCAGGACCGACGCGGTGACGGTCGTCACGGCCGGTCCGGGGGCGCTGCTGCCGGGTGGGGAGCCCCCCACGGCCCCGCGACCGTAGGGGGGTGGCAGTTCATACGGGCCAGGCTCGTCCGGCGGCAGCCGGGGATCACTGCTCGCGCAAGGGGACGGACAGGTACGACGGGTCGTCCGCCGGCGAGGAGAAGGTCAGCTGCGCGCCGGACGGGTTGTGCTCGAAGTAGAGCGGGTCGACCGTGTCCACCACCAGCGCGAGGCGGTGCCCGGCGGGCACGTCGTAGGCGGTGGAGAACAGGTCCAGATCGACGTCGAACGGCTCACCGGGTGTCCGGCCGTGCCAGGTGAGGGGCGCGTTGGTCACCAGCTTGCCGAAGCCGAGCGGACCCACGTCGTACAGATAGGCGACCAGGGTGCCGCTCTCCGCGGTCGGGGTGAGCGTGGTGTGCAGCGCCGCCGTGCCGCGCACCCGCTGGGCGGTGGCGTACCGCTCCGACTGCCAGACGGCCGCCCAGCGGCGCGGCAGCAGCGGGACCGAGGCGACGGGCGGCAGCTTGGCCACCTGGTCCAGGATGCTGGAGAGGAAGACGATGCCGCCGTCCGCGCCCGAGTCGACGCCGCTGTGGATGGTGGTGGAACCGGCGAGCGCGATCTTCCGGCGGGTCGCGCCGACCGACTTCCAGTCCGGGTAGCCCTCGTATCCCCCCGCGCTACGGGACTTGAGCTGGACCGGCTGCTCACGGTCGATGCCGTTGTCGGCGCCCTTGAGGTAGTGGTCGAACCAGCGCCCGGTGTCCGTCCACACGTCGTTGGGCAGCCCGAACAGACCGGGCAGCTCGGCGGTCGCGTGGTCGCCGGGGCGCAGCTCCAGCCGCTTCGGCCCGGTCAGCTTCTGGTAGAAGTCGGCGTACTGGTTGGCCGGGAAGACCGTGTCGCCCCAGGCGTTGGCGAGCAGGACGGCGGCGCCGTTCCGGTTCAGCCGGTCGACGTAGGTCGCGGCGGAACGCTCGCGCCCCCAGTCGATCATCTCCTGCTCGTGGGTCAGGTCGCCGGCGTAGAAGCGGTCGAAGATCTGCCGGAGTTCGGGGCTCTCCCGGCCGGTGAGGGCGCCCACGCCGTCCAGCACGGCGCCCGCCTGCACGTGCTGGGTGCGGCCCGAGTAGATGGAGCCGATCAGGTCGGCCCAGCCGCTGAGCGCGGCGACCGCCTTGATCCGCTTGTCGTGGGCGGCGGCCAGCAGGCTGATGCCGGCGCCGTAGGAGACCCCCGCCATGCCGATGTGCGCCTCGTCCGCCGGGGTGTTGGCCAGTGCCCAGTCGATCACCTTGGAGGCGTCCGCTGTGTCCGGCGGACCGGCCACTTCTATCTCGCCGCCGGACTGCCAGAACCCGCGCACGTTGTACGACAGGACCACGTACCCGGAGTCGGCCAGCTTTCGCGCCTGGGCCAGATACTCCACCTGGGGGAAGCCCCAGCTCGTGGGCAGCACGACGAGCGGGTAGGTCCGCGAGCCGTCGGCGTCCGCGGGCGTGACGACGTTCGCCTTCAGCACGGTGCCGTCCGCGCCGCTGATGTCCACGAACCGTACGGACGGGGCGGCCTGGGCGGCCGGGGCCAGACCGACGGCCGTACCGGCGATCAGCGCTGTGGCGACGGCGCCGACGGTGGAGGCGCGCAGGCCACTGTGACCAGTTCTCATGGGGTCACTCCTCACTCGGTGACTCGGTAAGGTGCAAAGTGACCCGACGGTAACCGCGCGCTCCCAGTCCAAGTAACCCGTCGGTAAGTTACGTACCAGTAAAGGTTGTTGAAGAGCTAAGAGGCCGCCGCGGGGGCGGCCTCCGGCAGCGGCGTCCGGGCCGCCCGGGTCACGTCCGCCACCAGCTCCACCACATCGGGGCCGTACGCCTGCGAGTTGACCACCTTCAGCAGCAGTACGAAGGAACCGGATCCGTACTTGCGGGCCAACCGCTCGTGGCCGCGGGCGAGATAGCGGGCCGCGGCCTGGTTGGTGATCGCCCGCTGCCCGCAGAACAGGAACACCGGGCGGGCCTCGCCCCGGTTGCCCGCGGTGAGCCGGGCCAGCAGCACGTACTCGCTTCTGCCCGCCTCCACGCGGTAGTCCTCGCCGCCGATGCGGAAGGCGCCCGCCTCCGGACCCGACTCCGCCTCGGTGTTCACCCCCACCCCGGGCAGCAGGGAGGACAGGTGCGCGGCCATCCGGCGGTTCGAGCTGGGCCCGCCGAGGCAGAACTCCGTGCGCTCCCCGAAGCCCTGCTGGGTCGCGTCGTGCGCCACGACCTGGGCGTGCGCTCCGCAGTCCTTGATCAGTGCGGAGAGCTCCAGCAGGGCGAACACGTCGTGCCGCATCACCGACAGCTCCGGGCCGCCCGCGTTGCGGTTGACCACCAGCAGCGACTCCGAGTGGTCCGGCAGCCCGAAGAAGGCCTGCTTGCGGCGGAGCCTGCGCCGCCACAGGTAGGTGCGGGCGAGCCAGCCCAGCGCGGCACTGACACCGGCCGCCATGACGCCCAGGACGATGTTGCGCACGTCGTCGTTCATGGCCGCGCATGCTAGCGGTCCCGCACGTCCACTACGTACCCGTGTTCGAGCTGTGACGTTCGTGTGGCAGGTGCCCGAGGCGTACTGTCGGTACGGAGGCAATCTCGTTACGCTGCGCGGACTTGTCCCTGCGGGAGGTACGGATGGGTCGTCCTGGCACGCGGAAACTGGCGGTTCTGGCGGTCTCGGCCGTCGTGGTCACGGTGGGAGCGGCCGCGCCGCCCACCGCGAGGACCGGCGGCACGGCCACGAAGGTGCCGGTGGCCGTCGGCTACGGCGGCGCCGTCTCCAGTGTCGACGCGGACGCCTCCGCCGCCGGCATCGAAGTGCTGAAGAAGGGCGGCAACGCCGTCGACGCGGCCGTCGCCACCGCCGCCGCGCTCGGCGTCACCGAGCCCTACTCCGCCGGCGTCGGCGGAGGCGGATACTTCGTCTACTACGACGCCAGGACCCGCACCGTCCACACCATCGACGGCCGCGAGACCGCGCCCCTGTCCGCCGACTCCGAGCTGTTCACCGAGAACGGCAAGCCGCTCGCCTTCGCCGACGCGGTCAGCAGCGGCCTGAGCGTGGGCACTCCCGGCACGCCCGCCACCTGGCAGACCGCGCTGGACCAGTGGGGCAGCGAACGCCTCGGCACGGTCCTGAGGCCCGCCGAGCGGATCGCCCGCCAGGGCTTCACGGTGGACGACACCTTCCGCTCGCAGACCGCGTCCAACGAGACCCGCTTCCGCTACTTCCCGGACACGGCGAAGCTCTTCCTGCCGGACGGCCGGCTCCCGGTCGTCGGCTCCACGCTCCGCAACCCCGAACTCGCCCGCACCTACGAGGAGCTGGGCCGCGAGGGCGTCGGCGCGATCTACCGCGGAGACATCGGCGACGACATCGTCAAGACGGTCGAACACCCGCCGGTGGACCCCGCCTCCGGCTGGAACGCCCGCCCCGGCAAGCTGGCCGAGAAGGACCTCGCCGTCTACCGGGCCAAGCTCCAGGCGCCCACCAGGACCTCGTACCGCGGCCTCGGCGTGTACTCCATCGCGCCCTCCTCCTCCGGCGGCACGACCGTCGGCGAGGCGCTCAACATCCTGGAGCGGTCCGACCTGTCGAAGGCGAGCCAGGCGCAGTACCTGCACCACTACATCGAGGCGAGCCGCATCGCCTTCGCCGACCGGGGCCGGTGGGTGGGCGACCCCGCCTTCGAGGACGTACCGACGAAGGAGCTGCTGTCGCAGCGGTTCGCCGACTCGCGGGCCTGCCTGATCAAGGACGACGCGGTGCTCACCAGCCCGGTCGCGCCGGGGGACCCGAGGCATCCGGCGGCCTGCGGCACCGGCGGCAAGGCGGCCCCGACGACCTACGAGGGCGAGAACACCACGCACCTCACGGTGGCGGACAAGTGGGGCAACGTCGTGGCCTACACGCTCACCATCGAGCAGACCGGCGGCAGCGGCATCACCGTCCCCGGCCGGGGCTTCCTGCTCAACAACGAGCTGACCGACTTCTCCTTCACGCCGGCCAACCCGGCCGTGCACGACCCGAACCTGCCGGGGCCGGGCAAGCGGCCGCGGTCCTCGATCTCCCCGACCATCGTCCTGGACCGGCACGACAGGCCGGTCGTGGCGCTCGGTTCACCCGGCGGCGCGACCATCATCACCACGGTGCTGCAGACCCTGACCGGGTTCGTCGACCGGCACCTGCCGCTGGTCGACGCCATCGCCGCACCGCGCGCCAGCCAGCGCAACGCCGCCCAGACCGAACTGGAACCCGCGCTGTACGACAGCGACCTGCGGACACGGCTCGAGGCGATCGGGCACAGCTTCAAGCTCAACCCCGAGATCGGCGCGGCCACCGGCGTCCAGCGGCTGCCGGACGGCAAGTGGCTGGCGGCCGCCGAGAAGGTACGGCGGGGCGGCGGCTCGGCGATGGTGGTGAACCCGGCGCCGTAACCCCCGCCCCGCACGCGGCCGTTCGCGACCCGGGCCTACGACCCGGGAGCGGGCGGCGGCGGTTCGTCCGCCGGGCCGGTGTCCGCGCCCGGGCCTGTCCGCGACGCCGGCCCGGTGCCCGCGGGCGGCCGGGAATCACCGGCCCGCGGGGGAGCGGGCGGCGGGGGCGCGGCCTGCGGAGGCGCGGACGGCTGGGGAGCGGCCGGCGCGGCACGCTCCGCGTGGAAGTCCAGCCGCCCGTCCGCGACGTCCACGGTCACCCGGCTGCCCTCGGTGATCGTGCCGTCGAGCAGCAGCCGCGAGAGCTGGTTGTCCACCTCCCGCTGAATGGTGCGGCGCAGCGGGCGCGCGCCGTACTCCGGCTGGTAGCCGCGCTCGGCGATCCAGTCGACGGCCCCGTCCGTGAACCGCACCGTGACCCCCTGGCCGTCCACCAGCCGGCGGGTGCGCTCCAGCAACAGGTCGGTGATCTGCCGCAGTTGGTCGCCGGTGAGCTGCCGGAAGACGACGATCTCGTCGATGCGGTTGAGGAACTCCGGCCGGAAGTGCTCCCGCAGCGGACGCAGGATCTGCTCGCGCCGCGCCTCCTCGTCGGCGTCGGCGCCCCCCGGCCCGAAGCCGATCCCGGCGCCGCGCCTGCTGATCACGTCCGAGCCGAGGTTGCTCGTCATCACGATGACGGTGTTGGTGAAGTCCACCGTGCGGCCCTGCGAGTCGGTGAGCCGGCCGTCGTCCAGCACCTGTAGCAGGATGTTGAAGACGTCCGGGTGCGCCTTCTCCACCTCGTCCAGGAGCAGCAGCGAGTACGGGTGCCTGCGCACCACCTCGGTGAGCTGGCCGGCCTCCTCGTGGCCGACGTACCCGGGCGGGGCGCCGACCAGCCGGGAGACGGTGTGCCGCTCCTGGTACTCGCTCATGTCGAGACGGACCATGCGCTCCTCGCTGCCGAACAGCGCCTCCGCGAGCGCCCGGGCCAGCTCGGTCTTGCCGACGCCGGTCGGGCCGAGGAAGAGGAAGCTGCCGATCGGCCGGTCCGGGCTGGCCAGCCCGGCGCGCGAGCGCAGCACCGCCTCGGCGACCACCGAGACCGCCTCCTCCTGGCCGACCACCCGCTGGTGCAGGTGCTGCTCCAGGCCGAGCAGCCTCTCCTTCTCCTCCTGGGTCAGCCGGCTGACCGGGATGCCGGTCTGCCGGGAGACCACCTCGGCGATGGACTCCGCCGTCACCTCGAGCTGACCCTCGTCGGCCTGTTCGTCGTGGCTGGACTCCGCGATCCGCCGCTTCAGCTCGCCGATCCGGTCGCGCAGCTGGGTGGCCTGCTCGTACTGCTCGTCGGCGACCGCCTGGTCCTTGTCCCGGACCAGTTGCTCCACCTCGCGCTCCATCGTGCGCACGTCCGTGCCCTTGGTCCCGGCGCCGAGCCGTACCCGGGCGCCGGCCTGGTCGATCAGGTCGATCGCCTTGTCCGGCAGCCGCCGGTCGGTGAGGTAGCGGTCGGACAGCTCCACGGCGGCGACCAGCGCCTCGTCGGTGTAGCGGACCTGATGGTGGGCCTCGTACCGGTCGCGCAGCCCGCGCAGGATCTCCACGGTGTCCGGGACCGACGGCTCGGGCACCAGGATCGGCTGGAACCGGCGGGCCAGCGCCGCGTCCTTCTCGATCCGCCGGTATTCCTCCAGCGTGGTCGCGCCCACGATGTGCAGCTCGCCCCGGGCGAGCGCGGGCTTGAGGATGTTGCCCGCGTCCATCGCGCCGCCCTCGCCGCCGGAACCGGCCCCGACGACGGTGTGCAGCTCGTCGATGAAGACGATCAGCTGGTCGGAGTGGGCGCGGATCTCCTCCACGATGTTGTTCAGCCGCTCCTCGAAGTCGCCCCGGTAACGGGTTCCCGCGACGACCCCGGTCAGGTCCAGGGCGACCACCCGGCGCCCGGCCAGCACGTCCGGCACGTCACCGTCCGCGATGCGCTGCGCGAGCCCCTCGACGACGGCCGTCTTGCCGACACCCGCGTCGCCGATCAGGACCGGGTTGTTCTTCCCGCGCCGGGACAGCACCTCGATGGTCTGCTCGATCTCCTGCTCGCGGCCGATGACCGGGTCCACCCGGCCCTGCCGGGCCATGTCGGTCAGGTCGCGGCCGTACTTGTCGAGCGTCGGCGTCGAGGTGGGCCGCTGCCGCTCCTGCCGCGGCTGCGCGGCCTCCGGAGCCTCCGGTGGCAGTCCGCCCGCCTGGAAACGGGCCGCGTTCAGGATGTGCCCGGCCGCCGAGTCCGGGTTCATGGCGAGCGCGCTCAGTACGTGCTCCGGCCCGATGTACCCGGCACCGCTCGCGCGCGCCATGTCGTGCGCGTCCAGCAGGGCGCGCTTGACGGCCGGGGTGAGCGACAGCGAGGTCGGGGGCGGTGCGTCGCCCGGAGGCTGGTGCGCGGGACCGGCGCGGTGGTCGATCTCCGTGGCCAGCGAGTCCGGGTCGGCGCCGGAGCGGCTGAGCAGGCTCCGGGTGGGCTCGGCGGCGAGGGCGGCGCGCAGCAGGTGCTCGGTGTCCAGGTCGCGGCTGCCGTGCTCGGCGGCGTACTGGGCGGCGCCTCTCACCAGCTCGCGGGCCGGCTGGCTGAGCAGGCGGCCGATGTCGATGTGGCGAGGGGCGCCGCGTCCGCCGGGGACGCCGGCGCCCGAGCCGCCGAAGAAGCGGGCGAAGAAGTCTCCGAAGGGGTCCTCCGGGCCGTTGTAGCCGCTGGTCATCGTTTCGTTTCCTTCGCAGACGACGTGCGGAGCGGCCGGGTAACCGGGGGGTGGGCCGCTCATGCCACGATGACACGAGCTTCTGCGAAGGGCATGTGCAGGAACGCCCGCTCAGCAGGGGCTTCCGCTCCTCCGCCCGCCGCGGGTCCGCCGAGCCCTCAGGAGGCTTCGCGCGCCGTCAGGATCCGGGGGCCGTCGTGCGTGACGGCCACCGTGTGCTCGACGTGCGCCGCGCGCGAGCCGTCGGACGAGCGGAGGGTCCAGCCGTCGCCCGCCTCGTAGTAGGCGTCCTTGCCACTGCCGATCAGCATGGGCTCGATCGCGAGGACCATGCCGTGGCGCAGCGGCACTCCCCGGCCGGGGCGGCCCTCGTTGGGGACGTCCGGCTCCTCGTGCATGCGGCGGCCCACGCCGTGGCCGCCGAAACCCGCCGGGATGCCGTAGCCGGCCGTACGGCAGACCCGGCCGACGGCGTGCGCGATGTCGCCGACGCGGTTGCCGACGCGGGCCGCGTCGATACCCGCCGCCAGGGCGCGCTCGGCGGTCTCGATCAGCCGCAGGTCCGCCGGGCTCGGGCGGCCGACCACGAAGCTGATCGCCGAGTCGCCCACCCAGCCGTCCAGTTCGGCGCCGCAGTCGACGGAGACGAGGTCGCCGTCGCTCAGCCGCTGACGGGTCGGGATGCCGTGCACGATCGCGTCGTTGACGGAGGCGCAGATCACCCCCGGGAACGGGGTGAGGGCGAAGGAGGGGCGGTAGCCGAGGAACGGCGAGGACGCCCCGGCCTCCCGCAGCACACCGCGTGCCACCTCGTCCAGCTCCAGCAGTGAGACGCCGACGGCCGCGGCCTCCCGTACGGCCGTCAGGGCCCGCCCCACCACCTGGCCGGCCGCGTGCATCGCGTCGATCGACGTGTCCGTCTTCAGATCCATCATGCCAATTACTATACCGGTATTTTAATGGGGTGGGCCGCCGCGTGGCGGTATTAGAATGGGGCCATGGTGCGTACCCCCCTCACCCCCGAAGAGCGTGAACGCGGCGAGCGGCTCGGGCGGTTGCTGCGCGACGCGCGCGGTGGCCGCAGCATGGCCGAGGTCTCGGCGGCGGCCGGCGTGTCCGCCGAGACGCTGCGCAAGATCGAGACCGGACGGGCCCCGACCCCGGCCTTCTTCACGGTGGCCGCGCTGGCCGGGGCGCTCGGGCTGTCGATGGACGAGCTGATGACCCGGTGTGCCCCGATGGCCGTCTGACGGGCGCCGGACGCGGGGCGCCGCGCACTCCGCCCGGGACCGCGCGGCGAGGCGCCCGCACACTCGCCGAAAACTCCGCGTAGCGGGCCCGTAACACAGCTGGTGTTGCCTGACGGGCGAAGCGCTGGCGATCGGGCGGGAGTCGGGCATGGCTGTGGAGCAACTTCCGGCTCGTGTGCGGGAGTTCGCGGACTACCTGAACGGCCTCCTCGGGCGTCTGGACCAGGGCGGCGGCTGGTGCGGCGTCTTCTGGCAGCGGGACCCCGAGGGGATGCGGGCCTGTCTCCACGGCCGGGAGCTGCCGCCCTGGGACGTGCTGGAGTCGCTGCTGCAGGACCTCGCGGCGGCCCACGGCCCCGCCGTCGCCACGGCCGAGCGGGACCACGCCCGCGCCCTGCACGCGGCCGCCGTCTCGGCCTGCGACGCCCTTCCCGGCGCCCGCGACGCCCTGGGCGACCGCCTCGACGTCATGCTCCGCGAGCAGCGGTACGCCACCGGGCGCCGCGCCGAGCTGAGCCGCCGGCTGGCCGCCGCGACCTCCCGCGAGGAGACCGAGGCCCTCCGCCTCGACCTCGCCTGGACCCACGACGACCACGACCGCGCCACCGCCCGCCGCGCCGAGCTGGAGGCCCGGCTGTACCGGCTGGACGCGGGCATGAGGGGCACGGACGCCTGGCCGCACCCGGTGAGGCCGATCCGGCCGGAGGCCGGCCCCGTGCCCGGTGCGCGTCCTTCCGAGGACGCACCGGACCCCTGGTCCGCCGCGCCGGCGGCCGCCCCCGCGCATCGCTTCGAGGGGCCGGAGGAAGGGCACGGCTTCCGGACCCCGCCGACGGCCGGACCGGGCCCCCGGCCCGGCGGGGCGGAGCGAGGGCCTGACGTCCGACCCGGCGAGCGGAGCGCCGGACGGGACATCACGTCCGAGGCGGTGGAAGCCGGGCAGGCCGTCCCGGCCCACGGGCCGGGAAACCCGCGGCACCCCGGATCCGGAGACCTGGGCGCCGTCACGGCTCCCCGGCCCGGTGTCCCGGACGCCGGCCCCGCGTCCGCCGAGGACCCCTCCGCGCCCCGCACGCCCGCCCCGGAACCGGCCCCACCCCCTGCCGGAGCCCGCAGGCGCCGCCGGGGCGGTGCCCGGTTCGCGGGGGCCGTCGAGGACGACGCCGTACCCGTCGCCGTGCCGCCGCGGACGCCCGCCGCGGCCGTGCCCGAGGTGCCCGGCGGGCGGCGTACACCGCGCGGGGCGCGGTTCGCCGGGGCGGCGGGGGAGCGGGAGGAGCCGGCCGAGCCGTCCTTCGAGGCGGTGGACGCGCGGGCGGGGACCGCCGTGGCCGCGGCCGTCGAGCGGCTGGTGCGGCTGCGGGCGGAGGGACGCACCGGCGAGGCACATGTGCTGCTGGTGGAGATCGCGCACTGGCCGGCCGCCCGGCTCCCCCTGCTCGCGGACGGACTGCGGCACGCCGGCCTGGGCGCCGACTGGGACACCCTGCTGTGGGAGGCCGCCGCACTGCCCGCCGAGCGGCTGGTCGCCGCCGCGGCCGCGCTGGAGGCGGCCGGGCGGGCGGCGGACGGACGGCAGATGCTCCGCCAGGGCGTGGCCCGGCCCGCCGCGGAGATCGGCGCGGCCGTGCTGGAGCTGACGGGGCGGGGACAAGACCGCGAGGCGCGGGCACTGCTGGACGCCTACGTCCGGGTCCGCACACCCGAGGAAGCGGCCCGCAGTGCCGCCGTCGACCCGGCCCGGCTGGTGCCGCTGCTGCTGGAGGCCGCCGCGGGCGCCTCCGAGGAGCGTCACTGGGACCTGGTGCACGCCCTGCGCGTCGCCGGGTTCACTCCGTGACCGCCCCCGCGATCACCCTAAGGAGTGTCAAACGTGATCGACTCAGCGGGTTGGCGACGATGGTCTTGGCAAGGACGTCCAGGAGGCTTACTTTCGTCCCTCTACGGGCCGTTTCTACGGGCGTAGAGGCTCGGACGTAGCGTCGAAGGAGCAGCTCATGGCCAACGTCGTACGTGCCGCACTGGTCCAGGCCACCTGGACCGGCGACACCGAGTCCATGGTGGCGAAGCACGAGGAGCACGCGCGCGAGGCCGCCCGCCGGGGCGCGCGGGTCATCGGCTTCCAGGAGGTCTTCAACGCCCCCTACTTCTGCCAGGTCCAGGAGCCGGAGCACTACCGCTGGGCCGAACCGGTGCCCGACGGGCCGACGGTCCGCCGGATGCGGGAACTCGCCCGCGAGACCGGCATGGTGATCGTCGTCCCGGTCTTCGAGGTCGAGCAGTCCGGCTTCTACTACAACACCGCCGCCGTGATCGACGCCGACGGCTCCTACCTCGGCAAGTACCGCAAGCACCACATCCCGCAGGTCAAGGGTTTCTGGGAGAAGTACTACTTCAAACCCGGCAACCTGGGCTGGCCCGTCTTCGACACGGCCGTCGGCAAGGTCGGCGTCTACATCTGCTACGACCGGCACTTCCCGGAGGGCTGGCGTCAACTCGGACTCAACGGAGCCCAGTTGGTCTACAACCCGTCCGCCACCCACCGGGGGCTCTCCTCCTACCTGTGGCAGCTCGAGCAGCCCGCCGCGGCCGTCGCCAACGAGTACTTCATCGCCGCCATCAACCGGGTCGGCCAGGAGGAGTACGGCGACAACGACTTCTACGGCACGAGTTACTTCGTCGACCCGCGCGGGCAGTTCGTCGGCGACCCGGCGAGCGACAAGACCGAGGAACTCCTCGTCCGTGACCTGGACTTCGACCTGATCGAGCAGGTCCGCCGGCAGTGGGCCTTCTACCGAGACCGCCGCCCCGACGCCTACGAAGGACTGGTGCAGCCGTGAACGACCTCTACGCCCGCCACCAAGGCGTCCTGCCCGACTGGCTCGCCCTGTACTACGACGAGCCGCTGGAGATCACCCACGGCGAGGGCCGGCACGTCTGGGACTCCGCGGGCAACCGCTACCTCGACTTCTTCGGCGGCATCCTCACCACGATGACCGCGCACGCCCTGCCCGAGGTGACGAAGGCCGTCACCGAGCAGGCCGGCCGGATCATCCACTCCTCGACCCTCTACCTCAACCGGCCGATGGTCGAACTGGCCGAGCGCGTGGCCCAGGTGAGCGGCATCCCCGACGCCCGGGTGTTCTTCACGACCTCCGGCACCGAGGCCAACGACACCGCCCTGCTGCTCGCCACCACCTACCGGCGTACCAACACCGTGCTGGCCATGCGCAACAGCTACCACGGCCGCTCCTTCAGCACGGTCGGCATCACCGGCAACCGCGGCTGGTCCCCGACCTCGCTCTCCCCGCTGCAGACCCTGTACGTCCACGGCGGCGTCCGCGGCCGGGGCCCGTTCGCCGAGCTGGACGACCGCGCGTTCATCGAGGCGTGCGTGGCGGACCTGAAGGACGTGCTCGGGCACACCCGGCCCCCCGCCGCGCTGATCGCCGAACCGATCCAGGGCGTCGGCGGCTTCACCTCACCGCCCGACGGTCTGTACGCGGCCTTCCGCGAGGTGCTGAACGAGCACGGCATCCTGTGGATCAGCGACGAGGTGCAGACCGGCTGGGGCCGCACCGGCGAGCACTTCTGGGGCTGGCAGGCGCACGCCCGCAGCGGCCCCCCGGACATCGTCACCTTCGCCAAGGGCATCGGCAACGGCATGGCCATCGGCGGGGTGATCGCCCGCGCCGAGATCATGAACTGCCTGGACGCCAACAGCATCTCGACGTTCGGCGGCACCCAGATCACCATGGCCGCGGGCCTCGCCAACCTCGGCTACCTCCTCGAACACGACCTCCAGGGCAACGCACGGCGGGTCGGCGGCCTGCTCCTCGAACGGTTGCGGGCGGTCGGCGCGGGGCTGCCCGGCGTCCGCGAGGTGCGCGGCCGCGGACTGATGATCGGCGTGGAGCTCGTCAGACCCGGTACCGACGAGGCCGATCCGCGGGCGGCCGCCCATGTTCTGGAGGCGGCCCGCGACGGCGGCCTGCTCATCGGCAAGGGCGGCGGCCACGACACCAGCGCCCTGCGCATCGCACCGCCGCTGTCCCTGACCGTGGCGGAGGCCGAGGAAGGCGCCGCGATCCTGGAACGCGCGCTGAGGAGCACGTACTAGAGAGCGGGTTGACGGCGATGACCACCACCTCCTCCCACTCCCGGCCCCCCGGCTGGCAGCCGCTGGAACCCGCCCTGTCCGTCCGGCAGGTGCTCACCCTGGAGCGGGTGCTCGCGGGGGACCCCGAGGTGGTGGCCGGAGCCGGGCAGCTCGACCGGCCGGTGCGCTGGGTGCACGTCGCCGAGGCCGCCGACGTCGGGGTGATGCTCACCGGCGGCGAGATGGTGCTCACCACCGGAGTGCTGCTGGCCGGTGACGAGGCCAAGCAGGCCGAGTACGTCCAGTCCCTGCACCGGGCGGAGGCCGCGGCCGTCGTCCTCGGGCTCGGCCGGGCCTTTCCCGCGCCGCCCGAGGTGATGCGCCGGGCCGCCGAACGGTGCGGGCTGCCCATGGTCGTGCTGCACCGGCCGTTCCCGTTCGCCGAACTGACCGAGGAGGTCCAGTCGCGCCTGGTACGGCGGAAGTTCGCCTCCGTGAGCCTGTCGGAGACGGTACGCACCGCGCTCACCGGGCTGATCACCGCGGGCGCTCCGCTGCAGCGCCTGCTCGACGAGGCCGCCCAGCACAGCGGCTGCCCCGTCGTCGTCACCAACCTCGCCCACCGCGTCCTCGCCACGGCGGGGGAGCGGCCGGCGGTGGACGACGTGCTGCGCGACTGGGAGCGGATCGCCCGCCAGGCATGGGGGCACCACCCAGGCCGTTCCGGCGCTGGGGGAGGCGGCGAGGGCGACGGCTGGATCCGTGCCGAGCTGGGCGGACGCGGTGAGCGCTGGGGCCGGCTGCTGCTGTGCGGGTACCGGGGCGACACGGCCACCGGGCGGCTGCTCGCCGACCGGACCGCCGAGGCACTCGTGCTGCACCGCATGCTGGGCGGCGGCTCCGCCCGCACCTGGGAGGAACAGTCGGCGCAGAGCCTGCTCACCGACCTCGTCTCCGGCGTCGTGCCCGCACGGCAACTGCTGCCCCGGGCACGGGCGGCCGGGCTGCCGGTCAACCGGCGCACCTTCGTCCCCCTCGTCGTGCCCGGCGGTGACGCGGGCCAGCTCGACCGGACACTGCGGCTGCTGGGCCTGTCCGGACTGGTCGCCGAGCTGGCCGACGGCGCCACCGCCGTGCTGCTCAGCCTCGCCCGCGACCAGCACGCCGAGGCGCTCACCGCACACTTCGCGGCGCGGCTGCGGACCGAGAGCGGGGTGCCGAACGCCGTGGTCGCGGCCGCCGATCCGCGCACCGTGTGGGAGGACGTGCCCGCCGGGCTGCGGGAGGCCCGGCACGTCGCCGACGCCGTCGCCGACTCCTCCGCGGTCCTCGACCTGCCGGCCGTCGTCCGGCTGCGCGACGTCCATCTGCGGGGCCTGGTGAGGCTGCTGCGGGACGACCCGCATGTGCAGTCCTTCGCCGAGCGGGAGCTGGACGGGCTGCTGTGCGCCGCCGACCAGGAACTGCTGAACGTGCTGCGGACGTATCTGGCGACGGGCCGCAACAAGTCCCGCACCGCCCAGCTGCACCACGTCTCCCGGCCCGCCCTCTACCGCCGCCTCGAGGCGATACAGGGGCGCCTCGGCGTCGACCTCGACGACTTCGAGCAGGCGGCCTCCGTGCACATCGCACTCCTCGCGCATGACGCGCAACAGGGGTGAAACATGCGACGAACTGGGAAAACGACGGTGAAACATGAGCCGGCGAACACGTGACACGGTGACACGCCGACCGCCCGCGGACGTGACACGCTGCAACTCAAACCGGCCCACCGGGCTTCCTAGTCTCGCCGTACACCGAGCGACCGGAGGTCCCGATGAGCCGAGTGATCCGTGCCGCCCTCTTCCAGACCGCCTGGACCGGCGACAAGGAGTCGATGATCCAGGTCCACGAGCAGGCGGCCCGCGACGCGGCCGCGCAGGGCGCCCAAGTCCTCTGCTTCCAGGAACTGTTCTACGGCCCCTACTTCTGCCAGGTGCAGGACAAGGCCTTCTACGAGTACGCCGAGCGGATCCCCGACGGGCCCACCGTCCGGCGCTTCCAGGCGCTGGCGCGGGAACTGGGCATCGTCCTGGTCCTGCCCATGTACGAGGAGGAGCAGCCGGGCGTCCTGTACAACACCGCCGCCGTGATCGACGCGGACGGCTCCTACCTCGGCAAGTACCGCAAGACCCACATCCCTCAAGTGCAGGGATTCTGGGAGAAGTTCTACTTCCGGCCCGGCAACAGCGGCTGGCCCGTCTTCGACACGGCCGTCGGCCGGATCGGCGTCTACATCTGCTACGACCGCCACTTCCCCGAGGGCTGGCGGGCGCTGGGCCTGGCGGGTGCCGAGATCGTCTTCAACCCCTCGGCCACCTCGCGCGGCCTCTCCCGCTACCTGTGGCAGCTCGAACAGCCGGCGGCGGCCGTCGCCAACGAGTACTTCGTCGGCGCCATCAACCGAGTCGGCGTGGAGGACCTGGGCGACAACGACTTCTACGGCACCACCTACTTCGTGGACCCGGAGGCCCAGTTCGTCGGCGAGGTGGCGAGCGACAAGGAGCCCGAACTCGTCGTCCGCGACCTGGACCTGGCGAAGCTCCGCGAGGTCCGCGACCGCTGGCAGTTCTACCGCGACCGGGCGCCCGGCGCCTACACGCCGCTGACCGCGCCCTGACCGCAGCGCCCACCCTGGGAGGAGAGGGACCATGAGCAGCCGTACCGTCATCCGCGGTGGTCTCGTCATCACCGCGTCCGACGAGATCCACGCCGACGTCCTGATCGAGGACGGCCGCATCGCCGCCCTCGCCGCCTCCGGCACCCCCGCCGCCGAGGCGTTCGGCGGCGGCCGGGTCATCGACGCCACCGGGAAGTACGTCATCCCGGGCGGCGTCGACGGACACACCCACATGCAGATGCCGTTCGGCGGCACCACCGCCGCCGACACCTTCGAGACCGGCACCCGCGCCGCCGCCTGGGGCGGTACGACCACGATCGTCGACTTCGCGATCCAGAACGTCGGCGGCACCCTGCGCGAGGGCCTGGACGCCTGGCACGCCAAGGCCGAGGGCAACTGCGCCATCGACTACGGCTTCCACATGATCGTCTCCGATGTGAACCCGGAGACGCTCAAGGAGATGGACCTGCTGGTCGAGGAGGGCGTGACCAGCTTCAAGCAGTTCATGGCGTACCCCGGGGTGTTCTACTCCGACGACGGCCAGATCCTGCGGGCCATGCAGCGCGCCGCCGAGAACGGCGGCCTGATCATGATGCACGCCGAGAACGGCATCGCCATCGACGTCCTCGTCGAACAGGCGCTGGCCCGCGGCGAGACCGACCCCCGCTACCACGGGGAGGTCCGCAAGGCCCTGCTGGAGGCCGAGGCCACCCACCGCGCCATCAGGCTCGCGCAGGTCGCCGGGGCCCCGCTGTACGTCGTGCACGTCTCGGCGCAGGAGGCGGTCGCCGAACTGGCCCGGGCCCGGGACGCGGGGCTCAACGTGTTCGGCGAGACCTGCCCGCAGTACCTGTTCCTGTCCACCGACAACCTCGCCGAACCGGACTTCGAGGGCGCCAAGTACGTGTGCTCCACCCCGCTGCGCCCGCGGGAGCACCAGGCGGCCCTGTGGCAGGGCCTGCGCACCAACGACCTCCAGGTGGTCTCCACCGACCACTGCCCCTTCTGCTTCACCGGCCAGAAGGAGCTGGGCCGGGGTGACTTCTCCAAGATCCCCAACGGCCTGCCGGGCGTGGAGAACCGCATGGACCTCCTGCACCAGGCCGTCGTCGACGGGCACATCTCCCGGCGCCGCTGGATCGAGATCGCCTGCGCCACCCCGGCCCGGATGTTCGGCCTCTACCCGAAGAAGGGCACCATCACCCCGGGCGCGGACGCCGACGTCGTCGTCTACGACCCGCACGCCGAACAGGTCATGTCCGCCGAGACGCACCACATGAACGTCGACTACTCGGCCTACGAGGGCAGGCGCACGACCGGTCGCGTCGAGACCGTGCTCTCGCGCGGCGAAGTCGTCATCGACCAGCGGGAGTACACCGGACGCGCCGGTCACGGCGCCTTCACTCCGCGCACCACCTGTCAGTACCTCAACTAGGAGCGGCGCCCATGGACTTCGGACTCGTCCTGCAGACCGACCCGCCGGCCTCCCGGGTCGTCAGCCTCATGAAGCGGGCCGAGCGCAACGGCTTCGCCTACGGCTGGACCTTCGACTCCGCCGTGCTCTGGCAGGAGCCGTTCGTGATCTACAGCCAGATCCTCGCGAACACCAGCGCGCTGCGGGTCGGCCCCATGGTGACCAACCCGGGCACCCGCACCTGGGAGGTCACCGCCTCCACCTTCGCCACCCTCAACGACATGTTCGGCAACCGCACGGTGTGCGGGATCGGACGCGGCGACTCGGCGATGCGCGTCGCCGGACGCAAACCCAACACGCTGGCCCGCATCAGCGAGGCGATGAAGGTCATCCGTGCCCTCGGCCGGGGCGACGAGGCCGACCTCGGCGGTACGAAGATCCGCTTCCCCTGGGTCGCCCCCGGCGCCGAACTCCCGGTGTGGATGGCCGCGTACGGCCCGAAGGCCCTGAAGATGACGGGCGAGGAGGCCGACGGCTTCATCCTCCAGCTCGCCGACCTCTACCTCACCGAGTACATGGTGAAGGCCGTCAAGGAAGCGGCCGTCGCCGCCGGCCGCGACCCGTCCGAGGTCACCGTCTGCGTGGCCGCCCCCGCCTACGTCACCGCCGACGACTCGCCGGAGGCGCTCGCCCACGCTCGCGAGCAGTGCCGCTGGTTCGGCGGCATGGTCGGCAACCACGTCGCCGACCTGGTCGCCAAGTACGGCGAGCACTCCGCCCAGGTCCCCGACGAACTCACCGAGTACATCAAGGCCCGCCAGGGCTACGACTACGCCCACCACGGGCGCAGCGGCAATCCCGACACCCGGTTCGTGCCCGACGAGATCGTCGACCGGTTCTGTCTGATCGGCCCGGCCGAGAAGCACGTCGAGAAGCTGAACGCCCTGCGCGAGCTGGGTGTCGACCAGTTCGCCGTGTACGACATGCACGACGCCCAGGAAGCCACCATCGACGCCTACGGCTCCCGGGTGATCCCGGCGGTCAACGCCTGACCGCCGCACCACCCCGTTGGTCTCCCCCTCGCCGCGGCCTCCCCGCCCCGGCGAGGGGGCACAGGGCGCCCGCCCGCGCACCCCCCATGCGCCGCCCGCACGGCCTCTCCCGACCCACCTCACCCCGATTGGCCCGCCCATGACCGACACCGCTCCCTCCGCCATACCCCTGTCCGGCCAGGTGACCCAGCCCGACGGGCGGGTCGAACTGGCACCCGGCGCCCGGCCGCCGGACGGCCCGTACGCCAACGAGGACCTGCTCCCCGTCCCGGTGGAGCGGCGCACCTGGACGACGTACAACTTCTCCGCGCTGTGGGTCGGCATGGCCCACAACACGGCCTCCTGGACCCTGGCCTCCGGGCTGATCGCGGTGGGCATGGACTGGAAGCAGGCCGTGTTCACCATCGCCCTCGCCAACCTGATCGTGCTCGTGCCGATGCTGCTCACCGGCCACGCCGGACCCAAGTACGGCATCCCGTTCCCCGTGTTCGCCCGAGCGAGTTTCGGCGTGCGCGGCGCCAACCTGCCCGCCGTGGTGCGGGCGCTGGTGGCGTGCGGCTGGTTCGGCATCCAGACCTGGATCGGCGGCGAGGCCATCTACTTCCTCGCCGGCAAGCTCATCGGCGACAGCTGGGCGAACGCCGCGCAGGTCGGCGGCCACGCCTGGACCATGTGGCTGTCGTTCGCCGTCTTCTGGGTCCTCCAGATCGCCATCATCCTCCGCGGCATGGAGACCATCCGCCGCTTCGAGAACTGGGCGGCGCCTTTCGTCCTCGTCGGCGCGTTCGTGATGCTGTGGTGGATGAGCGGCAAGGCCGGGGGCGTCGGACCGCTCTTCGACCAGCCGTCCAAGCTGGGCTGGGGCGGCGACTTCTGGAAGCTGTTCTGGCCCGCCCTGATGGGCATGATCGGCTTCTGGTCGACCCTGTCGCTGAACATCCCCGACTTCACCCGCTACGGCCGCAGCCAGCGCGCCCAGACCCGGGGGCAGGCCTTCGGCCTGCCGACCACGATGACCCTGTTCGCCTTCCTGTCCGTGCTGGTCACCTCCGGGTCCCAGGCGGTCTACGGCGAGCCCGTCTGGGACCCGGTCCAGCTCGCCGCGAAGACGGACAACGTGGTCGGTCTGCTCTACGCCCTGGTCACCGTGCTGGTGGCGACCCTCTCCGTGAACATCGCGGCCAACCTGGTCTCCCCGGCGTTCGACTTCTCCAACGTGGCCCCGCGCAAGGTGAGTTTCCGCACCGGCGCGCTGATCACCGCGGTCCTGGCCGTGCTGATCTTCCCGTGGAAGCTGTACGCGGACCCGCAGGGCTACATCTTCACCTGGCTCGGACTGGTCGGCGGTCTCCTCGGCACCGTCGCGGGCATCCTCGTCGCCGACTACTGGATCCTGCGCCGCACCCGGCTGGTCCTCGCCGACCTGTACCGAGCGGGCGGCCGGTACTGGTACGCGGGCGGCTGGAACTGGCGGGCGGTGGCCGCGTTCCTGGCCGGCGGCGTGCTGGCGATCGGCGGCGCCGACTTCCACCCGCTGGTCGACGGCCGCCCCATCGCGGCCCTGTCCCCTCTCGCCGACTACGGGTGGGCGGTGGGCCTCGGCACCTCCCTGGTGCTCTACCTGGCCCTGACCTGGCTCACCGGCCGGAAGGAGGACACGGCGGAGGCGGCGGCCTGAGACGGACCCGCCCCGGCGGCCATGGCCGCCGGGGCCCCGCCCGCCGTCGCGCACCGCCCCCTCCGAGCCCCCAACGTCGTTTCCTCAAGCGCCTGTTGAGATACTCACCGCTTGTGAAGAGACGAGCACTTCTGTGGTCCGCCGCATGTCTGGCGCTGGCCTCCTGCCATGCCGGGATGGCGACCGCCGGCCCCGGGACGGAGCGGAGCGGGCCCATGCCGGCGGATCAGCGCCAGGACGCGCCCGATCTCGTGGGTGACAGCCTGGACGGCAGACCGCTCCGGCTGGACGACCACCGGGGGAAGGTCGTCGTCCTCAACGCGTGGGCGTCCTGGTGCGGCCCCTGCCGGGCCGAGGCCCCCGCGCTCCGGGCCGCCCGCGAACACCTCGCCGCGAAGGGCGTGCGCTTCATCGGGCTCGACGCCGACCGCGACCCGGCGGCCGGCCGCGCCTTCCAGCGGGAGCACCGTCTCGGCTACCCCAGCTTCCGCGACCCCTCCGGCCGGCAGATGCTCCGGTTCCCCAAGGGGACGGTGCCGCCGGGCGTGCCGTTCACCGTCGTCATCGACACCCGGGGCAGGATCGCGGCCGTCCACGCCGGCACCATCACCGAACGGGAGGTGCGCGACCTGGCGTTGCCGCTCACCCGCTCCTGAAGGGCGGTCAGCCGGACGTGCCGGATCCCAGCGCGGCCACGGCGCTCTTCGCCGCCTTGATGGCACCCTTGTTGATCTCGTCCGTGCTCGGGGCCTTCTTGCTCTCGAAGTCGCTGCCGTTGTAGGTGACGACGACCAGTGCGTTGGAGGCCCGTACCAGCACCACGCCCTCGCGGGTCTCCTGCTTGCTCTCGGTGGTGAGGTTCACGACCGAGTAGCCGGCGTCACCGACCCCCGGGACCTCGCCGCCGCCGCTCTTCTCGGCGACGCGCTGCTGGTACTCCTTCTTCGCCGCGTCGTCCGAGCCGGTGATCTCGAACGAGACGTCGAGCCAGCGGTAGTCGTAGCCCTGGAGGGCGTTCCAGGAGCAGGTGCGGCGCAGCGAGGTGTCGGTCGACGGGATCTCCTTGCCGGCCGTCTTCGCCCCGGGAACCAGGGACTTGACGGTCGCCACCGGCACGCTGGAACAGGGGGCGGGCGCGGCCTCGTACGACTTCGACACCGCCGTGGACGAGGGCGCCGAGGCCGAGCCGGCGGGCGTCCGCTGGGACGGCGGGCGATCCGCGGCCGCCGGTGCGGCCGGATCGGACGACATCGCCCAGCCGGCACAGGCGAGTACGACGACCGGCGTCAGACGCGCGGTCAGGGCGAGCGGCAGAGGCAGTGAACGCACGGCGCACTTCTCGTGGGGGAGGGGGCGCGGAAGGGTCCCGCGGGGTGGGCTGGGACGACAGTGTCACACGACTCCCTGTGCGGCGGAAGGCCGAACTCGCTGCGTGCCCGGCCGGTAACCCGGGCCCATGGACACCGTGTTGAAAAATCCCCTATGTCCGGTCAGGGGACGCGGGCGGTCCACTCCGGCGAGGTGAACTTCGTCCGCGCCAGCTCCTCGGCCCGCGCCAGTTCCCCTTCCGTCACCTCGCCGTCCACGAGGCCGTACCGCCCCCGGAACGACTCGATCATCCGCTCGATGACCGCGTCCCGCGGCAGCCCCGTCTGCCGGCGCAGCGGATCGACCCGCTTCTTCGCGCTCCCGGTGCCCTTGTCGGAGAGCTTCTCCCGCCCGATCCGCAGCACCTCGACCATCTTGTCCGCGTCGATGTCGTACGACATGGTCACGTGGTGCAGCACGGCCCCGGGACCGCCGCCCGGCCCGACGACCCGCTTCTGCGCCGCGCCCGCGATCTTGCCCTGGTCGGTGGCGATGTCGTTCAGCGGCTGGTACCAGGCGCGGATGCCCATCTCGCCGAGGGCGCCGAGCACCCAGTCGTCCAGGTAGGCGTAGCTGTCCTGGAAGGACAGGCCCTGCACCAGCGACTCGGGCACCGACAGGGAGTAGGTGATCGTGTTGCCGGGCTCCACGAACATGGCCCCGCCGCCGGAGATCCGCCGGACCACCTCGATGCCGTGCCGGGCGGCGCCCTCCGGGTCCACCTCGTTGCGCAGCGACTGGAAGCTGCCGATGATCACCGACGGCGCGCCCCACTCCCACACCCGCAGCGTGGGCGGCCGGCGGCCCGCCGCCACCTCGGCGGTCAGGACCTCGTCCAGGGCCATGTGCAGCGCCGGTGACTGCGGGCCCTCGTGGACGAGCTGCCAGTCGTAGTCGGTCCAGTCCGTGGCGTGCGCGAGCGCCCGGCGCACCGCGATCCCGACGCCCTCCGAGGTCAGTCCGTACATGACCGTCCCCGCGGGCAGCGCCGCGTCGATCCGCGCGGCCAGCCCGGCCGCGGCGGTGTCCGCCGGGGCGCCCTCGAGCGCGCGGTTCACCGCGTCCAGCGCCTCGTCCGGCTCCAGGAAGAAGTCGCCCGCCACGCGCACGTCGCGCAGCACACCGTCCTCGGCCGCCACGTCCACGACGACCAGCTTGCCGCCGGGAACCTTGTACTCACCGTGCACCGCCTGGCCTCCCTCTTCCACCAGGAGATCAACGCCGGGAGGCGCGGTGGTGTTCCCGTGGAGGAGGTGAAGAGCCGGCCACGGGAGCCGGGCCGAAACTCCACGGCGTCCGCGCCGGGCGTCTCCGATACTGGTGGGCCCGGCCCACCCGCGCGAGCACCGAGGTGACAGATGCGGTTCACCACCCGGCCCACCCTCCAGGGCACCTTCGGCATGGTCTCCAGCACCCACTGGCTGGCCTCCCAGTCGGCGATGGCGGTGCTGGAGGACGGGGGCAACGCCTTCGACGCGGCCGTGGCGGGCGCCTTCGTGCTGCACGTGGTGGAGCCGCATCTGAACGGGCCCGCCGGGGAGGTGCCCATCCTGCTCGCGCCGGCCGGCGGCGAGGTGCGCGTGCTGTGCGGACAGGGCGTCGCCCCGGCCGCCGCCACCGTCGCGCACTACCGGGGACTCGGTCTGGACCTCGTACCCGGCACCGGACCGCTCGCCGCCGCCGTCCCCGGCGCCTTCGACGCCTGGCTGCTGCTTCTGCGCGACCACGGCACCAGGTCGCTCGACGACGTCCTGAAGTACGCCGTCGGGTACGCCGAGCACGGGCACGCGCCCGTGGAGAACGTCGGTGCGACCGTGGAGAGCGTCAGGGAGCTGTTCGAGACCGAGTGGACCTCCTCCGCCGAGGTGTACCTGCCCGGCGGCCGTGCCCCCCGGCCCGGCGAACTCTTCCGCAACCCCGCCCTGGCCGCGACCTGGCGGCGGCTGCTCGCCGAGACCGCGGGGGCCGGCGACCGGGAGGCGCGCATCGACGCCGCGCGCGAGGTGTGGCGCTCCGGGTTCATCGCGGAGGCCCTGGTACGGCAGTCCCGGCGGCCCACGCTGGACACCAGCGGGCGGCGCCACACCGGCACCCTCACCGGGGCCGACCTGGCGGGCTGGTCGGCCGGCTACGAGGCGCCGGCGACCTACGACTGGAACGGCTGGACCGTGTGCAAGGCCGGCCCGTGGAGCCAGGGCCCCGCCTTCCTCCAGCAACTGGCGCTGCTCCCGCCCGAGCTGCCCGCCTACGGTTCGGCGGACTACGTCCACCTGCTGATCGAGGGCTGCAAGCTCGCCATGGCCGACCGGGAGGCCTGGTACGGGGACGCGGCCGACGTGCCGCTCGCCGCACTGCTGTCGGAGGAGTACAACGCCGGCCGCCGCGCCCTCGTCGGCGAGAAGGCCTCCTGCGAACTGCGCCCCGGCAGCCCCGGCGGGCGCGCCCCACGCCTGCCCGCGCAGGCACACGCGCGCGTGCCCGGCGACGGTCCCGGCTTCAGCCCGATGGGCGCCGGGGAGCCGACGGTCGCGGACCTGACCGGCGAGGCCCAGGTGGCCGCCGACGGCAGCACCCGCGGCGACACCTGCCACCTGGACGTCGTGGACCGCTGGGGCAACATGGTGGCGGCCACGCCCAGCGGCGGCTGGCTGCAGTCCAACCCGGTCGTGCCCGAACTCGGCTTCCCGCTCGGCACCCGGCTGCAGATGACGTGGCTGGAGGAGGGACTGGCGAACTCCCTCACCCCGGGCCGCCGTCCCCGCACCACCCTCTCCCCGTCGATGGTGCTGCGCGGCGGTGTCCCGGTCATGGCGTTCGGCACGCCCGGCGGGGACCAGCAGGACCAGTGGCAGCCGCACTTCTTCCTCGCCGCCGTGCTGCGCGCCCCGGTCCGCGGCGGCCTCGACCTGCAGGGCGCGATCGACGCCCCGAACTGGCACAACGACAGTTTCCCCAGCTCCTTCTACCCGCGCGGCCGGCACCCCGGCGGCGTCACCGTGGAGTCCCGCACGGACCCCGGGGTGATCGACGAACTGCGCCGCCGGGGCCACGACGTCACGGTCGGCCCCGGCTGGTCGGAGGGCCGCCTGTGCGCGGTGGCCCGGGACCCGGAGACGGGCGTCCTGTCGGCCGCCGCGAACCCGCGCGGGATGCAGGGGTACGCGGTCGGCCGCTGACGGCCGGTCCGGCCCCCCTTCTTCATCCCGATTCCACCCGGTGTCCACCGGACGGGCGGGGATTGTCAGCGGCACGTGGTCTCATGGAGGACATGATCGACGAAACGGAAACCATCGAGGAGTTTCTCACCCGCGGCTCGGCCGACGTGGAGGAAGCGGTCCGCAAGGCCGCGGCGGCCGAGATCCTGCCCCGCTTCCGGCGCCTCGCCGAGCACGAGGTGGACCGCAAGAGCGGACCGCACGACCTGGTGACGGACGCCGACCGGCTCGCCGAGGAGCGGCTCACCGAGGTGCTCGGCGCCCTGCTGCCCGGCTCGGTCGTGGTCGGCGAGGAGGCGGTGCACGCCAACCCGGCCACCTACGAGGCGATACGGGGCGACGCACCGGTCTGGATCATCGACCCGGTCGACGGCACCCGGCAGTTCGTGCACGGCGACGAGGGCTTCTGCACGCTGGTCGCGCTCGCCCACCGGGGCGTCGTCCAGGCCTCATGGACCTACGCCCCCGTACCGGACGCGTTCGCCACGGCCGTTCGCGGCCGGGGCGCCTTCCTCGACGGCGAGCGGCTGTTCGCGGGGCCGCCCGCGCCCGGCCGCGACCTCGCCGTCGCCACCTCCCACCCGGACTTCACCACCGACGAGCAGAAGCACGCGCTGCGCCCGCTGTGGACCGACGGTGTCGCCCCGCGCCCCTGCGGCTCCGCGGGACTGGAGTACCTCGCCGTGGCCCGCGGTGAGTTGGACGCGGTCGCGTTCTCCTGGGAGGCGGCGTGGGACCACGCGGCGGGCCTGCTGCTGGTCGAGGAGGCGGGCGGCGCCCACCTCACGCTCACCGGTGAGCCGTTCCGGGTGACCGGCGGCAACGCGCTGCCGTTCACCGCCGCCCGGGACGCGGCCACCGCCCGCCGCGTGGCGCGACTGCTGGGCGGGGGCGGCTGAGGCACCCGCCCCGGCCGCCGCGGGGGCACCGGCATATCCTGATCGCGAGTGGCCATCGGCTGACGAAGGAGTCCGAAGGTGCCGTCGATGCTCGATGCTGTCGTGGTGGGTGCGGGACCGAACGGACTGACCGCTGCCGTGGAGCTGGCCCGCAGGGGTCACTCCGTCGCCCTGTTCGAGGCGCGGTCCACCGTCGGCGGCGGCGCCCGCACCGAGGAGCTGACGCTGCCCGGCTTCCGGCACGACCCGTGCTCGGCCGCCCACCCCCTCGGCATCAACTCGCCCGCGTTCCGCGCCCTGCCCCTGGAGCGGTACGGCCTGCGGTGGGTGCACGCGGACCTGCCGATGGCGCACCCGTTCCCGGACGGCGGCGCGGCCGTGCTGGCCCGTTCCGTCGCCGAGACGGCGGCCTCCTTCGGCCCGCGCGACGCGGGCGCGTACCGCAGGCTGGTGGAGCCGTTCCTCGCCAAGTGGGACACCCTGGCCCGGGACTTCATGTCCCTGCCGTCGACCGCGCTGCCCCGCGACCCGGTGACCCTGGCCCGCTTCGGCCTCGCCGGACTGCCGCCCTCCACCCTGCTGATGCGCCGCTTCCGCGACGAGCCCGTCAAGGCCCTCTTCTCCGGCCTCGTCGCCCATGTGATGGCACCCCTCGGCGGCTTCGCCACCGGCGCCATCGGCCTGGTCTTCGCCCTGGCCGCGCACGCCCGCGGCTGGCCCCTGGCCCGCGGCGGCTCCCAGACCATCTCCGACGCGCTGGCCGCCTACCTGACCGACCTCGGCGGCGCCGTCCACACCGACTACGAGGTCAAGCGCCTCGACGACCTGCCGCCGGCCCGCGCGTACGTCTTCGACACCTCGCCCGCCGCGCTGGCCCGTATCGCCGGCTTTGGCGGCCACTACGACCGCTTCCGCTACGGCCCCAGCGTCTTCAAGATCGACTACGCCCTGGACGGCCCGGTCCCCTGGACCGCGCCCGAGGCCCGCGCCGCCGGCACCGTTCAGGTCGGCGCGAGCCAGGCCGAGATCGGCACCGCGCTGCACGACGCGTCCCGTGCCGGCCGCGCACCCGACCGGCCGTTCCTGATCACCGTCCAGCCCAGCGTGGCCGACCCCACCCGGGCGCCCGAGGGCAAGCACGTCTTCTGGGCCTACGGCCACGTCCCGAACGGCTGGCGGGGCGACCTCACCGACGCCATCGAACGCCAGCTGGAGCGCTTCGCACCCGGCTTCCGCGACCGCGTCCTCGCCCGCGCCACCATGGGCCCCGCCGAACTCGCCGCCCACAACGCCAACTACGTAGGCGGGGACATCGCCTGCGGCGCGGCCTCCGGGCTCCAGCTGCTGCTGCGACCCCGCCTGTCCCTGTTCCCGTACCACACCCCCCATCCGGCCGTCTTCATCTGCTCCTCGGCCACACCGCCCGGCCCCGGCGTGCACGGCATGTCGGGGCACAACGCGGCCAAGGCCGTCTGGCGGAGACTGAGGCAGACATGACCACCATCACCCTCGTCCAGGGCGACATCACCCGGCAGAGCGCCGACGCGATCGTCAACGCGGCCAACTCCTCCCTGCTCGGCGGGGGAGGGGTGGACGGCGCGATCCACCGCAGAGGCGGCGGCGCGATCCTCGAGGAGTGCCGCGCGCTGCGCGCCTCCCGGTACGGCAAGGGCCTGCCCACCGGCCAGGCGGTCGCCACGACGGCCGGCGCGCTGGACGCCCGCTGGGTGATCCACACGGTGGGCCCGGTCTGGTCCGCCACCGAGGACCGCTCGGAACTCCTCGCCTCCTGCTACCGCGAGTCCCTGAAGGTCGCCGACGAACTCGGCGCCCGCACGGTCGCGTTCCCGGCCGTCTCCACCGGCGTCTACCGCTGGCCGATGGACGACGCGGCCCGCATCGCGGTGGAGACGGTGCGCGCCACACCGACCTCGGTCGAGGA
The DNA here is from genome assembly GCF_053593175.1 of Streptomyces sp. NPDC002386. Classification (NCBI taxonomy): domain Bacteria; kingdom Bacillati; phylum Actinomycetota; class Actinomycetes; order Kitasatosporales; family Streptomycetaceae; genus Streptomyces; species Streptomyces sp. NPDC002386. The sequence continues at coordinate 76,419 of NZ_JBSFBX010000023.1, forward strand.
GGCACGCTTCGTCCTCTTCGACGAGCGGGCGTACCAGGCGTTCGCCGCGCGGACCGGCTGACCGCGCGGGCCGCCGCCCCGGCGGCCCGCGGCGTGTGCCCGACGGGGGAGGCGGGCCGCTGCCCGCTTCCCCCGTCGGGCGTTCCTCGCGGTCAGGACGTCACCTGCCCGAACCCTGCGCGAAGCCGTTGTAGATGTAGCGCTGCAGGAAGAGGAAGATCACCAGGGTCGGAAGGATGACGAGGATCGCTCCGGCGGAGATGGTCTCCCAGTGAGCCCCGAACGGGCCCTTGAAGCGGTACAGGGCGGTGGAGATGGTGCCGAGGTCCTCCGAGGGCATGTACAGGAAGGGGATGTAGAAGTCGTTGTACGTGGTGATGCCCTTGATGATGACGACGGTCGCGATCGCCGGCTTGAGCATCGGAAAAATGATCTTGCGGTAGACGGTGAAGGCGTTGGCCCCGTCGAGCCGCGCGGCCTCGTCCACGGAGACCGGGATCCCCCGGATGAACTGGAGGAAGATGCAGATCGAGACGATGTCCGTGCCCATGTAGAGCAGGATCGGCGCCCACCGGGTGTCGAAGAGGCCGAAACTGTTGACCACCTGGAAGGTCGCGACCTGTGTGGTCACGCCCGGTACCAGGGTGGCGATCAGGAACAGGGCCATGACGAGTTTCTTGAACCGGAAGTCGAAACGGTCGATCGCGTACGCCGTCATCGAGCCGATGATCACCGTGCCGGTGATGGAGAACAGCAGGATGAAGGCGGTGTTGCCGAACGCCGTCAGCATCTTGCCGTCGGAGAAGGCGGTCGCGTAGTTCGAGAAGTTCAGCCAGTCGTGCGGCAGGGCGAGGGCTCCCTGGCCGTCCGCGACCTCCTGCGACGTCTTCAGCGAGGTCAGGAGGACCACGGCCAGCGGGACCAGCACCACGAGCGAGGCGCCGATCAGGGCCAGGTAGGTCAGGCCGGTGGCGAGACCGGAGGGCCGGCGCGACCGGCGCCGGGGCGGGACGCCGACGGTCATACGATGTCCACCTTCTCGTCGGGCACGAGGCGGCGCTGGATCCAGGTGATCCCCAGGATGACCAGCAGCAGCACCACGGCGCAGGCCGAGGCCAGGCCGGTCTTGTTGAACTGGAAGGCGAACTTGACGGTCTGGATCACGAAGGTCGACGTCCCGGTCGTGCCGGTGGTCATGATGTACGGGATCTCGAAGACCGACAGTGAGCCGGAGACGGCGAGGATGACGCTCAGACCCAGCACCGGGCGGATGCCGGGGGCGACGATGTACCGGAACTGCTGCCACCGGGTCGCCCCGTCGAGCTGGGCGGCCTCGTGGAACTCTCCCGGGATCGACTGGATCGCCCCGAGGAACAGGACGAAGTTCAGGCCGGTGAAGCGCCAGACCGACACGCCCGCCAGTGAGGTGTTGGCCGACTCGGGGGTTGAGAGCCAGGCGTGGTCGCTGTTCACCCCGAACCAGGACAGGACCGAGTCGAGCGTGCCGCCGTCCTGGAAGAAGTAGAGGAAGACGAAGCCGATCGCCACCCCGTTGATCAGGTACGGGAAGAACAGGATGCCCTTGAACAGGTTCCTGAAGCGCATGTCGAAGCTGAGCACGGTGGCGAAGTACAGGGCGATGGATATCTGTACGACTGAGGCCACCAGGTAGTAGAGACTCACCGTGAAGACCCGGAAGAGCTCGGGGCGGGTGAACAGTTCCTCGTAGTTGCCGGCACCGACGAAGTTCCGGTCCGGGCTGACGCCGTCCCAGTCGGTGAAGCTGTAATAGATCATGTTGCCCACCGGCACGTAGGTGAACGTGATCAGCAGAGCGAGCGGAACCAGCAGGAACAGCCACGGGGTGAGCCGGCGCATCGACGGCTTCCGCCGGACACCGCCGCCGCCCGCACGCCCGGGGCGGTGCCTGACGGTCCGCTTCGGCCCGCCGGCCGTGGGCGGCGGTGAAGGGGAGAGGGTTCGAGTCATTGAGGGCCAGGGCCTTTCGTGTCCGCGGAGCGCTGTCGCGTCCGGGCCCGGCGGCGGCAGGCTCACCGGGACCCGCTGCGCGCCGATCAGGAGCCGGCGGTCCGCCTGGCCTCGGCCCAGCGCTTGTTCAGGTCGTCGAAGTAGCCCTGGAGCGAGCCGCCCTGGGCGCCGCGGGCGAGGTCCACCAGCCGCTGGCGGTAGTCCTGCTTGTTCAGGCCGATCTCCGAGGCGTTGTCGATGGCGTTGACCTCGGCTGTCGCCTTCTCGGAGCGCTCCACGAACGTGACATCGTTGTCAACGTACTCGTCGAGCGTCGTCGGCAACTTCGCCGCCTTCAGTGCCGAGACGGCGCCCTCCTTCGCGGAGTACCCGGACTTCTCGGTGAACCAGTCGATCCAGGCCCGGGCAGCGCTCTTGTGGCCGGAGTGGATGTTGACGGCCTGCTGGTAGTCGGAGACGAGGGTGGCGCAGAACTTGCCGGAGTGCTGGACCGGTACCGGCATGAAGCCGATGTCGTCGGGGTTCTCGCCGGCCTTCCGGGCCGCGTCGCGCATCTGGTTGATCGCCCAGGAGCCGAGCAGCATGCTGCCGATCCTGCCCTTGGCGAGCAGGGACTTGGAGCTCTCCCAGTTGGTGGTGGTGGGGTCCTTCTCGGACAGGTCGTCGTGGACGATGTCGTAGAGCAGGGTGTCGAGGGTGTTGAGGTCGGTGCCCTTCTCCCAGGGCCTGTCCGTGTCGGCCAGGGCGTCGGAGGCCTTGCTGTCGCAGCTGACGGAGCCGACGCTGTTGGTCCAGGGGCTGCTGAGCGGCCAGCCGTCCTTGAAGTTCGTGTAGTAGGTGGCGCCGGTCCTGTCCTTCACCGTCCTCAGGTCGGACAGGAACTCCCCGGTCGTCGTCGGCCAGGCGGTGATGCCGGCCTTCCGCCACACGGCCTTGTTGTAGACGAAGCCGTTGGCGGTGCCGAAGGTGGCGATGCCGTACACGCTGCCGTCCACGTCGGTCTTGTCGGTGAACCGGTACTCGTCGGCCATGGAGCCGCTGTCGCCGAGCGGGGCGAAGAACTTCGGGTAGTCGCCCTTGGCGACCGCGCCCGGTATCAGCAGGACGTCCCCGTAGTTCTCGGTGTTCATCCGGATCTTCACCTCCCCCTCGTAGTCGGTGATGCCCTCGAACTTGACCCCGACCTTCGGGTAGATCCTGTTGAACTCGGCCGCGTACTTCTTCATCGTGCCGTCCTGCACGAGGTCCGTACGGTTGGTGAGCACCGTGATGTCACCGGAGACCTTCGTCGGGCTCAGCGGTACGGCCGCGGTCTCGCCCGCACCGGGCGTCCCCCCTCCGCTGCACCCCGCGAGGGTCGTCACCACGGCGGTCAGCACGGCTGCGCTCACTGCTCTGTTTCCCATGTGCCCCACTCCTCCAAGGATCACGGCTCGGGCCCGGTAGGTGCCCCGCACTATTTCAGGGATGGGTTAACCGGTAAAGCTCCGCGTTTCACCGCGATGCCCAATCGTTACATCTGGCCGCAGAGGGCTGTGTGAACTCCCCCCGCGCTACAGGGTCTACGCCGGATATCGCCGGTGTGAGAGGCCTGGCGAGGGTACTAGACCGGTTCACTTCCCTCGCGTTAGGTTGATCCGCGTCGTACACCATCCCGGCCCGTCCTGCCGAAGGAGCCGCATATGAAGGAAACCGTCGAGCTCGCCGAGGGGTGGAGCCTTGAGCACGAGGGGAGGTCCCTGCCCGCCCGGGTTCCCGGCTGCGTCCACACCGACCTGCTCGCCGGCGGCCTGATCCCCGATCCCTTCCTGGGCCTCAACGAGCGCGAAGTGGACTGGGTCGGGCGCCGTGGATGGAGCTACGGCCGGCACCTGGCGGCCGTCGAGACCCGGACCGGGCGCCACGAACGCGCCGACCTCGTCTTCGACGGCCTGGACACCGCCGCGACCATCACGCTGGACGGGAACGAGGTGGGACGCACCCGGAACATGCACCGGCGTCACCGCTTCGACGTCACGGGCCGGCACGGGCGCCTGCGGGTCGACTTCGCCTCCGCCTACGAGGAGGCCGAAGCCGTGCGCGCACTGACCGGCGACCGCCCCAACGTCTACCCGGAGCCGTTCCAGTACATCCGCAAGATGGCCTGCGGCTTCGGCTGGGACTGGGGCCCGACCCTGGTGACCGCGGGCATGTGGCGCCCGGTCCGGCTGGAGCGCTGGTCGACGGCCCGGCTGGCCGACGTGCGCCCCCTGGTGACCGTCGTGGACGGCGCCGGCCGGGTCGAGGTGCGAGTGGAGGTCGAACGCACCTCGGCGGGAGTGGACCGGCCGCTCACCGTGTCCGCCACCGTCGGCGGCGGACACCGGGTCAGGGGCGCGGTGGACGGGACACGCGCCGTGCTCACGCTGGACGTGCCCGGCGTCTCCCCGTGGTGGCCCCGCGGATACGGGGAGCAGCCCCTGTACGACCTGGAGCTGGAGCTCCTGGCGGACGGTCCCGAGGAACCCGTGCTGGACACCTGGTCCCGGCGGATCGGCTTCCGGACCGTGGAACTCGACCGCTCCGCCGACGAGCACGGCACCGGCTTCACCCTCGTGGTGAACGGAGTGAGGGTGTTCACCCGCGGCGTGAACTGGATCCCCGACGACGTCTTCCCGTCGCGGATCACCCCCGAGCGGTACCGAGCCCGGCTGCGCCAGACGGCCGAGGCGGGGGTGGATCTGGTACGGGTCTGGGGCGGCGGGATCTACGAGGACGAGGCCTTCTACGACGCCTGCGACGAGCTGGGCCTGATGGTCTGGCAGGACTTCCTCTTCGCCTGCGCCGCCTACCCGGAGGAGCAGCCGCTGCGCGGCGAGGTCGAGGCGGAGGCCCGCGACAACGTTGTCCGCCTCATGCCGCACCCGAGCCTCGTGCTGTGGAACGGCAACAACGAGAACCTGTGGGGCTTTTGCGACTGGGAGTGGGAGCCCGCGCTGAGGGGCGACTCCTGGGGCGGCGGCTACTACCTCGACCTGCTGCCACGCCTGGTCGCCGAACTCGACCCCACCCGCCCCTACACCGCCGGCAGCCCCTGGTCCGGCTCCTGGGACCACCACCCCAACGACCCGGCCCACGGCACCCACCACTCCTGGGAGGTCTGGAACCGCCGGGACTACGCCGAGTACCGCGATTCGGTGCCCCGCTTCGTCTCGGAGTTCGGCTGGCAGGCACCGCCCGCCATGGCCACCCTGCGGCGCGCGCTGCCCGGTGAACGTCTGGCTCCCGGGTCACCCGGAATGCTGCACCACCAGAAGGCCGAGGACGGCAACGGCAAGCTGAACCGGGGCGTGGAGCGTCACTTCGCCCCGCCCGGCGACGACTTCGACCGCTGGCACTACCTCACCCAGGTCGTGCAGGCCCGCGCCGTCGCCGCCGGGATCGAGCACTGGCGCTCGCACTGGCCGGTGTGCGGCGGCACCATCGTCTGGCAGATCAACGACTGCTGGCCGGTCAGTTCCTGGGCGGCCATCGACGGCGACGGCCGCCCCAAGCCCCTCTACCACGAGCTGCGCAGGGTCTACGCCGACCGCCTGCTGACCCTTCAGCCGGGGGCCGGCGGCCCTGACCTCGCCGTGATCAACCAGTCCGCCGACGCGTGGGACGCACGTGTGACCCTGCGCCGTGTCCGCGCCGACGGCAGCGTGGTCGCGGAACGGGAACTCGCCATGACCGCCGGCGCGCGCGAGGTGCGCCGGGGGTCCGTGCCGCGGGAGCTGGTCCCCGACGCCCGGTCCGCCAAGGAGTTCCTCGTCGCCGACTGCGAGGGCCTGCGGACCGTGTACTTCCCTGTCACCGACAAGGAGTTCGCCTACCCCGAGCCCGGCTACGACGTCGTCGTGGAGTCCTCCGCCGCCGGTGGCGGTAGTGTCGAGGTCGTGGTCACAGCGCACACCCTCGTACGGGATCTTCTCCTGCAGGCCGACCGGCTCGGGCCGGAGGCCACCTGCGACACCGGTCTGCGCACGCTGCTTCCCGGCGAGCGGATCCGCCTGCGGGTGCGGGGCGCCGCCGAGACCGGCGCCAACGCGGTGCGCGCGGCACTCTTCTGCGTGGAACCGGCGTGAGCGCACCCGCCGAACGCGTCACCATCAAGGACGTCGCGGCCGCCGCCGGAGTGTCCAAGGGCGCGGTGTCGCTGGCCTTCAACCACAAGCCGGGGGTCTCCGAGGCCACCCGGGAGCGGATCTTCGCCGCGGCCCGGCGCCTGGGCTGGGCGCCCAACTCCTCGGCCCGCAGCCTGTCCCGGCAGTCGGTCGACACCATCGGTCTCGCCATCTGCCGGCCGGCCCGGCTGCTCGGTCTCGAGCCGTTCTACATGGAGTTCATCTCCGGTATCGAGAGTGTGCTCGCCGAACGCAACTGCTCGCTGCTGCTGCGTCTGGTCGGCTCGCTGGAGGAGGAGATCTCCCTGCAGGAGAGGTGGTGGCGGGAGCGTCAGGTAGGAGGTTCGATCCTCGTCGACTTCCATCAGGAGGACCCGCGCATCGGCCCGCTCCGGAGGATCGGGCTGCCCGCCGTCGCGGTCGGACACCCGGACCTGACCGGCGGCTTCCCCTCGATCTGGACCGACGACGCGAAGGCGGTCGCGGAGGCGGTGCGCTATCTGGCGGCCCTCGGGCACCGGCGCATCGCCCGCGTGGGCGGTCCCACCGGTCTGGGGCACAGCGCCATCCGCGTGAACGCGTTCGAGCGCACGATGGAGGAGCTGGGCCTCGACGGCGGTCTGCATGTGGAGACGGGATTCTCGGGTGAGGAGGGCGCGCGTGCCACCCGCTCGCTGCTGCTGGCCGCCGACCGTCCCACCGCGATCATCTACGACAACGACATCACGGCGGTCGCCGGACTCGGCGTGGCCGCCGAGATGGGCGTCTCCGTGCCGGACGACCTGTCCCTGCTGGCCTGGGACGACTCGCAGCTGTGCCGTCTGACGCATCCGACGCTGTCCGCGATGAGCCATGACGTGCACGGTTTCGGAGCCCAGGTCACGCGGGTGCTGTTCGACGTGCTGGCGGGGCAGGAGGTCCAGTCCCGGCCCGTGGCGACGCCCTCCCTGATGCCGCGGGCGTCGACCGCGCCCCCCGGCGGCTGAGACGGGGCCGGGACCCGCGGGGCGCGGCCCGCCCGCCGCGCCCCGTTCCGCGTCGCGTGCGCGCAGGAGATCCACCCGCATACGCCGTTTCGGCCCCTCGGGCCATTTCCGAGACCGGCTCGGATGTCTCGTTGAACCGGTATAGCGCGATTGCCGAAAGGCGTGGCCCTTGCCTCGGTCGGAGCGGTGTCACGACAGGGCGGGCGCCGAGGTCGGGGCATGCCAGATGCCAGTCGGGGAGGGATATGCGCGGCGCTCGTCCTTTGCTGCTGGAAGGACCCCGTCCTCGGCGTCGCCGGATCCACTAGGGCGTTTAGCGGTTTAGTTCCGCCTGGCTTCCAGCGCTTCGCCCGGGGAAGTCGTCGGCTTGCCGCACGCTCTTCCGGAAACATGTCCGCAAGACCATTGACATGGCCGGGACATCAAGTGCTCTCATATCCATGGCTCCCGGTCCGCGGTCGCAGGCCCACTCCTGCCGGCCGGGGCGCACACGCACCGCTCGGTCTTCGCTGTCGCCCTCCTCGGAGGTAGACAACGTTGTCATCCCCCGTGCGGCCGTAGAGCGTCGCGTCCACAAGCCCCCCGGACGCGGGGCGGACACGTCCGCGCTGACAACACCCCACAGAGGAGCACCATGGCAATGCAACCAAGAAGCACCTCGCGCACCGCGGCCGGTGTCGCGTTCGCCGCCCTACTGGGGCTGCTGATCTCGTTCCTGGCCACGTCCGGCGGCCAGGCCGCGGCCGCACCCACGGGTATCCGTGTCGCCAACGGCAAGGTGACCGAGGCGAACGGCAGCACGTTCGTGATGCGTGGGGTGAACCACGCGTACGCCTGGTACCCGGACCGCACCACCTCCATCGCCGATATCGCGGCCAAGGGCGCCAACACCGTCCGCGTCGTCCTCGGCAGCGGCGACCGGTGGACCCGGACGAGCGCCTCCGAGGTCTCCTCGATCATCGGCCGCTGCAAGGCCGCCAAGGTCATCTGTGTGCTGGAGGTGCACGACACCACGGGGTACGGCGAGGACGGCGCGGCGACCACCCTGGACAGGGCGGCGGACTACTGGATCGGCGTGAAGAGCGCGCTGGAGGGCCAGGAGGACTACGTCGTCGTCGACATCGGCAACGAGCCGTTCGGCAACACGAACTACAGCGCCTGGACCAACGCGACCAAGGCCGCGATCGTCAAGCTCCGCAACGCCGGTCTGCGGCACGCGCTGATGGTGGACGCCCCCAACTGGGGTCAGGACTGGTCCAACACCATGCGGGACAACGCCTCCTCCGTCTTCGCCGCGGACCCCGACCGCAACACGATCTTCTCGATCCACATGTACGGGGTGTACGACACCGCGGCCGAGGTGAGCGGCTATCTGCACGCCTTCACCGACAAGGGCCTGCCCATCGTGGTCGGTGAGTTCGGCAACCGGCACAGCGACGGCGACCCCGACGAGGACGCCATCATGGCGAACGCGCAGTCCCTCGGCGTCGGCTACATCGGCTGGTCCTGGAGCGGCAACGGCGGCGGCGTCGAGTACCTGGACATGGTCAACGGATTCGACGCGAACTCCCTCACCAGCTGGGGCAACCGCTTCTTCAACGGCGCCAACGGCATCGCCGCCACCTCGAAGCGGGCCACCGTCTACGGCGGGGGTTCGGGCACCGGTGGGGGTACGGCCCCGAACGGCTACCCGTACTGCGTCAACGGCGGTTCCTCGGACCCGGACGGCGACGGCTGGGGCTGGGAGAACAACCGGTCCTGCGTCGTGCGGGGCAGCTCGGCGGACACGGGTCCGGGCTCGGGTACGGCGCCGAACGGCTACCCGTACTGCGTCAACGGCGGTTCCTCGGACCCGGACGGCGACGGCTGGGGCTGGGAGAACAACCGGTCCTGTGTGGTCCGGGGCAGCTCCGCCGACCACTGACGACCGAAGCGGTGCCGCCTCCGCTCCGGAAGACGGCACCGCTGCCGTTCGCTCGCCGTCGCCGAAGGGCGCGGACCGGCGCCCGACCGCCACGTGCCCGGCGGCACCGGATCAGCTCAGCAGCCGGCGCTTCTGGGCTTCGAACTCCTCGTCCGTCAGCACCCCTTGCGTCTTGAGGTCGGCCAGCTGCTTGAGCTGATCGATCTTGTTGGTCATGTCGTCGCCCGCCGGCTGCGCGGCGGCGGGCGCGGGCGGCGGCGCCATCTGCTGCTGTTGCTGCGCGTACTGCTGCTGCGCCGCCTGCTGCTGTTCGTACTGCTGTTGCTGCTGCGCGCTGTCCTGCTGCGCCCACCGGCCGGCCTGGCGGCGCGAGACGCGGTTGGACACGGCGGTCGCGGTACCGGCGACGACGGCGGTGCGTGCGACGCCCCTGAGCAGTCCGGGCATGATCGTCAACTCCCAGTGTCGAAAGGGGCGGCCGGTCAGGCGGCCGCGGAACCGCCGGGGGGAACCGTCTCCTCCGTGGCGTCCAGCGCGGCCAGCAGGGCCTGGACGGGGATGCGGCCGCTCGCCACCAGCTGGGCGCCGCTGCGCCGGAGGGCGCGGGCCAGGGGAGCGGCCCACAGGTTCTCGTACACCAGCACCGCGGCGGAGTTGCCGGGTTCCAGCGCGTTGCCCGCCTCTTCGATGTCGCCCTGGTCCAGCACGCCGGCGGAGGCGCCTTCGAAGACGGTCAGGTCCATCTCGTCACCGAGGTCGCGCAGCTCCATCGCGACGACCGAGCCGTCGGTCTCCTTGCGGATGAAGGCCAGGTCGATGACGCGGACGATGCCGCGCTCGGCGAGATCGACCAGCAGCGGGAAGGCCTCACCCGTCATACGGTTGCCGGGGAACTCGATCACGAGGTAGTCGACGGGGCCCATCTCTTCGACGCTTTCCATGACCACTCCTTGGAAGCCGTGTGCGTCCGCCCCCAGCGCCAATTCCAGCACGCGGCGCGGGGCCCCGCACTTCCGAACCCGTACGCGTCAACCGGTGAGCTGGTAGATGCTCTTGCCCACCAGCCAGAACCCCAGCACCAGGCAGAGACTCACCAGCGCCTGGTCCTGATGACCCTCCATCCACGCGCGCAGCCTCAGCAGGCGGGCCTTCGCCGCCGTGGGGGAGAAGAGCACGTACAGCTCCACGGTCAGCAGAGTCGCGGTCGCGAGCAGACAGAAGCCGCACAGGGTGAGCCACGTCGTGACGTGCGAGGTGTCCGCCTCCACCACCGTCGTCGCCCCCGCCGCGACCATGCCCCAGGGCTGCAGCAGCACGGCGAGCCCCGCGGCGGCCCAGGGCGTGCCGCGGTCCATGTGGGCCGTGAGCTTCGAGGACGAGGACTCCTTGGCCGGGGCCGCACCGGCCGCCCGGCGGCGGCGCCGGCGCTCGCCGTAGAAGACCAGCGACAGCCCGATGAGCAGCTTGAGCGCGAGGGCGGCGGTCGAGGGCGGCGACTTGGGCGGTGGCGGCTGCCCGCCGGTGAAGGCGAGGACGATCGCGATCACCGCGACCAGGCAGGCCAGCCAGCTCAGGATGAACACCAGCCCCTTCCACACACCCCTGGCCGACGCCACCACCAGGACGAACGCCATGAGGGGCAGCGGGTCGAGCGTGATGGCCAGGCCGATGAGCAGCAGGTCGAGCACCATGGCGGACCCCCGACGAGTCGGAACACCACGAGAGTAGGCAGGACTCGCCGGAACGACATCTCGTGGGCGTGGACCCGGCCGCCGGAAGCCGTCCCCGGGGTGCCGTACCGGGCGCCGCCCCCCAGGCTGGACCCAGCGAAAGGAGCCACGCCATGCCGACCTCCGCACGGGTGCCGTCGGTGGGCCGGATGGTCGCCTGGGCGAAGGCGGCCCACCGACGGGCGGAGAGCCGGTTCCCGGTGGTCACGCATCTCGCGGACCGCATCGTGTCGGTCAACATCTTCGACTCGGGCACCCGTGTCGCCGCGCAGTGCTTCCTGACCGCGGTCCCGCTGCTCTTCGTCGTCGCGGCCTACGCCCCCTCGGCGGTGCGCCACCAGCTGGTCGCGTCGGTGCGCGAGGTGTTCGGGCTGACGGGCGCGGCCAACGCCGAGCTGGAGAAGGTGTTCGAGCCCACGACGGGCGATCTCCAGCAGGCCACGGGCATCGTGGGCGGGCTGATGGTGCTGCTGTCGGCCACCGCCGTCAGCCGGGCGATGCAGCGCCTGTGCAAACGCGCCTGGGAGATCCCGAGAGCGGGCACCCACATCGCGCCATGGCGGTGGCTGGCGTGGCTCGCCCTGTGGCTCGGGGTCCTGGTGCTCCAGGGCCCCGTACGCGACGGGTTCGGCGTGGGCGCCTGGCTGGGCGTCCCCCTCACGCTCCTCACCCAGACGGGGCTGTGGTGGTGGACCCAGCACCTGCTGCTCGGCGGGCTGATCGGCTGGAAGCCCCTGCTGCCGGGCGCCGTGCTCACGGCGGCCGTGCTCACCGTGCTGTCGGTGACCGCGCGCCTGTACATGCCGCGGGCGCTGAACCGCGCCCTGGCCGAATACGGTCCGGCCGGCTCCGTCTTCGTGCTGCTGTCCTGGCTGATCGTGGTCTGCGTCGCGGGAGCCGTCAGCATCAGCGTCGGCGCCGTCCTCGCCCAGGAGCCGTTCCTGGCGCACCGCCTCGGCAGCCCGCCGTCCCCGCGGGACCGCGACCCGCGGACCGCCTGAGGCGCGGCCGCGCGAGAAGTTCACCGGGCGTCGCCCGTTCGGCCCCGTCCACCGCGCGCAGGGCCCACCACCACTCGCCCGTCCGGTCTACCCAGCGCGCGTGGAACCCGCGGGCCTGACGCAATGGGGATGTTCAGGCCCCTACCCCGCCGGAGGCCCACGTGCCCGCCTCACCCGACCCGCACGGACCCGGCCCCGACCCCCGCAACCCTGGCCAGGAACCCCCCACGCCGGGCCCCGGCCCCGATCGTCCCGACTCGCACGCCTCCGGCCCCCCGGCGCGCGAGGACGGGCCCGGCGCCGGCCGGCGTCCGCCCGGCGGGCCTCCCGGACCTCCCGGACCCCCCGGACCGGGGACCGGCGGTGGGGGCGGGGCGCGGCGGGGCCGGAGCGCGGGGCATGTGGCGCGTGCCGTCGCCTCGGCCGTGCTGATCGTGCTGACCTGCGTCCTGGTGCCGGTCGCGCTGCTCGCCACCTGGGTGCACGACATCGTGCTCGACACCGACCGCTACGTGGCCACGGTCGATCCGCTGGCCACCGACCCGGCGATCCAGGACGCCGCGGTGCACCGGATCACCGACGCCGTCGGCGCGCGGGTGGACGGTCAGCGGGCCGCCGCGGACATCGCCTCCTGGCTGCAGTCCCAGGGCCTGCCGCCGCGCGCCGCCGACGCCGTCAGGGGACTGGGGCCGCAGCTCGACGCCGCCGTCAACCAGGCCGTCACGAAGACCGCCACCCGCGTCGTGCGGAGCGACGCCTTCGCCACGGTGTGGAACACCGCCAACCGCGCCGCCCACAACGCCGTCGTGCACGCCCTCACCGGCCAGGGACGCGGCGCGGTCGGCGTCAGCGACGGCACGGTCACCCTGGACGTGGGCACGGCCGTCGACCGGGTCAAACAGGAGCTGGTGAACGCCGGGCTGAAGCCCGCCGACAAGATCCCGCAGGTGAACAAGCAGCTGGTGCTGTTCCACTCCGACGAACTCGCCAAGTTCCGCAAGGCCGCCCACCTGCTCGACGTCGTCGGCAACTGGTTCCCGGTGCTCGTCGTGGTCCTCGGCGCCGCCGGGGTGTTCCTGGCCCGCCGCCGCCGAAGGGCCCTCGCGCGCACCGCGCTGGGCGCCGCCCTCGCCTGCCTGGTGGTCGCCATCGCCCTGGCCGTGGCCCGCCACTACTACCTCGGCCATCTGCCGCCCCAGGTGCAGTCGAAGGCCGCCGCCGAGGCCGTCTTCGACACCCTGGTGCACTTCCTGCGGATCAGCCTGCGCACGGCCGTCGTCCTCGGCGTCGTCATCGCGCTCGGTGCCTACTTCGTCGGACCCGGCCGGCTGCCCGTGGCCGTCCGCGGCGCGTCCGACCACACGGCCGACTCCGCCGCGCGCTGGGCGGCCGCCCACCACATCAGCACCGGACGGGTCGGCGGCTGGGCACTGGCCTACCGCCGGATCATCACCCTCGTCGTCCTGCTGATCATCGCGCTGGTCTTCGCGCTCTGGAACCATCCGACCGTACTCACGGTCCTGCTGCTGGTCCTGGTGCTGCTGGGCGTCCTCGCGGTGCTCGCGCTGCTCGCCGCGTCCGGCCGAACCCAGCTCCGCACCGGACCCGGGGCGGCGCACCCGCCCGCGGACCGGACCTGACCGGCACCGCTCCCGCGGCCCGTTTCCCGGGACCCGGCGGGGACGAAGCCCATGGGCCGCCCGGCCCGACCCCGCGCGAACTGCGCGGGGACAAGAACACTGCGATGCTGATCGTGGAGAGCAAGCGTTCATCGGCTGTCGGACGGGGGTGATGACCCCGTGGCTGCGAGACACGAGAACACACGGGGACCAGCCGTCGGGTACGTCGACCCGCTGGGAGAGCCGTTTCTGCAGACCCGTTTCGCCCTGCCCGCCAGGCCGGCCACCTTCCTGCGCCGGCGGCGGCTGACCGAGCACCTCGACCAGGCGCTCGGCACCCCGCTGACCATGGTCAACGGCTCGGCGGGCGCCGGCAAGACCCTGCTGGTCGCGGACTGGGCCGCCCGGCTCGGGCAGCCGGTCGCCTGGTTCACCAACGAGGCGGACGACCAGGGCTGCGGCGTGTTCTGGGCCTACGTCCTCCAGGCACTGCGCGCCGCCGGGGTCCCGCTGCCCGCCGAGATCGGCTGCCCCGGGGACGCCGGCCGGGTGGAGCACACCCTGCTGGCCCGCCTCGCCGACGAGCTGAGCGGACGGGTACGCCCCGCCGTCCTCGTGCTCGACGAGTTCGACCGGGTGACCGACCCGCGGATCGCGGAGCAACTGGAGTTCGTCCTGCACCACGCCGGCCCGGGACTGCGCCTGATCCTCGTCACCCGCACCGAGCCGCTGCTGCCGCTGCACCGGTACCGGGCCGCCGCGGCCATGACCGAGATCCGGGACGCCGAGCTGGCCTTCACCGCCGACGAGGCCGCCGCCCTCCTGGAGCGGCACGGCCTGCGGCTCTCCACCGAGGCCACCCGGGCCCTGGTGGAGCGCACCCGGGGCTGGGCCGCCGGGCTGCGGCTGTGCGCCATGGCCGCCCAGCAGCGTCCGGACCCCGAGACGTACCTGGCGGACTTCGAGGCGGGCCGGAGCACGATCGCCGACTTCCTCCTCGCCGAGGTGCTGAAGCGGCAGCCGGCCCGGACCCAGGACCTGCTGCTGGGCGTCAGCGTCATGGAGCGGTTCTGCCCGGAACTGGCCGAGGCGCTGACCGGCACCGGAGGTGTCGAGCCGGAGCTGGCCGGACTGCACACCCAGAACGCGTTCGTGGAGGATCTCGGGCACTCCTGGTACCGGCTGCATCCACTGTTCGGCGAGATCCTCCGGACCCATCTGCGGGTCCGCTCGCCCGGCCTCGAACCGGAGCTCCACCGGCGCGCCGCGCGCTGGCTGCGCGCCTCCGGTTCCCTGCCGGAGGCGCTCGCGCACGGCGCCGCCGCGGGCGACTGGGAGTTCACCACCCGTGCCCTCGTCGACGACCTGGCGATAGGCCAGCTCTTCGCCGGTCTGCGCGCGGACGACCTCACCGAGCTGTTCGCCCGGATGGGACCCGAGGTCCCGGGTGCCGCGGCGGAGCTGGTGCGCGCCGCGCGCGATCTGTCGGGGCGCGACGTGGAGCGCGGCCTGAGCCATCTGCGCCGGGCCGAGGACGGCCTGCGCGCCGAGGACGGCAGGGATCCCGGCGAGGTGCCGTCCGACGCGGCGGGCCGGCTGAGCTGCGTCCTGCTGGAGGCCCTCGCGGCGCGGCTGACCGGAGCGCCCGGCCGGGCCGAGAGGGCGGTGGCGGAGGCCGCGCGACTGCGCGACGAGGTCCCCGCCGACCTCCTTCGGAAGCATCCCGAACTCACCGCCCTGCTGCTCACCCATCTGGGTTCCGCCCGGCTGTGGGCCGGCCGCTTCGACGACGCGCGCGACGCCCTGACCGAGGCGGCCGGCTGTCCCGGCGGCGCGGCGACGGCGCTGCCCCGGGAGGACTCCCTCGGACACCTGGCCCTGATCGACTACCTGAACGGCTGGCCGGGCAGGGCGGAACGCCAGGCGCTGGCCGCGCTGAACGAGACGGAGCAGTTCGGTCTGGGGCGGCCCTCGGGCCCCGGGCTGGCACAACTGGTTCTGGCCGCCGTGGCCGTGGAACGCGACGACCTCGCGCGCGCCCGGGGCCTGCTGGACGAGACGGCCGGCTCCGGGGCCGTCCCGCTCGACCCGGTGACCGCGGCCGGCCGGGCCCTCGCGACGGCGCGGCTGCTGCTGGCGCGGGGCGAGCCGCGGGCCGCCTCGGCCGTGGCCGACCCCGCCGTACCGGCCCTGACGGCCTCCCCCTGGGCGGAGGTGCACACCGCGCTGGTCACCGCCGCTGCCCATCTGGCCGAGGGCCGGCCGGACTCCGCCGCGAAGGTGCTGGACGAGGTGCCGTACGACGGCGAGCCGGCCTACGCGGCGGAGCTGGCCGGGGCCCAGCTCGCGGCCGGCGACCGCGACGCGGCGATCGGCATCCTCGACCGGGTGAGCGACTGGGAACGCACCGGCCCCGGCGTCACCGTCCGGGCCGCGCTGGTGCGCGCGCGGGCGGCGCAGGAGGAGGGGGACGACACCACCGCCCGCAAACTGCTCGCCCGGGCGCTGCTGGACGCCCGCGGGGAACGGCTGCGGCGCCCCTTCCTGGAGGCCGGGCCGCGGATCCGGCACCTCCTGGACACCCCGCCCCTGCAGGCCCTGGCCGCCGGCTGGCTGATCTCCGGCGGTCCCGCGGCGCGGGCCCGTCCGGGCGCGGCCGTGGAGCCCGCGCCGCTGGTCGTCGAGGAGCTGAGCGGACGTGAGCGCGAAGTGCTGTGCCGGCTCGCCCAGATGATGTCCACGGAGGAGATCGCCGCCGACCTGTACGTGTCGGTCAACACCGTGAAGACCCACCTCAAGAGCGTCTACCGGAAACTCGGCGTGAACCGGCGCGGCGACGCGGTACGGCGAGCCCGCGAACGCGGACTGATCTGACCCGGCTGACGACTGTGAGGTGGAGACCTTGAGACACTGGCGAGCGCTGATGGTGCTGGGCACGGCCCAGTTCCTCATGGTGCTGGACACGTCCGTCATGAACGTCTCCATCAGCCGGCTGGTCGAGGACTTCGACACCGAGGTCACCGCCATCCAGGCCGTCATCACCCTCTACGCGCTGGTCATGGCGGCATTCATGATCATCGGGGGCAGGCTCGGCGACATCCACGGCCGCCGCCGTCTCTTCCTCCTCGGTCTCGTCGTGTACGGCACCGGGTCGGCCGTGACGGCCCTGGCGCCCACGCTGTGGGTCCTCGCCCTGGGCTGGTCCGTCATCGAGGGACTCGGTGCCGCGATGGTGCTGCCGGCCATGGCGGCCCTGGTCGCCGAGTCCTACCGCGGCAAGGACCGGGCGGTCGCCTACGGCGTGATCGGCGGGCTGGCCGGTGCCGGCATCGCGGTCGGACCGCTCCTGGGCGGCTGGGTGACCACGTACCTGACGTGGCGGCTGGTCTTCGCGGGCGAGGTCGTGGTCGTCATCGCCGTCCTGCTCTGCCACCGGGTGATCACGGAGTCGCGCCGCACCGGACCCGCGCCCCGCATGGACGTGGTCGGCGCGGTGCTCTCGGCGGCCGGCCTGGCGCTGGGCGTGCTCGGGGTGCTCCAGAGCAGCACCTGGGGCTGGGTGCAGCCACGCAATCCGCCCTTCACCGTCCTCGGCTTCGCGCCGACCCTGTTCGTCATCGGCGCCGGGGTGGCCCTGCTGTCCCTCTTCGTGCACTGGGACCGCGCGCGGGAGGCCAGGGGCGCCGACCCGCTGGTGCACCTGGCGCTGTTCCGGATCCCGCCCCTGCGATCCGGACTGCTGACCCTGCTGAGCCAGAACCTGATCCTGCTCGGGCTGTTCTTCACGATCCCCCTGTACCTGCAGGTGGTGCAGGGATTCGACGCCTTCCAGACGGGGCTGCGGCTGCTGCCGGTGTCCGTCACGATGCTCGTCACGTCGCTGACCGCCGCCCGGCTGGGCCGGACCCTCGGGCCGCGCCGGGTCGTGCGGCTGGCCCTGCTGACGCTGACGGTCTCCATCGTGTGGCTGCTGGCCACCATCGATCCGGTCATCGACGACGCGCAGTTCGCCGCCGCGATGGCCGTGCTCGGCATCGGCATGGGCCTGCTCGCCTCGCAGCTCGGCAACGTCGTGCAGTCCAGTGTGGGCGAGGAGGAGCGCAGCGAGGTCGGCGGTCTGCAGTTCACCGCCCAGAACCTCGGCTCGGCGCTCGGCACCGCGCTCATCGGGTCGATGCTGATCGGAGCGCTGGCACACGCGTTCACCACGGACGTGGAGAATGATCCGCTGCTGTCCGCGCAGACCAAGCAGCAGACCGGCGTGGCCCTCGAAGCCGGGCTCACCTTCGTGCCCACGGACCAGGTGCGCTCGGCGGCCCAGCACGCCGGGCTGCCCCCGGCCGAGGTCGACGCCATCACCGACACCTACGCCTCGGCGCAGCTCGACGGCCTGAGGGCGGCGATCCTCGCCACGGGTGCGATCACCCTGGCGAGCTTCCTCGTCACCCCCCGTCTGCCGACCGCGCCGAAGCGCGGGACCGAGCGGCCGGAGCACGGCGCTCCGGCCGGCGCCACCGGCCCGGTGGAGTGAGCGCGAAAGGATGTGCCGATGTCCTCGACCCGCCCGACCGCGGCAGGGACGCAGCGTGCCGGCCGCCGCACGCACGCCGACTACACGGGGGCCGTCTACGGATCGATGCTCGCCGCCTCGGTGGTCATCGGCGCCGGCGGGCTCGGCAAGTTCCCCCGGGTGCAGCTCGTGCTGCTGCTGGTGCTCACCGGTCTCGTCTTCTGGGTCGGGCACGTCCACGCCCAGCTGTTCGGCGCCCGGCTCGCGCAGCGGTCGCTGACCGGGCCGGCCGTCGCGCGGGTGTGCCGGGAGGAGTGGCCGATCGTCGAGGCGGCCGTCCCGCCGGCCCTCGCCGTCGCGGTGAGCCCGCTGCTGGGGCTGGACGTGGCGGGGGCCGTGTGGCTCGCGGTGGCGGTCGCCGTGGCCGGCCAGGTGGGCTGGTCGGCGGTCGGCGCCCGGCAGGCGGGGGCCTCCTGGCGGCTGGTGTCGGTCACCGCGGTGGTCAATCTGCTGCTCGGGCTGGTGATCATCGCTTTCAAGCTGGCGCTGACCCACTGACGTACCCGCCCCCGTCCGGTGTCCCGGGCCGCCGCCGGCCGTATCACCTGTGCCGGGTGAGGCCCCGGGCCCCGGGGGCGGAGCACGATCGCAGGTGAGACCGCAGGCGGCCCGCGGCGGGAGTACGGCACATGCGCTACGAGATCCGCGTCGATGGACACATGTCGGAGACCCTGACCAAGGCCTTCCCCGAACTCGAACATGTGATGATGTCCGGCCAGACGGTTCTGTTCGGCCGGATCATCGACCAGGCGCATCTCTACGGGCTGCTGGTCCGCTGCCAGTCCCTGGGACTGCGGGTGGTGGAGATGCGGCAACTCCCCGAGTGAGGGCCGCGGTTCCCGCCCCTGGCACGCCGCCCGGACCCGACCCGCCCCCACCTGCGATCCGCCGCCTCGGCCGCCGGCTCACGGATCCGCCGCCTCGGTCCGCCGGCTCACAGATCGGCCGCCTCGATCCGCCCCGAGCGCGCGGCCTCGCCCAGCGCCGCGAAGTCCCGCTCGTTCTGGTCCGCGTACGCCTGTGCGAAGTGCTGCAGCGCGCGGTCGAACCGGTCCCCGCCGCCGAGGTAGGCGGCGATGGCGACGGGGTCGCCGGAGCGGGCGTGGGCCCGGGCCAGCGAGGCCCCGCACACCTGGCCGAACAGGTTCAGCAGAGCCGGATCCATGGTCTCGGGCCGGACGATGCCCTTCCAGTCCAGCAGTTGGCGCACGTAGAAGTCCCGGCCCCGTCCGTCGAGGCCGATGACATGGGTCCAGCCCAGGAAGATGTCGCTGGTCGTCTGGATGAGCCGCTGACCGGCCACCACCCGGTGGCCCTGGTTGCCGTACCGCTCGCCGTCCGAGTACGGCGCGAGCACCGACTCCTGGGCCTCCTTGGCCTGCAGCAGCAGGGGATCGTCGTCGTCCCGGCCGAGCAGCAGCAGGATCCAGCAGCGGGTGCCGACGCTGCCCACGCCCACCACCTTGCGGGCGACGTCCACCAGCCGGTAGTGGCCCAGGAGATGCCTCCGCTCCGACGGCAGCGTGCGCGCGTACTCCTCCAGCAGCGACTGCAGGTACCGGTCCTCCTGCTCCGCCGGTCTGCCCGCCGCCAGGTCCCGCAGGGGGGTGATCAGCGGCGGGTCCGCCGTGATCAGCCGCCCCTGCGGCGTCAGCGTGGTCAGCTTGGCGAAGGCCTGCATGTGGGTGCGCGAGCGGGCGCGTGCGGTCGCCTGCGCGGTACGGCGCCTGCCCTCCTTGTCCATCGAGGAGGCCAGCAGTTCCCGCATCCGGTCGGCGTCGTCCTGCGCGTACCAGATGTCGAGCGTGCGCATGCGGGCGAACTCCCGCATCCGCTCCCGGTACGACCCCACACAGCGGAGCACCGCAGCGTTCTGCTCCCCGGCCGAGAAGCCGTTGGCCCGCCCCGCTATGACGAAGCTGGTGGCCAGCCGCTTGACGTCCCACTCGAACGGGCCCGGGAAGGTCTCGTCGAAGTCGTTGATGTCGAAGACGAGATGACGTTCGGGTGAGGCCAGCAGCCGGAAGTTCAGCAGGTGGGCGTCACCGCACAGTTGCACCTGGAGCCCGGTGCCGGGCAGGGGGCCGAGATCGGCCGCCATGACCGCGGCGGCGCCGCGGTAGAAGCGGAACGGCGACTCGAGCATCCGGCCGTAGCGGATCGGCACCAACTCCGGTACCCGCGTGGCCGACTGACGTGCCAGTACGTCGATCACGTCCGGCCGGTCCGGCGCGGGCTCGAGGACGCCGTGGCCCGAACGCGGCACACGGGAGCGGGCGTTCTTGCCCCGGGCCGTGCGGTCGGCCGGCGACAGGGAGACGGTGACGGCACTCGGTGCGGTGCTCCTGCGCGCGCAGGTACCCGATGTAGCCGCTGAGCATGAGCGCGGGTACGCCGGGTGCCCAGAGGAAGGCGAGGCCGCCGACGGCGG
>NZ_JBSFBX010000024.1:0-93655 GCF_053593175.1 Streptomyces sp. NPDC002386
GTAGCCGAAGCCCGGCTCCAGCGGCTCGATCACGAACCGGGAGCGGAATTCGTCGACGACCTCTTCGGTCAACGAGGGACGCTGAGCGATCAGCACGAAGTATTGCCTCCAAAATGGGGCGCCCGTTATATGACGCCGTGGACACGAGCAAGGGTACGGGCGGTCCTGCCCGCCCACGAGGTCGAACCGCCCATTGAGCCCCCGGAAGCAATTTTTCGCTGCCCGAGACCGACCACCCAGGCATGTACAAGGGATGAGCGCCACCGGCATCCGGCTGACGCTTGTCGAGCCGTGCACCTCAGCCGCCGCCCTCCTCGGCCACACCTTTGTGACCGAAACCTGACCGGTACCGGGGAGATGTCGCCCCGCATCGATGCTGGTCAAGCCCTCGTGGCCTAGCCGCAAACGGCGGCGTAGGAGGCGCGGCAGCGCGCGGAGGGCTCCCCGCCGCTGGGGACTATCCGGTCGTCGATTGGCCGCCGCCCCGCCGCCCACAGCCGGCCTCATGACCAGCAGGTACGCCAGGGTCCAAATGAGTGTGCGCCGGGTGGGACCGAAGAGCGCCTGCGCACACCGATGTGCCTCATGAGCCGCAAAGGTGCCGGTCAAGATCGCCTGCGCGGCTGCCGATGGGGTGGGCAGGACTGTTCGTGCTGGTCAGGAAGGGGCTGGTTCCTGTGACGTCGGTGTCGGTACCGCGGCTGGACGCGGGATTGGACGCGGTGACGGCCGCCATCGAGGAGCTGAGGGCGGGACGGCCGGTGATCGTCGTCGACGACGCCGATCGTGAGGACGAGGGCGATCTCGTCATGGCGGCGCAGTTCGCGACCGCCGAGGCCCTCGCGTTCTTCGTGCGCCACACCAGCGGTCTGCTCTGCGCGCCCGTGGCGCCCGAGATCGCTGATCGTCTGCGGCTGCCGCTGATGGTTCCGGAGGCGGGCGGGGTGGAGGCGACCGCGTACACCGTGTCCGTGGACGCGGTCGGCACAGGCTCCGGCATCTCCGCCCACGACCGGGCGCTGACGGCCCGGACCCTGGCCGACCCCCACACCCGGCCCGACCAACTCATGCGCCCCGGGCACCTTTTCCCGCTGCGCGCCCGGCCCGGCGGGATCAGCGAACGCCGCGGGCACACCGAGGCCACCATCGACCTGCTCCGCCTGGCCGGGTTGTGTCCGGCCGGGGTGATCAGCGAGGTCTGCAACGACGACGGCTCCCTCACCCGCGGCGTGCCTCTGCGCTCCTTCGCCGACGAACACCGCCTCACCCTCATCTCGATCGAGCAGATCGCCCACCGACTGCGGCCCGAGGCGGCCACGGTGTGGACCGGCTGATGCCGGCAACCGTGTTCGACCTCGACGACACCCTCATCGACACCGCCGGCCATTGGCCCCGGGCCTGCGCGGCGATCACCGCACATCACGGCCATGACTGGCAGGACGAAGACTCCGCCGCGCTGCACGGCAACGGACACTGGGCCGCCTACGTCACCGGCCTGTGCCGGGGCGCGGTGAGCACCGCCGACGTCATCCACGCCTGCACCGCCGCCATAGTGGACACCTGCGCCGCGGGGCTGCTGCACGCGCTGCCCGGCGCGCTGGAACTAGTCGACGAGGCCGAGCGGCACGGGCCGATCGCCGTGGCGACGGCCAGTCCTCGCCGCTTCGTCGTGACAGTCCTTGAGCAACTCGGCCTGGCGAAGCGACTGAGCGCGGTGGTGTGCGGCGAGGATGTCGCGCGGGCCAAACCCGCCCCGGATCCCTACCTGCGGGCTGTCGCGACGATCGGCGTGCCGCCCCATCAGTGCGTCGCCGTCGAGGACTCCCCGAGCGGCATCCGCTCGGCAGCCGCCGCCGGATTGGCCGTCCTCGCCATCCCCCGCTCCGGCACGCTGCTGCCCGCCGACGTAGCCGATCTGCCGACCGCACAAGCGGCCGACGCTACAAACGCCCTGCCCTTGCTGACGCGGCTCCTGTCCTCCTACCCCGCACCCGTCGGCTGACCCCCACGCTTCAACGGGAGGAGGGTGAGCCAGATCGAAGGGCGCGACGCTGAACGGCGTACTCCAGCGCCTCGATTGTCGCCTCGTCCGCTTCGAGTGCCGTGCGGGGCACTCAACAGCGGTTTGAGTCGCAGGGCACCAGCGCCGCGGAGTTGTAGGCGCTCGGAACCGGCCGGGCTGTAGGAGCGCCCCGCACCAGAGCGGCGGGACCGTCTGAAGGCCTACCCGCCGGAGTGTCCCGACCTTCACGGGTGAATGGTGCACTCCTCAGGCACTGGAGCTCGGCAGGCGCGCCACGTCGCAGTCGACGATCGCCGTGAGGACGCCGGCCGCCTGGGCGGACATGCACTCAGGCAAAGTCGTATGGAGCCCAGTCGGCGATCCGGCGGTATCCGAGGCGTGCGTAGAGGGCGTTGCTGGTGGGATTGCCCGCGTCCGTGTAAAGCACGACCTCTGTCGCTCCTGCGGCGCGCGCGGCCCGGCTCACCTCTGTGGTGACGGCGGCTGCGTAGCCGTGTCCGCGGAGGTGAGCCGGGGTGTATACGGGGTCGACCCTGACCATGCCGGCGACCATCGGGTTCACGCCTGCCATGGAGACGGGGGTGCCGTCGGCGGTCTCCCAGAAGGTGTAGCTCTTCTCAGCGAAGCGGGTGCTGGCCCAGGAGGCGGCATCGATGGTCACGGTTTCGCGAAGGTCAACCGCTAGTTCACGGCACCAGCGCATGAGCTGATCGTGGTCCTGCCGGCCCACCGGGCGACTGTGGCCGTCCGGGTGCGGGTTCGGCGGAGTGAGGGTGCCGAGGCGGTAGAGGTGCATCCGGACGCGGAGTGTCGGCGTCACGCCGGTGTGCCGCTGCCAGGCTCCGGCGAACGCGGTGGCCGTGTCGTGGTCCGCGGTGACGCCTGCGAGGGAGTGGCCGAGGCCTGTCAGATGAACAGCAAGGGTGTCGGCTTGCTCGGCGGAGAGCGGAGTAAGGATCAGCCGGCGGGTCGGCGGGCGATAGAAGATGGCTCGAGTCTCGCCCGCTGACTCCAGTCGTCCGAAGAGGACGGAACCCGGGGTGAACGCGCCCGGCTGGCTCCGCCACTTGTGCAGTGTGGTGAGCGGCGTGTTGTGCAGCGCCGGTCGCGAGCGGAGAAAGTCTCCGGCGCGGGCGAGGAAGTCCTCGATGTCGTCGGTGAGGAACCAGGTGTCCGGGAGCATGCTTCATGATCCCGGATGTACTCGACCCGGTTCAACGATGCACTTGGCGATACACCGTAGCCATGACCGGGCCGATGCCTTTGAGTCTCGTGCCGGAGTGGCTCTGAGCTCCTCCCGAGCGGTGGCCGCCACGCCCTCCGAGGCTGTCGCGCCGCCGGGGGACGGTGACCGTGCTGTGCGGCGTCACGTCGCCGTTGCGAAGCGGCTTGGCCCTGCCCCCGGATCCCGGGCTCCTCGCGGTTTGGGCCTACTTCCCCACGGTGATCTTTTCGTTGTCCAGGAGCGCAGTGTGCGTCGCGGCGGTGATGATCAACAGCACCATCAGGAATCCGGGCACAGGACTGTCGTCCTTCGGGTCCGGGCTGATCGCGAACGCCGCGGAGAACACAGCGATCTCCCCGATGACGTAGGTGATGGCCAGCCAGGGTTTGACAACACCCTTGACCGCAGCGACCACGAACGGGACCGCAGCTGCCAGTCCAGCGGAGACGATTGGCACCAGCGTCCACACGATCTTCGCGATGACGCTGCGGAACATGCGCGGGCGAACAGGTGCCAAGGGCTGGTTGAAGTACGGGTTGGTGGCCAAAGTGCGCTCCTCTACGACTCCCGAGTGTCAGGGCAGTTTGCTGTGATTGGGCTGGTCTGTCAGCCGTTTCGGGGGAAAAGGTGGTGCGACATCAGACGGCGATGCGCTGCTCGGGTAGCTTCGCAGCTTCGGCGGGCACGGTGATCGTCCCGGTCGGGCCGTGACATGAGAAAGGTCGCACAGGTTGGGAAGTTGCGAAGCCGGCCTGGGTCCGTGCGGCCTTGCCGAACCTGCCCTGTCCGGCATCTCACGCGCACGTTTCGGCGCGTTTGTTCGCCGTGTTCATCAGGCCATGGGAAGCCACACGGCAGTCCGCGCTCCGCGAGGGCCGGGGGGGAACGTCGGCGGGCGGAGGGCGCCGGCCGAGAGCCCGACCTGGTCTTCTCAATTTCTCCCAAGACCGCTATGGCATTGCCCTACACACCGGATGCCCATGTGCTACCTCTTCCGGCCGCCGTCCAGACCGATGCGGTTGCCGTCATGATGCCGACTGTCAGACCTTGTCGCTCGGCGGCCAAGGGAAGCGAGGGCGAAGAGCAGTCCACCCGCCATGAAGAATGGCTCGTATAGGAGGGTCGAGAATTTACTCATCGCGTCGAAATCGGTGCTCGTTCGAGTACCAGCGACCAGGGCCGCCCAGTCCGGGATGGACGGTGCAGCGTGGAGGAGCAGCAGTGCGGCAACGCCGAAGAGACCGGCGGTGAGCGGTCTGGCCGGCAGCCGTGTGCCCCAGTCCAGGTGGAGTGCCAGGGCCAGCGCAGCAGCCAGGGCGCAGAAGGGGATGGCAAGGATGTCGATGACGAGGAGCGGCGTGTTGCCGCGTATGGAGAGCCCGGACGGCAGACCGAACCGGCCGCCGAACAGCCAGTACAGGTGGACCAGAGAGAAGACGGTGGCCCAGGTGGCCGCTGCATAGGCAGCGACGCGGAAGGTCGATCGGGAATGAGCGGCGGCACGGGAGTCCACAGCAGCACGGGGCTCGTTGTTCATATGGTTCACCCTCACCGATCGCGCGCGCCCCGCGCATCATCCGGTTGGGCGGTCCCGATCCCCTGTCAGGAGGAGTAGGACTCATTCTGGAGGTCCACAACTTCCGGCAGCGCGGGCGCACTCACCTAGCCGCGCAGGAATCTCCATGTGGGGTGATTGGTTCAGCTCACGGCGCCGGGAGTAGCTCAGGACCTGTGGATCGGCCTGACGGCAGGAGGAGCACCTTCCCGATGGATCAACCGATCGGTCATCGAGATCGCTCTGCCGCGAGATCATGGCAGGCGCCGGACTACAGGAGGCCGCACGCAGCGGTGGCGGCTTCAACCCTCCTGACCACCACCCGGCCCTGATCTGGATCCTGTTCCACATGCTGCAGGAGTACGCCCGCCATGTCGGCCAGCTCGACGTCGTCCGCGAACTCACCGACGGTGTCACCGGCGAGTAGAGCAGCACCGGCCGAAACAAACCACGTACTCCACATGGGTGGGGGCCGTACCGTCACGACCACCCGCTCCCCCAGCCGGTGAACGTTCCCGGTCGGAGCACTGGCGCCGCATCCTCCACGGCCCGTTGCCCCGCGCCGAGGACACCGTCATCGCCCTGCCTGGCATATCCGTGGCGCGGCCAGTCGCGTCGCTGAACCGCGTTGACCGCGCCACAGTCCGTCAATGCCGGCAGGACGGCCGGACGCTGAGCAGCTCGGTCCGCAGCACAGGCGTGCCGTCGACAGGCGCCGGGTCCTGGGCAGTTGGTTCGATACCGCCGGCAGCGATCTTGTCCAGCGTCTGCAGGCCGGCGGCCCCGACCGTACCGAAGACCGTGTAGTTCGGTCGCAGCGCGGAGTCGCCGTAGACGACGAAGAACTGCGAACCATTCGTGTCGGGCCCGGCGTTGGCCATTGCCAGCAAGCCGCGCCCGTAGAGGCGACGGACGCCGGTCGGATCGCTCGGTGCCGGCGGCAGGTCCACCGGCAGCTCGTCCCTGTACTTGTACCCCGGCCCCCCTTCGCCAGTGCCCGTCGGGTCGCCGCACTGCAGGACCTTCAGCGTCGGATACGCCGTCAGCCGATGGCACACCGTACGGTCGTAGAACCGATGCCGTGCCAGATGCACGAAGCTCTGGGCGGTGCACGGCGCCTTCGCCCGGTCCAGACGTAGTGGGAGCGAGCCCTGGCTGGTCCGGACAGTCACGTCGACCATGCCGTGGCTGGGGGTACGTCGCGGATCGGGCGGCAGGGGAACCGGTCGCGCCGCCGGCTCGTCCGGGGTCTGGGTGTACTGGCAAGGACCATGCGTGGTTCGTGGCGGAGCATCGGAAGCGGAGGCGGTGGTGCTGCCCCCGGACACGACCAACGCGGCCGCCGCCCATGCGGTTATGAGCGCTCGGTTCATCCTGCACACCCTCCAGAAGATCGCCAGATTTCGGAGCGGTCGCAGTCTAGGGCGCGGCCTGACCGGCGAGAACCCGCCCGCCAGCCACATCAAGCCAACGTAGGGGCAGTGGTGGCCATCAGGTCTTCGATCGCCTGATCCTTCTCCCCGACGAGGGCCAGGATGAGGATGATGACAAACGACCGGGGGGCCATCGCGGCGTCGCACGGTGGGTACTCTGCCCCCTGACCTGCCGCGCCTGCGTGCGCTGCGCATGCGGCATGCGATGTGGCCGGCGCGGAGTCGACGCCAGGATTCCCCGGCTGCGGAAGCGGGAGGAGCAGCAGGCACGGGCGGCCGCTACAGCCGTCGAGCGGACCTCGGACTGCTGCTGGAGTACGAGCCGAACCGAGACGCCCCGGCGGCCGCCGACAGCTCCCGGTGACGTTTCGCGCCGCCTGTGCGCTGGCCAAGTACCAGGTAGTACCGGGCAGACCAGGGCTCACACCCGCCGGCTCCCGGCACCGCTGGCTCCCTGGCCGTGCCGCTTGTCACTCCCCCCGAGGGCGGCACGTCGAAAAGGGTGGCGGTCGGGAACCCGTCCACTGCACGGGTTCCCGACCGCTCTGCACACATCAGGTCGCACCCTGCGAGCGGAGCCGGGATCGCGCGATTCTTCCCGACCTGACCGAGGACGGCCCAGTCCGTCCCCGCGGCGTCTGCTGGCCGCCCGCATGCCTCGAAAGACCCGAGGGAGGGGTGGGATTGATACCGCCCGCGTACCGCGTTCACGTACTGCTTGGGCGCGTCGGCGCGCTCCTCGACCTGAGGCATGAGGGGAAACCTTCATCTGCATGCTGTGCCGTCCCCAGCCTTGCGCAGCAGTGCGACTTGGCTGGAGCGTCAGTTCCTCGACAATGCCGTGGCTGCTCGATACCGGCTGGCAGCCCGCGCCGCACGAGACCCAGACCGACGTCGTCCACACCGGCAACGCGTCGTGGTACCCGTACGCGTCTCGCCGGGTAGGCGGTGGTGCCCGACAGGCGGCTGGTGCTCCCGGAAGACGGCAGCTCCGGACGCGCCCAGCGGCCGGAGCGGCAACAGTCCCCTCCCAGGTAGACCCAGGACCTGAGAACCATTTCCCCCGACCCGGCCCGCCTGCATGACGATCCGCCTCAGGGGCACTCCAGCAGTGCAGGCATCACGGCTGCCGAGCGGAGCCCGGTTCGGAAGGAAGCCGAGCCCCGCCCGGTTCTCAAGACCTTCGCCGGCAGGTATCCGGCGGCGGACGCCAAGCCCTGGGACCCCGGTGGGGTCGAGCCCGTCCGCGGCCCTCAGGACTTGCGGCTCTCGCTCTCCGCCTTCGCCATCGCCTCCGCGTCGGACTCCGCCACGGCGACGGCGAATCCCAGTGCCTCGGTGATGTGCCCGGCCGCGGCCATCACACGCGCCGTTCCGACCACTGGGGCGATCGCCACCAACACGTCCTGCACCTGCTCCACTGTCAGATTCGCCTTGATCGCCGGATCGACGTGGGCGAGATAGGAGATCGCCGGAGCGTCCATGGCCGCAAGCGCGGCAATACGCGTAAGGATCAACGTCGCCGCGTCCATCCCACAGTGCTCGAACGAGTCCATCGTCATCGCCGCGAGCGTCTCGAAGACCGGAGCTTCGGACGAGGTAGCCATAGAGAGACCGCCTTCCTACTCAGCAAGGCACACGGCTACCAGCAGCAACACAGCGAGCCACGCACCAGCTTCCCCCCTGGATTGCCCTTTCACCGTAGAGGCCAACCCGACCAGCCGCACCCTGACCGAACACCGTCCTGCGGGTCGGCCGGTCAGGCCCGATCAACCACTCCGGGCGCCTGTCAGCATCGCGGCAGCCGCCGGCTGCTCGCAGTCCGCGGCGAATCTTTCAGCCAGGGCCGCCGGCTCCTGGTCGTGGCATGGAGAAACGCCGTCTTAGCCTGATGCGCGAAGCCGGAGCAGATATTCGGTTGCTGATCTGTGAACGTGGTCGATGCAATGGCCGGCATGGTGACTGAGGTCCGCCCGCCGAGAAACGACGAGATGTTCGCCTACTACCGCGCGTTGCCCTTCGCGAACGGACTTCCGAACTGGGAGCCCGCGGACGCGGCGGGACACGGCGGCCCCGAGCCGTGGCCCCCGCAACGGAGGCCCGCGAGCGCGGAGCAGCTCCAGAAATGGGCCGCGGCCGACATCGAGGACGATTCCTTCCACCCGATCGCGACGTTCGTCGACGGCCGATGCGTCGGTGCATCGGCAACCATCTCGTTCGAGGTGACGGTTCCGGGCGGCGGCACGGCGAGAATGGCCGGCGTCACCGCCACCGGGGTGATCGCGACGCACCGCCGGCGCGGATACCTGCGGCAGATGATGCAGAGCATGTTCGATGGGGCCTTGGAGCGAGGCGAGCCGTTGGCGATGCTCAGCGCCAGCGAGGGCGGTATCTATGGGCGCTTCGGATTCTCGCCCGCGACCTACCGCACCCGGTGGGAGCTGGCCCGGCACGAAGCCGCCTTGCTTCCGGCCGAGCCCGACCCCGGGTCGCTGGAGCTGGTCGACGCCGCTCAGGCGAGACAGGCATGGCCCCGGGTTCATGCGCACATACGTGCCCACCGGATCGGGGAACTCAGCCCTCTCCCCGGTCACTGGGACGGCCTGTCCGACGACCCGGACGGCACCAACGGGCCGCTGCGCTATCTGATCCACCGCGACCGGCTCGGCAATGTGGACGGCATCGCCAACTTCCGTCTGCCATGGTCCCCGACCGCGGACCGTGCGGGAACGCTCGTGATCGAGGCCCTGGAGGCGTTGAATCCGATTGCATACCGTGCCCTGTGGGGACTGCTGATCGACTTCGACCTGACCAAGACCGTGGTGGCGGCCGGCCGTCCGCGCGACGAACCCCTGCGGTGGATGCTCACAAACCCGCGGGCGATGCGCATCACCCGCCAGTCCGACAATCTCTGGGCGCGCCTCCTCGACGTCCCCCGAGCCCTGACGTGCCGCTCGTACCCGACGCCCGGCGAGCTGAGGTTCACCATCGGTGACGACCGTATGTGCCCGGCGAACAACAGAACGTGGCTTTTGAGGTCGGACGGCCCCGCCACGACGTGCGTTCCCACCGACGAGAGGTCAGATCTGACCATCGCGCTCTCAGCACTCAGCTCGGTCTACCTCGGCGGCATGTCGGCGAGTCACCTGGCGTCTGCGGGCCACATCACTTCGCATACCGATGGCGCGATCGGACGGCTGGCCCGGATGTTCCGGACCGACCCCGAACCACACAACTCCTTTGGCTTCTGACGAGGCCACGTCCGACAGTGGGGAGCGGTGGGTCGCCAGATCGCCAAGTTCCCTGGCAGCCAGCCCCGTTCAGCAACTCGTGACACCCGCGGTCACGCGTGTACAGGCGGCGGAGTGGACGCATGACGCCGAGAGGAGATGCCGATCTATCGAAGTGGCGCCTCCGCCGACACC
Source organism: Streptomyces sp. NPDC002386 (assembly GCF_053593175.1). NCBI lineage: Bacteria > Bacillati > Actinomycetota > Actinomycetes > Kitasatosporales > Streptomycetaceae > Streptomyces > Streptomyces sp. NPDC002386. The sequence continues at coordinate 9,662 of NZ_JBSFBX010000024.1, forward strand.
GCCGCGTCGGCTTGAGAACGGTCTCCTGAACCGCCGACTCGCCAATTGAAGCGGTGCCTTAGCGGTCGCCCCGGGAGGCCCTTCGGGAGATTGACGACGAAGACGGGGGCGACCGGGGCTGGTCGGAAATGTCGGGAGCGGCAAGGTAGAGAGCAGGCGCAGTCCAAGGGTGTACCGCCTACAGCGCCCGGCGTCCTCAGACGGGGCGCTTGGCCATGACGACGACGCCCGGTCCGCTCCACTCGTCCGCGGGGAGCCGGAGTTCGGCGACCGGGTGCAGGCCGGCCTGCTCGATCAGGCCTACGAGCTGCTCCGGTCGCCACTTGTGCGTGGTCCAGCGAACCGGCACTCCCCCGTAGGCCTCGGTGCGCACCACGTCCTCGTCGCCTACGTGTGTGCCGGTGATGAGGTGCCCGCCCGGCTTCAGGGCGTACGCGAAATGGGCGAGGACCTGAGGAAGGACGTCGCGGGGGAGGTTGAACAGTGACCACCACCCGAGTACGCCGCCGAGGGAGGCCTCGTCGAGGTCGAGTTCGGTGGCGGAGGCGACGCTGAAGCGGCAACGCGGATGCAGACGGCGAGCGTTCTCGATCATGCGGGGAGAGAGGTCCACCCCGGACACGTCGAGTCCGCGTTCGGCGAGGTAGCCGGTCACCGTGCCGGGGCCGCAACCGACGTCGAGGACGGGCCCGAGGTCGCCGACGGTGTCGGCGAAGGCGTCGATCGACGCCTTGAGCCAGGGATGGCGACGGATGTCTCCCATGCCCGTCGTGAGCACCATGTGGGCGTATTCGTCTGCCACGTGGTCGTAGGACTCACGGACGACGTCGAGATCGGCCGGCCGGTCGATATGGCGTGCGCGCATCAGCCCACAATAGAACGATGGCCCGAAGTGCCGTTTTGTGGGCTGCCCTTGAGGCGTGATCGGACCCCAGCCAACACCTGAGAGCGGAGCGCGCGGCCACGGCGCAGCAGCCGGCGCAAGCCCCTGACCGCTCGTACAAGTGTGAGGCGCAGTGCTGGTAGTTGTTCTCGTCCTCGTCGAAGACGATGTGCGCGTCGCCGTGTGTGCTTACTCCCGGGTCCTCGTCGGGGGTGCGGACGCGGTACCGCCAGCTCTCGGGAAGCCGCAGGCGTTCCCCGAGCGTCGGTGCGCCCGGACTGCGGCTCGTCGGCGGAGTTCGCCGGTCGGCCGTACGAGTGCGGGCTACACCCCGACAGCGAGAAGAGGCCGGCACACGCCACGGCCGTCCCCGGGAGGAGTGACGGGTGCTCCCAGGCTGCATTGACCGGCATGGCGAGGGAGAATGGTCGCGGGGAGACGGATTCGCGCCGTCGGCGCGCCGGAGTGCATGCCCGCGATGCTCTTGAGCGAAATGGTGATGCTGACATGGCCGAGCCATCACAGACTCCTGCCTGGCGGCGGATCCCAGAAGACGCGGTCGGCGCGGCCGCCGCCGTGGCACGCGCCGCCGCGCATGCCACGCTGCACCCACGGTCCACGCTCGATCGCGCGCGCCGCCTGCCCGAGATCGTGCCGGCGCTGGGTCAGGCGGTGAAGACGCTGACCGGGCGAACGGACGACTGGCGTGTCGAATACGCCTACACCCTCGGTGAGCAGGCGTTCGTCTACGGGTTCCCGTACATCTACTACGCCCAGCTGAGACACGCCTGGGTGACGCAGCCGCGGAATCCCGCGACGATTCCGTACGCCCCGGTCAATCACTTCTGGCACGCGGAGCAGTTGCTCGACGCGACCTACCGCGACGGCGGGTGCCCCAACAATGACACGATGTACTCGGTGGCATGGGTGAACCTCGGCAGTGAGCCGGTGATCCTCTCGCATCCGGACATGGGTGATCGCTACTTCACCTTCGAACTGGTCGGTATGACGTCCGACAACTTCGCATACGTCGGTCAACGCACCACCGGCTCCGACGCGGGCAACTTCGCACTCGTGGGCCCGAACTGGAAGGGCAAGCCACCGCAGGGGGTCCGTCGCCTGAAGAAGGCGCCCAGTCCCTGGATCCTCATCCTCGGCCGCACCCTTGTGAACGGCCCCGACGACGTGCCACGGGTCCGGGAACTCCAGGAGCAGTACCGCCTCACCCCGCTCAGCCTGTACGGCCAACCGGAGGCGAAAGTCCCCGAAAGCCGTGACGTCCTCACGCCGATCCCCGTTGAAGAAGATCCCCTCGGGCCGTGGAAGACCCTGAACGCGATGCTGGCCGAGAACCCGCCACCGTCGCACCACCAACTCCTCCTCGAACAGTTCGCCCAGATCGCCGTAGGCCCCGGCCTCGACGTGGAAGCCCAGCCGGACGCCGTCAAGCAGAGCCTGATCCGGGCCGCCGCCGTCGGTCTGCCGCTGCTCAGACAGCAGATCCTCAGCGGCGACTGGGCCCATCTCGTCAACGGCTGGCGCTATCCGCCCACGCAGATGGGACGCTTCGGCGACGACTTCCTCAAACGCGCCGCCGACCAGGCGCTGCTCGGGGTCGCCGCCAACGACCCCGCCGAGGCCGTCTACCTGCTCAACTTCGATGACGCCGACGGCAACAAACTAGTGTCCGACGGCCGGTACGAACTGCATTTCCGGGCCGGCGCCCTGCCACCCGTCGATGCCTTCTGGTCGCTGAGCGCCTACCAGGAGGACATGAACCTCATCCCCAACGAAGCGGACCGCTACTCGATCGGAGACCGCACCACCGGCCTGCAGAGGGACGAGGACGGCGGCCTGACCATTCATCTGCAGACGGAGCCACCCGACCGGGGTCGGGAAAGCAACTGGCTGCCCACCGCGAAAAGCGGTACCTGGTTCGTGGCCCTTCGTATGTACCGGCCGCACGCCGAAGTGATCGACGCTGTTTGGGAGTGCCCTCCGCTGACCCGTGTCGCCTGAGTCTCGCTCCGGCGCTTCTCGTCATGGATGCCCTGCGTGACGGCGGCGGGACCATCTTCGCGGGCCCGTGGGGCACATGAGACCGGCACGATGATCTCCATGGGTTCCTCGCGCCTGTTGGTCGTCATCTGGTCTGTATCCCGGAGATTCACGACCTGGAGATTCACGACCTCGAAATCCTGTAATAGTCACCTCTGATGGAGCGCGGCGGGTTAGGTTCGGCCGAATAAGAATGGCCGGCGGCTGCGGATCACTTCGGTGGCGACCGGCTGGTCGTTGCCGGGCGCGATTCGCACCATGGGGACCTGATGAAGCTTCTCCTCACCGACTCCGGTATCAAGAACCCGAGCATCCGGGAGGCACTGGTCGACCTTCTGGGTAAGCCCATCGACGAGTCCAGTGCCCTGTGCATTCCCACTGCGGGGTACGGAGCACCCGACGCCGATCCGGGCGGACCGTGGCGCTTCATCAGCGGATCGTCTCCCCTTCTCATGACCGGGCTGGGATGGAAGTCGGTGGGTGTGCTGGAACTCACCGCGCTGCCCAGCATCGACGAAGCACACTGGGTCTCCTGGGTGAGGGAGGCCGATGTCCTGCTGGTCAATGGCGGTGACGCGCTGTACCTGTGCCACTGGATGCGCGCTTCCGGGCTGGCCGACCTCCTGCCGTCGCTGCCCGACACGGTCTATGTGGGACTCAGTGCCGGGAGCATGGTGATGACGCCTCGCATCGGGGAGGAATTCGTGGGCTGGAAGCCGCCGGCCGGTGGCGACGACACGCTTGGCGTTGTCGATTTCTCGATCTTCCCGCACCTGGATCATCCGGCGTGCCCGGACAACAGCATGGCCGCCGCGGAACGATGGGCGGCCCGGATCGCGGGTCCGGCATACGCGATTGATGAGCAGACCGCCATCAAGGTGACCGACGGCACCGTCGAAGTGATCTCCGAGGGGCATTGGAAGGCGTTCTGAGAAGCCCCGAGATACGCCGTTGGCGCTGACCGCCGAGGCCGGCTGAGCGTCGGACACGTGGGTGCCGCCAATGCGGCGAAGTTCTCGGCGGCGCGCGCAGCCTCGGCCACGACGCGTGAAAACCGGAAGCCCGCGGGGTGCGGCCGGTCGGCCGCGAACCCGCCCTGCACCCGCGGCGGCATCACTGCCGCCACACGTGCCCTCCCGACGCGGACGAGCGGCCGGTCAGCCGACCCAGGAACCGGTGAGGGCCTGCACGGCGGAGCCGTCCGCGTCGGCCAGCTTGGTGCTCACGAAGGCGCGGGCCCAGTCGGTGGTCTGGATGCGGAACGCGGGCCGCTCGGCGTCCAGGGCCTCGATGACCGCCTCCGCGGCACTGGCCGGGGTCTGCGCGGTGCCGTCCAGGAACTGCTCCACGGTGCGGTCGATGTAGTGGCGCAGCGGGTCGGTGTACGCGCCGGCGTCGATACCGGCTTCGAGGTCGACTCCGATGTTGTTGACGAACTCGGTCGCCACGGCGCCGGGTTCCACGACGGAGACGCTCACACCGAGCTTCTTGGCCACGGGGGCAAGACTCTCCATGTAGCCCTCGACGGCGAACTTGGCGGCACAGTAGGCCTCGTTGAACGGCTGGCCGATGACCCCGCCGACGCTGGTGACGGTGATCAGGCGACCGCCGACGGCGCGCAGGTGCGGCAGCGCGACCTTGGAGACGCCGAGCACGCCGAAGAAGTTGACCTCCATCACCTTGCGAATGTCCGCGAGGGAGTCGTTCTCCAAGGTGCCCAGGTGGCCGGCACCGGCGTTGTTGACGACGGCGTCCAGGCGACCGTAGTCGGCGATCACGCCCTCGATCGCCGCGGTGACGGAGTCCTCGTCGGTGACGTCGAGCCGGCGGATGTCGAGCTCGACGCCTGCCTCCACGGCGGCCTTGCGGAGCGCGTCGGCGCGCGTGGTGTCACGGAGGGTGGCGACCGTGCGCCACCCTGCGCGGGCTGCGGCAACGGCGGCGGCGAGGCCGATACCGGAGGAGGTACCGGTGATGAGGACGGTTCGGGGGGTGGCGGACATGGCGGGGCCTCTCTGACGGTGGACCGACTTTTATGTGCGTGCACACACAACATAGCGTTATGTGTGTGCGCACGCAACCCGCCTATACTCCGTCGCATGCCGAAGAAGCTGCCACAGGCCGAGATGCCCGCCGCCGACTACGCCTTCTACGGGCTTGTCTGGGCCGGCACCGTGATGACCGAACGCGTCGACCGGGCACTCGTCAAGGCGCACGATCTCCCGGTGTCCTGGTTCGAGGTCTTGCTCTGGCTGGCCTCCAGCCCCGATCCGGTGCCCGCGTCCATCCTCGGCAACAGCACCATGCTCAGTCGTAGCCAGGTCTCGCGGGTGGTCGACGCCCTGCAGGCCCGGGGTCTCGTCAGCCGCACCCCGTCCGTACGCGACGCGCGGTCGGTCGAGATTTCACTGACCGAGGACGGCCGCCGCCTCTTCGAACGAGCCGACACCACCCGCCGTGAGGCCCTGGCACCCGTGTTCACCGACCTCCTCGACGAGGACGATCTCGAGGCACTCGGCACGGTGTGGCGAAAGCTCAAGGCGGAGAAGGAACGGCTGACGCTGGAGCCGCCAAGCGGATCCGCCGGATCCCGGCGGTGAGCCGCACCGAAACGGGAGACGCCCCGCCAGGCCGACGCGCACTGAGGACGCCATCACGGAGGCTCTTCCGCTGTGGGGGCGGAACGAGCGCGCCGTCCTGCCACGCGAGGTGAGGCAGCGGTAAAGGCGTGAAGATGGGCGAGGACGTCGCCCGCTCCTCCCCCATCTGTACGCGTCCGGGTGCCAAGCCGCTCTGCCGAGATCGAGCCCAGTGGAGAGCCGGGTATCGGCGACGGCATCGACCACAGGGCCGGGCAGGCCTTGGGAGCGGCCTGACAGCCTCGCGGGGGACCTCGGGCAGCGGGGTTGCCGGCGGGCCCTGACCGCGTCGGCGAGGAGAGCACGCGTCGGCGGGCGGGGGCGGGCCGGGCCGCAAGGACGGTCAGGCCGTAGCGGGGCCAGTCGTCGCCGTGCACGTCGTAGCCGGGGTTGACGGTGATGGCGACGAGGCGTCCGCCGGGCTTGAGGGCTATGGACCGCTACTGATCCGGTCGTTCCGGTTGGCGCAGTCGGCACGGTGCTTTCGCGCCGGAGCGGCGCCCCTCTGGTCAACTCGACAGGCAAGCCCGGGCGAAATGCATTCGATGCAATATCGGTGCAAGTTGTTTCGGATAGCAGGAGCCGGTGACTGTGGACCTGCACGATCCACCAGCCGTGGATGGTGCGGGCGCCCCCGGCCGGGGGACGCCCGTGACCCAGAACGGGAGTGAGCGACCATGGCGCCCACGCACACAGTCCGCGAACGCCCCGCCGGTACGCGCGTGCACCCTCCTTGCGGTGACGCGGTGGATCTCCCGGACCGGTTCGCGGCCGGTGACGAGGCCGCACTGGCCGAGGTGTACCGGACATGGGGCGGGATGGTGCAGACACTGGCGCGCCGTGTGCTGGGTGATACCCAGGAAGCGGAGGACGTGACGCAGACCGTGTTCCTGGCGGCCTGGCGCGGCCGCGCCGGCTTCCGTCCTGACCGTGGCACCTTGTCGGCCTGGCTGGTCGGTATCACCCGGCGCAAGATCGCCGATGCGCTGCAGGCCCGCACGCGGCGAGCCGATCTCGTCGCTGTAGCCGGTTCTGCGCTCGCCGCGGACGGGGGACGCGGCGGGTCCGAACCGCAAGCGGTGCTCGACCGCGTTCTGGTGAGTCAGTCGCTGGCTCGGCTCAGCGGGCCGCAGCGCACTGTTCTGACGCTCTCCTTCTTCGAGGACCTCACGCAGACGCAGATCGCCCAGGTGACAGGCTGGCCCCTGGGGACGGTCAAGAGCCACGCACGACGGGGTCTGCAGCGCCTCGGTGACGCGTTGGAAAGCGCTCGGCCAGACGCCGTCTCGGCCTGAGCGCGCACTAACGCTGCAAGTCCGCTTGACGTGTCGCGGACGGGTCGCTCCCAGGCGGCACCGCATCCGCGCGCCTCACGACGTCCGAATCACCTGCATGACGAACGGTCGGGTCATACCCACGATGCAGCACGGTGATCTCGCCCCGGAGGCGCGGATGACCACTGGTCAGCTCGCCCGTCTGCTCGGGGTCTCCCCGACGACCTTGCGATCCTGGGACCGTCGTTACGGACTCGGGCCGGCGGTGCGGGCGGACGGCCACCATCGGCGCTGGTCGACCGACGACGTGGCGATGATGCGGGAGATGTGCCAGCTCACCGCCACCGGCATGTCACCGGCGGCAGCCGCCCGCGTGGCACAGCGACACGCACACCGCACGGACACGACCCAAGCACCGGCCGGAGGGGTCCCCCTCACTGCACATGACGACGAGGCCGAGGCCATGGTCCGTCACGAGCAGGCAGGAAGCGGGCTGCCGCTCGGACGTGTGCGGCGCGAATGCAGAGGTCTGGCACGAGCCGCGATGCGGATGGACGCCTTCGAGGTGCAGCAACGGCTGCGCGAGGCGGTGACCGCCCACGGGCCCGCTGTGGCCTGGGAGGAGGTGATGGCGCCCGCGCTGCGTGCGGTCGGCCGCAAGTGGCAGTCGTCCGGCGAGCGGTACGTCGAGGTCGAGCACCTGCTGTCCTGGCACATCTCGTCGACGTTGCGGCACCGGTACGTCGAATCCGCGGCTCGTGACGATCAGCGTGCCCTCGCCCTTCCCGTCGTACTGTCCTGTCCGGCCGGGGAGTACCACACCCTCCCTTTCGAGGTGCTGGCCGCAGTGCTGGCCGACGACGGGCTGACCGTGCTCATGCTGGGGACCGCCGTGCCTCCCGACGCGCTGATGAGTACGGTCCAGCGTGTCGCGCCTGCCGGAGTGGCCCTGTGGTCCCAGACCCGCCCCACGGCGGACCTCCGCCTGGCACGTCGCGTCGCAGCGGCCCGGTGGGGTGTCCACGGCGCGCGTACCAACTCCCCCGTGCTGCTGTGCGGCCCCGGGTGGCCCTCCCTGGCGGACGATTCGCTGGACCTGAGGCAGGTGACGAACCTGCGTGACGCCGTTCGTGTGCTGACCGAGCTCCACCGGGGCGCCATGCCAATGCGATGAGACCTGTGCTCGCTGCCTGGTCTCGCGGCGTCCTCGCTCCTGGAGTGATCATCGCCCGTTCCGACGACGGCACCGACGTCGGAACGGGCATGGAAGGCCGAAGGGTTCGCCGGAGTTACTGGACGGTTGAGTCGGGCGTTCGCCCTGTCCGGGCATACTCGTGGACCAGGGCGTCCGCCATGTCGGTCACCGCGAAGCGCGCCGTCGCCGTCTGGCGCGCGGCCCGGGCCAGACGCCGGCGTCGGCTTTCGGGCACGGCGGTGAGTCGGCGCAGCCCCTGGGCCAGTCCGGCCGGGGAAGCGGTGTCCATCAGCATCCCGTTGATGCCGTCGGCCAGGTAGTGGCCCACTCCCCCACGACGCGGGGCTGCCGCGGGCAGGCCGGCTTCCATGGCCTCGAGGATGGCGATGCCGAACTCCTCCTTGCTGCTGGGGCACACGTACCACGTCCGGATTCCTTCGGCCGGATCGGCCAGCGCCCGCTCCAGGCGGCGTACCCGGTCGTTGGGCATGGCCGGCAGGAGGGCCAGACGGCGTGCCGCCGCAGGGTGATCTTCGATGAGTTCGCGCAGGACGGTGCGCATCTGCTGTTCGGCCGGGGTGGGCCGGTCGGTGGCGCCGCCCACCAGGACCAGCGTCGTTCGGCGCCACAGCCCGGTGGCGAGCCAGGTCCGCAGCAACAAATCCTGCTGCTTCACGGGATGCAGGCGGCCCACGCAGAGCAGCAGGGGCAGCTTGCGGTCCCCCGGTGCCAAGGCGTCGCCCCGGTCACCGTCGCTGAACAGCTCGGCCAGCATCTCTCTCCGCAGCGTCGACTCGTGCGCGGCCGGGACGTAGGGGGCGATTCCCTCGGGTGGCGCGGCGGGGCCGGCCACCCCGTAGCGGGTGCCGAGGACGGGAAAGTACCGAACCAGCTCCTGAATGCCCTCGCGGCCGGGGATGCCGATCACGGTGTCGGCGTGGTCGACGAGGCGGTCGGCGAGGAAGACCCGGTGCAGATCGTGCCGGAGCGGTTCGGCTGCCTCCGCGTCGGACCGGCCGGCCCGGGCGTATTTCGCCGAGATCTCGCGGTGGGGATCCGGCGCGGCGGTGAAGACAAGGCGTGTGCCGATGCGGCGAGCCGCTTGGGCGAGGGCCAGGCTGCCGTCGTCCGCGTACCGCAGGTGCAGCACGTCCACCGGCCGCCGCAGGGCCCGCAGGAGCCGCGTGGCCCACCATGCGAGTGCCGCGCGGTGCTCGTGCATCCGGTGCTGCTGGGGCGCGGCCGGCGCGTCGACCGGTAGGTGCAGTACCAGGTGTCCTGGTCGGCGTTCGCGCAGCAGGCGGGGGTCGGCTATGAGTGCCTCGTGCCCGGCGGGCACCACGGTGATGACGGCCGCTACGTCCTGGTGTGCCGCGATGTGGTCGCCCAGGCCGCCCAGCAGGACGGACAGCCCGCCGCTTTGTCCTTGGCCCGGCGTGTCGAGTCCACCGACGAGCATGGCCTGAGCGATCACGAGGCCAGGCCGGGCCGGTTCTGCCGCGCGCACGGGAGGGAGGGGGCCGAGGAGGAGGCGTTCATAGACGTCGGCCGCTGCCCCGACGTCGGGCAGATATGCCGCCCCGTCGGGGTGCCGATGCAGGTAGCGCCATGCGGCGTGCCGCACGCCGCGGTCCCCGTCCGCGGCCAGGGCCGCCGCGTCGGCCGCGGTGACCGGGCACAGTCCGGTCGTCTCGGCGAGATCGAGCAGCAGGGCAGTGCGTTCGGCGCCGGACGAGGACGCCCGCAGCTCGCGGTGCAGGGCCTCTTCGGCCCACTCGGTCCCGTACCGCTGCACCGTCTGCGGCCACATCTCGCTGAGGACCGCGGTCGTACGAGGGCCTCCCCGGGCCTGGGTCAGCACCGCGTCGGGGGTGAGGGGGACGGCGAGGCGGCATGCCTGCCGCAGGGCCGCGGTGACGACGTCCTCGCGGCTGAGCCCCGAGTCCAGGTCCGTCGTCACGCTGCGGGGCCCGCAGGAGTACTCGGCCTCCAGCAGACGGCCGAGGTCACCCGGTGCCGCTTCCTCACCGTTCTGCGGGAGGGAGGGCTGGTGCGGGGTGCTCGCGCGGGGAGCTGTGTAGAACGCGTGGCGTGCGGCGATCAGCGGGTCCGCGTCCGCACAGCGCGTGGCACCATGCCGCGAAGGTGGTGCGGATACGGCTACGGCCACCGTCTCTCCTTGGTTGCTCGGGGGGTTCGCGGATGGTTTCGCCCGCCGCGCGTCGGGCGGATGCACCATCCGGACCAGACGGTGTGCCGGATGCCGGCCGACGGGCGGGACAGGGTGCCGGGCCCGTGCGCTGCGGGCAGAACACCGAGGTGCATCCGCAGGGGCGTCGGCCGGGGAAGCCGCGGTTATGCCACGTATCGTCGTCGTCAGCCCGCCCTTCGCCTCTCACGCCGCCCCCCTGTCCGTGCTGGCGGCGGCGCTCGGTGCGCGAGGTGCGGAGGTGTATTTCGCCTGCGCTCCCGCTTTCGAAGAGCTCGCGGTGCGTGCCGGCGTCGGCTTCGTGCCGCTGACCGTGACGCGCAACGCCAACACCGGTGTGGCGGAGGCCACCGAGCAGGCAGCGGACGAGGCCGCCCGGTTGTCCGAGTTCGTGCAGGCCACCGGGAAGGGTGCGGTCGAGGCGCTGGTCACCCAGGCGCGGCACCGGCAAGCGGACATGCTCGCCGACCCCGAGGAGGTTCACGCGGCACTGCGGGCTGTCGACGACCGGCTGCGGCCCGACTGGTACGTCGTCGACCAGCTCAGTTATCCAGTGACCCTGGCCTTGCACTGTATGGGACTGGCGTACGCGACGTTCTGCCCCGGACATCCGACCTACGTGCTGTCGGGACGGGACGCCTTGTTCGGCGTGCCCTACGACTGGCCGGGAGTCCTGCGTCCCCAGCCGTCGCAGCTGGCCGAGCTGCGGGCGGTCGCCGGGGCGAACGACCGTCTGTTCACCGAACTGTTCGCCGCCTTCGTCAACGACAAGGCGCCACATGCACCGGTCCCGCGTCGCGCTTTCGCTCTGACCTCACCCTGGGCGGTCGTCTACGCCTACCCCGAAGTGCCGTGGTTGCCGGCCCCACCCAGCGGTCCCGAGCACTTCTTCGCGGGACACATGACAGGTCCGGCAGCACCCTTGTCCTCGGAATGGGCAGGGCAATTGGAACTGCTGCGCGCGCGCTCCGGGAAGATCGTGCTCGTCGCTCTGGGAACGTTTCTGTCGGCCCGCGCCGACGTGCTGCGCTCCGTGGTGTCGGATGTGCTGGAGGGTTGCGCCGACACGGCTGTCGTCGTCGCCGCGGGTGACCGTGCGGAGGCGCTCGCCGACCTGGCCGGAGAACGCGTCGTCGTGCGGTCCACGGTTCCGCAGCAGCAGTTGCTCGGGCACGTGGACGCCATGGTGCATCACGGTGGGGGCAACTCGTTCACCGAATGCCTGCGCGCCGGGGTGCCGGCTCTGGTCCTGCCTCTGTCCAGCGACCAGTTCGCCATCGCACGGGACGCGGAGCGGGCGGGCGTGGGGCTCGTGCTCGACCCCAACGCGCTGGCGCGCGGTGACGTGGCGACGACGCTCGGGCTACTGGCCGCCACCGTGCGGCCGCGTATGCCACATTGGGCCCGTGAACTCGGCCGACGCGGCCCCGACTGGGCGGCCCGGCACCTCATGGCGACGATGGCTGATCGGGCGTCCACTCAGTGAACCGCGCGCCGGCCTCACTTGTGGCGCTTCCGACGACGCCACTGCGGTCCATTGAACCCGCCATGGCCCGCTCGCCGGATGCCGCCGCAATCGCCGTTACGAGGTCGAGCGGCGCAGCAACAGTTGCATCACCCCCATCGGGCCGGCCGACAAGCGGGTGTTCGTCAACGCCAACGCCCACTCCAACACCGAGACGGACCCGACGAAGTTCGACTACGGGCCCGTCGGCGCCAACTGCATGGACCAGATCCAGTGGCGCGACACCCGCACCGGCAAGCTACTGGCCGCCTCCGACTTCCACCCACCGTCGAACCCGGCCGGCACCGTGCCCCCCGGATACGGCGGCCTGATCTACGACATCCTCGGCTACGGCCGTGCCGTCGTTCTCGCCGTCCGCCCAGCCGGCGCGGGCGAACAGCCCTGACAGCCCCGCTGCTGCCCGGGATGGAGGCATCGAAGTCCGTCCCGGCGAGTCGGAGCGTCACTTCGCGGGTCACGGCCCCGGGTTCTCCGGCCAGGTGCGGCCGCGGCGGGCTGATTGCAGGGCGAGAACGGTGGCACGTATGTCCTTCACGACGCCGTCGAGGCGGTCGACGGTCTCGAGGATGCGCTCATGGAGGTCACCGGGTGCACGGACAGCCAGGCTGTTGAGTGTGAGGCCGATGCCGAAGACGTCCGTGACGACACGGTCGTGCAGAGCCTGGGCGATGCGTTCGGGGTCCTGGAGTCGGGCGACGGACTGCGTGTCGTTGCGTTGCGCGGCCAGGTTCCAGGCGAAGGTTGTTTGAGCGGCGAAGCCGGCCAGTGCGCCGAGTTGGGGCTCGTCGAAAGCGGGCCGCCCGGGTCGCCGAGTGACAAGCAGAACCCCGGTTGATTCGCCGTCGGCAAGAGGGACGAGCATGGCCGGCCCGAGGTGCGCCGACCAGGAGGTGTGCGGGCCAAGGGCGCGCTCGTCCGCAGCCAGATGGGAGCTCAGCCGCGGTGTGCCGCTGGTCAACACGCGACCGCACAGCGATCCCTGCCTGGGCAGGCGCCGCCCTGCCACGCCCGGGGCGTTCTGGCCGGCTGCGAGTACGATCACGAGGCGGTCGTCGCTCTCGGGCACAGCGATGGCAGCGAGGTCTGCGTCGGCGGCGCACCGGGCCCGGTCCGTGATCCACGCGAGCGCCTGATTCGTGTCGGCACCGGTCAGCAGGATGGCGGTGGCCCCGGTCGCGGCATGCAGCCAGGCCGTTTCGCGCCAGGTCTGCTGGAACAGGCGGGCGTTGTCGATGATCAGCCCGGCAGCCCGGGCCAGCACTTGTACCTGTTCCTCGTCCTCGTCGCTGAACAGCTCCGGCGCCGCGCCCGGTCCGGTCTTGTCACCCAGGCACAGTGCGGCCATGGTCTTGCCGCGGACACGAATCGGCACGCCGAGGAAGGTCCGCAGCGGTGCCGGCCCAGGCATCCAGCCGATGGGGATCACGTGGGCGGCCGAGTCCTCGATGCGGAGGGGCTGATGAGCGTCGGCGAGCTGCCGTACAACGCTCCGACCTCCGGTACCGCATGCCCTGGAAGCCTCGGAGGCCGGGGAGCGGGCGCATTCCGGGCGGAACCGGGGCGGGCCGTCGGCCGCGTCGAACATCGCGAGGGCGGCATGGCGCGCGTGCGACAGATCGCGGGCCGCGGTCACCAGGCGATCCAGGACGACTGGGGAGGTGGCATCGGCGCCGACGAGCAGAACGGCGCGGAACACTTCCCGGAGCCGACCCTGTGTGCGCAGCGCCTCATCGGCGCGGTCGAGCAGGTCCTGTACGGCACGGTCCGGCTCCGTGCGCCCGGGATCCATGAAAAGCAGCAGGTCAGATGTGCCGTCGGGCGGGCCGCGTACGGAACCGGCAGCGTCTGCGTTCGGGAACCGCGCCATCGGTTTCTCCGGAGAGTCGATGTCACCCTGTTACGGCGACAACAGCACTTTATCCCCTGTGCCGCCTTACCGACGCTCGCCGAGGACGCCTGGGCCGCCGCTGCGCCAGGCCCGGGAAGCCGTCCGCCGAGAGCGGGGCCGGCAAGCGGGAGACGAGGCCGTCCGCCGACCAGGAACGCTGATTCGACCAGAGAAGCGGCTCCGCCAGATCGCCGGCGCACCCCTGAGGCGAGGCTTGCTCCCGCGAAGCTGCCGCCGCACCTGGAGCGGAGGTGGCGCGTGTGTCGGCGCTCGCTGCCCGCGAACTTTCACCGATGAGGCACCCCTGGTCACTCACCGTCATCGCCTGGGGTGCGAGACCGCACGACTACACCTAACGTCCGAGGTGGGGGCCCAGACAGGGAGTGAACATGAGCCCCACCAAGCGCGGCAGGATATTCAGCGTGACGCGTATGCGGACACCGAGGATCGCGTCCCGCATCGTGCCGGATCCGACGGCACGCGAAACCGAGTCGTCGCGGCAGGCGCAGGACCCTGATGAGGCACTCCCTCACCATCCACGGCGCTCGTCCACTCGCATACGCATATCCGAGACCAATCCCTGGTCGATCACGGTGATGAGCTTCCTCGTCCTGGGGGGCTTGGGGGTGTGCGTCCTCGGCGTCGTGTTCGTCGCGTCGCTGGTGTTGTACGTCGTGGCCCCTGACGCGGCGCCGTCGCTGTCGCAGACGCTGGTCATCGCCGTCGTGGTCGTTGCCCTGATGATCCTGCTGGGCACCGTCGTGGCATGCATGTGCGGCTTCATGCACAACTACTCCGCACGACTCGGCCGTGGCTTCGAAGTGGGCCTCACCGGCCTCCGCAGCGCTCCGTCACTGGCGGGAGACCCAGGAGAGGACGGCCACGAACCACAGGCCGCGCCAGATCGCGACGACATCCGCAGGTGACACCAACGGCACCGGACACGGGCGTTCATGCACCGCCCGGCTCGTCCAACCCGGCTCTTGTGGTCGCTCGTCCAGCCGTCCACGAGGCCGACTCCGGCTCAGCACGCCAGCGTTCGCCGGGCGGCTTGGAGGTCCGACGCAGTAGGAAACGGTGAACATAAGCCGGTCGGCGCAGAAGTGAATCGATTTGCCGGGTGAACGGTCCACTTGGAGACCAATGCGGCCCCCTCTGAGCTGCGAGGCTCGTGCCCAACGGATCGGCAGCCACTTGCGATACGAGCTGCCGTCACTCGACCGTTTGGAGCCCTTATGCGTCTTCGTCGTCTGGCCACCGGTGCCCTCGGTTCGGTCGCTCTCCTGCTCACCTCCGCCGGCGCGGTCACCCTGAGCGCCGGTGAAGCCGCAGCGACTCCTTGCGGCTTCTACGAGACCCACTCCGACGCCTACTACAACCACTGCACCTCGGACGGTTCACACATCGTCATCGAGATCGACGACTGGGGGCCGAACAGCGAGCGGTGTGTGGGGCCGGGTGTGACCTGGATCGGTTCCGCTTCCGGTATCGACGGTGCCTGGTATACCGGCCGCACATGCTGATCCAGGGAGCATGGAAGCGCTGAGCGGGTGTCGTTGGGGGAACGGGCGCGGTGACCGTTCCCCCAACACCTGCGCCCCTTGGAGTCGGTTGCTCGTGACCGATCCTGGACGAAGCCGCCGCCCGCTGTGGAGGGGGCCCTGACCTCAGGTCACGAGGGCTCGCGCTTGGGGACCAGCGTGTAGCTCGCGGCGATCAGCACGTTGATGCCGATCAGACACAACATCCGCGACTGCCAGGCCCGCAGCGGGCCGGTGGTCCCGCCGTCCCCGCCCACGTACCAGACCGCCCCCTGCAGCAGGGCCAGGGCGACCACCGAGGCGAGGATCCAGCGGCCCGCGACCTTCCATTCGTGGACGGCGCGGGCCATACCGTACTTCGGGGGCCGCTCGGGCGGCGGGCCGTCGGCGAAGCGGTGGGCGACGCGGGCGTCCGCCCATTTGATCGTCGAGTGACCGAGGCCGACGGTGAAGCCGATGTACACGGCGGCGAGTCCGTGCCGCCAGTCGGGCTCGGCTCCGTTCTTCAGGTCTATCGCGGTGACCACGAACAGCACGACCTCCAGCAGCGGTTCGCAGAGCAGCAGCGCGAGCCCGGTGCGGGGCATCCGCAGCGGGTAGCGGAAGGCCAGTCCGGCGGCCAGCAATACCCAGAAGGCCACCTCACAGGCGGCGATGAGTCCGACGATCACGGACCGCTCCCTTCACTCGGCTTCCAGCTTCGCGTGGCCCGGACGCTGGGCCGTCGCCGGTGGCGACGACTTCCGGGTAAGCGAAAGATGCAGTTCGGGACCCTTCCCGGGGTGCAGGCGCGGCAGTTGCGGGTCGTGTTGGATGGAGCCATGGCCCTCACACTCCCCCGCCCGCACCGCGACGACTGGCGCATCGCCGTAGGCGGCCTTCTCGGCGGGGTGCTGCTCTGGGTTCTCGGCATCCGTCCGCGCACGCCCTCGGACGGTCTCGTGCTCTGGGACGTCTCATGGGCGCCGCTGGTGCCGCTCGCGGTGACCGCCGCCTGCGAGCCGCTGCGCCGCACCGCGCCCCGCGCCGGTCTGCTGATCGGCACCGCCGCGCTGATCCTGGACACGGTGACCTGCGGCAGCATCGTCACCGTCGTGCTGTACACCGATCTGGTGTACGCGGCTGTCCTCTACGGCACCCCGGCCTCCGCCCGCCGCATCCCCTGGATCACCGGCATGCTGACGGTCGTCGGCGGGGTCCTGCCGGCCGCGCTGTGGCGCGATCCGCAGGCTCTGCTGATCGGCGTGGGCATCGGCGTGGTGGCGTTCGCGCCCGCCGCCACCGGCTGGGTGGTCCGCAACCATCGCGACGCGGCCGAGGCTGCGCGGCTGCGGGCCGAACAGATCGCGCTGCTGGCGGAGATGGACCGGGCCCAGGCGGTCACCGCCGAGCGGGCGCGGATGGCCCGGGAGCTGCACGACGTGATCGCCAACCACCTGTCCGCGATCGCCATCCACTCCACCGCCGCGCTCTCCCTCGGCGACCCGGAGACGTCGAAGGGCGCGCTGGGCGTGATCCGGGAGAACAGCGTGGCCGGACTGGCCGAGATGCGGCGGCTCATCGGGATCCTGCGGGACAACGACGGCGATCTCGAACCCGCGGCCACCCCGACCCTCGACGGCCTCGGGGGACTCGTCGGCGGGGCCCGCGCCAACGGCCTCGACGTGACCCTGGACGCCGGTCACGACGCGGTGCCCGCCCCCGTGGAACTGGCCGCGTACCGGGTCGTGCAGGAGTCCCTCACCAATGCCCTCAAGCACGCGGCGAAGGGGCGCGTCCACATCGGCCTCCGGCAGCGAAGCGGCACCTTGGACGTGCGCGTGACCAGCCCCTACCGGTCCGGTGATACGGCCCGCGCACCCGGATCGGGTGCCGGTCTGACGGGGATGCGGGAGCGGGCGACGCTGCTCGGCGGCACCTTCGCCGCCGGGCCCGACGGCGACGTGTGGACCGTACACGCCACCTTTCCACTCACCGAGGGAGACGCCGCATGATCCGAGTACTCGTCGCCGAGGACCAGGCAGCCGTCCGCGCCGGACTCGTCCTGATCCTGCGCAGCGCGCCGGACATCGAGGTGGCCGGCGAGGCGGCGGACGGCGAGCAGGCGGTGGAACTCGCGCGTGAGCTGCGCCCCGACCTGGTCCTGATGGACGTGTCGATGCCACGCCTGGACGGGGTGGCGGCGACCAGGCGTATCAGCGACGAGGGCCTCGCGGATGTACTGGTGCTGACCACGTTCGATCTCGACGAGTACGTCTTCGGGGCGCTGCAGGCGGGGGCGGCCGGGTTCCTGCTGAAGAACACCGAGGCCGCGGACCTGCTGGCCGCTGTCCGTACGGTGGCGCGCGGGGAGGGGATCGTCGCCCCCGCGGTCACCCGGAGGCTGATCGCCGAGTTCGCCGCGAGGCCGGTGCGCGGGGCGAACGGTGACCCCGCCGTGCTGGACGGGCTCACCCGGCGCGAGCGGGAGGTGCTGTCCTGCGTCGGCGAGGGCTTGTCCAACGCCGAGATCGCCCGGCGCCTCTCGATGGCGGAGGGCACTGTGAAGACGCACGTCAGCCGTATGCTGGCGAAGCTCGAGCTGCGCAGCCGGGTGCAAGCGGCCGTGTTGGCGCAGGATTTGGGGATCTAGGCTCTACTGGGACGCGGCCGCTGCCGCGGTCACGCTCGCCGTCGTAACTCACGGCCGGTCCGCCGTCGTCCGCGCTCGAGGCGCAGGACGCCATCGCCGTCGTCCACCGCGGACGTCGACGTCACAGTCACCCTTGGCACCGGCACCGCCCTGCCCGGGAACACCGCCGAACACGCTGCCCACCGGCCGCCCCCTCCGTAATTCGTTTGCCATGGCTGCGGGGCAACGCTGCACTGGGGCCGGACACCGCGCAGTCGCGGTGCCGAAATCCGAGGAGGCCACGGCGGCAATGGAGATCCGTTCAACGACCGATGAGGACCTCGAGGGCTTCATCTCCACAGTCCATGCCGCGTTCGGGCGCTTTCCGGAAACCCCGATCGAAGGTGGTGGGCTCTGGTGGTCGGCGCTCGAGACGGACCGCTGTCTGCTCGCCGTGACGACCGACGGGCTGCCTGTCGGCACCGCCGCCGCTTACTCCTTCGAGCTCACCCTGCCCGGTGAGACCCTCGTCCCGGCCGCCGGGGTGACCGCCGTCGGCGTCCTGCCGTCGCATCGGCGCCAGGGCGTACTGACCGCGATGATGCGGCATCAGCTGGCCCAGTTGCGGGCCCGTGACGAATTCCTCGCCGTACTGCTGGCCTCTGAGGCCCCGATCTACGGCAGGTTCGGCTATGGGCCTGCTACCTACACGGCGCGGCTGACGGTACCGCGCCATGAGGCTGCCCTCGCCGTTCCGCGGGCGCGTGGCGGGGCCGGCGCTCCCGCGACCGGCTCGGACGGCGGCTCCATCGAGGTGCTCAGACGTGCCGAATGCGGACACATACTGGAAGAGGTCTACGACAGGTATCGCCGCTCACAGCCCGGCGCGCTGTCCCGACCGCACCGATGGTGGACCTTGCGAGCGGGGCAGCCCCCCCATCTCGCCGGCCCCACGATATGTGGTCGTTCACCGCGACGCCGAAGGGGTCCCCGACGGGTACGCCAGCTACGCGATCGAGTCCGGCACCCTCACGGTCGATGAGACCATCACCACTGGCGACGCAGTCTTCACAGCCATGGCCTGGTTCCTACTCGGACACGACCTCGTCTCTCGGGTGGTGTTCAAACACGTCCCGCCCGATCATCCACTTCGCTGGCAGCTCTTGGACTTCCGCGCCGGTGAGGTGAGCGGCGACACCGACTGGCTCTGGGTCCGGCTGCTGGACATTCCGCGTGCTCTGACGGCGCGCGGCTGGTTCGTGGACGGCGAGCTCGTCCTCGACGTGGAAGACCCCTTCCTTGGCGAGCACGGCCGCTACCTGCTGACCGTCCAGGACGGCAAGGCCGACTGCGTTCCCACGAATCGGGAGCCCGACCTGTCCCTGGACGTGAGCGACCTCGGTTCGGTGTACCTCGGCGGCGTCGCCCCGAGCACGCTTGTGCGGGCCGGACATATCCGGGCCCACAGCCTGGGCGCTGCCGCCCAGGCCGACGCACTCTTCCGCGCCGAGCGCTCCCCCCAGTGCCTGCACTGGTTCTGACCACGCCCCCGCCGGTCGCATGTGGGTCGATCCAGGCACGCCGCAGGTTGGCGTTGCTCTGCTCCGGGCGAGCGCCTGTCGGGCAGCCGTCCCCACAGTGGCCGGACGTCGGGGCATCGACTCAGTTCCACGCTTGGCGCGTCCGCTCTCGCCTCCCCTTGCGTGCGCAGGTCCCGCGCGAGTCCGTTCAGGGCCTGGGCGCGTCCAGCTTCGGCTTCCGCTTCACGTCGGTCACCTTCACGTCCTCCGCCTCCGGGACCCCGAACATTTCGACGATCGCCCCGCTGCTGGTGCCGGTGACCTCCAGAACCAAGTGGTCGCCCATGAAGCGCAGGTCGAGCCTTGCCCGTGGCGCGCCCGCGTGGTTCGGCATCTGGTGAATCCGCGACGCCGGGTAGTTCAGGCCCGTCAGCTGCTTCTGCATCGCCTGATAGCTGGTCGTCTCCGTGTTGTCGAACGCCTCACGGACCCGCCTTGCGTGCGCTCTACCGCTGCACTTCTCGGTGCCGGTCAGCGGCACCTCCCGGAGCGACGGCTTGGCGCTGGACGGGGTCGACTCCGGCGGCCCGGGAGCATCCGAAGGAAGTGGAACGCGAATGTCGCCGTCGGCGTTCGCGACCCCAGGCGGAGTCTCGCCCGGCCCGTATCTCGGTGCGGGCGCATTCTCCCAACCGGGCAGGTCCTCCGGCTCGGGCGGTGCACCATCACCCTTGTCGACGGCAGCGTCTGGGGCGCACTCCAGCGTGACGCGGTTGATCAGCCCGAGGAACCGCATCTCCGGACCGTTTCGCGGAGCATCCAGCGGGGTCGTCGTCGCCGCGACGGCGCTGCTCGCGGGAGTTCGACCAGCGGCGGCGTGCCGCGTTCCGCAGCCGGACAGGACGACGCAGCCGAGCGCGGCCACCAGAACAGGCTTCGAGAGGTATGTCGATCGCATGCACGCAACATGCAGGAAGCCGATCACTGCCCACATGAGTACCCATACTCACCTCCAGCCGGGTAACTCACGCCGTACTCAACTCTGCTGAGGGCCTCGCATCGCGATCGTGGGAGCCGTTTGGCGACGTGAGGGCGCTCGGCACCCTTGTACTGGTAGTACTGCCACTGCTGTGCGACGGTGGGATGCGGTTGGCCCGTAGAACGCGATTCACCCTCGGCGATATCCCGGGCATCTGCATGGGCGGGCACACCAACGTCCCCCAGTACGCCGGGGACGCCGCAGCTCACTTCTTCACTCGACACCTGAAGTGAGCCCGGGCCGCCGGGCATCGAAGGCAGGCCGGGGCTCGCTACGGTGCTGTTGCCGCCCCGGGCGGGGCGGCCCGCAGGGCAGGAACCCGCGCCGGCCGATGCGTGGACTGTCCGCTACAGGGGGTGGCGACCCGCGATGGCGCCGCCCGGATCGTCCATCAGGGCGATTCGGGCCGTGATGCGCTTGCCGACCGGCTCCCGCTGGGCTTCGAAGCCCTGGCAGACTGCCATGACGATCTCCAGGCCGTGCTGCCCGACACGGCCGACGTCCGCGGCCCGGGCGATGGGCAGCACCGGGTCGGAGTCCCACACCGCGACCTCGACGGTGTCTCCGGCGATCCGCAGGTCCAGGAGCACCGGTCCCGGAGCGTACTTGCGTGCGTTGGTGACCAGTTCGCTGACCACCAACTGGGTCAGATCCATGGCGCGCTCGGAGACCGGCAGTCCGTGGGAAGCCTGGACGCGGATGAGGAAGTCGGCAGCCAAGCGGCGCGCCTGAGCGATGACCGAGCCGTCCCCTTCCAGGGCCGCGGTGGCCTGCAAGGCCTGCTCGCCCGGCGTGCTGCCACTGGGACCCGCCGGCGCCGGCCGGATCGCGGTCATCTTCGATATCCCGTTCACAGTTCCGGCGAATACCCCCTCCGGCAGGAATGATGCCCGGTGGGCCGAATTACCCTGGGGCGGGTGAGCCCGCCGGGTGGTTGCTGACCTCTCACGCCGCGGTCACCGCCTTCGCTCCTACTCGTTCCGTCCAAGCGGTCAGCTCGGTATGTGCGGACCAACGCGCCGTTTGCGTACGTGAGGCGGTCCAGCCGCTCGGCGAAGCCTGTCCGCAAGTCGCGCCGACTGAGCGAATCAGCCTCTTGCCCTCGCTCGAATCACCGGCCGACGACGTTCCCGCTGTTGCCTCCCGGTGCTGGTGGCGGTGGCACCGCAGGGACGCGAGAGGGACCGCTCCGTGCAGCCCGTACCGGGCCCCTCAGAGCCTCCACGGAAGCGCGGACCCACCGGCCACGAACCCGCCGCAGGACCGGTGTCGCCGACCGGTGGCTGCCCGCTGCGATGCAGCAGGACGGAAGCAAGGGGCACGTGCAGAGAGCGCTTCCATGCCGTTGTCGCTCGTGAAGTAGGGTGACGACGCGAAAGGAGCGTGAGCAGTGCGAGAGCAGGTCACCATGGCGGACGTCGCACGGGTCGCCGGCGTATCGACCGCTACGGTTTCCTATGTCCTGTCCGGCAAGCGGCCTGTCTCCCCGGTGACGCGTGCGGCGGTCGAGGCCGCCATCGCCGACCTCGGGTTCGCCGTGAACACCGCGGCGCGCAGCCTGAGGACCGGACGGTCGAGCCTGGTGGCGCTGATCGTGCCCGACATCGCCAACCCGTTCTTCGCGCAGCTCGCGGCCACGCTCCAGGAAGAACTCCGCGGCCTGGGCATGCACGTCGTCGTCTGCAACACCCGGGCCGACCGCGAGGAGGAGCGGGCGCTGTTGGCGGAGGCCGTGCAGCAGCGCTTCGCCGGGGTGGTGATCACTCCGTTCCGGCTGCTGCCCAAGGATCTGGACACCCTGTCGAGGGCCGGCATCCCGACCGTCGTGAGCGCGGATGTGCCCTTCGGGGCCGTCGATCAGGTGACGCCCGACGCCAGGGCCGCGACCCGGCAGGCGCTGGAGGGGGTGACCGCCGCGAAACGCCGCCGCATAGCGGTGATCGCCGGGCCTCGGGACGCCACCGGCGGCGACCCGCGTCTGGAGCTTCTGCGTGCACTCGCCCGCCAGTTCGGCACCTCCCTGCCCGGAGCGCTCGTGGTGCGCGGCGAGCACACCCGGGAGGCGGGAGCCGCCGGGTTCGCCGAGCTGATGAGCCGGCGCTACCCGCCGGACGCGGTGTTCTGCTCCAACGACGTGATCGCGGTCGGTGCCCTGGACAAGGCGCACGAGCTCGGCATCGACGTACCCGGCGACGTGGCGCTCGTGGGTCACGACGACGCCTCCTTCGCCTCGTTGGTGCGGCCGCAGCTGACGACGATCCGCTATCCCGCGGAGGACGTCGGCCGCGCGGCCGCCCAGCTGCTCAGGGAGCGTTTCGAGGGGCGGCGCGTACCCAAGACCGTCCGGGTGAAGGCCGAGTTCGTCGCACGGGCCTCGGTCTGAGCGGTGCACGCCCGCCGAGGCGTCCCACCCACCCCGACACCACACCGCCGTGGCCCGGCGCCCACCGTAGCGTAATCGATTGCGCCTGACGAGAGTGATGTGCGACGCATGCTCATCGACACGGTGAATCGCAGGTCATGGCGTGTTTGAGGGCTCGTTCTCGATCCCGTCGAGTGCGTCACGAAGTGGACTCGTTGCAAGAAATTTTCGCTCGACCTGTTGACTTCTGTGGATTCCCGTTGTGAAGGTTGCCGCCATTGCTTGTCGGAGCGGGACAACCGGTGCAAGGAGCAACCTCATGGCGACACGCGAGCACACTTCATCCCTGATCAGACGGTCGCTGGTCAGGCGCTGCATGATCGGTGCGGCGGTCATGGCACTCGCCATGACGACCGGCTGCGGCAGCGGTGGCGGCGGAGAGGACGACGCCGCGGCAGGCTCGTCCTGCAAGCCGTCCTCCGGCAAGGTGACACTGCAGTACTGGTCGTGGGTCCCCGGCATGCAGAAGGCCGTGGACCTGTGGAACAGCGAGCACCCCGACGTGCAGGTCAAGCTGAAGACCACCCCGGCCGGCAACGCGGGCACCTACCAGAACATGTCCAACGCCCTGAAGGCCGGCAACGCCCCCGATCTCGGCCAGATCGAGTACGACTCACTGGCGAGCTTCCGTCTCAAGGACGGGCTGCGCGACATCGCCAAGTGTCCCGGAGTGGACGCCGCCCAGAGCAAGTTCGTCGACTGGACGTGGTCGCAGGTCGGCTTCGGAGCCAACGGCAAGGACGGCATCTGGGCGGTCCCCCAGGACACCGGCCCGATGGCGCTGTTCTACCGCAAGGACATCTTCGACAAGCTCGGCCTGAAGGCCCCCAAGACGTGGGACGAGTACGCGGCCGACGCGGTCAAGATCAAGAAGGCCGGCAAGTACATCACGCACTACTCGCAGACCGACCCGAACTGGTTCACCGGCCTGCTGTGGCAGAACAAGGCCAACATGTTCCAGCGCAGCGGCGACTCCTGGAAGGTCACGGTCGACCGGCCCGAGAGCCGGCAGGTGGCCGACTACTGGCAGAAGCTGATCGACGACAAGCTCGTCGCCACCGACCTGCAGGGCTTCTCGCCCGCGCTGTACAAGTCCTGGAACGACGGCGAGGTCGTCACCTGGATCAGCGCGGCCTGGGGCTACAGCACCATCCGCGACAACGCCAAGTCCACGGCGGGCAAGTGGGCGGTGGCCCCCATGCCGCAGTGGCACCCGGGCGACCAGCAGGCCGGCAACTGGGGCGGCTCGACCACGGCCGTGCTCTCCGGCAGCAAGCACCCCGCGGAGGCCGCCCAATTCGCGCTGTGGCTCAACAGTGACCCCAAGGCACTGGAGATCCTCAACCGTGAGGGTGGGCTCTATCCGGCCGCGAAGGGGGGCCTTGACCTCCCGGCGCTGAAGCAGCCGGTCGACTTCTACGGCAAGCAGCGGATCTTCGACGTCTTCGCCAAGGCATCGGCCAACGTGGACAACGGCTTCACCTGGGGGCCGACGATGACCGACACCTATCGCTTCATCAGCGACGGCACCGCGGGCGCCGTCGGCGGCAAGGGCACGCTGGCCGACGTACTGAAGCAGACCCAGTCCCAGAGCGTGGAGTCGCTGCGCAAGCAGTCCCTCGACGTGACCGGCTGACCCGGTCGTCCCCACCCCGGAGCGTCCCCGCCGCCCCCACCGCGGCGGGGGCGGTCCCCTCCCTGCCGAAGGCCCTCTCGTGACCACCACCGCCCCTCCCCGGGCGCGCCGCAGACCCGCGCGCCAGGCCCTCGCCCCCTACGCCTTCCTCCTGCCCTTCCTCATCCCGTTCGTCCTGTTCACCCTGGTGCCGGTCGGATACGCCTTCTGGCAGAGCCTGCACAAGACCGAGCGCACGGGCGGCACCTTCGGGCACACCCACTCGGTGTTCGCCGGCTTCGAGCAGTACGCCGACGTCGTGCACGAGCCCTTCTTCGGCGACAGCGTCGTGCGCGTCGGTGTGTTCGCACTGGTGCAGATACCGGTCATGCTGCTGCTCGCGCTGGTCCTGGCCCTGCTGCTGGACTCCACCGTGGCCCGGCTCAGGCGCTTCTTCCGCCTGGTGTACTTCGTCCCGTACGGCATTCCCGGCGTCGTCGCGGCAGTGATGTGGGCCTTCCTCTACGACCCCCGGCTCTCGCCGATCGTGGAGATGCTGAGGTCGGCCGGCGCGCAGGTCGACCTGCTCGGCTCCCACCTCATCCTGTTCTCCATCGGCAACGTGGTGACCTGGACCTACACCGGCTACAACATGCTCATCCTCTACTCGGCCCTGCAGGCCCTCCCGGCCGACATCGGCGAGGCGGCCCGCGTCGACGGAGCGGGCGGCTGGACGATCGTCACCCGGATCAAGATCCCGATGATCCGCCCGGCACTCGTGCTCACCGGGGTGTTCTCCATCATCGGCACCTTCCAGCTGTTCACCGAGCCCCAGGTCTTCCGGACCATCTCCACCAGCGTCACCAGTACCTACACGCCCAACCTGGCGGCCTACTCGCTGGCGTCGGGCGACAACTACAGCGAGGCGGCCGCCCTGTCGGTCCTGCTCGCCGTCGTGACCTTTCTGCTGTCGTTCGCGTTTCTGCGCCTGACCTCCAGGAGGCAGGGATGAGCATCCTCACCCGCGTCGAAGGAGCCCACGCCACCACCAAGCGGGGCCGGGGCGCTCCCGGGCGGCTCTCCGTAGTGGCCGCGGTGGCCTTCATGGTCCTGGCCGCCTGCTACATGCTGCTGCCGGTCTACTGGCTGCTCGTCTCCTCCACCAAGAGCCAGGGCGACCTCGTCTCCACCCCCGGACTGCTGCCCGCGCACTGGCACCTCGGTGACAACCTCGCCGCGCTGTTCGCGCAGCAGGACGGCGTCTTCGCCCGCTGGCTGCTCAACAGCCTGCTCTACGCCGGAGCTGGCTCGGCGGTCGCCACCACGCTGGCCGCGGCTGCCGGGTACGCCCTGGCCAAGTACGAGTTCCGGGGGCGCGAGGCGGTGTTCTCCGTCGTTCTCGGCGGGGTCCTGGTGCCCGCGAGCGCCCTCGCCCTGCCGCTGTTCCTGCTGTTCGCCCAGGTGAACGCCACCAACACCTTCTGGTCGGTGTTCCTCCCCAGCATCGTCAGCCCCTTCGGTGTCTACCTCGCCCGGATCTTCGCCACGGCCTCGGTGCCGGACGAGGTGATCGAGGCGGCCCGCATGGACGGCGCCGGCGAACTGCGCATCTTCCGCACCATCGCCCTGCGCCTGATGTCCCCGGCACTGGTGACCGTCTTCCTGTTCCAGTTCGTCGTCATCTGGAACAACTTCCTGCTGCCCCTGGTCATGCTCCAGGACGACGATCTCTACCCCGTGACCCTCGGCCTGTTCACGTGGCAGTCGCAGACCAGCCGGCTGCCCCAGCTCCAGACCCTGACCATCGTGGGTGCCCTGATCTCGGTCGTACCCATCGTGCTCACCTTCCTGCTCCTGCAGCGCTACTGGCGGGCCGGCCTCGCCGCAGGGGCGGTGAAGTCGTGACCCGCACCCCGGACCACCCGCCGACCGTCCACCCCCTGACCGCGCTCACCCGCAAGCTGGGCTCCATCGCCTACGGCGGGGACTACAACCCCGAACAATGGCCGAGGCACGTATGGCAGGAGGACGTCCGCCTCATGCGGGAAGCGGGCGTCAACCTCGTCACCGTCGGCGTCTTCTCCTGGTCGCGCATCCAGCCGCGCCCCGGCACCTACGACTTCGGTCTGCTGGACGAGGTGCTCGACCTGCTCCACGCCAACGGCATCGCCGTGGACCTCGCCACCGCGACCGCGGCCCCGCCCCCGTGGTTCACGCACCTGCACCCGGACGCCCGGCCGGTCACCGCCTCCGGCACCCGGCTCGCCCACGGCAGCCGCCAGGTCTTCTGCCCGAGCCACCCTGCCTACGCCGAGGCCGCCGACGCCCTCGTCACCGCGCTGGCCGAGCGGTACGCGAGCCACCCCGCCGTCGTCCTGTGGCACGTGCACAACGAGTTCGGCAACCACAACGCCCTGTGCTACTGCGACACCAGCGCCGCCGCGTTCCGGCGGTGGCTGCGGGAGCGCTACACCACCCTGGACACCCTCAACGAGGTGTGGGGCACCGACTTCTGGGGCCAACGCTACGGCGACTGGGAGGAGATCGACCCGCCGCGGGACACGACCGCCTTCCGCAATCCCGGGCAGGACCTGGACTACCGCCGCTTCTCCTCCGACGCGCTCCTGGCACGCCACCGTGCCGAGGCCGCCCTGCTGCGGCGCCTCGCGCCCGGCATCCCGCTGACCACCAATCACCTGGGTACGCTGGAGAAGAAGGTGGACGCCCACTCCTTCGCCGCGGACTGCGACCTCGTCTCCCTGGACCACTATCTGCCCGCGGCCGACCCGGACGGCCACATCGACCTGGCGCTGAACGCGGACCTCGCGCGGGGCATGGCCGGCGGACGCCCGTGGCTGCTCATGGAGCACTCCACCTCCGCCGTCAACTGGCAGCCCGTCAACGTGGCCAAGCAGCCGGGGGAGATGCGCCGCAACAGCCTCACGCACCTCGCCCGCGGCGCCGACGGCGTCATGTTCTTCCAGTGGCGGCAGTCCCGGGCGGGCGCCGAGAAGTGGCACTCCGCGATGCTCCCGCACGGCGGCACGGACACCCGGATCTGGAGAGAGGTGCGCGGCCTCGGCGCGGACCTGGCCGCCCTCGGCGAGGTGACGGGGACCCGGGTCGAGGCGGACGTCGCGCTGCTCTTCGACTGGCACAACTGGTGGGCGCTGGAAATGGACGCCCGCCCCTGCGGACCCATGCGCTACCTCGACACGGTCCGTGACTGGTACGAGGCCCTGTGGCGGCTGAACATCACCTGCGACGTGGTCGCGCCCGGTGCCGACCTCACGTCCTACAAGGCCGTCGTCGCGCCCAACCTCTATCTGCTGGCCGACGAGCACGCCGACGCCCTCACCGGGTACGTGCGCGACGGAGGGCACCTCGCGGTCGGCTGCTTCAGCGGAGTCGTCGACGCCCATGACCGAGTCCACCTCGGCGGCTACCCGGGCGCACTGCGAGAGGTACTCGGACTGCGGATCGACGAATACCTGCCGCTGCGCCCCGGTGACACCGTCTCCCTCAGCGACGGCTCGACGGCCGGGCAGTGGGCCGAACGCGTCGAGCCGCGCGGCTGCGCACCGGTGCTGCGCTTCGCGAACGGCTCCGACGGCGGTCCGGCCGCAGGTGGTCCCGCGCTCACCCGGCACACCTACGGCGCGGGGACGAGCTGGTACGTGGCCACCCGGGCGTCAGGGGCGACGCTGCGGGAGCTCGTCCGGCGAATCGGCGAGGAGGCCGGACTGCGGCCCGTCGCCGACGTACCCGACGGGGTCGAGGCGGTCCGCCGGTCCGGCCCGGACGGCTCCTACCTCTTCCTCGTCAACCACGGCGAGGATCCCGTCAAGGTCCTGGTCGAGGGGACCGGTCTCCTCGACGCCGCCGGTGACGGCTCCTTCACGGAGATCCCCGCGGGAGGCGTGGCCGTCGTCCGCGAGGGTCCCGCCCAGCCGCGTTCCTGAACAGCGCGCCGACACCCGCCGCGTCCCCCGTCCGTCACCGAGGAGTGTCCTCATGCCCGCCCCCGTGTCCTCACCAGCACCGCCCGCAAGCGTGGAGTTCGACGAACCCAGCGGCACGGTGGTGCTGCGCACCGACGCCTCCTGCTACGTCCTGCGGGTGGACCGCGCGGAGGGCACTGTGCGTCACGTCCACTGGGGGGCTCCCGTCCCCCCGGCCGACGCGGCGGCGCTGCCGGTGTGGGCCGGCCACGACAACAGTTTCGAGGGACGCCACGACGGAGTCGAGGAGTACCCCGTAGAAGGGGGCGCCCGGTTCGGCGTCCCGGCCCTGGAGGTCCGGTTCGCCGACGGCAGCAGCCCCCTCGAACCCCGCGTCGAGGACGTCCGGATCGCCGACGGCAACCACCTGGTGGTCGCACTGCGCGACCGATCCCGGCCCCTGGCCTGGGAGCTGCACTACCGGGTGCCGCCCGGCGGGGACGTGATCGAACGCTGGACGGAACTCACCCACACCGCCGAACCGGACGCGGAGCCGCTGCACCTGACGCGGTATTCCTCCGCCCACTGGCCGCTGCCTCAGCGGCCCGGCTGGCGGCTGTCATGCGTCCACGGCGGATGGTCAGCCGAGAACCGTCTGGAGCGGACGACGCTGGCGGTCGGGGAGACCACGCTGACCACTCGGCGCGGCCACACCGGCCACCACGCCAGCCCGTGGGTCGTGCTCGACGCCGGGCACGCCGACGAGGAACACGGCGAGGTGTGGGCCACGGCACTCGCCACCAGCGGCAGTTGGCGACTGACGGTCCAGCGCACCGCGGCCCGCCGTGCCGGTGTCGTAGCCTCGGAGGGACACGAGGGTGTCGAGATCCCCCTCGCACCCGGTCAGCGGTACGTCTCCCCCGTCAGCGTGGCGGTGTACGCCGCGGGCGGCTTCGGCGGCGTCAGCCGTGCCCTGCACACCTACGTACGGCGGCACGTCCTGCCGCACCCGGACGAACTCCGGCCGGTGCTCTACAACTCGTGGGAGGCCACCTCCTTCGAGGTGGACGAGGACAACCAGCTCGCGCTGGCCCGCCGCGCCGCGTCACTGGGCGCGGAAATGTTCGTGGTCGACGACGGCTGGTTCGGCGCCAGGGACGACGACCGCGCGGGACTCGGCGACTGGACCCCGCACCGGCGGCGGTTCCCCCGCGGACTGCGACCCCTGGCCGACGAGGTGCACCGGCTGGGCATGTCGTTCGGCGTGTGGGTGGAGCCGGAGATGGTCAACACCGACAGCGACCTGTTCCGCGCCCACCCCGACTGGGTGCTGCACCTCCCCGACCGTGACGCCACCGAGCTGCGCAACCAGCTGGTGCTGGACTTCTCCCGGCCGGAGGTGACCGACTGGGCCTACGGGTGGCTGCACGCTCTGGTCGCCGACAACGGCGTGGACTTCCTCAAGTGGGACTTCAACCGCTCGTTCACGGAGGCGGGCGGCCACGGCGGCCGGCCCGCCCGGCAGGTGTACATCGAGCATGCCCGCGGGGTGTACCGGCTGCTCGACCGGCTGAGAGCCGCCTTCCCCGCGCTGCGCGTCGAGGCGTGCGCCGGCGGCGGCGGCCGGACGGACCTGGGCATGCTCCGCCGCACCGACCAGGTCTGGACCTCGGACAACACCGACGCGGTGGACCGGCTGACCATCCAGCACGGCTTCAGCCAGGTGTACCCGGCGGGAGTCATGTCCGCCTGGGTGACCGACAGCCCCAACCCGCTGACGGGGCGCTCGGTCCCGCTCGCCTTCCGCTTCCACTCAGCCATGGCGGGAGTCCTCGGCATCGGGGGCGACCTGACCCGGTGGACGGCCGCGGAGCTCGAGGAGGCGGCCCGGCTGGTCCAGCGGTACAAGGACGTCCGTCCGCTGGTGCAGCACGGCCGCCAGGACCGGCTGCTGGCTCCGGGCGAGGGGGCGCTGACGGCCGTCCAGTACACCGACTCCGAGGCCGGCCGTGCCGCGGTGTTCGTCTGGCGGTGCAGCGCCTCCTTCGGGCCGTCCCACCCTCCGCTGCGGCTGCGCGGCCTGCACCCCGAGGCCCGGTACCGGGACGAGGACACCGGGGTCGAGTGGTCCGGGGCCACACTGATCGGCTACGGCCTGCCGGTCCCGGCCCTTCCGGACGGTGACTGCGCGAGCACCCTGGTGGTACTGCACCGGACGACGTAGACGGCCCTGATCCGTCCACCGTGTCGCGCGGCCTGCCACGGCACGCCTGTGTGGCGCTGCTCCCGGCTGCGCACGAGACTGAGAGGTACCAGGTCCGGTAGGCGACGACGTGTGGCGAGACGGGGGTGACACATGGCGGGACACATGTCGGAGACGATGGGGGCGTGGGAGGTGGCGGAGCCGGGCCCCGTGGAGGCGGCGCCGCTGCGCTTCGTCGAGAAGCCCGTGCCGGTTCCGGGCCCCGACGAACTCCTTGTGCGTGTGCGCACCTGTGGCGTGTGCCGGACCGATCTCCACGTCGTCGAGGGCGATCTGCCGCTGCACCGGCACCATGTGACGCCAGGTCACGAGGTCGTCGGTCTGGTGGCGGCCATGGGCGAGGCGGTCACCGGGTACGCGGCCGGGGACCGGGTCGGCGTCGCCTGGCTGCGGCGCACGGACGGTACGTGCGTGTACTGCCGGCGCGGGAACGAGAACCTCTGCCCGGACTCGCAGTACACCGGCTGGGACGCCGACGGCGGCTACGCCGAGTACACGACCGTGCCGGCGGCGTTCGCCTATCCGCTGCCCGGTGGCGTCGAGGATGTCGCACAGTCTCCACTGTTGTGCGCGGGCATCATCGGCTATCGCGCACTGCGGCGGGCATCGCTGCCCTCGGGCGGGCGACTCGGCCTGTACGGGTTCGGAGGCAGCGCCCATCTGTGCGCCCAGGTGGCGCTGGCGCAGGGCGCGACGGTGCACGTTCTCACACGTGGCGAGGCGTCACAGCGGCTCGCGCTCGAACTGGGCGCGGCGTCCGCCGGAGGCGCCTACGACATGCCGCCGGAACCGCTCGACAGCGCGATCCTCTTCGCACCGGCCGGCGAACTGGTCCCCGTCGCGCTGCGCGCCCTGGACCGCGGCGGAGTACTGGCGGTGGCGGGCATCCATCTCACCGACACCCCGCCACTGGACTACCAACGAGAGCTGTTCTACGAGAAGGAGTTGCGCAGCGTCACGTCCAACACCCGTGACGACGGACGCGAGTTCCTGGCGATGGCTGCGCGCCACGGGGTCCGTGCCACCACCCACCCGTATCCCCTGTCCCAGGCGCCGGACGCGTTGCGGGACTTGAAGGCGGGGCGGTTCGACGGGGCAGCGGTGCTGGTCAACGACATCTCGGGCCCGTCGTAGCCGTCCCTGAGAGCGTCTCCCCCGCTGCGACAGGGGTGGCTGGTGCTGTCCGACGGGGCGACGATCTTTCGTCACCAGCCGACGAATGCGCGGCCGTGGGCGACGCCGCTCCGACGGAGAGCCGATCTCCGCCCCCACGCGTGACCGACGAGGGCGCTGCGCTTCCGATGCACAACCCGCCACAACGGCATGGTGATTGGCGGAGCTCGATCGCGTGCTCCGAGTGACGCACGAGGTCTGGACACACTCCCGAGGGCGTGCTGTCATGCTTCCGGTTACACGTTTCCAACGTTGTAAGTCACCGCTGGCCCCGGCAGGGACTCGACGCTCAGGCACCACCGGCCGGGCAGGCGGCAGCGACAGCCGCCCGCTCCGCCGTACTCGCTGAGACGCAGTGACAGGAGGATCTGTGAGACGACGTAAGCCATGGCACACCCTGGGTCCCGGTCGCCGGCGCTGCCGCGTGCTGGCGTCGACGGCGGCGGCCATTGGACTTGTCGGCGCGCTGTTCGTGGGTCCCGCCGCGGCCAGTCCTGACCGTGGCTCCGGCGCGGCCGCCCAAGGCTGGACCCCCAGGACGCCACCGCTCACGACTCCGTGGACGGACGAGGTCGGCCCGGACAACGCCCACCCGGAGTATCCACGGCCACAGTTGACGCGTAAGCGCTGGCAGAACCTCAACGGTGTGTGGCAGTTCGCCGGCGCCCAGGCCGGTGACGCGCCCCCCGTCGGCAAGGACCTGGACGAGCGCATCCTCGTGCCGTACCCGGTGGAGTCAGCGCTGTCCGGCATCAAGCGCCACGAGGACCGGATGTGGTATCGCCGTACCTTCACGGTCCCGCGCGACTGGACAGCCGTGCCCGGCCGGCGACTCCTCATGAACTTCCAGGCCGTGGACTACGACGCCACGGTCTGGGTCAACGGCCACCAGGTCGCTACTCACCGAGGCGGCTACGACGCGTTCTCCGCGGACGTCACCGACGCACTGAAGGGC
Organism: Streptomyces sp. NPDC002386; assembly: GCF_053593175.1. Lineage (NCBI taxonomy): Bacteria > Bacillati > Actinomycetota > Actinomycetes > Kitasatosporales > Streptomycetaceae > Streptomyces > Streptomyces sp. NPDC002386. Next base: position 42,413 of record NZ_JBSFBX010000024.1, read on the forward strand.
ACCGGCCCGCAGGAGGTCGTGGTCGGCGTCACCGACGAGACCGACAAGACCTGGCAGCCGGTCGGCAAGCAGCGCAACGTGGCCGACCGCGGCATCTTCTACACCTCGAACTCCGGCATCTGGCAGACCGTCTGGATCGAGCCGGTGTCCAGCGGGCACATCGACTCACTGCGCACCACGCCCGATCTGGACACCGGCACTGTGTCCGTCGCGCCGCGCCTCACCGGCGCGGACGGCATGACGGTGCAGGCGACGGCGTACGACGGCGACGAGGCCGTGGGCAGGGTCACGGGACCGGCGGGGTCGACGCTCACGGTGCCGGTCCCACACGCCAAGTTGTGGAGCCCCGACTCGCCGTTTCTGTACCACCTGCGGGTCCGGCTCCTGCGCGGCGGCAAGCCGGTCGACGAGGTGGGCTCCTACTTCGGGATGCGCGAGATCGGCACCGCCAAGGGCTCCGACGGCAGGATGCACATCACGCTCAACGGCAAGCAGACGTTCCTGCTGTCCACGCTCGACCAGGGTTTCTGGCCGGACGGCATCTACACCGCACCGACCGACGCGGGCCTGAGGTTCGACCTGGCCGAGCACAAGCGGCTCGGCTTCAACACCGTCCGCAAGCACATCAAGGTCGAGCCCGACCGCTGGTACTACTGGGCGGACAGACTCGGTCTGATGGTGTGGCAGGACATGCCGTCGATGAAGGTCGACTTCTCGAAGTCCCGGGCCGAGAACACCCCGCCCGAGGACGCCCGGCAGGAGTTCGAGCGGCAACTGCACACCATGGTCGACCAGCACGCCGGCTGGACCTCGATCATCGGCTGGATACCGTTCAACGAGGGGTGGGGCGAATGGAGCCGTGAGGCCACCGGCCGGATCGCGGACGACGTGGCCAAGCAGGACCCGACCCGTCTGGTCAACGCCCACTCCGGGGTCAACTGCTGCAACTCGCTGGGCGATTCCGGCAAGGGCGACGTCGTCGACTTCCACCAGTACGTGGGGCCCGCGTCACCCGTACCGGAGGGACGGCGCGTGGCCATCGACGGCGAGCACGGCGGCTTCGGACTCGAGGTCCCCGGCCACATGTGGTTCGGCGACGGCGGCGCGTACGAGATGGAACCGGACGCGGCGACACTGACCAGGCGCTACGTCGAGAACCAGCGCGACCTGCTCACCGCCGCCCGGCAGTGCGGCATCTCGGGCAGCGTCTACACCCAGATCACCGATGTCGAGCACGAGGTCAACGGCTTCTTCACCTACGACCGGCAGGTGAAGAAGATGGACTTCGACCAGGTGCGGGACATCAACGAGAAGGTGATCAAGGGCGCCGACGGCTCCGCCCCGCCGCCGCAGTTCCCGCCCGGGACACCCGGCCTGAGCGGCAAGAACGCCTGGCCCCTGGACGAAGGCAGCGGAACCGTCGCCAAGGACGCAGCCGGTGATCACGACCTGAGCCTGCGTCAGGGCGCCGTCTGGGGCACCGGTACATCCGGTGGGGACCTCCAGTTCGACGGGGTCGACGACCACGCCGAGACGGCGGGACCCGTCCTCGACACCTCCGGCAGTTTCACGGTGTCGGCCTGGGTGAAGCTGGACCGTCTCGACGGCTGGCGCACCGCGGTCGGCCAGGACGGGGAGGTCCAGTCGGCCTTCTTCCTGCAGAAGACCGGCGACACCGACAAGTTCGCGTTCAGCACGAGTGGTGGGCGCGCCCTGTCGACGTTCACGCCGCAGACCGGCAAGTGGTACCACCTGGTGGGCGTGCGGAACGCCGAGACGGGCGAGCACTCGCTCTACGTCGACGGTGTGAAGCAGGGCTCGTTCAGTCAGTGCCTGGACCCGGCGTCCGACGGCCCGCTCTCGGTCGGCCGGGCCCGCTTCAACAGCGGCAAGGTCGACTTCTGGCCGGGCGGTGTGGACCAGGTGCGTGTCTGGGACCGGGCACTCGGCAGTGCCGAGATCTCCCAGCTGTACGCCTCGGGCAAGTAGCCGAGCCAACACCTCCACGAGGGCCGGGCGGCGCCGTGCCGCCCGGCCCTCCGGCACCAACACGTCATGCGGGGTCCGGCGCCTCACCTGCCGGAGCTGAGCCAGTGGTGCAGGGCTTCGTGCACGCTGTCGGGCAGTACGCTGAGCTCCTCGATGACTTCCCGGTCCCCCGGCCAGGGAGCGATGCCGGCGGCGGTCAGCACCGCGTACAGGTTGAGGCGCCGCAGGTCTCGAGGATCGACGCGGCAGGCAATGCGGTCTGCGGACTTGGGCGGCGCCAGCAGGAAGTCCTCCGCCGCGGCGTCGTCCCGCACTCGTTCGGTTGATGCGGTCGTGGTCTGCATGATCTCGCTCCGTTCTGCCTCTGCTTCGTTCGCACGCCTCGCGCCTCCGGCGCCGAGTGTGCTGTGCGCTTGGTTCGCTACCAGTCCTGGCCTTCTTGCGCGGCCGCCGTCCATTGGCCCCGTGACAGTGATCGGCACCAAGGACAGTCCATTTCCGCCCAGCCGTCGCGGCGATCGCCATCGAGGCGACAGTCGTCCGCCGGCCGGCGACGGCTCCAGAGTGGATTGGGGACGAAGAGCCCGACCGTCGCCGAAAGAGCACGACTCAGGCGGTGCCAACACTCTGGGAGGCGGCGCGGGCCCTTCACCTCATCGGTCACCGACACCGCATCCCGGTGGCGGGCGTTCGCCGGTCGAGCGCTGTCACCGAGGGGGCACAGCGCCCACGCACTGCCCCTCGCAGGCCAGGACACGTCCATGGCGTTGTGCCGGTACCGGGCGCGAAAGCGGAAATGCGCACTGGCTCTCCCTGAAGGGCAGGGCGCCATCCTCCCGCGGCCACAGGCCGTGAGCAGGGTTGACGCGAAGGCGGTGAACGGCCGGCTGGCCGCACACCCCACCCTCCCCACCGGCACGCCGAGCACGCGCGGTACATGAGCGTTGTTACACATCGCCCATATTTCCGTGACTCTCGCCTTCATCCTCCATCAACACCCGAAATTCACCTTTTGGCCCCTCGCCAAGCCGTCCCACCGCCGCGAACGCCGCTCCGCAGCCCCGCTCAGCCGCCCAGCCGACACCCGAAAGTGAGTGACGACCACCCGCACCCGACGACGGGCGACGGCAGTGGCGCGACAAGCTCTGCGACGGCCACCACGCTCCGTTCGTCACTCGGCGCGGACGGCTTCCCGACGGAAATGACGGGGGCGCCTTGACCGTTGGTCTTTTGGGGCTTTCGGCTGTGCCGATCCGGGCTGTCCGGCAATATGCCTGTTCGTGGGGCGATTGCCGGTAGGGGTGGACAAGCTGGTCGAGCAACGAGTCCTACCCGGCGGCGGGTTGAAGCCCGTGACGGTCAAGAAGCGCGCGTTACGGGTCCGGCTCGCCCCCGGTTCACTCCCGGCCTTCGGTAGGCACGCACCAAGGGGTGAGGGCGGATGACTCGGGCGCAACCGGACACTCGTCGCGGGGTGTTCGAAGCCGGGGCACAGCCGCGACCGACCGTCGTGATCCTCACGGCACTGCCTCTCGAGTATGAGGCGGTACGGGCCCACCTCATCGACGTCGAGACACTTGTCCATCCCTCCGGCACCCGAGCCGAGCGCGGCCGGCTCGCCGGGACCCCCTGGTACGTGGCGATCGCCGAGATCGGCGAGGGCACTCTGACCGCCGCCGCCCTCACCGAGCGCTTCCACACCTGGCTGGACCCACAGGCCCTGCTCTTCGTCGGCGTCGCGGGCGGGCTCAAGGACGACATCAAGGTCGGGGACGTCGTGGTCGCCACCAAGGTGTACGGCGTCCACGGCGGCAAACAGACCACTCAGGGATTCCTCGTACGCCCCCAAGCCTGGCCCGCCTCCCACCGGCTCGAACAGGCCGCCCGGCACGCCCTGCGCGGCAAGGCCCACTTCAAGCCGATCGCCGTCGGAGACGTCGTCCTCGCCGACTCCGCCTCCGCGATCGCACGCCACCTCAACGAGCACTACAACGACGCCGTCGCCATCGAGATGGAGGGCGCCGGCGTCATGCAGGCGGCCCACCTCACCGGAACGCTCGGCGTCCTGATCATCCGGGGCATCAGCGACAACGCCGACGCACACAAACACGAACGGGACGCCGCAGGGAGCCAGTCGGTCGCCGCTCACAAGGCGGCCCACGCCGCAGTGGCCCTCCTGAGAGAACTCAGCGCCCCTCCAACGAAGTCGGCGGAGTTGCTGCTCGCCTACCTACGCAAAGCCGGCCTGGTCGCCGACCGGCACCCCGCTCCGGGGCTCGCCCGCTGGCCGGTGCCGACCTTCTCCAAGGTCTACCTGCCCCAGCGCAATGTCGGCTTCGCCTCCCGGCCCGCGAATCCGGTTCCGGACACGTGCGCAGACCGGGATGACCCGGCCACGAAACGGATCACCAATGGCGCTGTCCTTCACCCGTCGACCGTGCTGAGCGGCGGCAACTGCCTGGTGCTGGCCGGCCCCGGCGGCGGCAAGTCCAGTCTGCTGCAAGCGGTGCTGCTGGAAGGGCTACGGGCACCGGAGGCCGCAACTCCCGTGCCCGTTCTGCTGCCGGCCCGTGCACTGGCCAACAATCACCCGCTGCCCCTCGCGATCGCCTGCCACGTGGAAACCGATCTGGGTCGCCTCTGCGAGCTGTATCCGAGCACGGCCGCCGATCCGGATCCGAACACAGTCGTGCTCTTCGCCTCCCGCCCCCGTCCCGAAGCGCACTGGCTACTCCTGATCGACGCACTGGACGAGATCATCGACCCCGTCCAGCGGGGGGTGGTCCTGGATCGTCTGCGCGCCTTGACGGAAGACGACGCTCCTGTACACCAGTTCGTCGCGACGAGCCGTCCCCTGCCGGGCTGGGAGTGGGAACGCCTGGGTGACAGGGTGGACCGCCGTGAACTCCAGCCCTTCGACCGTACGGAGCTGCGGAGCTTCGCCGTCGACTGGTTCGAGAGTCGGAACGTACCCTCACCGGAAGCGCGTGCGGAGGACCTGCTCGCCCTGACGGAACAATCGAACTATGCGGCCATGGTGCGGGTTCCCCTCATGGCCACGATCCTCTGCCACCTGTGCCAGGTACCCCTGCAGAACAACGGGACCGCTCCGGCTCCGGAGGAAGGCCACCCGTCCGCGGTGGGCGTTACCCGACGCCCCGGCTCCCGTGGCGCTCTGTACCAGTGGTTCACCGACCTGTTGTACACGCAGCAGGTCGCAGCGGGCCTGCACGAGCGGGTGCGGACAGCACTGAGGGACTGTGGCGGCGGTCTCACCGAGCATGCCATCTCGCAGGCGCAGCGACGCATCGGTGAGATGGCCGTACGCCGGGTGTCCAAGGGCGCGGGCCCTCAGGCCGGCCGGGAGGAGCCCTGCCCGCCGTGGGTGCCGCCGCCGCTGTGGGAGGCGGTGCTACGGGACATCATGCTGGGCACCGGCCTAGTGACGGAACAGGCAGGACAGTTGGTGTTCCTCCATCACACCCTTGCGGAATACCTGGCAGTACGGCACCTCGCGAGCGATCCGCCGGCACTCGCCAGAACCGTCCGCGCTGTCCTGAAGACCGGCCGGCTGCAGAGCGTCCGACTGCGACTGGCCGACTGGCAGTCGTACGACCGGCCGGAAGGCGACTCATACACCGGTTTCCTGCTCGACTGCGCGGCCCGGGGAGACGTCGACCGCGCCGCCCATCTTCGACGGATCACCGCCCTTGCCGGTGTCGGCGGCAGCGCCTTCGTGATCCGGCAGCACCTGCTGGGGACCCACGTCGAGCCGGACGTGGTGAAAGACGCCGCCGACGTACTCGCCAAGGGAGCCATGGACCCTCGGGCAATGGGGTGGTCCCGTGTCGGAGCCATTGAGCTGCTCATCAGGTGCGGCGACGAGCGCGGCGCGGAAGCTCTCGCCGAGGTGGCCAAAGCGCCGCTACGCCTACTGATTCCCCGCCACAGAGAGTCGTCGGAACTGACTTTTGGGGCCGGGGCCGCCGATCATTGGCATGACTTGAAGCACTACGAGGATCTGCTGACGGACCTCTCCCGGATCGTTTACGACCCGGATCTGCCCGGCACCGCGCGCGTGCACGCCGCTATAGCCATGGCGGCCGTGGAGCGCAAGCACGTGCGCGACGGCAGCGGCCTGGACGCGCTCCGCGCGCTCAGCCTCGGTGCACCCGATCCGCAGGATAGGAAGATGGCCAAGTGGGCACTGGGTAACGCCCGTCGCGGCCGGCGGTGAGCGTCCCACGACAGAAGTCCACGGCCTGACGGCCGGCATCCCGGCTGTCGGGTCCGGGCCGACGGGCTGAGCGTAGCCGAGCCCAGCCGTGGCACTGCCGCCCTGTTGCTCCACGTTGCCCGATGACTCCCCCGCCCTCCCTGCTCGGCTGCTCGGTTTGCTCCACGACGATTCCAGGGCTGCCCGACATGCCGTGTGGCTCGAGGCGGCCGTCATGGACGATCTGCCCGGGCGGCGGGCCTAGTTCGTCGACCGGCTCGGGCTGACCCCGCCGCCGCTCGGCCGTGTCGCTGTACCCGGCTCGCCAGGCCGCAACGCCCTCGTACATCCTCCTCAGAGAACAGAGTCGGCCCGCGGGTCAGGAACTCAGGCCCGCCTGCGCGTGAGGGCAGATCGTCAGCTGCCTGCCTGGCTGGATTCGCTGTCTTGGTCGGCTGCCGTCAGTGCTGTGTGCACGGTGGTGAGGATCTCCTCGGAGAGTGGGGAGCCCTTGGTGGCGCGGGCCAGGACGAGGGCGCCGACCATGGTGCACAGGCGGGTGATGCCCTCCGCGTTTCCGGCACCGTCGGTGTCCTCGGGGGTGAGGAACTCGGCGAAGTCGGCCACGCCCCCGGTATACGTGCGGCGGGCCTCGTCATTGCCGGAGTTGCGTGCGATGTCGGTGGCGAGGGCTGCCGCGGGGCATCCTCCGGCGGCGTCGTCCCGGTGCTCCACGGAGAGATAGGTGTCGATGGCCGCCTTCCGGGCCGCCTCGCGCTGTCCGGTGTGCCGGGCGAGCCCGTCGAGGTGATGCCGGGCGAGCTCGGCGAAGGCGAAGGCGGTGGCCTCGTCGATCAGGGCCTCCTTCGAGGCGAACTGCTTGTAGAAGCCGCCGTGGGTCATCCCGGCCGCCTTCATCAGGTCGGCGACGCTGACCTGGGTGCCCTGTTCCCGCAACAGCCGGGAGGCGGTTTCCACGACCCGTCGGCGGTTCTCCTGCGCCTGCGCCTGAGATACGCGGCCCATCGGCCACCTCCCTTATGGATGTCGAGTGGCATCTATCGTAGCCCTGTGTTTAGATTATTAGTGTCATCTAAGTAGGACGGGCCGCTCAAGGCCGCACGGATCAGGAGAGCAGCATGGAGCTTAAGAACGCGGTCGCAGTGGTCACCGGTGCCAACCGAGGGCTCGGGCGGCACCTTGCCGGCCAGCTCGTGGAGCGCGGGGCGAAGGTGTACGCGGCCGCCCGCCGCCCGGAGACCGTGGACCTGCCGGGCGTGACCCCGCTGGCTCTGGACGTGACGGACCCGTCGTCGATACGGGCCGCGGTCGATGTCGCCTCGGACGTTTCGCTACTGATCAACAACGCGGGCATCTCCACCGGCTCGTCGCTGATGACCGGCGACCTGGACGCCGTACGACTGGAGATGGAGACCAACTTCTACGGCCCGCTCACCGCGACCCGGGCCTTCGCCCCGGTCATCGCCTCCAACGGCGGCGGCGCGATACTCAACGTCCTGTCCGTCCTGTCCTGGCTGCACCCCGCCCAGCTCGGCTCCTACGCCGCCTCCAAGGCCGCGGCCTGGGCCCTGACGGACGCGACCCGCGAGGAGCTGGCTCCCCTGGGTATCACCGTCTCGGGGCTGTACGTCGGATTCATGGACACCGACATGGCCGCGAGCGCTCCCACCGATATGAAGTCCGACCCGGCCGACATCGCCGCCCAGGCCCTGCACGGAATCGAGACGGGGCTGCCCGAGATCCTCGCCGACGACACCACGAGGCAGGTCAAGCGGAGCCTCGCAGGCGCACCGACCCTGAAGTGAGGCGGAGCCCCACCGCACCGGCAAGGTGACGGCAAGCAGCCGAGAACCAGACGCCGCGCAGACAGCCCGCCCCGGCAAAGAACGGGGACGGAGGCCGGGACGGCCTGGTATTCAGATCTCAGCGCACGCAGGGCGTCAACCGGGGAGGGGTTGCATGACGGGCAATGGCAAGCGGGGTTCGGCAATCATCGATGAACGCTCTTGGTACCTGGCGAACGAGCTGCTGGCTTTCCTGATCGAGATCGCCGCGCTGGGGCTGCTGTGCTGGTGGGGATTCACCGCGAGCGGCAGCGCGGCAGCCAACGTGCTCCTCGGTCTCGGCGCGCCGGCCGTCGCCGCGGTGCTGTGGTGGCTGTTCGCCGCACCCCGGGCGCCCTTGCGTCCGCCGCTGCCTGGCGTCCTGATCGTGAAGGTGCTGGTGCTGGGCGGCGGCGCACTGGCGTGGTACGGGATCGGTCATCCGGTCGGGGCGCTGGTCATGGCGGTGGTGACGATCGTGAACATCACTGTGGCGGAAGTCTTCCGCCGACCCGCACCGGGGGGTGCGCAGCCTGTTCCCAATGTGGCGCGCCCTGGCGGCTGAGGCAACGCATCCGCCGGCAAGCGGCGCTCGCCGGCGACGGTGTCTCCACCTGGTGAGACCGTCGGGTGCAAGTCGCCGTGCCCAGACGCGGCCACAGTGTGATCGCCGTCGTCATGGGATCGCCATGACGACCATCAGTCGGCGCCAGGTCGATGGCCAAGGCTGTCGCGGGGGTCCGCACGCTTCGTCACGATGGGGAGGTGAGGTCGAGAGGAGTCACACCGGGTGCTCCGGCACGGCTCTGCTGGGCAAGAACGTCAGTGAGAACGTCAGCGATGGTGGTCAGTTCCAGCTGAGCGCGTACCGCGCCTTCCAAGCCCTCGTAGACGCGCTGTAGTGCGGGCTGGATTCCGAAGCCGACCGGGCAGGACTGGTTGGGAAGAGTGTGGTGCATTCCCAGTACGGGGCCTGCTTCGACGGCCTGGTACACATCGAAGAGGGTGATCTTCGCAGGGTCGCCGAGCAGTGACCAGCCGGCTCCGGGCCCCCGTCGGGACTCGACCAGTCCCGCCTTGCGCAGATCCCCCAAGGATCGCCTGATGACGACCGGGTTGGTGTTGACGCTTTCGGCGATCTGGTGCGAGGTCACCACGTCCCGCCCCAGACGCCGGTTGAGCTCCATCCAGGCCAGTACGTGGGCCGCAACAGTCAGCCTGCTGTTAGCACTCATGCTCACCCCATCCTCGGTGCAACCGTACGAGTTTTCGTCGGTACGTCCCAAACAGGGGCGGGAGGTCGGCACGGCGCCTGGGCCCACCGAGTCTCTCGACACCATCTCGACCACTCCGCGCATGCCGCCTGCCCATGCGACTGCCAAGCGGCCAGCGGATACTTCTGGCAACGATCCCTGGAGGCCTTCATGGGGCAGCTCGAAGGAAGAACGGCTGTTGTCACCGGCGCGACCAGCGGCATCGGGCTCGCAACCGCCAAGCGTCTCGCGGAGGAGGGCGCCTACGTCTTCCTCACCGGTCGCCGAGAGTCCGGAGTCGACGACGCGGTGGCGGCCGTCGGCCCGGACAGTGCCACTGGTGTGCGCGGCGACATCGCGGTGATGACCGACCTGGACCGGTTGTTCGAGACGGTCACGGGCCACGGCAGGCGCATCGACATCCTCTTCGCGAATGCCGGCGGGGGCGAGTTCTGTCGTCTGGAAGACGTCACCGAGAAGCACTTCGACGACACCTTCGGGGCGAACGTCAAGGGGATGCTCTTCACCGTGCAGAAGGCTCTCCCGCTGCTGAACGACGGAGCCTCGGTCATACTCACCGGCTCGACGGCAGGCAGCGGCGGGGAAGAGGCGTTCGGGGTCTACAGCGCCTCAAAGGCGGCCGTGCGTTCCTTCGCGCGGACTTGGGCCAACGAACTCAAGGGGCGGGCGATCCGGGTGAACACCGTCAGCCCTGGACCCATCGACACCCCCGGGATCAGCGGGTTGGCACCCGATGACGAGCAGGCCCGTCAGCTGAAGAGGTCCCTGATCGGCACGGTGCCGCTCGGTCGCATGGGGCGGCCCGAGGAGGTCGCTGACGCCGTCGTCTTCCTCGCCTCGGATCACAGCAGTTTCATCACCGGGGTGGAGTTGTTCGTCGACGGAGGCCAGCAGCAGGTGTGACACCCAAGCGGTCACGGCTTCTGTGCGCTGCGCGGCCGACTGGCCGGGTTCACTCCTCGGGCTGGGGCCAGGCCTGGAGGGCGAGATCCACGATCTCGTGCAGCCGCTCGCGGCTGGCTCCGCCGGCGGCCTGGACGGCGATGCCCTGGTAGACGGTACTGAAGTACGCGGCGAGTCCGGCGGGGTCGCTGCCGGGTGGCAACTCACCGCAAGACTGGGCCAGCTCCAGCCGGTGGTGCAGCGCGACTTCGCCGGCTTTCCGACGCGCGGCCAGTTCCTCCTGAGCCGCCTGACTGGCAGGGGCGCAGGCCAGGCCGCCCTGAACGGTCATGCAGCCGCTCGGGTACCGGGGGTCGGTGGTGGCGTCTGCCGCACCGTGAAGCAGCTGCTCGACGATGGTGCGGGCGGTGGGCTGCGAGAAGGCTTCCTGGATGTAGTGGGCGGGCCCTTCGGCGTAGCGGTCGAGCACCTTGCGGAACAGTTCCTGCTTGTTGCCGAAGGTGGCGTACAGGCTCGGCGGGTTGATCCCCATGGCGTTGGTGAGGTCCGAGATCGAGGTGCCCTCGAAGCCTTGGCGCCAGAAGACCTCCATCGCACGGTCGAGCGCCTGGTCGGCGTCGAAGGCGCGTGGTCGTCCTCCTGCCATGAGGGCCTCCTGGGTGCCTGTTCGTGGTTCGCGACACATCTGTAGTGGTCACTATGTTACCGCTTGACAGCCCTTCTCGGTCAACCCTAGTTTCTTAGTGAGCGATACATAACACTCAGGGTCGCACGGACTGCGGGCCCGCACCGCCGGACGCCGACCGCACCCCTTCCCGGTCGTCGGGCGGCCCGGATCCACCATCCGCAAAGGGGCGAGCCCCGCGCCACCTCGACACCCGAGGGGCAGCCAGGGCGCTTGACACCCCAGAGGGGCGGAGTTAGTTTTTTATCAGTCGATACAAAACAGCGTCATGGTTCGGGAATTTGTCGTAACAGTTCTTGTTACAACACTGCAGCCCCTCTGGCTCCGCCCGGGCTCTCCGAGCCTGAGACGGATCGCCATCACCACAGCAGCATCAGAATTGATTGGGAAAAAATCATGGGACAGCTTGACGGCAAGACGGCCATCGTCACCGGTGGCACCAGCGGCATCGGTCTGGCCACCGCGCAGCGGTTCGCCGCCGAGGGCGCATACGTGTTCATCACCGGACGCCGCAAGGAAGCGCTCGACGCAGCGGTCGAGTCCATCGGCGCGGGCGTCACCGGCATTCAGAGCGACGTCTCCGACCTGGCCGGCCTCGACCGTCTCTACGCGGCAGTGGAGCAGCAGGGCCGCCGTATCGACGTGCTGTTCGCCAACGCCGGCGGCGGCGGCTTCTCCACGCTGGAGCAGGTCACCGAGCAGCACTTCGACGAGACCTTCGGCAACAACGTCAAGGGCATGCTCTTCACCGTCCAGAAGGCGCTGCCGCTGCTGAACGAGGGCGCCTCGGTGATCCTCACCGGCTCCACCGCGGCTTCCGTCGGCAACGAGGCCTTCGGCGTGTACGGCGCTTCCAAGGCCGCCGTGCGCTCCTTCGCCCGCACCTGGGCCAACGAGCTCAAGGGCCGCACGATCCGTGTCAACACCATCAGCCCCGGCCCCATCGACACCCCCGGTATCGACGGCCTGGCCCCCGACGCCGAGCAGGCGGCACAGCTCAAGGGCTTCCTGGCCAGCCAGGTGCCTCTCGCCCGCATGGGCCGCCCCGACGAGGTCGCCTCCGCGGCGGTCTTCCTCGCCTCGGACCAGAGCACCTTCATCACCGGCATCGAGCTCTTCGTCGACGGCGGCATCAACCAGATCTGATCCACCACCGGTCAGGCTGCCCGGCCTGAAGCGGCCGCCTTCCCGCCATCACCTACCGCCCGTGGTGACGGGAAGGCGTCCCCCCTCTTCCACAGCCTCTTCAACAGCCGCCGGCCCGCCGCCCATGGCGCTCGCACCGCGGCGTCCGATCCCGCGCGGCGCGGCCGTGCGAGCACAAGCAGGGAAGACACGATGACACTTGGTCGAGTAGGCATCTGGAGCACCGAGCTACGCATGGCAGACCCGGGAGAGATCCGGGAAGCCGCAGCCGAACTCGACGAGCTGGGCTACGGCGCGCTGTGGATTCCCGGCCTGGGGGGCGGGGACATCATCGGCGATTCCGAACGGCTCCTGAAGGCCACCCGCGCGACCAAGGTCGCGGTCGGGGTGCTGAGCATCTGGCGGCACGACGCCGCCGAAATGGCCGCCGGCCACACCAGGCTGCACCGCGACCACGACGGCCGTCTGCTCCTCGGCCTCGGGGTGAGTGACCCGGCCGCGGCGCACGCGGTCGGACGCCCCTACCGGCCGCTCGCGGACATGGGTGCCTACCTCGACCAGCTCGAACAGGCCCCCGATCCGGTACCGGCCGACCTGCGACTGATGGCCGCCCTGGGGCCGAAGTTGGTCCAGCTGGCCGGGCAGCGCACCGCAGGCGTGCACCCGTTCATGATCACCCCTGAGCAGTCCGCGGCAACCCGAGACCTGCTCGGTGCCGGCCCGATCCTGGCCCCGTACCAGGCTGTCGTGCTGGAGACCGACCCCGACACGGCGCGCACCGCGGCGCGCGGCTTCCTCGGCATGTTCCTCGGCATGGACCACTACGCCCGCAACATGCTCCGCCAGGGTTTCACGGAGGACGACCTGACCGGCGGCGGCAGCGACCGGCTCATCGACAGCGTCGTCGCCTGGGGCGACCCCGATGCGATCAACAGGCGCATCCGCGCGCACCACCAGGCGGGTGCCGACCACGTCTGCCTGCACGTGGTCGGCGCCTCCTCCCCCGTGCCTCGGGCCGAGTGGCGCGAACTGGCCCACCTCATCCCCTGAGCCCGTCCCTACGCTCCTGCGATGCGCAGATCCACTGCGCATCGTCACCCAGGGCGGCCCTCACTCGGCCGCCCTGACCCCTTCCTGCCTCAATCCGCGGCGCCCACAGGCGAGCCCGCCCTCTGGTCTCGGCGCCTGGGGCCACGCACCCTTTGCAGCGTTCGACGCGCTCGCCCGCACGGTGCCTGCGAACACTCGAGAGGTGATCGCACCGGGGCAAGGATGGCGCGCCCCATGAGCAGTGCTCGCGCACTGTCTGCGCTTCGCGGGCCGGGCATCAGCGCGGTCCAACGCCGAGGGCCTGATTGTGGTGGTCGGCTGCGCTTGCCCGGGCGCGGCCACGGGTCCGGCGAGCGGTCAGGACGGCTCCGACGGTCAGAGCGGCGGCTGCCAGCAGTGCAGGGCCGCTGAGAGTGATGGCACGCTGCAAGGACGTGGCTGCCGCGAAGCCGGCCATGGCTTCGGCACCGGCCCACAGGGGGGCCGCCAGCAGGCTGTAGGGGGCGATACGCCGGTAGGGCAGTCCGGTCGCGCCCGCCAGGTGCGGGGCCAGCGTGCGTACGACGGCAACGAATCGGGCGAGGAAGATGGCCTGGCCACCGCGTCGGGTCATCAGAGTCTCGGCTCGCTGCCAGGCGGCGGCGGGAATGCGGCGGCCCAGACGACCGGTCCGCAGGCGGCTGCCCAGCAGGCGTCCGGTGCGGTGGCCGATGGCATCACCGGCGACGACCGCGCACGAGGCGATGGCGATGACCAAGGTCAGACTCAGGCCACCGGCGCGAGCCAGCGCACCGGAGGCCAACAGCAAGGTCAACGTCGGGACGAAGGCGCCGATCAGCAGCACGGATTCGGCCAGCACCGCGGCCGCCACCAGGGCATAGGCGGCCGGAGGAGGAACCTGGCTGATCAGGCCGGGCAGCACATTCACCGGCTCGCTCCGGTCAGGGCGGTGAGGGGGGCCGCCGGCGAGGCTTGAGGTGCGGGACGGCGCAGGTGCCAGACCCGTGCCGGGGGCAGGTTGGCCCACACGGTCCAGCAGCCGGTCGCGTACGAGCGCTGGTAGTCCGCGAGTATCTCCTCGACGTCGTGGTGACGGCGGGCTTCGGCGCGGGTCGCGGTGACGGCGCGGGCGTAGCGGCTGCCCCGGTAGGCGAAGTAGGCGAGGGTGCCGCCGGGCTCCAGCAGATCCATGTACCGCTCCATGATCTTTGCGACCTGAGCAGGAGTGAAGTTGGTGAAGGGCAACCCGGAAACGATCACGTCGTAGCGGTGATCGGTGTCGAGTTCTTCCACGAGAGCGTGGTGCACGCGGACGCGTTCGCTGTGACCTGCCAGATGCGGGTGAGCGCGGACGAGTTCGTGCAGTTGGGCGGCGAACCGGGGGTTGGCCTCGACTACGTCCAGGCGGCTGCCGTGGGCGAGGCGGGGGATGAGGGTGCGGGTGACCGATCCGGTTCCGGCGCCGACCTCCAGGACGTTGGAAGGACCCGAACCGGGATCATCGACGGGATCGGTGAGCAGACGGGCCAGTGCCTTGCTGCTGGGGGCGACGGCGCCGGTGGTGCGCAGGTCGCGGGCTGCTTCGAGGAGGAACATCCAGCCCTCGGCATGGCGCTGCGCGAGGACCCGGTCGTGTGAGGTGGTCCAGTTGTCCATGGATTCGAAGCTAGGCACTGGGCTGCGCGAGCAGATCCGCCGTTGTGCGCCGGTGCACCCCTACGAAAGTAGGGGGCGGTGAGGGAAGAACGTCGGAGGAGGGCTTTATGGCCTCGCCTTAGGCTCTTCCGCATGAGCGGGAAAGAGAGCTCCCGATGGGCCGTGTACGGGCGCTACGGGCTGGTGCTGGTGCTGACCGCCGCCGCCGTGCAGAACGGTGCCGCTTCCTTCGGCGGCCAGTACCTGACGGTCCGTACCCTGGCGGCTGTGCTGTGCGGGGTGGCTCTGGTGGTGCGCCGACTGCCCTGGCTTGTCGCTCCTCTGCTGACAACCGCAGCGACGTGTCTGTGGGGGTGGCTGATGCTGCCGCTGCTGCTCATCGCGTTGTTCGATCTGGCTGCCCGCCGTCGTGTCGCCGTGGCCGCAGGCTGTTGCGCTGTCGCGCTGGCCGCAAGCACCGCGCTGCCGGCCACGGCCTCGCTGTGGCGGCCCCAGCAGTACGGGGCCAGCCTTTTCCTGCTCCTGGCCGTGGTCGGGGGGCTGTGGATGGGCAACCGCCGTCGCCTGGTCCAGGCGCTGAACAGTCAGGTCGACCACCTGCGGACCGAGCGGGAACTGCGCGAACAGGCGGCGCGGGCTGCGGAGCGTTCCCGCATCGCCGCCGAGATGCACGACGTGCTCGCCCACCGCCTCAGCCTCATCGCCCTGCACACCGGCGTCCTGGTAACCCGCGCCGACACAGTGCCTGGCCCGGTCGCCCAACGACTCACACTGCTGCGCGCCGCGTCCACCGAGGCCCTCGCCGACCTGCGAGACGTCCTGGGAGCCCTGCACGACGCCGGCCCTGTGGCCGGGGACGAGGCGCCCGCCCCGGTACTGCGGGACGTACGCGAGCTCGTCGAGCAGGCCCGTGAAGCAGGTCAGCAGGTCGACCTCCGCGTCGAAGGCATGCCCGAGCAGGCGCCGGCCGCGCACCGCCTGGCGCTCTACCGTCTTGTCCAGGAGGGCCTGACCAATTCCCGCAAGCACGCGGCCGACGCACCTGTGCGCATCCGCCTGGACTACGGACCACCCGCCACCGTCGTGGAGATCATCAACACTGCCGGCAGGACGACCGCGCACCCCGCCCCTTCGGGTTTCGGTCTGGTGGGCCTGGGCGAGCGCGTCCACGCCCTGGGCGGGCACCTGAGTGCCGGACCGCACGGCGCCGGCTCCTGGCGCCTGGCCGCTCGCATCCCCCACCCCGCACACCACGAGCAGAACGGCTCCCGCACATGATCCGCGCCATGATCGTCGACGACGACGCCCTGGTCCGACTCGGCCTGGCCGACCTCCTCGACAGCGACGAGAACATCGACGTCGTCGCCCAGGCGACCGACGGTCTGCACGCCGTCGAACTGGCCACCGCGCACCGCGTCGACGTCGCCTTGGTCGACGTCCGCATGCCCCGTATGGACGGCATCACCGCCATCACCCGACTGCGCGCCCTGCCCCACCCCCCGAAAGTCATCACCCTGACCACGTTCGACCTGGACGAATACGTCTACAACTCCCTGGCCGCCGGCGCCGACGGCTTCCTCCTCAAGGACACCGACCCCGCCGAAATCCTGCGCGCCGTCCATCTCGTCGCCACGGGCTCCGCCATGCTCCACCCCACCGCCGCGCGCCGCCTCATCGACCGCTACCACCACTCCGGCCGACCCCAGGCTGCCGCAGCACGCGCCCGCCTCGACCAACTCACCCCCCGCGAAAGCGACGTCCTGACCCTGCTTGCTCAAGGGGACACCAATGCCGACATCGCTGCCGCCCTGGGTATGCGCGAAAGCACCGTCAAAGCCCACGTCAGCCGCATCCTCACGGCACTGGACGTCAGCAACCGCGTACAGGCCGCGCTACTCGCCCGGGACGCCAACCTCACCTGACTCCCCCGCTGTTCGTGCGCCTCTCGCAGGCGAGGAGGCCGCGCTCGGGCGCGACGGCGGTGAGGGCTTGAGCGGTCAGCTCGATGGACGAACGCGAACAGGGTTGGCGGTCAAGATTCCCCTGACGTCCTTGGGCTGCTCCGAGGCGAAGTACGGACGTCGCGGATGCTGAGGTCAGCCAGGGTGGCTCGGTGGCTCGTTGGAGGCGTTGAAGGTCTGCTGCGGTCACCGTGATTGCTCTACCGCGCCGCCGCCCGGCAGCCGTTCCCGGAAGGCTGCGGTGCGGCCCGAGTCCCTTAGCATGATCCGGTTCAGACCTGAGGGGGGTTCTTGTGCGTACGATACCGACCACCGTGACGGCGGCCCTGGCATGCCTGGTCATGGGGGTCGCCGTGACTGGCTGCGCGGACGACAGCGCGGCCGATCCGGTCTCCGCCGACCAGATGCTTGACGACGCGAATGCCACGATGCGCGCTCTGACGTCAGTGTCGATCGACGCGGTCACCAAGGTGACCGGGGGTCATGACCGCTCCAGCCGCCTGACGACCGACCTCAAGGGCAAGTGCTCCTTCGAGTCGACCTCGTCCACAGGTGCCAGCCTCGAACAGATACGGATCGACGGGATGGACTACGTCCGCCCGAATCGGACCTACCTCGAGGAGTCGGGCCGGCACATGGTCGGCGCGGACAAGCAGGATCGGTGGGTCAAAACCCCTGCCGGCAAGTCGCAGCCGGGAGACGGACTCTCCCAGTGCACGCACAAGTTCGCCTCTTTCGGCCGGGTGGAAAAGGGCAAACCGACCAGGGTCAACGGCGCCCCGGCGATCCGGTTGAAGGTAACCGACGAGAAGGAGGGCTCCTTCACCTTCTACGTCGCTACCAAGGGCAGGCCGTACATCTTCAAGGTCGTCTACAAGGACGACGAATTCGACACCACCACGTCGTTCAGTGACTTCGATGAACCATTGGACGTACAGCCCCCGGACAAAGCCAAGGTGTTGGACATGAGCGGCATCGGCTGATGGCAAGCTGCTCGTAGCGGCCACGGTCGGCCCCACAGGGACGCGCACGGGCGTACGTGATCTGTGCAGGGTGAGCAGCAAAGCGGCGGCAGGCGGGTCCCGCTCTCGCGCAGGCAGTCGCGTAGGGGCCCACCCATCTGCACTACGTCTCCTCGATCGCCGATGAGTTGCGGTGCGCCGGAGGGTCCAAGTCGGTACACCTAACGCAGGGAGAATCCGGTGGGTAAAACGCGCCTGCATCCGATGACTCACATCGCCCGTCGCATGTTCGAGCTCCTGGAGCCGATCTGCCTGGTCACCTACTTGGCCGACGAGTGCAACGAGGAACTGGCCGCACTCGGCCACCGCACCTACTGGGACGGTTACTTCGCCAGCCGCGCCGCACCGCTGGGACGGGTGTCGGCCCAAGTCGTGCACGCAGCCTTCTACAACTTCGCCGACGGCGAAGCCGCACGGCACATCCCCAGCGCCTGGGAGACGATCCCGCCCGAGGCCTCCATCGCCGCTCGGGAGCGGGGCAGCGCGGCCTCCCTACGGCGCATCCTCGGCGACGAGCTGGCCGGCTCCCCGGGCCTGGTGCGCGCCGCGGACCTCACCACCAAGGCCGCGACAAGCGCCCCCACCGAGGGCCGGGTGATGTACGCCGGCATGCGCACCCTCGAGGTACCCAGCGACCCTGTCGCCCGGCTGTGGCATTCCGCGACCATGCTGCGCGAGCATCGTGGTGACGGGCACATCGCCGCCCTTGTCGGCGCGCGTATCGGGGGCACGGAGGCCCACGTGCTCTCCGCTCTGGAACAGGGCATTCACCCGCCAGAGTCGTTCGGGCGCATCCACCACCTGCCGAAAGAGCGCCTGGCAGCGGTCATGGACGGCATGCGCGAACGCGGACTCATCGACGCCGAGGGCCACTTCACCGACGCCGGCCGCGCGACCAAACAGCACATCGAGAACCTGACCGACGAACTCGCCACCGCACCCTACGAGGCCCTGTCCCCCGCCGAACTCGACGAACTGATCACCGAACTCGAACCCATCACCGCGACGATGCTGGCCACAGGCTCACAATGACGCGCGGAAACCGCGGGGGCTCGCCGGATGCTCCGCCGCAGCTGAGCCCGGCTGCTTTCCCAGGGCCGGCCCGGCGCGACGCCGACTTCGCCCCCCGGTGCAGCGGGCGTGGCCCGTCCAGCAGCCTCCTGTGCGCGGCACGGCACTCGGTTGCTCTCCCAGGCGATCGATTCCAAGGGATGCCTGCGGAGGGTACGGCGTGGGCGGCGGCCTAAGCCACCGCGAGACGGTCAGGCGGCGGGCTGCCGGCCCTGGTTGTCGAGGTGGCAGCGGGCGGTCAGGCGTCAGGGTCGACTTCGGGGTGCGTGAACCGCACGGGCTTGCCCAGCGACCGGGCGTAGGCGACTTCGGCTCGGGTGCTGTCCCCGATGTAGTCGCCGACTACGAGCACCTCATCAGCGAGCCGGATCTTCGCCCGATGCAGATCGTCGAGTCGAACCTTCAGTGCCTCGGCCTCGGCAGGGTCGGACCAAAGTTCGTGCGGCGACTTCATGTCACAGCCCGGTTTGACGACAATCTTCCCAGCCTTGGTCTCCCGCAGATCGGCCTCGTTCATCTCGGTCATGAAACGGGTGGAGCCGCAGATCACGACGATACGGGGGAGGCCCAACAGCTTCTTCGCGTCGGCGAGCTTCTCCTCGGGGGTTCCTCCTGGTGGTGCGGTCCAAGGGGGGGCCTGCGGAGACGAGGGAAAGGGTGTCCAAGATCGTCCTGTGACAAACGACGTGGACACCCTCGCGACAGCACTCTAGGCGGCGGCCGGCGCAGGCCGTGATGTGCCGGGATCAAGCGATACCGTCCCCGCCGGCGGTGCCGCTGGTGTCAGCCCAATGCGGCCGTCGCCTGGATGCGGCTTGCGGGCGGACCGGTGCACCGATTGCCAGGACGATCCAGGTGGCTCCGGCGCAGAGGAGCCCGGGCAGGCCCAGCATCATGCGCTGCTCGTCCTCGACTTCGAACTCGTACCGACTCCGCGAGATCTCCACCGTGATACGGGGCGAGGCCGTCATGTCGGTAGCGAAGTACCGGTCGCCCACGACTCGCGGTGTCTCCAAGGCCCCTCCGCCGTCCAATACGTTCACAGCGAGCAGCACCACGCCGCAGGTGATCAGCAAACCGAGCATCACCCGCACCTGGCCAGGCAGGCCTCGTCCAAGGATCCACTTCGGGGGACTGCTGGCCTCGGACTGGATCACGGGCACCGCGGCACACAGACAGATCACGAAGGACAATGCCATCACCGCCATCGCCCAGCCTGTGCCGTCGACCAGTGGGGGCCCCGGCAGCCAGGTGAACGCAACGAACGACAGCAGGGCGACGCTCATGGAGAACAGGATCCCGCTCCGCACGGTGACGGTTCTTCGCACGGCCGGAGCCTCGCACATGCGCCATTTCAAGTCACTGCCGGATTCCGGCAGCGTACGCCGCTCCACTTTGCGGGATCCGCACCTCAGCGGCGCTCCCGAACACACCGGAACACGAGAGGGTTCCTCGACTCCCTTCTCGTCTCCCCTCGGCCGACGTGCTCTCCAAGTCTGTTGTCCCGTGCGCCAGACGCAGTACAAGTGCGAAGTCGTCGAAGAGGGCGCCGGGCCTCAGGACATGCTGCCCGGGCACACCGTCCCCGGGGCCGGGGTGCGGCCCGTGCGGAGGTAGTGGTCGACCGTCTTCGTGACACAGCGGTTCTGCGGGTATGTGCCGTGGCCCTCCTCCTCGGCCGTCAGGAGCACGCCTACACCGTCGCCGAGGGCCCGGGCCATGTGGCGGGCGCCGGGGTATGGGGTGGTCGGGTCGCCGGTGCCGCCGACCACCAGGACGGGCGCCGCGCCGTCGGCGTTCACCTGGAGCGTGGCGCGCTCGCCGTCGAACGGCCAGTCGTAACAGAGATAGACGCCGGTGGACCAGGCCGCGCCGAAGACGGGTGAGGCGGCTTTGACGCGGGCCTTGTCCCGGTCGAGGCGTTCGAAGCCGGGGCGCAGGCTGGAATCCGCGCAGGTGATCGCGGTGAGGGCGACGCGGCTGTTGTCGCGCGAGGTCGCCGCGCGGTCGGCGGAGCCGATGTCGTCAGCGCCCTTGCTCAGTGGACGGCCGTCGTTGTGGTCGATCAGCGCGGTGAGGGCCCTGGCGAGCGGCGCCCAGCCGTCCGTGCCGCGGTCGAGATGCTCGCCGATGTCGTACGCGAGGTCGTCCGCGTCGAGTTTCCTCCCGCCGCCGGCCGGGGCGGGCTTCTTCTTCAGGCGGTCGGCCAGGCGCGCGATGCGCCGCGCGGCCTCCTCGGGCCCGTCGCCGGTCGGGCAATGGCGAATACGGGCCGCGCAGTGCGCAGCGAACCGGTCGAACGCCGCCTGGACCGCCTTGACCTGCGACACCTGCTCCTCGTCGAGGTCCTCGGTCGGATCGACGGACGCTTCGAGGACGAGCCGTCCGACGTGCGACGGGTACAGGTGGGCGTAGACCGCGCCGAGCGCCGTTCCGTATGAGACGCCGAAGTAGTGCAGCCGCTCGTCGCCGAGCAGGTAGCGCATCAGGTCGAGGTCGCGCGCGGTGTGCGAGGTGCCGATGTACCGGAGGAGCGCCCCGGAGTGCTCGACGCAGGCGTCGGTTCCGCCGTAGCCGGTGTCGTCCGCGGTCTTCCCGCAGCGCACGGGGATGGTCGCGCCGACGCCGCGCGGGTCGAAGGAGACCAGGTCGTAGCGGTCGAGGAGTGGCCCGTACTGGTTGAGGCGTTCGGGTAGGCCACTCACGCCTGACACCCCGGGCCCGCCGAAGTTGAGGACGAGCGATCCGATGCGCCGGGCGTTCGGGCCGGTGGCCTTGCGGCGGATCAGGGCGACGTCGATCGTTCTGCCGTCCGGTTTGCGGTAGTCGAGGGGTGCTTTCATGACGGCGCAGTCGTAGCCCGTGCGCGCGGTGGACGGCGATGTGCAGCGGGACCAGTGGAGGTGCTGGCCGGTGGTGAGCGTGGTGGGCAGACCGGCAGGCGGGTTGTTCGCGGTGAACTCCGTACGCGGCTCCGTATTCCGGCCGCGAGCGTCGTGCTGGAGCCAGGCGCCGACGGCCCCGATCACGGCGAGGAGGACCCCGGCGATGATGCATGCACCGGCCGAGAGGCCCGGTCGGCGGCTTTGTATTGGACGTGCGTCATTCATCGAAACCCCGCGCTCCCGCCCCTGGACGCCCGCCGGTTGCCTGCATGCCGGTACACATGATCGTCCGATGCTCGAATGAGTGCAGGGTACAAGCCGCCTCCCACGGCTCGGCTCGCGAGAGTGCCGGAAACGCGTCCGACTGTCCCCGAGCGGTTCGCCTACGGCGCTGAGACCCGGGGGAAAGCTGCCTTGCGATCTCCGACGCCACAACCCTGCGCCTCTGATCTCCGAACGGCTCGAATCACCGCTCCGCCCGAATGGTCGTCACCGCAAGCACCGGATCGAGGGGCTCCACCAGTTCCTCGGTGGTGACGGCCACGAGACGCACGGGCGCATCACCTTCTACCAAGGCGCTCACGTACTCGATGGCCTCCGCAGGCGACAGCACAGGCACTCTCTGACGCAGTGTCCGCACAGCATGCATGCGTCCGCGCGTCGCGGCGACTCCGCGGAGCGCATCGTGCAGATCGTCTACTGCGGTACGCACCTGGAGCCCACGTATCCGGGCCCGGTAGTCGGTCTCCCACCCCCCGGTCACCGCGGAGACAACACAGATCTGGTGAAGCCCCCCGTCAACGCGGTCGACCAGGTAGGGCCCATCGCCGACCAGCATGTGCCCCGGGTTCCGAGTGCGGACGAACTCCTCGGACTGCCAGGAAACGATCCACACCAGTTCGTGCTCCTCGACACGGACTACAGCCATCCGCGTCGCATCCTCACTGACAGCCCGCCACTCCTGATAGTCGCGCTCGAGCTGTTCTTCCACAGCTCGAACAGCCACGCCTCGCTCGATCACACGTGCAGCATCTCGTACCAGCCCCTGTGCCGACCAGTGAATTCGTGCGGTCCAGCGCCCCGTGCGTCTCGCGACCGAAGGGTTCTGAGGGACCTCTGCGACGATGTGGCGCTGGGTGACGATGCGGACGGGGATACGCGATCGAGCCTGATCGAGTTGTGGTCCTTGGTCACCCCGCCGGCTCTGGTCCGCGCACCTTCTGGGGCAACATCGAAATTGGCACCTTCTCCTACCGCCTCGTACAAACCTGAATGCGATCGGTCAGGTCAGCGGCCGGCCCACCACCTCAACCGGGCCTACCTCAGCGCGAAAGAGGCCCGCTGCCGCCACAGAGTCCCGTCATGGATCAGCAGGTCGACCGAGGACACCTGCGTGACGATGGGAAGACGGGTGACCAGGTCGGCCTCGATGTCCTCGACGACAACCTCGTCCTGGCCTTGCGCGACGGTCAGGTGCGGGATGACATCGTCGAATTGCCCACCGAAGGGCGGGTTTTCCGGCCACCGTTCGACGATCGCCTCGGTGAGCCGCCTGAAGTGGGTATCCGTCTCGGGCGCGAGATACAGCACCCCGGGGAACCGGCCGCAGTGGTCAAAACGGGCCTCGAAGGACTGATGCCGCCCGAGCACCTCGCCGACCGAGGCGCAGACACCCTGGTCGATCCGGCTCGCATGGAGAAACGGATAGAGCACGGTGACGTGGGCCGGAACGCCGGTGCGGGATGAGGGGTCAAGCCGGTCACGCCATGCCCGCACAGCAGGCTCCGCCTCCGGGATCCTCACGATGAGTCCGGACTGCCCTGCCTGGAACCCCTGCGCGTCCTTGTCCTCCATCGTGTCTGTCTATCAGCGGGATCCGGTCGGCGGCGAGCCGGTTGTCGCCGCCATGCAAGGGCGGGCCGCAGCAGGCGTCTGTGCGGCGCAGCAAGGCCGCTGTGATTCTCTGCCCTCAGGCTTGTCCCGCAATGATCTTGAGCGTCGCCCCTGGGCGCTACCGTCAACGAGGCTGTGAGGTTCCGGAGCGTGCGACCTTCCTCAGAGGTCCGGGAACGGTGGCGCCTCGTCCATCGTCAGCAGCAGTTTCCTTGCTGGTTCAGCCTCTTCCGGCCGCATGGATGAGGCGAGGCCCTCGATGACCAGTCGGCCTGCGTGCACGGCTTCCCTGGCGGCTACTTCCCAGGCAGGCTGCTCCCGGAAGCTCGTGCGCTTCGGGCCGCCAGCCGCCGCGGCCGAAGAGTGCCAATTGTCGGTCTGGTAGATGCTCTCCAGTAAATCCAACAGCTCGGCCTTGCAGGGCACGTACGGGGCCCCAGCGAGTTCAAGGAGGAATGGGACCGTCGAGGCGGTCGCCTCACCGACTACGAACCCCAATGCGCAGACTCTGTCTCCTAGTTCGTCGACTGCGAGGCGGGCAGCGTCCTCGCCTCCGTACGCGATCCGGGAGAGCAGCGGCGGGATGTCCCCGGCGGGGAGCTGTCGGGCGTCGCGCAGTGTCCCCCAGCGGACGCCCGAGACGCCTTTCAACAGACTTCCCACGTACTGTCACCTTTCATGGGGGCTCGCGATAGCCCTGTCATCGGACCATCAGCGTCCTGGCGTGGGCGATCGGCGTCAATCCCAGCTGTTTCGGTGATCCCGACCGGCGGCACTCCGACCGGGTGGATGATGTTGCCATGTTGGGTGTGATCACGGCGTCGGTGCCCTCCGGGATAGCCCCATTCACCGGGCTGAGCCCACATCAGTTCGGCAAGCTGATCACCGCGCTCCGGCGCGAGGGTGCGGACCCGGTGCGCAGGGGCCGGCCCTGGAGCCTGCCCCTGGAGGACCGCGTACTCCTGGTCGCCGCGTACTGGCGGACGAACCTGACCCTGCGCCAACCGGCCCCGTTGTTCGGGGTGTCCAAGTCGGCTGCCGACCGCATCATCGACCACCTCGGGCCCTCGCTCGCGCTCCAGCAGCGCAAGCGGCTCCGCAAGGACGCCGTGCTGATCGTGGACGGAACCCTGATCCCCACCCGCGACCACACCATCGCCGAGCAGTCCAAGAACTATCGGTACTCCACCAACCACCAGGTCGTCATCGACGCCGACACCCGACGCGTCGTCGTAGTCGGTCGACCAGTCGCCGGCAACCGCAACGACTGCAAGACATGGGAGCTGTCCGGCGTGAAAGACGCCGTCGGCAAGGCCACGGTCATCGCAGATGGCGGCTACCGCGGTACCGGCCTGGTCATCCCCCACCGCCGCGAACGCGGCCAGACCGAACTTCCAGCCTGGAAGGAGGAACACAACGCTTCCCACCGCAAAGTCCGCGCCCGCGTGGAGCATGTCTTCGCCCGGATGAAGGGCTGGAAGATTCTTCGAGACTGCCGACTGAAAGGCGACGGCGTTCACCACGCCATGCTCGGCATCGCCCGCCTGCACAACCTCGTCCTTGCCGGGTGACGCAGAAACCAGCAGGTCACCCAGCACGCCGATCTTTTACGGGCCAGCCCTTAGGCATGACCCAGTCAGCCGCTGTCGCAGACCTGGGGCTGCGCTTTCAGTGCCCCGTCACGGGTGCACTCCGGCCGCAATGGGCGGCAGCAGCGCAAGCTTGGGTGTGAGCCAGTTGTTGCCGGCTGGCAGCCACCCAGTCGGAGTTGGAGAGGGTGGAATCTTTGTGGCGGCAGTCTCAAGGACGGGATTGTCCAGACGAGTAGCTATTTCGTTACCGCAGTAGGACGTCTATACCGTGGTCCGCAGCGGTCGGTGCGCGCGTTAAGCGTGCGTGCCGGCCGCTGGAGCGCAGGTAGGGGCCGACGCCCCTACCCTTCAATGCTGCGCACACAGGATGGACGAGAGGGGACAGCGACGGCACCACCAATGACCCGGGCCGACCGGCTTGGGCCCCCTTGGTCCGGGGCGCCGCACGGGTGCCCGGGAGGCTTCCACGCCTCCACATACGCTGTGTGAGAGACGTCAGCGACGTCCCGTCTCACCCAGGGTGACGCTGTGCCTCAGAGTCCTGATCAGCTGTCTCTGCCGTCTCACCGACTTGGCAGTCGGCGACTTCCGCCACGCGTGCGGTGCGCCGGCGCCTTCCGGCCGGGCACCGCTGACGAGGAGGTGCCCGGTCGCCCCGTTCGCAGGTGCGGTCGGCGCCGGTGTCAGTGTCCGCCGGACTCCTCGGGGCGCGCATGGCGCGGCAGGAGGAAGGAGAGGAGGAAGGTCAGCGCGAGCATGCCGTCGACGATCCACAGCACCGTCTTCATGACCGATCCGAAACCCCCCTTGAAGGCCGAGGTCGCGGTGGCTTGCAAGGCCGCGGGTATCCGGGCACCGTCCTCGGGCGAGGTCACCGCGGACCGTGTGTCCTTCTCCAGGCGCGCGCAGGACGCCGGGGTGGCGGCGGGGTCCTTGGCCACTGCGCGGTCCGAGGCACACTCACGCAGGTCCGCCACGACACGATCCCGTGCGGCGGGCGCGACGTGGGCGGCGGCCAGCTGCCCGCGCAGATCGTCCGAGCGGTGGTCGACGGCGGTGGCGATCCCGCCGCCCAGCAGACCGAAGAACACGGTGCCGAGGATGGCCACGCCGAAGGCGCCTCCGAGCTGCTGCATCGCGGTCATCGTGCCGGACGCCGAACCCGTCTCGCGCTGCTCGACACTGGCCAGCACGATGTCGAAGAACGGAGCCATGAGCAGACCCATGCCGACGCCGGTGACGAGCAGGGACGGCAGCAGCTGCCAGGGGCCGACGCCGCTGCCCACCATGTCGAGGGTCAGCCACACACCGAATACGCCGACCGCCATGACGATGGTGCCCGCCTGAAGTACGGCACGTCCGAACCGCGCGACACCCTGCGCGATCCCGAACCCGACGATCATGCCGCCGGACCAGGGGACCATGACCAGACCCGCCTTGAGTGGCGAATAGCCGAGACCTATCTGGGTGTAGAGGTTGAAGACCAGCATGAAGCCCTGCATGGTCGAGAAGAAGACCAGTCCGAGGACCATGCCGCCGCTGAACCCGCGCTTGCGGAAGAGGCTCGGGACGACCAGCGGGTCAAGACCGGCGCTGCTGCGGCGCGACTCGTATCTGGCGAAGACCGCGAAGACGACGACGGAGGCGCCCATCATCACGAACGTCCACACGGGCCAGTCGTACTCGCGGCCCTGGACCAGCGGGAAGATGATGAGCAGAGCAGCCAGCGAGACCAGGAGCATGCCGGGGATGTCGAGGCGGGGCTTGCTCTCGGAGCGGCCCCGGGGCAGGTAGCGCACCGCACCGAGGAAGGCCGCTGCGCCCAGCGGCAGGTTGATCAGGAAGATCATCCGCCAGCCGGTGCCGAGGTAGTCGGCGTCCACGACCCAGCCCGCCAGGATGGGCCCGCACACCGCGGACAGTCCCATGATCGGACCGAACATGCCGAAGGCCTTCTGCGACTCCTTGGGCGGGAACATCTCCTTGATCATGCCGAGACCCTGGGGCAGCATCACCGCGCCGAACAGGCCCTGCACGACGCGGGCGCCTATCAGCATCTCGGGCGATACGGACACCGCGCACAGCAGCGAGCCCACGGTGAAGCCGGCGGCGCCCACCAGGAACATCGTGCGCCGTCCGTGTATGTCCCCGAGTCGGCCACCGGTGACGAGCCCGACGGCCATCGACAGCGTGTAGGCGGCGGCGAGCCACTGCAGGGTGGAGGCCCCGCCGCCGAGGTCGGCCCGCATGGAGGGGCCGGCGATGTTCGTGACGACGGCGTCGAGGAGGTCCATCACCTCCGCCGCGAGGATCACGAAGAGCGCAGCCCAGCGCCACCGGTAGGGCGCGGGCGAGTCGGTGGGCGTCTCCGTGGACGCGACACCGGTGCTGGACATCGGAACTCCTCGCACTGGGGTGCGCGCCGCGGAGACAGTCCGCGAGGCGCGCAGGAATGGGTGTACGGATGTGATGAACGGTGTTCACCTTAGCAGAACAGTGCTCATCTAGAGAACGCTGTTCATCAAGATATAGCGCAATCGGCCCACGCCGCACAAGATATATCGCGTCTTGGGCTGACGGGCGCCTGGAGAACGTCACTCACCGGCGGAGAACACTGTTCTCTCAAGGCCTAGACTGGGCGCATGACAGACGCGGCAGCCGACAGCCCAGCAACCCCACCGCCGTCTCCGTGGGAGCGGGAGCGCCCCGCCCGTCCCCAAGCCGCGCCCGCGCGCACACCGCTGTCCCGCGACCGCGTCGTCGAGGCCGCTTTCACCGTGCTTGACCGGCAGGGACTCGACGGACTGTCGATGCGTCAGGTGGCCGCCGAACTGGGCGTGACCGTCTCCGCCCTCTACGCTCACGTCAACTCCAAGGACGACCTCCTGGAGCTGATGTACGCACGTCTTTTCGACGGCTTCGAGATGCCCGCAGCAGATCCGGACCGGTGGCAGGAGCAGCTGCTGGACTACGCGCGGGCCGGCAGACAGCGCCTGCTGTCCCATCGCGACATGGCTCGCATCTCCATGGCGCACGTCCCCTTCACCGCCGAACTGCTGCCACACGTCGAGGGGTTGCTCGCCATATTCCGCACAGCGGGCCTGCCCGACCGTATCGCGGCGGAGGCGGGTGATCTGATCTCCACGTACATCGACGGGTTCGTCCTGGAGGAGGGCATGTGGCAGGACCGCGCCGCCCAGCAGGGCGGCGACGCCTCATCCCTGGCCCGCCCCGACTGGCGCGAGATGGCCGACGAGATGCAGAACTACTTTGCGACCCTGCCCGAGGCCGACTTCCCGCACCTGCGCGCTCTGTCCGGACTCATGGTGACGGACTCCTCCGACGAGCGCTTCGACGTCGGCCTGCAGATCATCCTGCGCGGCCTGGCGAGCTACCTGCCGGACCGGACGGACCACGCGACCCCGGAGGACTGACCGTCTCCGCAGCCCCGTCGGACGTCAGCGGAGAGCGTTGACGTCAACCAGCAGTACGGCTCCGTCGTCGTCGGCGCTCACGTGTGGCTCGTCGGGCGCGCCGCCTGGGTGGAGTTCGTCAGGGGGATGGTGGGGTAAACCCCAAGGCGTTTCAGGTTGTTGCCCGGATGGGGCGAGCCCCTGAGATCCGCGAGGCTCGTCGTATGACGCAGCGCACGCACACCATCCGCAACGTCGCCATCATCGGCGTCTCCACCGCTCTTCTCGCCGTCACCGCACCCGTGACCGCTTCCGTGGCCGCGAGCCCTTCCGGGGGCCTCGCCTGGACCGCCTGCGAGGGCTCCGGCATCGACCCCCGTCAGCGGTGTGCCACCCTCCGGGTCCCCATGGACTACGCCGACCCCGACGGTCCCCTCATCGACATCGCCGTCTCTCGTATCCCGAGCGAGAATCCCGAGGCCCGACGCGGCACCCTGTTGCTGATACCCGGCGGGCCGGGCGGCTCAAGCCTGAACGACCCCTCGGGGAAGGGGCAGAAGCTCCCCCAGGACGTCCTGGACGCGTACGACCTGGTCGGCTTCGCCCCACGCGGGCTCGCCCCGTCCACGCCCGTCGACTGCGGGCTGGACCACGGCGACCTCGCCGCCTCCAAGCTCCGCCCCTGGCCCGCCCTCGACGGCTCGGTGGACGGGAACATGGCCACCGCCCGCCGCATGGCGGAGGCCTGTGCCGCGAACGGCGGCGAACTGATCCGGCATCTCAGCACCGCCAACGAGGCCCGCGACATCGACCGCCTCCGCACCGCGCTCGGCGAGCGCAAGCTCTCCGCGTGGGGCGTGTCGTACGGGACGTATGTCGGCGCCGTGTACGCGCAGCTGTTCCCGCACCGCACCGACCGCATCGTGTTGGACAGCAACGACAATCCCGACCCCACCCGCGTCGCCCGTGCCTGGCTGGCCGGGCACGAGCAGGGCGTGGAGGACACCTTCCCCGACTTTGCCGCTTGGGCGTCGAAGTCGGACAACCCGGACCGCGTCGCGAGCAGGGCCGCCGACGTCCGGCCGCTGTTCCTGCGGCTGGCCGCCCGGCTCGACCGGAAACCCCTCCCCTGGCCCGGCGCCAACCCGGAGGAACTGAACGGCAACGTCCTGCGCCAGACCATGCTGGACAGCCTCTACTCCCCCACCCGCTATCCCACGCTCGCCAAGCTGATGCGGGCCGCACAGCAGGGCACCGTGCCTCCGGCGCCTGCGGCACCGCCCGAGGCCGTCCTTCAGAACGTCGCCGCCGTCGGCGCCGGCACGCTGTGCAACGACGTCGCGTGGCCCACGTCGAAGGCTGTGTACGAGAAGGACGTCGCCGAGAGCCGCGCCAAGTACCTGCTCACCGCCGGCATGCCACGTAACGCAATGCCGTGCGCCGCCTGGCCGTATCCGCCGCGTGAGGCGCCAGTACGGATCACCGGCCGGGGGCCGTCCGACATCCTGCTCGTCCAGAACGAGCGGGACGTAGCGACCCCGCTCAGCGGCGCCCGGAAGCTCCGGGAGGCGTTTGGCCGGCGCGCGGTCATGGTGACGGTGAACTCCACTGGGCACGACGCTTACCTCGCCAACGGCAACGCTTGCGGCGACCGCACGGTCTCCCGCTTCCTGGCGACGGGGCAGCGGCCGGGCACGGACGCCTACTGCGCCTGACGGTCGCTCGACTTCACCAGCTCCGACTCGGCGGACAGGATGGTTAGGCCGTAGCAGACCCGCTGTGCGGCTTCACGTCATCCTCCGCCCAGCGCACGCCGTAGCCGACCCAAGGCCAGGCGAGGAGGCCGCAGTTCGAGGAGATGCAGCAGCATTCGACACCGCAGTGGCCACGTTGGGGCTACCGGTTCCTGGCGGCCGCTCCCCGGACGCCCTCGGCGAACGCGGCTACGCTCTGCGCGCCGGCTGCCTCTGTCTCTTCGAACTGCCCCTGGTCCGCGCCGACCTGATCACGGGCTGTGTCGCGCAGAAGCCCCCGTCATTTCTCGGGGGATCCCCGCACGACCTGGCCTGCTTCTGGCACGACCTAGTCTGTTGAAGTAACGAGGGGTTCTTCATATTCACCCAAAGTTGCCAACAAATTACCGAAATTGGCGGGCGACGGGCTGGGACGACTTCCACCGAATTGGAGTCGTATCGCCCCGCAGCGCGTGGCTGCGGGGCGCATGGTGGGGTCTAGTCGACCATCTGCCCGTCGAACATACCGCCGCTGCAGGTGTTGGTCGCCCAATTGACCGTTCCGCCGCCCTGCTCGCACTCACCTGGGGTGAGGCTGGCGGCGGTGGCGGTGGCGGCGCCTGTGAGGCCGAGTCCGGCGAGGGCTGCCGTGGCGATGACGGCGGCGAGGATTCGTCGAATGCGCATTTGGTTCGCCTTTCACGGATTGCCTCGGTTGGGGCACTACTCAATCAATTGTTCATCCATGTGGGCGACACGTCATGTCGGGCCGTTCAGGTGACCCTGCAGTCGGGCGCGGGGCGGTCACGCGACCCGTCAGACAGGCCCTAGCGGGCGGTGCCGCGCGTGGTCACCTCGCGGTTTCGTTGGTAGGAGATCGCCGGTCCATGGGCCGCAAATGCATCAACTGAACATGTTCAGTTGATGACTCACGCGGAGGAGCCTGGGCTGTCTTCTCTCCCCGGGCCCGCCCGGCCCGTTTGCAGGTACCAGGCGCTGTGCCAGTCGCCCGTTTCGAACGGGTCCGACTCTGCCACGTGCAGCTGCGCCGGCAGCTCGCCCACCCGCGGCCGGCAGCTCGCCCACCCACGCGTTCGGCACGATGTCCGCCATGGTGGCTGCCTGAAGTCTCGTAGCCAACCGCCCTACCGGGGGCAGGGCTCGACTGAGGTGAGGGCCGGCCGGCGGCCTAATCGTGTTGACCGCCCCCAGCAGGCAGTGCTGGAGTCGGCACGTGGACAGCATTCCCGCCAACCGGCGGCTCTGGAACCAGATCAGCAGCGCCTACCAGCACGAGCACGACCCGCGAATCGGCGCCGCACCCCGGCTGTGGGGCATGTACTCCATCCCCGACACGCACCTGCAGGCTTTGGGCGACGTCACCGGCAAGCGCGTCCTCGAGCTCGGCTGCGGCGCCGGCCAGTGGTCCAGGGCGCTCGCCGCCGAGGGCGCCACCGTGGTCGGGCTCGACCTGTCCGAAGCCCAACTCGCCGCAGCGGCCGACGCGATGGGAGCAGTTCGCCACCCGCTGGTGCAAGGGGCCGCCGAACAACTCCCCTTCGCCGCCGACAGCTTCGACCTGGTGTTCTGCGACTTCGGTGGGCTCAGCTGGGCGCCCCCGCATTTGGCCGTCCCGCAGGCGGCACGCGTCTTGCGCCGAGGCGGGCGCCTGGTGTTCAACGTCGCCAGCCCATGGTTCGAAGCTTGCTACGACGAAGCCGCCAGCCGCGTTACCACGACGCTGCAGCAGGACTACTTCGGGCTGAACTCCATCGCCGAAGGCGACGGAGCGACCAGCTATCAGCTCACCTACGGCGGCTGGGTCAAGGTCTTGCGCGGCGCGGGGCTCATCATCGACGACCTCATCGAGCCGCGGCCCGACCTCGGAACAGCCAACGGCTACAACGAAACCGACCCACCCGACTGGGCACACCGCTGGCCGGCGGAACTGCTGTGGGTAACACACAAACCGTAAGTTCCGTTGCACCCGGAGTCGGCAGGAGTCGGGAACGAATTCAGCGACAGTCGTTGAGCCAGTCGCCCGGCATCAGGTCACGGAGGCGGTCGAGGTCTTCTGCCGTCCGGCCGCGAGCCAGGATGGCCGCGCCGTCGTCATCGCGCAGGAGGACGCCCTGGCCCAGGAACCACCGGGTCTGCTCACCGACGGGGTAAGCCGGGAAGGGCAACCGGATGCAGTTCGCCTCGAGCAGTTCGAGGGTGCCGTCATCTGGTTCGAGGAAGTCGCAGAGCTCCTCACCGGCCTGCAGGGACTCGGACAAGATGATCTCCAAGAAGCACAGGGACAGACGCTCCAACCAGCCCTCCCACCGTTCCGCGCCCTTGTCGGCAAGATCAAGCCGAATGGCGACCGCAGGATCATCATCCGGGAGGCTGTCGAGAAGGACGCCCCAGGACGCGGCACCCTGATTCTCGTGGCGGAAGACCAAGGCCTCTTCGGCGTCGTCGACATACAACTCCGCAGGTCCGAGCAGCACATCGTGGTTGCTGGTGAGATCCCGCCGGAGTCCGAACAGTGCATACGCCTCACGCAACGCCGCCGGCAGCCGGAGCCCCAGTCTCTTCTCGGCAGCTTCGAGATCGGCTTCCGTCCAACCGTCATCGCGCCCCAGAGCGGCGCCGGCCCAGTCGGCAGCGAAGCCCTCGATGAACGTCCATGCGCCATCGCGGGCTTCGACGCCTCTGGCGAGGGACGCGGCAAGATCGAACTCTCGTGTCATGCCGGGACGATATCCGTCGCCTGATCGTGGCGCAGACGAAGGAGAGCTCGATTCTCCACCGCAGGCTCGTGCACAGTTATGAACATGGCCCTGGCTCGGCCGAGTCCCGGGACTCCTGGGCGATGAGCGACCGGATGCTGAAAATGCTGAGTGGCACCTCTCCGCCTGCCTGACGCGGCTGGAGGAGCGGGACGCCACCGGACGGCCGAAGGGGCGCGGGAGGGGGTCGAGAGAGAGTCGGACACGCCGTTCTGCCCGCCATCTGCGAAAAGCCGTTGCGAGCGACCCGGCATCGGATGTCTCATTGATCGGCCACCGCTCAGGGGAGGGAACATGAGGGCATCGCTGCCCACCCCGTCGTTGCACACCGCTCGCCTTCGGCTGCGGGCCTTCGAGGACGCGGACGCGAACGACCTCTTCGCACTGCACAGCAGCGCCTACGTGCTGCGCTACTGGGACGCGCCACCCTGGAGCGAACGCGCGCGGGCCGAGAAGTTCATCACGGCTTGCCGGCAGATGGCACAGGACGGTACCGGGGCGCGGCTGGCCGTGGATCGGGTCTCCGACGGGGCGTTCATCGGCTGGTGCAGCCTCACCAGGTGGAATCCGGAGTACCGGAGCGCGTCGCTCGGCTATTGCTTCGACGATGCGGCGTGGGGCCACGGCTATGCGACCGAGACAGCGCGCGCTGTGCTGCGGTGGGCATTCGACACGCTGGACCTGAATCGCGTCCAAGCTGAGACCGATACGCGCAACGTGGCTTCCGCCCGCGTGCTGGAGAAGCTCGGCTTCGTTCGTGAAGGGACGTTGCGGGAAGACTGCGTCGTCAACGGCGAGGTCTCCGACTCGTGGGTCTTCGGGCTCATCAGACGGGAGTGGAGGCCGTCGTCCGAGCCGGTTCCAGATGATTGAGTTCGCCCTACGACGGCTGGTTCAGGGGCCCCCGGCCGGGGCCCCCGGCCGGTCAGTCGAGGAGCAGGGGGTCGGGCAGGGAAGCCACCGGGTGCATGCGCAGCAACGTGTGTACGACGCCCGCGAGCCCTGACATGAGGCTGGGCGAGAAGGCTTCCCGGGCCAGGCCGCCGACCGGACCGCGCTGTTCCAGACTGGTGAGGATCTCGCCGTCCAGTTCGGCGCGCTCGCCGAACTCCATGGCGGTGAGGAACTGCCACAGTCCCAGGTCCCCGTGGCACAGTGTGTGGCTCCAGCCGAAGCCTTCGGCGGCACAGGCGGCCGCCGCCCGCCGGGCCATGTCCAGGCAGGCCGGATCGCCGGTGCGCCGGTGGAGGTCGAGCATGCCGATGCCGATGCCGGCGCTGCCGTGGCACCAGCTCGTGAAGAAGTCCTCCTCGGCGCCGACCCGGACGTCCTGCCAGTTGCCGGCTTCGGGCCGCCACAGCGACTCCTGGTAGGCGAAGGCCCGCTCGGCCAGCCGGTTCCAGTCGCGCCGCTCGGCCGCTGACCCCGCCTCGCTCAGGGAGAGCCGGGCCAGGGCCCAGCCGATGCCGGTCGCGCCGTGGGCGAAGCCCCCGATGCCCTCGGGGTTGAGCCGGGTCGTCCAGCGCGCGCCGCTCGCGTCCACGTCGGCCAGCCCGGTCAGCCTGCGCCCGATGTGCGCGGCGGCGGCCAGCCAGCGGTCCTGCCCTGTCGCCTCGGCCAGGTCGAGCAGGGGGACGATGCCGCCGGCCGCCCCGTTCAGCAGGTCCACCTCGACGTCGTCGTCGACGAGCGGGCCCTCCAGCAGCTCGGCCCGGCCGGCCGCCCGCTCCAGCAGCCGGTCCTCTCCCATCACCCGGTGCAGCGCCAGCCAGGTCCACACCTGCGACGCGGCTCCGCTGAAAGCCCCGGCCGAGGGGGTCGGCGTCCGCTCCTCGGTACCGGCCAGCACCCGTAGCGCGCCCTCGTACGTCTCGGCGACACCCGGAACCTCGTCGGCCCGTCCGGCCCGCGCCTCGGTCAGGTACTCGGCGAGGGTCAGGGCCACCCCGCCCTGCCCGGTGTACAGGTCGGCGGGCAGCACCCTGATGGACCATCCGGCGGGTGTGAAAACCGGACTGATCCAGGTGACCGTGCCGTCCTCGCCGCGCACCGCGCCGTCGCACAGCCGCCGCACCATCCGCCCGGCCAGCTCCCGGCGCCGCCGCTCCGCGTTCCGGGCGTGCGGATCGTGTGCGGCCTCCTGCACCCGCGCGGGCAGCGAGCGCTCGTTGAGGTAGGCACCCACCAGCGCGTCCTGGATAACCGACTCCTCCAGCACGAGGTCGGCCGTACGCCAGTCCTCGACCGTGGCCCGCACGTCCGCCGTGTCGACGGTGAAGGTGAACATGGGGACGTCGCCGACCAGGAGTTCCGCGATCTCACCGTCGATCGTGTCCCGGTCCGTCGGCGCGCCTGGCAGCACCTCGGCGTTGCGCCGCAGGATGTCCCGGGCCCGTTCCACGGCCGCCGGCTCGTCGTGCAGCGACGCCGGGTGCCACAGCATCCGGCCGATGTCGACGTACGCCTGCGTCGGCCGCAGTATCCGGCGCGCCCGGGCGCCCTCGAAGCGGCGCAACAGCCGGTAGGGGTCGGTCCCGGCCCGGCGCAGGTGCGCGGTCATCTCTCTGAAGCCCGCCAGGACCCGGTCCCAGTACGTGCTCAGCACGGGGGTGGGGCTGGGGTGGTTGCCCGCACCGGGCATGGCCACCAGGTCCACCTCGAAGCGGGCCGCCGCGGTGCCGCCGTCCGCGATCACCGGGTTCGGGATCAGAGGCTGCTGTCCGGGCAGCGCCCCGACCCCGGAGATGTCCACCCCGCCGAGCGCGAAGCCGGTGCCGCGCACGGGCAGCAGACCGGTCCGCAGCACCGTGCGGCGGATCGCCGCGGCCGCTACGTCCACCGCGTCGCCCCGGCCGCTGGGCGGGAAAGGGGCCGGGGCGTCGAAGAGCGTCTCGGCGTCCACGATCACGGGCACCGGTCCCGCGGCGATCATGTTCTCGGCGTGCATGTCGGTGCCGCCGGTGAAGCGCAGGACGGCCAGCCAGTGCCCGACGTTGCGGTAGAAGGCGGCGAGTTCGGCGTCGTCGGCGCAGTAGCGGTGGCCGACGAACTCGGCCCAGCCGTAATGGCCTCGCCCCAGCATGCGCGGCACCCGGATGCGTTCCCGGGGCGCCGGGGCGCCGGGGAAGTCGGCGTAGATCTCGTCCAGCAGCCCGCCGAGCGCCACGTCGGTCTCCGGCGGACGCGGCTTGTACATCACGGTCCCGCCGGCGAAGTCGGCCCGGCTGACCGTCAGGCCGCCCCGGTGGCTGTCACCTGCGCCGAACGTGACGGCGCGCAACTCCCCCGCCTGCGTCCCCAGCAGCCGCCGGAGCAGTACCCGGTCCTCAGCCAGCCGTCGCGCGAACCCGGTCGTCGCCGCCACCGACATGCCGGCCACCGCGGCGACGCGGGCTGCGACGGTCGGGTACCGGCCCGCCAGCCGGTCGAGGTAGCCGTCCTCACCGGCCTGCTCGATGAACTCGGTCCAGGTCCGTGTGTCGGTGCCCGTCGCCGCGTCCTCGGGTTCGGGCCCGCCCCTGGCCATGCGCAGCGCGTGCAGTTCGATCAGGAACAGCCGGGACAGTTTGGCGTGCAGGGATCTGAGCAGCGCGGTGTGACCGGCCTCCAGCACCGTTGCGCGCTCCGCGCGGTCCAGATCGTCGACGGCGGCCAACCGCCGGGCCAGCTCGTCCCGCCACGGCCGGGCGATGTTTCGTACGGGCAGGGCGAACCACTCGGTCTCGCCCGTCTCCTGCCGCTGTGCCACCGGTCCGCTCACCGTTCGCCGTCTCCCTCTCCGCACCACGTCCACGCCCTGCTGGGCCCGCCGGCAGAAAAGGGGAGCCGCGTCGCCTCGCGCGCGGCTCCCCCGCTCACACGATCAGCAGCACCAGCTGCCGTGCGACCCGCTCGGGCTGGAACAGAAGCCGTACAGGGAGTCGCTGGGGTCGGTCAGCGCGGCCTCCGCGGCGGCGCCGCCGACGTACAGCGGGCCGGCAGGGTTGATCTGGCCCTGGGCGCTCTCGGCGCCCGACAGCCAGGCTTCGAGCACGGCGGCGGTGTGAACACTGGACTGCGGCATCTACGGCCTCCGGAGGGTGAGTTCGGGCGGATTGCCCGGCCTCCCGAGTATCGCCACATCCGAACACCTGTCAGATGCCTGATCCGGCCACAGTCCGGCGGCAATACTCATGCCTCCTACAGGAAACCGGGGAGGTACGGGGCGCCCGCCGTCCCCTCACCTCATGACGTGCTTGACCTGCGTGTAGTCGAGCACGCCGGTGAGGGACGGATCGCTGTCGTCGCCGGAGTGACGCGCTCCGCCGCGGGGCATTTCCGAGACAGCCGTGCCGTGGGCGTTCACCGAGACGATGCCGGTATGCAACGCTCGACTCGCGCGCGTGGCCCGGTCGTGGTCGCGGGTCCATGTGCCTGCGGCCAGAGCCTGCGGAACGGTGTTCGCCATCCGAAATCTTGGCCCTTCCGCGTGAACGGCTGGATCGTGACGACCGTACCGAACACCTCGCCGCGGAAGATTTCGTCCTCCTGTCGGACACCGGCCAACGCCGTGGCCTGGTGGAAGAAGCCGGGGCCTGGCAGCGCCAGTCCTCCGGCGACCACCTCGGCCGGGTCCGGGGGCCGCTCCAGTAGGTGCAGGAGGGGGGCGAGTCGAGCGCTGCCGGCCGCGTTGCCGCCGGTTTCCGGGTGCGGGCGCCTGAGGTCGGCGGCCGCCGTGGCGGTGCAGGAAACCGGCAATGGCGAGGGCACCCATGGGGCGGCCGTAGTCGCCCTGAGTTCCGGGCCGCCGGTATCGAGGGCAGCGGAGTCGACGAGAGGGCGCCCCGGACGAACGGGAACGGCCCCGCCGGAAAACCGCCCGGCGGGGCCGCTCGTCGCGCTGCCGCTAGCTGCTGCGGCCCGCGGGATCGTGGGCGACGCTGTCGCGGCCCTCGCTCCCGTGCGCCAGGTCCGCACCGGCGGAGCCTGTCGCGGTCCCCGCGGCCCGGTCGCCGTGCCCCGGCCACCAAGCCGCGTGCCCGATCAGCGCCGTGAGACTGGGCGTGAAGAACATCGACATCACGAAGGCGGCGACCGCGATGCCGAAGGAGACGGCGAAGCCCATCTCCGTGAGCAGCGCGTTGCCCGCCAGCATCATCGTGGCGAAGGTGGCCGCCAGGATGAAGCCGGCCGCGGCGACGGTCGGCCCGGCGTGCCGGAGTGCCATGCCGGCGGCCTCGCGCGGCTCACGTCCCTCGCGGGCCTCCTCGCGCAGCCGGGCGATCATGAGGATGTTGTAGTCCGTGCCGATGGCGACCACGAAGAGATACATGATCACCGGCAGCATGAACATCAGGCCCGAATGTCCCTGGCCATTCTGGAAGATCCACACGGTGGCACCGAGGGTGGCTCCGAATCCCAGGCCCACGGAGGCCATCAGGTACCAGGGTGCGACCACGCTGCGC
Organism: Streptomyces sp. NPDC002386; assembly: GCF_053593175.1. Classification (NCBI taxonomy): domain Bacteria; kingdom Bacillati; phylum Actinomycetota; class Actinomycetes; order Kitasatosporales; family Streptomycetaceae; genus Streptomyces; species Streptomyces sp. NPDC002386. The sequence goes on from NZ_JBSFBX010000024.1 coordinate 80,967, forward strand.
AGCAGCAGCCCCAGAATGATCATGATGAGGATCGCGGCGACGGGGAAGACCGTGCGGTAGTCGTGGTTGACCGCGGCGTCGATGTCCTTGTAGATCGAGGACATGCCGCCGACCAGGGCCTCGGTGCCGTCGGGGGCGTCGGCGTGGGCGACGTCGCGCACCTGGCCAACGGCGTCGATGGCCTTGTCCGTGGACGCCTCGTACTTCAGCGTGACCGTGAAGTCCGCGGTCGTACCCGCCTTGTTGACCTGGGTCATCCTGGCGTCCGCGACCCCGTCCACGGCGCCGAGTTTGCGCGCGTAGGCGTCGAACGCGGCCCGGTCCAGCGGCTTGCCGTCGGTGCTGGACAGGTAGACGTCGGTGGGAGCGGCCGCGCCCGCCGAGTACGCCTTCTGCATCTCGTCCTGGGCGACCATGGACTCCTTGGTCTTGGGCATGGAGCCGGACGCCAGGTCGAAGGTGGCGTTGAAGTTGAGAATGCCCAGCGACAGCACGACCAGGACGAGTCCGGACAGCCCCGCGGCCAGTGCCGGGCGGCGCTGGACCCCGCGGCCGAGGGCGGCGAAGCGGGCGTTCTCCGGTTCCCGCTGCCAGGACTTCGACGGCCAGAAGACTTTCGGCCCGATGAGCGAGACCACGGCCGGGATCAGGGTCAGGCCCGCGACCAGCGTGGCGGCGACCGCGATGGCGAGCGCCGGCCCCATCTGCTTGAGAAAGCCGAGTGTGGACAGCACCAGCGCGAGGAAGGCGATGATGACCGCCCCGGCGGCCGAGGCGATGGCCTCACCGACCCGGTCGACCGCGTTGACCATCGCCTGCTTGGGTTCGTCGCCGGCGCGCAGGCGTTCGCGGTAGCGGAACATCAGGAACAGGAAGTAGTCCGTGCCCACGCCGAAGAGCACGACGATCAGGATCGACGAGATCGAGCTGTTGGCCTGGAGGTCGAACAGCTTGGTGGCATAGGCGATCAGCCCGTTGGCGACGGCGGACACCAGGCCGATGAGGATCAGCGGCAGGATGGCGAGGATCGGCGCCCGGAAGATGATCAGCAGCGTCACCAGGATGATGACGAAGGTGCCGATGCCGATCAGCGCCTGTCCGCGTTTGGACGAGTCCTGCTGGTCGAGTGCCTGGGCCGCCGAGCCGCCCAGTTTGACCTCCAGGTGTGTGCCCTTGGCAAGCTGCTTCACGTCGTCGCGCAACACCTTCGCCGCGTCGGCCTGTTCGGGCTGACCGGCCTTCTTGCTGTCCATCTGGACCAGGGTCAGGTCGTACCTGCCGTCCTTGGACGGCTGGCCGGGGACGACCTTCTGGACCTGGTCGATGTGCTTCTTGCCCAGCTCGGTGGTGATCCGGGCTACGTCCTGCTTGTCGGCGTCGGTCAGCCGGCCGCCGTCGGTGCGCTGGTACAGCGCGATCGCGGACGGCGTGAAGGCGCTGGGGAACGCCTTCTGCTGCAGTTCCGCGGCTCTGATGGACTCGTAACTCTTCGGCAGGAAACTGCTCTCGTCACTGTTCGAAGGCAGGCCGGGAGCCGTGGCGACGATCGCCACGGCGGCGATCAGCCAGGCCACGATCGTCCAGACGGGATGTCGGACCACGGTGTTGCCTATGCGTCGGAACATGCGGGGGGTCCTCCTGGACAGGAAGATCACCGCAGCCCGGGGAGCGGTCCCCGGCATCGGCGACCCCGGCCGGCGCGCGTCCAACGCACCGGCCGAATGGTTGTCTTAGGGTCACAGGGTAGTGACCACGCAACGGGATCATTCCAGCAGGCGCGCCCCGGCACGACCGGATATCGGGCGGCCGTCGCCGGCGGCCCGGAAGGAGTACCGGACATGAGTACGAACAGCGCCTCGGGGCCGCCGCACCGTACTCCCGAGGGCATCCTCTGGGAGCCCAGCGGCCGCTGGGTGCGCGGCCGTACGGCCGGGGTCACGGTCGTCGACAGCCGCCGTCCCGTCCTCGTGTGGGAACCCGGCGTACCTGTGCCGCTGTACGCCTTTCCGCGCGCCGAGGTCCGCGAGGACCTGCTGCGTCCGGCGCGGAACCCGCCCACCGGCACCCACACCGGATCGAGGGTCTTCTACGATCTGGAGGCCGGCGGCGAGGTACGGGCGAACGCCGCTTGGACCTTCCCCTCGGACGCCCTGGCGGACCACATCGCCTTCGAGTGGGCCCGGCGCACCGGCACCGGCCTCGACCACTGGTACGAGGAGGAAGAGGAGATCTTCGTCCACCCTCGCGACCCTTACAAGCGGGTCGACGCCCTCCCCAGCAGCCGGCACGTCCAGGTCGAGATCGGCGGCACACCGGTCGCCGACACCCGTCGCCCGGTCCTGCTCTTCGAGACGGGCCTGCCCACCCGCTACTACCTTCCCCGCGAGGACGTCCGCCTGGACCTGTTCGAGCCCACCGACCACAGCACCGGCTGCCCGTACAAGGGCACCGCGGCGTACTGGTCCTGGCGCGGCGGGGACGTCGTACCGGCCGACGTGCTGTGGAGCTACGCCGATCCGCTGCCCGCGGTGGGCGCGGTCAGGGGGCTGCTCGCGTTCTACAACGAGGCGGTCGACATCATCGTGGACGGCGAACGACTGGAACGCCCGGTCACCCACTTCACCCGGCGCCCTTGAGGGGCCGGCCGCCGGGCGCCCCGCGTCGGGGTACCGGCGGGTGGATCTCCGGTGCGATGATCCCCGCGGAGTTCGACTAGCCCGGCCGGGAGCTACGTCACCGCTCGGGCGGACTCCCTTCCTCATGACAGGAGTTCGCAGTGAGCAGTGTCCACCACGACGTCAGCCACCTTCCCCCGTCCCGGGTCGAGGAGGTCAGCGAGAACGTCTTCGCCTACATACAGCCCGACGGCAGCTGGTGGATCAACAACACCGGATTCCTCGCGGGGCGGCGGGGCGTGATCAGCGTGGACGCCTGCTCGACCGTGCGGCGCACGCGGGCCTACCTGGACGCCATCGGCACCGTCACTTCCCAGCCGGTGCGGACCCTGATCAACACCCACCACCACGGTGACCACACCTTTGGCAATCACCTGTTCGACGGCGCCACCATCGTCGGCCACGAGGCGACCCGGGCGAGCGTCCTGCAGTGGGGCGAGCCGGGCGCGGCGGCCGCGTTCTGGACCGACGTCGAGTGGGGTGACGTCACGATCGAACCGCCCTTCCTCACCTACACGGAGGGCGTCACGGTGTGGTCCGACGACCTGCGCGCCGAGGTGCGCCACGTCGGCACGCCCGCCCACACGACCAACGACTCCATCGTCTGGCTGCCCGAACGGGGGGTCCTGTTCAGCGGCGACCTGCTGTTCAACGGCGGCACGCCCTTCCTGTTGCAGGGCTCCGTGGCCGGTGCCGTGAAGGTGCTGGAAGAGGTGGTCAAGCCGTTGGGCGCGACGACGATCGTCCCCGGCCACGGCGGGGTCGCCGGTCCCGAGCTGGTCGACGAGGTGCTCGGCTACCTGCGCTTCGTGCAGCGCACCGCCCGGGCTGGCCGCGAAGCCGGGCTGACGCCTTTGGAGGCCGCCCGCGAGACCGACCTGGGCGAGTACGGCGGGCTGCTCGACACCGAGCGCATCGTGGGCAACCTGCACCGGGCCTATGCGGAGCTGGAGGACGGCCCGCTCGGCCGGCCCGTCGACGCAGCGGCCGCCCTCGGCGACATGGTCGCCTACAACGGCGGGCGCCCCCTCACCTGCCTGGCCTGAGGGCGAGGCGTCGCACCTGGCCGTGTGGGGGTGAGGCTCGGGTCGGGGTCCCTCTGAAGCACTGTGCGAGCCGTCCGTGGGCTCGGCAAGCTTGCGCATGTTGGTGCGATCATCCTCGGATGCGAGAGATCGACGAGTTGACCGATGTGGATGATCCGGCGTGGCCTGAGCTCCAGGAGGCCCTTGCGGCGACAACCGTGGCCGCGGAGGTGCTTCCTGCCGACCGGCCTGAGGGACGTCGGTGCCTCTTGCAGATGCAGGTCACAGCGCGATCGGTGCTCGGTGCTCTCGTTCTGAACACGGGCGGGTTGCTCCTGGACGGTGGGTGGGTTCGAGTGTTCGGCGGTGGATCAGCCGTTGACGGGGCTCTGCCGAGCCTGGGGCGGATCAACAGGTTTCCCGCAGTCTTCGATCCCGCGTGGCATCCTGCGGCCGGTCTCGTCGCCGGCCACGACGTCGTGGGCGGGGTCTTCGCGCTGAACGGTCATGCCCCTTCGCCAGCGGGTCGGCCGGGGGTTCCCGGACAGATGACCTACTTCGCTCCTGACACGCTCGAGTGGGAGGCGTTGGACATGGGCCACTCCGAGTGGGTTTCCTGGCTGCTCTCGGGCCGACTGGAGACGTTCTATGACGGCCTGCGCTGGCCCGGTTGGCGCCAGGAGGCCGCCGCGCTCGCCCCGTCCCAGGGCATCACCGTGTTTCCGTTCCTGTGGTCGACGGAAGCTCAAGCGGATCTCGCAGCCACGAGACGACAAGCGGTACCGATGCGGGAGGTGATCGGGGTGGCAGCCGATTTCGCCCGGCAGATGGGTGCGCCAGATCCCGGATTTCTCGGCGAGGCGTGAGGAGCCTCGGTCGAACCTCTCGGTCGCCAGTCATCTGAGACAGAGCGCACCGGCCGAGCCTCCCTGTGTCGGACCGAGCGATGTGGTGGGGCTCGGTCCGTGCCGAGGTGGTGCCGGGTGAGGGGCCTTGGGGCGGAGGCTGTGCCGTACAGCGACCCCTTCGTGAAGGTCGGTGACGTTGGCGGCACCCTGGCGGCGGACGGTGCCGATGTCGCCGTCGCGGACGCGAGGGTTCTGCTGCACAGCGTGGGACAGGATGGGACTTTGATCTGGAGGGGGCTTCGGCATGGGTTACGACCTGCACGCGGTGATAGCTGACGGGGAGGTGCTGCGGGGTGTGGCTCGGGACCTGCCTGTTGCCCGGCTGGCTTCGATCGGCCAGGGCCTTGCTCTGCTGCCTATGACGGACGCCCTGTTCGATTCCGTCACGGACGGCAGCGGTGTGGGCCCGTTGGGGTTCTGGCGGTTGGCTACAAGGCCGATGTACTTACCGGATCAGGAACGCACAGCGACGTAGTCGCCGGTGGCCTTGGCCGGGCCGGTGGTGTGGGTGCCGGAGAAGTTCCACCGCCAGTAGCCGTCGCGCACTGCCTTGACCGTGGCGCTAAGGGTTCCGGTGCCGCTCGTGTTCACCGTGGCCACGGTGGTGTAAGTGCTGCTGCTCTTCGGCCGGAACTGCAGTTTCACGGCTTGGCCCGCATAACCGGCATACCGGTAGGTGTCCCAGTTGGCCCTCACGAGTTTGCCGGTGACGGTGATCCGAGCGCCCTTGGCCACCGGTTCCGGTGAGGCGTTGACGGTGAGCCGCGCGGCACGCTTGAGACCGAACGACCCTGCACCGGGGGCGAAAACGGACTCGCCGTTTCTGAAGTCGACCAGCGCGTCGACTGACCATGTTCCCGCGTTGACGTTGGCGAGGTCCACTGGATCGTCGCTGCCCGGAGCCAGGTGGGCGTTCACGGTGAACATCGTCGTGCATGCCGTCGCGGTCTCACAGAACGCATCGGTGGTGTAGAAGCCGCCGTGCGGCCCCTTCAGATCCACATCGGCGAAAGACAGACCAGGGTCATCCGATCCGGTGACCGTGACCGGGAACTGCACGTCGTGCGTTGCACCCACGATGACGTCATGCCCGAGGTTTACGGTGGCACCGCTGACCACCGGATCACTGGGCGCGGCCTCGGCCGAGGCTCCAACTCCCAGGAGCAGAAAGGCGACGGTCCCCACCACGGCAGCGCGGCTCGTCACGCGACCGGCGGGCTTGCGCCCAGTGGTACATGCGGCGGAGAGGAGCGGGACGATGTCACGCCCGCCGCTTCGTCTCTCGCTACTCGGTGCGGCGAAACGGCTCATGAGCCCTCCCAGGGATGACAGGCCTCGCTGCCAACCACCGGACACGCAGTCAGTCGGTGGGGAGCGCAGGAGACCGATGTGTATTACTCCCTACGACTCACGAACCGGTCCCACCGTTGCCCCCGGCCAGAGCGGGAAGACAGCCGGCCACCCGCCACAGTCGGACACTCCTATCAGCTCTGCTCCAGGGGCTGTCCCGTCGCGCGAGCAGGAGGAGCACTCGGACAGCACGAGAAGCAAGCCGAACCCGGCAGGCCGGCCGAGCCAACAACCTACGCTGGCAACCGGGCCCGGGCTCTCGCGATGCCCGCCGCCGACGGCACGGTCGTCCTGGACCTCAACCGGGTCGCGAACCTACCCTGCGCCTACACGGACCTGCGCCTGCCCGCTGCCCCCGACCGAGAAGCGGCTGCCGCTGGCGGGCGGGGTCGGCCAGAAGAACCCCCGCGAGCGCGGCGACTCCTGAGCCAGACCCACTCTCACCCCGTCGTTCCTAATTCGCCCGTGGGAAACCTGGATGCCGGGGCCAAGCAGCTACCGTCACTTTAGCGACAGGCCCTTGGCGCGCCGGCGTCCATCCGCGCGGTGTCCCGGCTCAGAACGGCATTCGGCCACGGGCCTGTCGTCCGGCGGAACCGCTGCGGCCCACCGCCCGGGAGCTGGAGCTGAACGACTTGCCCAGCAGGCGGCCCAGGATGCCGGGCGCCTTCGATCCGACACGCGAACCGGCGCCGAGGCCACGCTGGGCTCCGTTCTGCGGGTGCCGCGAAAAACGCGGAAGCAGGAAGGCCAGCACGGCCAGGACTACACACGCGGCGATCACGATGCCGATGACCATCTCAGTCTCCAAACACTCCGTGTCAGGCAGCTCCATTGCCCTTTCGCTCAACCGACTGCCCCGTCAGCCACTGGTCACGCCGCTCGGACTCGGGCGTGTGGTCGGGACGGTGAGCGCGGCCGCTTCCGTTCCCGGACGGTGCCGGTCTACTCGTCCAAGGCTGCGACGATCTCCTCGGCCGGGCCGTCTCTTGAGAATCATCAACCGGCATACTGGGCGCCATCGAAATTGCACCCGGAAGTAGATAGCGTGAAATCGGACATATTTCGCATCAGTGCGAGCCTTGCGGCTGCCACCGTGACGGCGCTCGGCCTGTCCTCATGCTGGTCGGGCAAACCCGTCGTCACTCCAGAGGCCGTAACCCATTCCGAATTGGTGGGCCGGTGGGACGGGGAGCGGAAATGCGGATCGCCGATGCTTCGACTGCGCGATGATTACACTTTTTCCAGCAAGGACTTTCCAGTCCAGTGGGACGGTCCGGTGCCGGATGCGCAGGTGACACGCCGTTCATCCGAGGGCGAATGGCATGGGGTCAATAAAGACCCTGGTCTGTCACCCTATCTAGTGCTCAGTTTCAAGAATCACAACGACGTCCAAATTCTGCAATTCTTTCTGGAGCATGGAGAGCTGCAGATGGATGGGACTGTCCACGCGGACGGCGGGGACCCCTATCCCTACCCATGCCGCTACAAACGCACCTCTGTCGATCCTGAGGCCTAGGGAGTTCCAGGGACGGCAAGCAGTGCACGCCGGCAGGCGTCGACGGCCCATACATCGGCAGCGATCCAAGTCCCCCGGTGTTCACGCGCCGGCCGCACACAGCACCACGCACCGTGACGGGTTACGAACCGGTGGAATGGCTACTCGCGGTGGATGAAGCTCAGTGATGTTCTGCATCGGAAATCTCCGCTGGTCCAGTGGCTCTCACCTGCCCCCCAGGGCCCGGGCCGGATTCTCAAGGCCGTGGACCGGGTGGAGCGGTTCTCCGGTGGGGACCGGTTGCTCGACGCCGTGCAACGGGTGATTCAGGCGGCACCGCTGGGGCCGGCCCGCGACGGGCTGCACGGACGGTGGCTGGGCCACCCGGTGCATCCGTTGCTGGTGCAGGTACCGGTGGGCAGCTGGCTGTCCGCGGCGCTGCTCGACGCGGTGCCCGGGCAGCGGCGCGCGGCGGACATCCTGGTCGCCACCGGCCTGCTGGCGGCCGCGCCGGCCGCCATGGCGGGCTGGGTGGACTGGGCGGACTGCAATCGCCCGCAGCAGCGGATCGGGTTCGTTCACGCCGCTGCCAACGCCGCCGGGATCGCCCTGTACGCCACCTCGCTCAGCGCCCGCCTGCGGGGACGGCACGCTGCGGGCAGAGTGCTCGGCTGGGCGGGGCTGACCGCCATCGGTGCGGGCGGTGCCCTCGGCGGCCATCTCGCCTATCGGCAGGCGGCCGGAGCCAACCACGCCGAAGCCGTTCCGCAGCTGGTGGAGCCGGGATGGCACCACGTCGCCGATCTGGCCGACCTGCCCCGTGACGAGCCGGTACGCCGCACGGTCGGAGAGGTCCCCGTGGTCGTCGTCCGCGGACAGGACGACGCGGTACACGTGCTGGCGGAGCACTGCAGCCATCTCGGCGGCCCGCTGTCGGAGGGGGTGCTCGAAGACGGCTGCCTACGCTGCCCGTGGCACGGCAGCCTGTTCCGGCTGACAGACGGCTGGAACGTCCAAGGTCCTGCCACCGCACCCCAGCCGGCCTTCGACACCCGCATCACCGATGGCCGTGTCGAGGCCAGACTCCGTGCCTGAGACTCCCGACCTCAGCGGTGGCCTGAGGTGCAGCTGCGTGACACCGCAGGCGGGACGCGTACACGCGCGGCCATGACGGGCGCAGGCGGCCGACGGGCACCCTGCAGCCCGTGCGGCCGCTCCGTCCGCCCATTAGGAGGTCGACCGTTCCACCAGCCGGGTGAGCCCACGTCGCATGGATGCCTTCGTGGAAGGTGCACGACATGCGGGGTCCCGATCGCCCGAACGTCGTCGTCGGCTTGGTAGAAACACGCAATCCGGGTTCATCGGCCAGGAGGTGAAGCTCCAGTTCAAGGCAGCCGGTGCCGCCCACTACCGCACGGTGAAGACGGTGCGGTCGGGCGACTCCGGGAAGCTCAGCGCCAAGGTCACCGCCACCTCGGCCGGCAGCTGGCGCCGGCACTTCCCCGGCACCACGACGACCGCGCGGGTCACGTCCGCCGGCGACGCGGTCTCGCTGAGGTAGCCGGCCGGCCAAGTCGGCGACATCGGCCGCCTGTCCGCGACACACGGTGCGGACAGGCGGGCCGGTGGACGCGGGATGAGAGGTGAAGCAACCGGTAGCGGCCTCGGGCTCCAGGTCATCGTCCGGCAGCACGGCGGGCGGTCGCGGGAGTCCCGTACCGGACTCGGTTACTCCCACCGTGAGGGGCAAGGGGACCGCGCGATCGTGCGCGCCGTGGACGGCGGTTCACGCAGTCGAAGTGATCGCTCGGGTGACGGCCGCGATCGACGGGGCGGGGTGGCCTGACAGGCGTGCCACGAGTACCCGGCGGATCTCGGGGGGCGCGCCGTCGACGCGCAGCAGGTTCACCCCTGGTGGCAGCACCGGTGAGAGCCGGAACGGCACCGTCGTCACGCCGAAGCCGCCGGCGACCAGCTGTAGCTTCGCCAGCCAGTCACGCACGGAGTGGACGATACGCGGCCGTCCCGGCAGGCCGGGCCAGACGCCGAGCAGCGGCTCGGAGTCCGATGACGGGGTGGCGATCCAGGCGGCTTCGACCAGCTCGTCGACGTGCACCGTGGTGCGTCCGGCGAACTCTCCGGTCGACGATGCGGCCACCAGCAGTTCGGTCTCCGTGACGGTCTCGGTGTGCAGGGGTGGTGAGTCGCCGTCGAAGGGCCGGTGGGGTGGGCGGGATGTCAGCACGGCGAGGTCGAGCGAGCCCGCGCGCAGTGCCCGGATCAGAGTGGGTGTGGTGCCCTCGCTGGTGGTGACCGTGATCTGGGGGTCGGCCGCCGTGAGATGTGCGAGTGCAGCGGGCAGCATCGCCGCGCCCGCGCTCAGGAAGACCCCGAGCCGTACCAGTTCGGTCCGGGGGGCGGTACCGGTGAGCTCACGCTCGGCCGCTGCGAGCGAGGCCAGGACTGTGTGGGCGTGCCGCAGGAGGGTCAGGCCGGAAGAGGTGAGCCGTACCCCGTCTGGGCGGCGTTCGAACAGGGTGGCGTTGGCGCTGCGTTCGAGGGCGGCGGCCTGGCGTGAGACGGCCGACTGCGTGTAGCCGAGTCGGGCAGCCGCCGCCGTGAAACTGCCGGACTCCGCGATCTGCCGCAGAACCCGCAGTCCCGCGCTGGAGATGTCCATGCGGTACACGCATACCACACATGCCAGATCTTCGCTTCCCGCATGCGCGCCCGTCTCCTAGCTTCGAACCGACGAGCACGGACGAACACGGAGGTCACGACGTGCGAGCAGCAGTTCTGACGCAGTTCGGCGCCCCTCTCACGGTGCGGGAGGTACCGGACCCCGAGGCCGGGGGCGGTGAGGTGCTGGTGGAGGTCCTCGCCGCCGGCGTGGCGCCCTACGCGGCCGAAGTCTTCGACGGCACGCGGAACTACCCTCTGGTCCCTCCTGTCGTGCCCGGTGTCGGCGGCGTGGGACGGATCGTCCACGTCGGCCCGGACGCCACCCGCCTGCGCGCCGGCGACCTGGTCTGGTGTGACTCCACGGTCCGCTCGCGCGACGAGGCGCTGACGCCCGACATCACACTCCAGGGCTGGAGTTCGCGCGGCGACGGCGGTGCGCGGCTCGCCCGCCACCTGCGCGACGGTTCGTTCGCCGAGCTGATGCGGGTCCCGACGGAGAACGTCTTCCCCCTGCCGGCCGCGGCAGGGGACGACCCGGCCCGGTGGGCCGCGCTCACCGTGCACGCGATCCCCTACGGTGGGCTGCTCGCGGGCGGGCTCGCGGCCGGCGAGGCACTGCTCGTCAGCGGGGCCACCGGCAACCTCGGCAGCAGCGCGGTCGCAGTCGCGTTCGCGATGGGAGCGGGCCGCGTCATCGCCCCGGGCCGCAATCAGGCCGCGCTCGACCTCCTCGCGGACCGGTTCGGTCCGCGGCTACGACCGGTCCCGCTGACCGGAGACGAGGCCGCCGACCGCGCTGCGATGTCGGCCGCGGCCGATGGCCCGATCGACATGGTGATCGATCTGCTCCCGCCGAGCGCACCCAGTTCGGCGTCGCGTGCGGCGGCCATGACCGTGCGCGAGTACGGCCGTGTCGTCCTCATGGGCGGGGTGGGCATGCTCGGTGGCGACGACCTCGCACTCCCCTACCCGTGGATCATGCGCGACTCGATCACCGTCCGCGGGCAGTGGATGTACCCGCGCACCGCCAATGTCGGCATCATCCGGCTCCTCGCCTCGGGAGCTCTCGATCTCGCCCCGGAACGGGTCCGGTCGTTCGGCCTCGATGCCGTCAACGACGCGGTCGCGTACGCCGCCGCGCACGGTGGCCCGTTCGACCGCACCAGCCTCACTCCGTCGGCGCGCTGACACGGGCCGGCTGATCCCCGCCGTCCGCACCACCCACATCATGATCGCGCCCCTTCCGAGCCGGATCGCTCGGCGCAGACCGGGCCCGGCGGCCTCCGCCGAAGCGCGCGCCGAGCTGACGGCGGCCCGCGCGGCTCCAGTCCCCGCAATGATCATTGGACGAGGCCACTTGGACCGGAGAAACGCAACTTAGACATCGCCCTCAGAGGCAGCTAGCTTCACCTGGTCCTCGGCAATCGCCCACGGTCGCACCGGAGTTCCGTCCGGCTGAGCCAACCGCGGCGGGATGAGGTGGTCACGCTCCACGAGTCCGCGCCCCATCCGTACGCCACCGAACCGGGTCCACACCAGGCACCCGAACCAGGGAGAGACGCATGCCCCATCTCGCGCTGTACACATTCGGCGTCCTGAAGTCACCTCTCGCCGATCCCGCTCCTCTCACACGCGAGTTCTACGGCATCGGTGAGGCCGTCTACCGGAAGATCACCCAGCAGCCCGGATACCTCGCGCATGCCGAACCGGCGAACGTCGACCGGGGCGTACTGTTCGAGGCGGACTGGGGTGCATGGGGAGAGTTCTCCGTACCGACCTGGTACGGCAAAGGCCGCACCGCGGAAACCACCGCCCTGGCCGCGACCCTCTCACTCTGGACGGACCTGCGCCCCGCCTTCGACGCCATCTACACCGGTCTGCACCGCGAGGCGCTGAACAGGCGCTACGACTGGTTCGAGAGGACAGGACACCCGAACTACGTGTTCTGGTGGGTCTCCGACGGCGTGACACCCACCTGGCGGGACGGAGTCTCCCGGCTGGAACACCTCCACGACCAGGGCTCCGCGCCGCACGCCTTCACCTTCCACCACTCGTTCACCCCGGAGGGAACTCCCGCCAGGATCAAAGGCATCGGACAGCAGAGCGACCAAGTTCGCTGACGAGGGAACCCGAACGACTGCGTTGGCTGCCGAACGCTCGATTGAGCGACGGCGAACAGTTGCGTCCGCGCCACGGCGCGGCGTCCTGGGACGCGGGGGGGGCCAACCGGGCTACTTCTGCCGGTAGTTCTGCATGGTCCACCTCCACGTCCCCGTGATCCACTCTCCGGTGACGGGGGACGCCGCTTCCCCCGTCCCCAATGCAGGACCACCCCCCGCTCAGGTCACAGGCACATCGGCCGGTGCCCGAAGGAACAGGAGTCCGATTCCGTGACGTCCCATCGTCGCCCTAAGCAGCCCAGCCGCACGCGTGTCACCGTGCTGACCACCGCGGCTGCCGCCGCCGTCGCGCTGAGCGCGAACGCCGCCAACGCCGCTCCGAGCGAGAAGCTCGGCAAGGACGAGGTCAAGGCGAAGGTCGACAAGCTCTA
>NZ_JBSFBX010000025.1:0-5637 GCF_053593175.1 Streptomyces sp. NPDC002386
TAGTGGATGGTGCGGTGGAGGGTGACGGTGGGGGTGAAGTTGGTTTGGGGGTCGTTGGTGTTGCTGGTGTGGGGGGCGTGTGCGGTTTCGTGGTCGAGGATGGTTTTGACTTGGTGGGCGAGTTCGTCGGCTTGGTGGGTGATTTGGTCGATGGGTAGGCGGGATGCTTTGAGGGCGTTGACCTTGCGGTTGATGTTGTTGAGTGCGTTGCGTGCCTGGGGGCTCAGGTGGAATTGGCGGGGTGTGGCCACGACGAATTGGTAGGCGGCGGAGATGGTTTCGCAAGTGGGGCAGTGTTCGTTTACGGATCTGCTGATGTTGGTGGCGTTGATGAGGCGGGCGTTGGGGCCGGAGGTGGTGATGATTTGGTAGGAGAGGGCGATGGAGCGGCAGGGGTTGTTCAGCGTGCAGCCGGCGGAGATGGCGGTGGCGCGGTTGTTGGCGGTGACGGCGATGGTGGGGCCGTATTCGTGGATGGTGAAGGATTGGTCGGTTTGGTTGGTGTGGGTTCTGTCGGCGTGGCTGTAGGCGGTGTCGACGGCGATGGCGGCGTGGGGGAGGGTGCTGGTGGGGTTGGGTGTGGCGCGTGCTGTGGTGGTGGCGGTGGTGAGGGCGAGGCCGGCGGTGACGACGGCGCCGAGGCGGACGGCGGTGGTGGTGTTTTTCGGGGTGCGGGGTTTGCGGTGGTGCATGGTCTTCTCCTGGGAGGGGATGGGGTGATGTGGCGTCAGGACTGGTTCGGGTTCGACGGTGTGGTCGCCGTGGGTGAGGGCGAGGCGGAGGGGGGCTGTGGGGGTGAGGAGGTCTGGGAGGGGGTTTCGGTAGGGGTGCGAGTGGGGGATGCGCTGGGCCGGGGGCGGGTGGGGGTGGCGCCGGGCGAGGTTGCGGGGCCGGGTGCGCGGGTGCCGGGGGCTTTGCTTGCTGGGGGTGTGGTGGAGGGTGTGGTTGTGGGGGTGCGCTGAACGCCTTCGGTCGGGTGCGGAAGTTGTGCGGAGGGGCTTTGACCGGGCGGGGCGGTGGGGGAGGGGCTGGTGGCCGGGCCGGTAGGGGCCGGTTGTGTGGGGCTGGGGTGTGGGGTGGGGGTGGGGGTGCGGGGTTGGAGGGCGGGGGTGGCGGGGGCTGCTTGGGGGAGGGGTTTGGGGGTGAGGCCTTGGGTCCAGGCGGTGGCGAGGACGGCGCAGGCGGCGGTGGTGGTGGCGGCGAGGGCGAGGCGGAGCAGGGGTTTGCCGTGGGTTGCTCGGGTGGTGGCGCGCCAGAGGCGGGTGGTGATGCGGGTGGTGAGGTAGGTGCCTCCGGCGAGGGGGCACAGGAGCATGAGGGTGCCGATGGTTCCGACGAGTCCGGCGGCGGGGTGTCCGTGGGTGAAGGCGGTGATGGTGCCGAGGGTTTGGTCGTGGAGGGCGCGGGTGGCGGTGGTGATGAGGCGGGGGAGGTTCCACAGGGCGTAGGCGGCTTCGGCGATGAGGAGGGGGACCATGGTGAGGACCCATACGGTGACGATGGTCCGTGCGGAGCGTTTGAGGTCGCTGACCTGGGCTTTGGCGGTGTGGTGGTGGGTGCCGGGGAGCAGGCTTCGCAGGATGGGTTTGATCTTGCCGTAGAGGTCGGGGACGCCGGCGAGGTCGCCGAGGATGTAGTAGCCGTCCAGGCGGACGGCGGGCATGAGTTGTTCGAGGACTTCGAAGTGGGCGAGGTAGACGGCGGCGAGGAGGAAGGGCTGGCCGGTGATGAGGTAGGCGGTGGTGAGGGCCAGCATGAACAGGACGTTGAAGTAGACGCCGCCCAGTCCGGTGCGCAGGCGGCCGGCTTTGCCGATGCGGTAGACGTCGGTGACGTCGGTGTACATGGAGGGCCAGATCAGGAAGATGCCGCAGCCGATTTTTCCCGGGACGGCTCCGCTGTAGCGGCAGGCGGATGCGTGTCCGAATTCGTGGAAGAGGAGGGAGGCGACGGTCAGCAGGAAGATGATGAGCATCCACAGGGGCTGCTCGAGGACTTGCAGGACGGCGGTCATGGCGCCGTGGACGGCGAAGAGCCAGACGTCCATGACGACGGCGCCGGCCAGGGTGAGGGCCACGATGGTGGGCCGGTGCAGCCAGGCGAGGGCGGCGGCGATGCGGGCCACGTGCCTCTCGTGGAAGATCGTTCTGTGGCCGCGCAGGGCGAGCAGCAGGTCGGAGCGGGGCGCCGCGGCCTGGTCGGGATCTCCGCCGGGGGGCAGGGTGATGCCGAGCGGGGTGAGTTTGTGCTCGACGAGGTGGAGGATGTTGTCGGTGGTGACTTCGGCGCCGTAGCGGCCGCTGACGCGGTGGGAGATGGCCTCGGCGTCGCGGATGCCGTCGATGCTGGCGACGACGAGGTAGAGCAGGCGGGAGAGCTGGATCATCTGTCCGTCGCCGCGGCGGACGATGTACCGGCGGTCGGTGAAGCCCGATCCCTTGTACTCGCCGAGGGTCTGCAGGTCCGGGCTCGGCTGCGGGACCGGTGCGAGGCCCCAGGTTCCGGGGGCGTGCGCGGTCGTGTGGGGTGCCGGGTGCGCGGGTTCTCCGGGCGGGTGGGCGTGGGGCGGGTGGGGGCCGGCTGCCTGCCCGGGGAGGTGTCCGTGGTGCGGGGGGTGGGTCTGCAGGGTGGTGCGGCTGGCGTGGTCGTCGGACGCCGGCATGGGCTTCTCCTGGGCGCGGTTGACGGTTCGGCTCATGGGCGTGGGTGTTGCGGCGCGGGCCCGTGGGAGCGTGCGCCGTGTCCTGGGCGGCTGCCCGGCTGCCTATGAGGGCGACGCCCGCACGGCCGCGGTCACCGGGCGGCGGGCGGGCGCGTGGTGGGGGCGGGCTGCGGTGCGGTGGGGTGCCGGGGGAGCGGTTCCGGCGCGGCGGGTCCGGCCGTTGAAGGCCGGTTGCGGCGGTGCGCCTGCGCGGCACTCCGGTGCCAACTGCGGTGGCACCGATACGGGTTGGTGCTTCGTCGGCCGTGGCGTTGCGTGGTGCACCGGCCGGGGGTGCGGGAGTTGCGCGGGGTAGCGCCGCTCTGCCCCGGTGTCTTGCGCCTGATTGCTCGTCAGCGGCCGTCGTGACGAGCGGTGGCGTTCTCCTCGCCGCGCGGGCTGGGTGTGGGCTTGGGGGTGCCGGGTAGGGCCGGGTCCGTCCACCGACCCGGCCCTGCCCGGCTTTGCGGTGTTACTGCTGCACGCTGATGCTCTGGGCGGCCTCGGACTGGGCGACCGCGTAGGGCGAGCACTGGTTCAGCGCGGCCGACTCGTTGTGCGCGTCCACGTGGGCCACCTTCTTGGTGACGGTGGTCATCTTGGCGAAGTTGAACGAGAACTTGCCGAGCGCCTCACGTCCCGGCAGCAGTTCCGCGGTCTCGGTCTCGAGCTGGTCCATGTTCATGAAAATGAGTCCTTTCATCCTTCAAGTGGTCTGTGAACAAAGCGATGTCCGGTGTGGCGTGGCCAGACGTGGTGTCGGGCCGCGTCTTCGGTTCTCGCCTTTTTCGAACCTGCCGGCGCGTTCCGGCTGACAGTGAGCGAGCAGCAGGCCGTCCGCACGGCCCGCGCCGGGAGGTTCGACGGACGGCGCGAAGTGCCTGGCCTGTCGCTGCCGGGTCATGCGGAAACCCGGCTGCTCGGGTCGGGGCATGGCGGAATCGGGGGAGAAGCCGCCCAACCGTCCGAAGTCTCCGAACAATTCGTTCGGAGGGCCTGGACATTAACCGAAGCAGAAGGAAAAGCGCAAACAATCCAAATGCGACATTCGTTCAAAGTCGCACGGCTGTTCTTCCGTCCGGCGTCAGCGGGACCGGCTGGGCTGTCCGTGCCCGCGTCCTCATCGGATCCGACCGTGCCTGCACGGCACCGTGGCCGGCGGACCGGCGGACCGGCGGACCGGCGGGCCGGCGGACCGGCAGGCGGGCACGGGCAGGCGGGCGGGCGGTCCGCCTGCCGGGTGCGCCGACCGGGTGCGGGAGCCGGGGGTGCGGGAGCCGGCCCCTTGCGGCGCCGGGGAGTGCGGCCGGCGCCCCCGCACGGCTGCTGCGCCCCGCATCCCGCAGGCGCGCCCCGGTCGGAGTGGGCGGCCCTGCGCCGGAGTTGGGGGGTCGGGGAGGTGATCGGCTGTCGTGGGGGAGTGGTGCTTCCCCAGGAGCGCGGCATGATGGCCGATGTCCCGTTCACCCGTGAGTCGTTCCGGCGCCTGCACCCGATCAGCGTGCCCCGGCCGGTGGCCCAGGTGCCGGACCGGGTCTGGACGCAGGAGGAGTGGGATCGGATCCGGCGCGGCTGTCGCGCCGGGAGCATGGATGAGAAGTGGAACGTCTTCGCCGAGGGCGATGTCCTGTTCATGCACCGGAGTTGGACCGGTCACGGCGTCTACGAGGTGTCCTTCACCCCCGCGGCCGGCCCAGGCAGGAGGATCGCCTCCGCCGTGGCCGAGGGCGACGCCCAGCGCTACCGGAACATGGGTGACGCGTACGACTGTCTGATGATGGAGCTGATCATCAGCGCGATCGTCCTGGGGGAGAGCGCCGCGGAACTCCGTTCCGGTCTGGTCGAGTTGACCGCGAGGGCTTCGGGAAGGAGTGATCTTCCCTCGGGTGCGGTGGAGCACAGTGTTCTGGGGCTGCGCTCCGGATCGTGAGTTCCGCGGCCCGGCCGGGGCCGTCACGGCCCTGGGCCCGGGTGGCGATGCCACGGACACGACGAGACAACCGGAGCGGGTGCACGGGGCTTGGCCGGATGCCGGAGCCCGCATCACCGCTACGTGCACAAGGGCCGGACCCTTGGTCGCCCGCGCCGGTACGGGCGTGGCTCTCGTCGGCCACCGGCTCACGTCGAAGAACAGCAGCGACTAGCATCTGCCGTGACATCGCGTGCCGGTCACCGGCTGGGTGAGGCATGGAGGTGTCAGGAGATGCCCTCGGAGGCATTCCGTGACAGTGCAGTTGAACCACACGATCGTCCACGCCCGGGACAACCGGGAGTCGGCAGAGTTCCTCGTCGGCCTGCTGGGCCTTGAGATCACCGCCGAGTGGGGCCCGTTCATCGCGGTCGGTCTGAGCAACGGCGTCACGCTGGACTTCGCCACGATCCCCGCCGACAAGATCACTCCCCAGCACTACGCGTTCTTGATCTCCGAAGAGGAGTTCGACGCGGCATACGCACAGATCACCCAGCGCGGCATCGAGCACTACGCCGATCCGCGCCGGCAGCAGCCCGGCACGGTCAACCACAACGACGGCGGCCGCGGTGTCTACTTCATGGACCCGGCCGGCCACGCCATGGAACTCATCACCGTGCCCTACGGCGGCTGGCCCGCGTAAGCACGGACGCCGAGGGCCGCACCCCGGTACCGGGTGCGGCCCTCGACCACTGCCGATACTCGTCGTACTCGTCGTACTCGTCGTACTCGTCGTGCTCGACGTGCTCGACGTGCTCGGGGCCGGCGTCCTGCGACCGCCTGCCCCACCGCCCGTCGCGGCGCCCCCCCCTCAGTGGATGGCGCCGCACGCCCGCAGAGGCCCCGTGAGCCGGCCCCGGCACCGAAGGCAACGGTGTCCGAGGAGACGGAGAGACTCCCTGTGGCTGTGGCTGTGGCTGTGGCTGTGGCTGTGGCTGTGGCTGTGGCTGTGGCTGTGGCTGTGGCC
>NZ_JBSFBX010000025.1:5736-10629 GCF_053593175.1 Streptomyces sp. NPDC002386
CTGTGGCTGTGGCTGTGGCTGTGGCTGTGGCTGTGGCTGTGGCTGTGGCTGTGGCTGTGGCTGTGGCCCCGTGGCCGCGGCCGGGTGGTCGTGGCCCGGTGGTGTCGTCGTGTCACGGCCGCGGCCGCGGCCACGGCTACGGCTACGGGGGTGCCGTGCTGGTCGCGGGCCTGGTCCTACCGTGTGACGCGGTAGCGGAGGTAGACGATGTTCGAGGGGAAGGTGCGGGTCTCGGCGAGTTCGAGGTCGACCCGGCGTTCGTGTCGGGGGAAGAACGGGGTGCCGCCGCCGACGAGTACGGGGTGGACCACGGTCCGGTATTCGTCGATCAGATCGGCTGCGGCGGCTTCCGCGGCGAGGGTCGCGCCGCCGATCGCGATGTCGCCCTGGCCCGGTTCGGCTCGCAGGCGTTCGATCTCGCGCGCCAGGGTGCCGGAGGCGAGGCGGGCCTGGCCCTGCACCGTCTCCAGCGTGGTGGAGAACACCACCTTGGGAAGCGGCTTCCACAGCGCCGTCCACTCGCGTTCGGCGGCGCCGAGCGTGGGGTCCTGGTCGGCGCTCTCCCAGTACAGCATCGTCTCGTACAGGCGTCGTCCCATCAGGTGGACGCCGACCTCGCGGATCTCCTCGATCCAGAAACGGAAGACGTCCGCGTCGGGGGCCGTCCAGCCGAATTCACCGTCGGGTCCGACGATGTAGCCGTCGAGCGAGACGCCCATCGAATAGGTCACGCTGCGCATCCAAAGTCCTCCTCCGTGACACCGGTTCGACTGTAGGACCGCCTGGCGCCGCGAAACTCATCACGGCTCGCGGCATCCCTCTGGGGGCCGGGCCGTTCCACGAGATCCTTTCCCCGGGAAAACCCTACGTCGCCCCGGGGGGCGGGCTTCGCCGTGAAGGACCGGCTGCCGCGCAGCGAAAAGACAGGGGAATGCGTGGTGTTCGCCGGCCGCGGGAGCAGCTCAGTTCACGATCAGTCGGTAGACCGTCAACTCTTTTCCGCCGACATGGACATGGAAATCCGGGGGTCCGGTGCCGAGGCTGGGAACGGCGTTGTGGACGGTCTTGAGTTCTGCGGCGCTGAGGACGACGGCAGCAGCTTTGATCATTTCGGTGAACGTCTTCTCCGGTATCTGCCGCAGCGCGGCGCCGGAAAGCAGGACCACCGCCTCGCCGGTATGGCTGCGCACGACAGCGGTCGTGGGGGCTCCCTGTACGACAAGCACCTGATACCCCTCTCGGCGTGGCCCCTTTTCGACCCGCTGGATGTGGCACGGCAGGAGGATATTCCCCGCTCTTCCGGTGAGTGTGAGCCGCGGTGCGGACACGGGATTTCGTGGAAGATTCCGCCGAGCTTAGCGGGAGAGCCATGGCCGAGGGGGTCGGACCCGGCGGGCGCGCATGTGCTCGATTTCGGCGCGGCCGCAGCCGTGAGGGCACTGCCGGTGATCGCGGCACGCGGCGACCCAGCCCCGGCCCCGCCGACCGCCACGCCGCCCGCCCCCGCCGACCGGGCCGCACCGCCGACCCGAGCAGCGCCGCCCCCAGCACCGCAGCGGGCGGCGCACACCGGCCCGCGTGCCCCCGCGGTAGCGGCCCGTCCGTCGCGCGATACGCGGCACCGGGCCGCGCTCGCCTGGCGGCACCCGCTCTTGCCTGGCCAGTACCGGCCCGCGCTCGCCGCGGCGTCACGGGGCGGCGTCACGGGGCGGCGCTCGCCTGGCGGCGACGGGTCGGCCGGTGCGCGTCACGCCCCCTGCGCGGGCCGTCGGTTCACGCCGCGACGGCCGGCGTGCGGTGATCCGGGGGAGGGGGAACGTGGCGCGAGGGTGTCATCTGCGGGCGCGCCACGTGCCGTTGTGAGTGTCTTCGCGCAGAGCCCGCGAGCTCGCGGCCGCGTCGATTTCCGCTTGGAGCGCGATCGCGTGGACGATGCTGCCGTTCAGGGTCCGGCGGATGATCGGGTCGGTGATTCTCCAGGCGGTCATGGCCTCGTCCGGGGAAAGCGCTGCCGGGGCCGGTCCCCGCCGCTGCGATTCGGGTCCGCGCTGCTCGGGAATGAGACCGCTCTCCACCAGAACCCTGCGGTGATCGAGGTTGAGGACGGTCGCCCACGTGCTCAATTGCGAGGACAGCGGCAGAGTTTTGCCGTCCAGTGTCCGGCTGACGGTGGTCAGACTCAGACCGGTCACGGCCGCCAGTTGCGCCCGGCCGCCGTGGCGCCGGCGGACGTCGTATCCGGCTGCCGTCGCAGCCTGGGTGAGATACGCGCCGATCCGCTGCGCCTGAGCCTGTCGTAGGGTCCGGCTCTCGTGGGGGGAATCCTTCGCACTCCGCATGGTCGGAGGGTAGCGCGCAGGCATGTTGTCACACGCTGGTTGCACGCGTGCACCTTTGCAGGTCAAAACCTAGATCGGCATTTCTGCAGGCCACATCCCGATTCTCGTATTGGTGTGCGAATCAAAATACCCTTGCGTCACTCATTTCCGGCAACTTGCATATGTTGCACGCGTGTGGGTCAGCCGCACGGCTGCACGTTGCTGAGGGGGTCTATTGACCATGCTTCGCCTCCATATGGCCACACTCCTGCTCAAGGCCAGGGAGCTGGGTGACGAAAGCGTCGCCGACATGGCGCAGCGCACCGGGATCAGCAGGTCGACGCTCCACCGGCTCGCGAGCGGAACGAAACAGCCGAGCCTGGCCACGCTCTGGACGCTGCGGGACGCCTACAGTGTCCGGCTCGACGCGCTCGTCTACGACGACCCGCACACGATGCAGCGCAGCCTTCCGCAGCGCCAGCGGGTGCCCGCCCGGGAGCGGCACCGACTGCGGCACGGGGACGCCGGCCGGTACACGGCCGACTGAACACCGGCCCGGATCCCCAGCCGGCCCGGATCCCCAGTCGGCACGGGGGCCTCGGCCGGCACGGGGGTCTCGGCCGGCACGGGGGTCTCGGCCGGCACGGGGTCTCGGCCGGCACGGGGTCCGTCCGGGGAACCGGCCCCTTCCTCGGCAGGCACGGGGCCCCGGACGGCATGCGGCCGCCCGGGAAACCTGTCCGATCCTCACCGGGCCCGGGGGGCCTCGGACGGCATGCGGCCGTCCGAGGAACCGGCCCGATCCTCACCGTGCATGGGGGGCCTCGGCCGGCGCGTGCGGCCAAGCCGTGTACCGGCCCGGTTCCTTCGTACCCGGGGCCCGCGGGCCCGCCGGGCGGTCCTCGCGACCTCCGCCT
The DNA here is from genome assembly GCF_053593175.1 of Streptomyces sp. NPDC002386. Classification (NCBI taxonomy): domain Bacteria; kingdom Bacillati; phylum Actinomycetota; class Actinomycetes; order Kitasatosporales; family Streptomycetaceae; genus Streptomyces; species Streptomyces sp. NPDC002386. The sequence continues at coordinate 8,972 of NZ_JBSFBX010000025.1, forward strand.
CACGTCCTGCCGGCAGCCCACCTCACCTTCTGTCCCAACGACCGGGAGCAATCCTTTGACCACTCAGGCCCACGACGCTGCCGTCGACGGCGGCACCACGGGGGAATTGGCCCTCATCACCCGCGCCCAGCACGGCGACCGCGAGGCGTTCGCCGAGCTGTACCGGATGCACCACGGTGTCATCGCCACCCTCATCGGCCAGCGCGTCAGATCGAACTCCGCGCTGGCCGAGGACCTCACCGCGGACGTCTTCATGAAGGCATGGATCAAGATCAAGACTTTCACCTGGACGGGCACGTCGATCCGCGCCTGGCTGTGCACCATCGCCCGTCACGCGGTCGCCGACCACTTCAAGACCGCCACGTCCCGCAACCTCACCTTCGTCGACCACATCACCCAGGTGGGAGATGCCTGGGCGCCTTCGGTCAGCGACCCAGAAGAAACCGTTCTGTTCTCCCTCGCGCTCGACGACCTGCACCACGCCCTGTCGGAGATCACCCCCCGTCAGCAGGTCGTCATCCGGCTGCGGTTCCTGGGCGAGATGTCCGTCCGCGAGACCGCCCGCACCATGGGCACCACCGACGGCGCCGTCAAAACACTCCAGTGGCGCGCGCTCGACTCCCTCCGCAAGGCCTACCCGGGAGCTGTGGCATGACCATCGCCTACAACAAGGACACCGACCTCGAGCGGGAACTGACCGCGCGGCTCAGCGAACTCGCCCACGCCTTCATCGCCGATCTCAACGCACAGGGCCGCCTGGTGGAAACCGGCGGCGCCGACACCCTCAGACGACTCAGACAACAGCACCCCGCACCGCCCCCCGCGCCCGACGCGGATCCCGGCGACCCGGGAGGCGAGGTCACCGAGATCGAGGCGCACCCCGTACCGGGCGCGCCGGCCCAGTGGGAGGCGGTCACAGCGCCCTGCTCGGGCGAGGACACCCCCGGCCCGCCCGCAACGCCCCGCCCGCTGCGCATCCTCGGCGCGTCCGAGCCGTGCCCCGTGGGCCTGACCATGCCCGACTTCTGCGACGCCCCGGCCCCGGCGCTCGAACCGGCCCTCGTCCACCAGCCGACCGCACCCGGACCGGTCACCGGACAAGGCACCGGTGTCCAGGAGCCGCGCACCACCGACGAGAGCCGGACCCAGCCCCCGGCCCCGGCTCGGCAGGCCGCCGTGCCCGCCCCGGCCTCCGCCCGGCCGACCGTCGCTTCTACCCCGGCCTCCGCCCGGCCGACCGTCGCTTCTACCCCGGCCTCCGCCCGGCCGACCGTCGCTTCTACCCCGGCCTCCGCCCGGCAGACCGCCGCGTCCGCTCTGGCTGCCGCCCGGCGGCCGGTCGCGCTCGGACCGGTCACCGGACAGGACACCGGCGCCCAGGGGCCGCGCACGGCCGACGGCGGCCAGGCCCAGCCTCCGCCCTCCACCCAGCAGGCCGAGGGGCTCGAACCGGCCCCCGTCCAGCAGGCCGAGGGGCTCGAACCGCACTCCGCCCAGCGGGCCGCGGTGCTCGACCCAGTCCCCGCTCCGCAGGCCGCGGTGCTCGACCCAGTCCCCGCTCCGCAGGCCGAGGGGCTCGAACCGCACTCCGCCCAGCGGGCCGCGGTGCTCGACCCAGTCCCCGCTCCGCAGGCCGCGGTGCTCGACCCAGTCCCCGT
>NZ_JBSFBX010000025.1:10727-80700 GCF_053593175.1 Streptomyces sp. NPDC002386
CGCAGGCCGAGGGGCTCGAACCGCACTCCGCCCAGCGGGCCGCGGTGCTCGACCCAGTCCCCGCTCCGCAGGCCGCGGTGCTCGACCCAGTCCCCGTCCAGCAGGCCGAGGGGCTCGAACCGGCCCTCGCCCAGCAGCCGACCGCACTGGCACCCGAACCGGCCCAGCACACCGGCGTCCAGGAGTCGCGCACGCCCGGCGAGGACGGGGCGCGGCCGTCGGCCGCGGTCACGGCGGCCAGGCTGCGGGCGGAGAACGCGGCCCGGCTCGAGGTCACCGGGATCACCGCAGACCATGACCGCGTCGACGTCCGCATCCACGCCGTGTCGCTGAGCGACTGGGAGTACTGGCTGGCCGCGATCGGTGCACCGTTGAACGCGCCGACCCACCGCAGCGGATGGGTCCAGACCGCCACCGCAGACCTCGACGGGGTGGCGGTCCGTCTCACCGCGGAGGCCGTGCCCCGTCTTCTGCAGGAGGCGGCCCAGCGGGCGGCCGACCCCTTCGTTCTGGGGGGCCGCGTCTACGACCTCGCCCTCAACCACACCGACCGCCTCGGCCAGATGTGGCTCTACGACGGCCTGCGCCAGGAGGACGACACCCCCCTTCTCACCCTGGACGGGACCAGCGGCCCGCCCTACCCGCTCACCTCCATCGTGGAGGCGAACGGGCCCCTCACCCCCGTCGCCGCGAACCCCGGCCGCCACGAAACGGGCTGACCGCACCCCGCGCCGCCGGCCCGCCCCTGCGCGGCCCCGGGACCTCGACGCGCGATCCCCGCAGGGCGGTCGATGGCCGGACCGCGCCCGGCCCGCGCACCAGCCCGTCTGCCAGGGGGAGGGGGAGGGGTGTGCGATCGAGTGGTCGCGCCTGACGACGACCAGCGGCGTGACGCCGCTCGCCGGCGGCTTCGGGCACAGGGGCCGAACCGGGCGCTGGACTCGGCGCTGGTGCGAACCCTCACCCGGATGCGGCGGGCCGGGGTTCGGGGAAGCCGTCGCGGAGTCATCGCGAAGGTCGCGGAGTCATCACGAAGAGGGCATCGGCCGGCGGTGTCACCGGGCTGGCCCCGCGTCGTCTGGATCCGTGAGCCCGACCGCATCGGACGCCACGCCGCCTGGTGAGGCAGCCCCTCTGCCCGCCGCCGCTGCGCCGTTGACCCCTCGCGCGGTCGAGCGGCGCGCGCGGATCTCTGTGCGTGGTGCGCGCTTCGCCGGGTCTGCCGAAAAGGGCGGTGGCGGCCGATGAGTTCCTTCATGATCGACAGTCAGAGATCACGGTGGGTGCGCGGCGGCCGCGACAGCGGTCGAAGCACGCGCCGACCGAGTCGGCTCGCAAACCGGACACGAGACACCGAGGAACCCGCCATGCGCACCCTGATCAGCACCGCCTTCATCTCCCTCGACGGCGTCGTGGAGGCCCCGGGCGGCGAGCCCGGTTACCGCAACTCCGGCTGGACCTTCAAGGACGTCGAGTTCCTCCCCGAGGCGTTCGAGCTCAAGGGCCGTGAGCAGAAGGAAGCCACCGCGATGCTGATGGGCCGGACCAGCTATCAGTCGTTCAGCCCGGTGTGGCCCGCCATGGAGGACTTCGCCGACTACAAACTGATGCCGAAGTACGTCGTCTCGACCACCCTGACCGAGGGCGACCTGGTGACGAACTGGGGGGAGACGACGATCCTGCGCTCCCTCGACGAGGTCGCCGCGCTGAAGCGGACCGAAGGCGGCCCGATCATCGTCCACGGCAGCGCCGGTCTGAACCAGGCCCTCGCGGACGCCGACCTCATCGACCGCTACCACCTGCTCGTCTTCCCGCTCCTGCTCGGAGCGGGCAAGCGGCTCTTTTCCACCACGGACAAGGACACCCAGAAGCTGAAGCTGGTCGAGCACGACGTCTACGCCAACGGCCTGCAGAAGAACGTGTTCGACGTCGTCCGCTGACAGGACTCCCTGCCCCTGGGATCCCATCACCACCGTGGCCCTACTGCACGCAGCGGGCGGCGATGCCGCGCCCCTGCCCCGGTTGATGCGTCCTTCGACGGTGCGGCGAGCCTGTTCCAGCGGGTGGCCGCCCACGGCGCCACCCCGGCCCCCCCCCCCCCCCCGGGGCGAGGGCCGACGCAGACACGGCACCCGGGAAGCGCCGGCCGCGCCCCCCTTCCGGCACGGACGCGACAACACCCACCGCACCCACCGCACCCCCCGGCAGGGGCATCGAGACCGCGGTGCGACGCAGCCCGTCGTCTCCGGACCGCCGAAGGCACCATGGCCTGACCTGCCGGCGGCCGAGAACTCCAGCGACGCCACGGCCTCACGGCGCGACAGCGACGCTGCCGTAGCCGAGGAGCAACTGCGAACCGGCTGCGCGACGTTGATGTTGATACTGTCCGCCCCTACGGCGCGTTACGGCGAGTTGAGGGGGAGACGATCGTGGGGGCTGAGCCGTCGGGTTCCCCGAGCCGCTGGCGGGGAGGGGCCGGCTCGGGCGCGGTCTTCGGTGCGCCGATCGCGGTGGCGACCGCTACCGCGATCGACAGGGCGTGGGCTGCCTGTGACATCGGCAGCAGCCCGGCGGCCAATGGCCTGACGTTGCTGCTCCTTGCGCCTCTCATCTGGATCGCCGCTGCCGGTTCGTGGATCGTGCTGCACCGCACCCTCGGCAGGCGTCATCGCGGGACGGCACTGGCCGGCTGGCTGGTCCTCGCCCTGTGGTGCGCCTGGTTCCTGGTCACATGGCTCGGCATGCCGGACTCCTATCCCGCCCCGTCGTGCCCGGACGGCGTCCCGCCCTGGTGGCCGGGCTTCCTGCCGGCCTGACCGCGAGCGGAGCCCCGGACAAAGGATCCCCGGGGGCCGGCGGTGCGCTAGTCCATGACCGCGCGGGCCGCGTCCAGGAAAGCGAGCCGGTTGTCCTCCAGGTGGTCGCGCACGCTCTCCCCCTCCGGCAGGCCTTCCCCCACCGTCCGGTTGAGGTCGAGGAAGTACGCGCGGGCCGCGTCGTGCACGGCCAGGGGGAACTGGATGCGGATGAGCCGTTCCGCGACCCACAGCCGGTTCATGACGTCCCGGGTCGTGCGGAACCAGTCGTGGGTGTCGTCCCACTCGGAAGGCCGGCTGAAGGCGCAGCGTTCGGCCTCGGCGCCCACTTCGATGAACCGCTCCAGCAACGCCAGCCGTTCCGCGCGCCTGGCCTTTCGACAAGGAGATCCGCTGCCGCCGCTGTTCAGCGCGTTCGGCCGAGAGTTGAGTCCGGTGCTGCACGAGGTAGGACAACGCACCGCCGAGGACGACGCCGCCCAGCGAGATGAGCGACACCCAGACCTGACCTGACACGGCCGTCATCGTCCCATGCCCTCACCCCGCGGGCGACGGCCCGCGTCGCTTCGGCCGACCGGCCGCCGCCTGCCGGCACTGATCGGGAACGCACGGGACGAGCCGGGAACCTGCCGACGAAGGGACCGGCTGCCGCGTCTCGCCGCGTCGCGGGCCGACCCGGGCGGCGAGACGCGGCGCCCCGGTTCGCGGGTGCCGATCATGACGTGAAGTCGGCGGGCAGGGTAGCGCAGGGCGCCGGGGGAGAAGAAGGTGCGGAACGCCCCGGCGGTAGGGCCGTTAGACTCATCGACAGGCGGTCCCTCCCTCTTTCACAGGAAGAACCGGCGTGCCCAACACACTGCAGGAAATGATCAAGCACAAGTTGGACCAGTACGGCTGGTCCTACAGCGATGTAGCGCGCCGCGGTGGCATCTCCCGTTCGACGGTCCACCATCTGGCGACGTCGGAGCGGCTGGCGCAGATGCCCCAGCAGACCACTCTGGAGGGCTTGGCCAAGGGACTGGGCGTCCCGGTGGCGCCGGTGCAGCGGGCCGCCGCCGAGGCCGCGGGCGTCCACCTCTACCTCGAGGACGCCCCCGAGGCCGCCGATCCGGAGGTGGCGATCCTCATCGCGAGCGTGCACAAGCTGAGCCCGACGGACCGCCGGCACGTGGCCGTCCTCGTCGAGTCGCTGCTGCACGCGAACGGCGCCCCGTAGGAGAAGGGGCCTCTCGCCCGGCCGCACGCCGGGTGCCGTCACCTCGGGTAGCTGTCACCTCGGGTGCCGTCGCCTCGGGTAGCTGTCACCTCGGGTGCGGCAGGGGGTGCGGGTGCGGGAGTGGTTCGAGCGTGCGTGCCGTGGTGATCCAGTCGATGACGGCGTGCACGGTGACGCAGTCGAGTTCGGCCAGTTTGAACACGGCCTGGACGTCGGCGGCGGCGAGGGGCACACACACCCGGTCCAGCGCGCCGTACAGGCGCAGCCGGTGGGCGTGGGCGGTGGAGGTGTCCTGCCCGGGGTGGATGTCGGGCCGGGGACGGCCGGCGGCTGTCCCGGATGCTGTCGTTTCCAAAGGATCCGCCTTACGGGGTGGGAAGTGGCGCCGGCGGGGCGGCCGGGGCCCGAGCGGCGAAGCGGTCGAAGATCTCGCCGAGCCGGCCCTCGGCCGACTGCCGGTCCGGCCAGGGCGACGGGCCGTGCAGGTCGCGGTGGACGCCGTCCCAGAAGGCGCCGACGACCGCGTGGTCGTACCAGTCCCCGACGGCCGCGTGGACGGGCGCGCACTGCAAGGAGCCGGCCCGCTCGGTGAAGGAGCAGCCCGGCAGACTCCCACCCCCCGCCCGGGCGGCGGGTTCGGCGTGCTCGGCGCGGGTGACGGCGGCCATCAGGGCGCGGTGCACGAGCGTGCGGTGGGCGGCCGCGGCGGTGCTCCAGCCGACCAGACGGCGCGAGACGGTGTCGAGGACGACGGCCGCGTACACGGGGCCCTCCACCGTGGTGACGGCCAGCACGTCGACAACCCAGCGCCGGCCGGGCGTACCGGCGCCTTCGGGCGGGGCCTGTTCGTGCGGCCTTCCTGCCCGGCCGCGGATCCCGGCCCCCTTCATGACGGCCTCCACGGTGGTGTGGCCGACGTCGATGCCGTAGCGGCGGCCGAGTTCCTGCATCACCCTGCGGTACCCGTAGACGGAGCCGGACTCCTGGTGGATGTCCAGGATCAGACGGGTCAGCCACGCCCGGCGCACCGCGCGGGGGAGGGGGGTGCGGGCGCGCCAGGCGTAGTACCCGGACTCCGAGACGCCCAGCAGTGCGGCGAGGTGGCGCGCCGTGACACCGTGCGACGCCAGGCCGTGGATCACCTCGTAACGTCTTTTGGGGGCATCATCTGCCGCAAGGTGGCGATGACTTCGCGGCACAACAGCACTTCCCTCTCCAGCTCGCCGATGCGGGTGCGGGCCCGTGCCAGGTCCGCACCCGACGAAGCGGAGCGCCGCCAGCGGTACACGGTCTGCGCGGAGATGCCCAGTTGCCGCGCCACTTCCTTCGCCGGCCGGCCCTCCGAGGCCAGTTGCTCCGCGCGGGCGCGCAGCGCTGCGGGGTGAGGACTGCTCACTGGATCTGGATCCCACCTCTTCATGCCGCCACCGAAGGACGGGCGATAAGGACCTTGCCCCGGGAAACGGTTCACTGCCCGACGCCTGCTGGGCGCCTGCTGGGCGTCTGCCCGACGTCTGCCGGGTGTCTGCCGGGCGCCCGACCCCGGGACGCCGGCCGGGCCCGGCGCCCGCCCGGCGTGCGAAGACCGACGCACCCCACGGGGTGCGTCCTTCGCCCAACGGGCGGGCGCCGCGGGGATTCCGGGCACCGGCGGCAGGCAGTCTCCGTCCGGCGCCGGCACCGGCTGCCGGCCGTGTCCACCACCCGGCAGGCCGTGCGCCTCGGTCCCCGCGGCTCCGCGCGCCGCAGGGACACGCCCTGACGGGCGTGCCCCTGCGGCTGCGTCAGGGGCCGTGCTACTGCCGGACGCTGATGGCCTGGGTGGCCTGGGACTGGGCGACCGCGAACGGCGAGTACTGGTTCACCGCCGCCGACTCGTTGTGGGCGTCCACGTGCGCGATCTTCTTCGAGACGGTCGTCATCTTCGTGAAGCTGAACGAGAACTTGCCCAGCGCCTCGCGGCCGGGAAGCAGTTCGGCGGTCTCGGCCTCGAGCAGGTCGTTGTTCATGAGGAAGCCTTTCAATGAAGGAAGGGATGTACGCGAAATCAGGAGCCGGGCCGGACGGCGGACAGACCAACTGCCCGCCGCCGGCTGCACTCCACCCCCGGCCGACGCCACCGGCCACAGGTCTGCCGGCCACTGCAGAAGCCGCAGGCCGGGCGCGATGGCGTCGCACGGATCCCGTACGGGAACGGTCACTCCGGACGGCAGGGCCATGCGCAACCCCGCCGTCCGGAGTCTCCGGACGATTCGTCCGGAGAGCGTGGACGGTAGCGGAAGGGGAACGGCCAACGCAAACCGCTTATATCCGACATCCGTTCAAAAGCGTGTGCCTGTTCCATTCCTCGTCCCGGCGCCTCAACCACCCGCCCCCCACTGCGCGTTGTGGTCGCCGCTCCTGCCGGCCGGCGGCGTGCGGGCGTGGGGCCGGCACCCGCCGGGCCCGCCGTTCGAGGGCGCGGCCCAAGGCGCAACCGCCCCCGGCGTACCGCTCCTGAAGCCCCGACCGGACCCCCGGACGGTCGCCCTCCCCTGTGCTCCACTCCGCGCCGCAGGGCCTTCTGGCGGCCCTGCGGCGCGGCCCTCCTCCCGCGTGGGTCGCCGTGCGGCGGCGACGGCGACACGCCGGGCCCGGCGTGTCCTTCCCTCTGCGGGCAGCCGGCCGCCATCTCTCGGCGAGAAATCCACTCCACGAAAGTCAGGGCAGTACCAGAACCCGCCTCACCGAATTCACCGCAGGCCGGCCGCACGTTTTCTCATCGCACGACTCCGAAAAACCGAGGCAATTCCTGACGATGCATCAACCCCATCGGTCTCAACCTGTCGCACTCCTGCGAACCAGTCTGTCTGGTACGGGAGTTCACCTGGTCGGACGCCATCACCGAACAGGGCGCGGATTCCCCGCAAAGGACACGGCAGTGCCACTGAGCTGCCGTTTTCCATATCGCGCCGCCATGCCCGGAAAAATTGATGGGAACTCAATCCGCAATGAACGACGGGGCATTTGTGTAGCGTCGCGATCAGCACCAGAGCTAAACCAGCCCTGGTGTTTGAAAGGAGATCAGGTGAAGACCATTGCTAAGGCAGTAGCGGGCACGCTTCTTGCGGCCGGCGCTGTCATGGCGCCTCTCTCGATGGAGGCATCCGCGGCCCCGGCGGCGGTCCACACGACGGCAGTGGCGCCCTCGTTCCACCCGGGCAACCACCACGCCTACGGCTACCGCCACTTCGATGACTGGCGGCGGGGCTGCGACGACGACCGCTACGACCGCTACGACCGCTACGGCCGGTTCGACCGCTGGCATCACCGCAACCACTGCCGCTACGACCGCTGGGACTGGGGCCAGTACCGGTACGGCAACCACCACCGTGGCTCCAACTGGGACTGCGACTGACGTCTTGCGTCCACACCACATCCGAGCCGCCCGCGGTCAGCGCCCCTGACCGCGGGCGGCGGCCCGTCCGCTTCGCCCCGCCCGCGGGGCCCGTCCGCGAAGCGGCGCGCTCTCACGCCCCGCCCCGCGGGGGCCGGGCCGACCGGCACGAAAGGGCAGCCGGGGGAGCGGAGGCGGGGAGTCGGGTGAAGTGCGCAGGCTCTGCGGTGGCGTGGGGGCATGGTGAGGTTCGACGCTGTCCAGGTGAACCTGTGGTGCGAGGACGTCGAACGCTGCGCGGCGTTCTACCGCCGCCTCGGGATGCCCGAGCGTTTCCGCTTTCCGCCCGACGGCGTAGCGCACCAGGTCGAAGTGGAGGCCGCCGGACGCGGATCGGGTTCACCTCGGCCCGCGTGGGTGATGAGCTGTTCGGTATCGGCACGACGCCCGGGGAGAACACCGAGATCGTGCTGTGGTGCGACGACGTCGACAGCCTGCACCGGGCGGCACTCGACGCGGGAGGCGAGCCGCTGACGGCTCCCGCCGACTCCCCGGACGGCCGCCTTCGCCATGCCTGGCTGCGCGACCCCGAAGGGCACCGGGTCAAGCTCGTGCAGAAGCGCGACTGAGCCTCCCGCCGCCGCGCACGCCCGGACACCGGCGCCGGACCACGACAGTGCTGTGCCGCCGGACGGCGTGAGCCGGGGAACGACGCGACGCCCACGATGCCTTCCTCGGTCCTGCCCCGGCCCGGCAACTCACCTCCCGGTCCCACGTCTTTGCCGGCACCCCGCAACCGGCATCGGCCGGCAGATCACTCGCAACGGCGGCCGACGGTCTTGGTTCATGTGCGGCGTTCTGTGCGAGGACGGTCCGCGTAGGATCACCGCTCGAGGGGCGGTGGCATGGCCATGAGGAACTACCGGTGGTGCGGGGCGATCGCGGCGGCGCTGCTGCTGGCCGGCTGCGGCGGGGGCGCGGAGAGCGACGGCCGCGACGGCGAGGCGGTGGCCCTCACGAAGGAACAAGTACGCAAGACGCTGCCGGATGGTCCGGCCGTGACGGGCTGGAAGGAGTCCGCTCGGCCCACGGCCGTTGGGACGGACGGCCTCTACCGTGCGCAGGCCTGCCCCATCAAGGGCAACGCGGGCTGCGAGAACTCCCGCTTCTACGGCGCCTCGACCTTCCGGCGCGATGGCAAGGCCGCCACCGTCACCTTTCTGGTCCTCGCCTATGACAGTGAGCAGGCCGCCCGGGACGCGTACGACGTGCTCTGGGACGGCTACTACGGAAAGAGGGCGGGACAGAGGGCCAGGACGTTCGGGATCGGCCCGATCGGTGACGAGCGCGACGCGCGGTTCGGTTCGTCCGGCTTCCACGGCGAGCCCGGCGCCGTGACCCAGACCCGGGTCGGCACGACGCTGCTGTGGACGCTGGCGGATTCCCCCAGCAAGGAAAATCCCGGCATCGACGAGGACGTCGTCCGGGACCTGGCCACGGTGCTCGCCGAGCGGGCCCGGCAGGCCCAGAACGGCAACGCACCGTCCGCCGCGCTCGACGGCTGACCGGACAGCCCCCTCTGGTGCCCGCGATGGAGGTCCTTCGCACCACACGGCGAGCACGCCCGCCGAGGATCGGCAGGGTCCGGGGGCACCGCGAGCGCGGCCCGCGGCTCCGCGCCGCCCGCCAGACGTCGTCCAGCGGCTCCAGGACGCGGGCACGCCCCCCGGGGTGTACGCGGCCGGACGCGGCCCGGGGGAGCGCTCAGCTGCCGGGCCTTCGAGCAGGCCGGGTGGATGCGCCGACGACGCCGTAGGCACGGTCGCCCAGGGTGAACTCGCCCAGGGGGACCATGCCGAAACCGTCCACGTGGACGTGCCACGACACCTGGTTGGCCAGTTCGATGAAGGCGACCATCACCTCGGCTCGTGGTGCGGCCGCCCGGAGTGCCGCCGTGAACAGTCCTCTCGCCACTCCCTTCCCGCGGTAGGCGGCGGCGACCACCACGGGCCCGTAGAGCAGAAAGGACGTGGAACGCAGCGGGCGTCCCTGCCACGTGAGCGAGTCCTGCCGCTCCAGCAGTGCCTGGACCGGCGGGGGCGCACCGTGGGTGTTCTGCGGGCAGACCAGCCCGAGCAGGCCGGCCAGGTGCCCGTCATCGTCCGCGACGAGCAGGCTCCCGTCCTCGGCCATCGCGCGCAGTGTGCCGGCATCGAAGCTGCCCTGCACGAAGCCCTGCCGCGCACGCTCCTGCTCGGTGAGCGCGTCATGGTGGTGGGCCGCGAGAAGCTCGGCCATCGCCGGGGCATCGGCCGCGACGGCATGTCGATAGTCCATGGCATGGATCCTGCCGGGTGCCGCGGCCCCTGCGCAGCCCCGCCACCGCGCGCAGGGGCGCCGCACGACACGGCTGGCCCCCCGGGTGGTCGTCGCGGCCCCGGGCGTGCCGACACCGGTGTCCGGCATCGGCGAGCAGGAACGGTGCCGGCCCCTGCCCAAGCTCCACGGCGACGGGCCGTGGCATCGAACGGCGCGGCCGGCGCCGGCCATCCCGTGATCGTGGGGACGGCGGCCAGAGGTGTGCAGAACCGGGGACCCCCGGCGCCCTGCCGCCGGCGGCACCTGGACCGGCCGTCAGCGCCCCCGCCGACGAACCGCCAGGACGATCCCGGTCACAGCCAGCACCGCGACCAGGACGACGAACCATGTGGGCATCAACTCGAGCCCCTTGTAGGCGAGGGGGCCGGTCATGGGCATCGGACCTCCGTGGACGGGCAGCAGCCTTCGTCTGCCCGTCACCGGGGTTGAGATGCGTCGCCCGGCAGACACCGCTGCGGAGCGAGCGGTGTGAGGCTGCGCATGGCGGAGCGCGGGCGCCCGAGCGGGACCTCGCCCGCGGAGCTGATCGGGCGGTTCAGCGGACCCGACCGCGACCGGGTGGCTTGGCCGATGACCTGCGCCAGTCTCGCCGGCTGCTGCAGCGGCCCCTGATACGGCTCGCGGCCAACGGCGAGCCGGGACGCCTGCGGCCGGGTCTCTTCGGCACTTCACGATGTGAGCCGCTGCCATCCGCCGGCGGGCTTCCGGCGAGCCCGGGGGAGCGGCGGTCCGGGCCGGCCATCGGGCACGCCGTGCCGACCTCCCGTCGCTCACGCCGGCAGGGGCACGGGCGCCGGGCCCCGCGTGCCGCCGGTTCACTCCGGGTGGGCCACCGCCTCCTTCTGCAGCCGCACCGCCGCGAGCAGGCTCAGCTCCGGCTCCGCCTGGCGCAGCGCCTTCACCGCCGCGACCGAGGCGATGTCACCGGTGAAGCCGACGGCGGCCAGCCGCAAGCGGACCCAGCGGGCCCGCAGTCGGCTCTCGCTCGCGGCGGCGGTGGCCTCCACCAGAGCGGCGGCATGTTCCAGACCCGGGCGCTCCTGGGGTGAGGCTTCTTCCAGCGCCTGTCGCAGGGCCGCCGCGACCACGTCTGCGTCCCGTACCGTCAGCACGACGTCGTTCTTCTTGCCCAGTCCCATGAATCCCGTCATGCGCATCAGCCTGACGGCCATGTCCGCCGCAGGCCAAGCGACTTGAGGAGTCTCAGAGGAGGGGCGCGTCGGCCCGGCCGCCCCGTGCGCCCGGTGACGGGCACGAAAGTGCGCGGGCGACGGCACCGGCGTCGACCTCCGGCACGCTGTCCTCGACGGTGGCGCCCGCGCCGCGGTGATGGGCACCACGAGTGGAGTCCGCGTCCCCGGAGTTCCGGTACGAGCGGTCGGCGCCGGCGCGGTTCGGGCCGGGGCACGCGGTTCACGCTCAGGAGGGGACGGTCGGTCCGGCCTCGCGCAGTCGCAGCAAGGCCGTGCCCATGCACTCGGCGGCCGAGGCCCCGTCCCCTCATCCCCGACGCCGACGCCGACGCCGACGCCGACGCCGAGGTCTGTCACCCGAACCCGTCGCGGTGCCGCGCCCGCCGCGGCAGGCAAGCGCGTCGGGGAAGAAGGCAGGCGCGGATACGAGGACCCGGGCGCGTGCTGTGCTGGTCCGGAAGGGAGGTCACCGCTCGGGCAGGCGGGCAGGCGGGCAGGCGGGCGTGCCGGGAGCGGGGTGGAGGTCGGGCGGGCCGGTTCAGCGCTCCTCGGGGGCCGTGCGCCGGCGGACGTCGGTCATCAGTTTGTCCAGCAGTTCGATGAACGCGGTGCGTTCGCGTGCCGACAGGCAGTCGACGAGTGCGGCCTCCCGGCCGAGTACGGCGTCGACGGACCGTTCGATGAGTGCGTGGCCTTCGGCCGTGAGGTTCACCAGGACGGTTCGGCGGCCGGTGGTCCCCGGTGCCCGCTGGACGAGGCCGTCGCGTTCGGCTCGGGCGACGCGTTGGGAGATCGCGCCCGCGGTCACCAGTGTCCTCGCGGCGATCTCGCGGGTGCTGAGGGTGTAGGGCGGCCCGGAGCGGCGGATGACGGACAGCAGGTCGAGGGTGGCCGCGTCGATCCCCGCCTCCCGCAGCGCGCGGGTGCGGTCGTCGGCGAAGAGCTTGGCCAGCTGCCAGACGGGGGTGACGATCTCGATCGATTCGGTCGGGGTGCCCGGTCTCTCCCGCCGCCAGGCCGCGGCGATCTCGGCGGCGGAGGAGTGGGCAGGCGCGGGGTCCCCCGATGCGATGGCGGCGTCGGACACGGTGCGATCCCCTGTCGTCGTCAGCTATGTTTAGGTCTAAACGTAGCAGTGAGCAGGAGGATCCGTGACCCGCACCGTGCTCATCACCGGAGGCACCAGCGGCATCGGCCGTGCCATCGCCCGACGGTTCGCCGCCGACCGGGCAGAGGTCTTCATCACCGGCCGCACCCCCGACACCGTCGAACAGACCGCCAAGGAACTGGGCGTGCACGGCGTCGTCTGCGACGCGTCCGACCCCGGGCAGGTCGCGGCGTGCGCCGCCCGGCTCGACGCGTTGGACGTCCTCGTCAACGCCGCCGGCGGCCTGCCCCGGACGGCCTCCGGCGAAGGACCGGCACTGGAGGTGCTGCTCGCCCAGTGGCACGCCAACCTGGCGCAGAACCTCCTCACCGCGGTGCTGACCACGACCTCGGTCCAGGACAAACTCACCAGCGGCAGCTCCGTCCTCAGCATCGGCTCCATCGGTGCCGAACGCCGAGGCGGGTCCTACGGAGCGGCCAAAGCCGCCCTGGGCGCATGGAACGCCTCACTGTCCGCCGAACTCGCTCCCCAGGGCGTCACCTGCAACGTCATCTCCGCCGGCTACATCGCCGACACCAACTTCTTCCACGGCCAACTGAGCGACGAACGCCGCCACGCCCTCGTGGAGGAGACCCACAACAAACGCCCCGGCACCGTCGACGACATCGCCCTGACGGCCCACTTCCTCGCCTCCCCAGGAGCCCGTCACATCACCGGACAGACCATCCACGTCAACGGCGGCGCCTTCACCACGCGGTAACCCCAGCAGGCCGTCCCGGGGAAATGACGACGCCCCGTGCGGTACCCGTGCCGGCAGGCTGCGAGTACAGCATGAGGGTCTCGCGGCATGCCCGGCCGCTGTCCACCACGCTCTGGCTCCGGCCAAGACCGTGGCGCGGCGTCCACTGATACGTGCGCCCGCCGGCAACCGGCCGAACGCCGCCTCTTCGAACGGCGGGGCCCGGAGCCGAGGGCACGCGGCCCGATCCACAAGCCTCTGCCCCCGCTCGGCCGTGACGTGAGACCGGCTCCGCGAGCGGCGACGCAGGCCCGGTCGACACGATCGGCAACGGACCGGCGTGCAGCTCCACTTGCCGGACACCCGCGTCCGCCTGGCCGCCTGGGCGATCGCCGCATCGCGGCGCGCCGGCCGAAGAAATTCCGCGGAGGGCTGTCGAAACCGGGCCGGCCGATCGACGTAAGAGTGTCAGGCAACAACACGTACCTGGAAGGACGGCCGCCATGGCTCAATACGCGATCCTCATCTACGCGACGGCACACGCCGACGAGACCGAGGTCCTCCCCGGTGCACGGGAGGCCCACGACCGCCACTTCCAGGACATGGTGGACTCCGGCGCCCTGGTCGCGGCATTCGCGCTGCAGCCCGCCGCCGACACGGCGACCTCGATCCGCGGCGACGTGGTGACGGACGGCCCGTTCATCGAGGCCAAGGAGGTCATCGCCGGCTTCGCCGTCATCGAGGCGCCCGACCTGGACGCCGCTTTGCGGATCGCTCGCGCCAATCCCGCCACCCAACAGGGCAGCGGGGTCGAGGTCCGGCCCGTCGAGGGCGGCTTCATCGCCACCCGGCCCGCCACGGCATGACGTCCCCGGCAGACGTCGAGACGGCGGTCGCGGACGCGCACCGCCGTGGATGGGCCCTGGTGCTCGCCGCGACGGCGCGCGTCGCGCGCGACCTGGATCTGGCCGAGGAATGCGTGCAGGAGGCGTACGCCACGGCCCTTGCGAGCTGGCCCCGCGACGGGATCCCAAACACCCCGGAGGCATGGCTCACCACCGCGGCCAAGCGCCGCGCCATGGACGCGCTGCGGCGCGAGCAGACGATCCGCTCGAAACTCCCGCTGCTGGCAGAGCCCGAGGAGACACAGGACGAGGCGACCACCGACGAGGCGGCCACCGACGAGGCGGCCGCCGTCGAGCCGGAGGACGTAGTACCGGACGAGCGACTGCGACTGATCTTCATGTGCTGCCATCCGGCGTTGGCGCAACAGGCGCAACTGGCACTCACCCTGCGGCTGGTGTGCGGGGTGAGGACCGCCGACATCGCCCGGACGCTGCTGGTGTCGGAGCCGACGATGGCCGCCCGGATGACCCGGGCGAAGAAGAAGATCGCCTCCGCGCGGATCCCCTTTCGGCTGCCGCAAGCGGCCGAACTCCCGGACCGGCTGCGCGCGGTGCTCGGCGTGATCCATCTGCTGTTCACCACCGGGCACACCGCACCGTCCGGCCCTGCCCTGGTACGCAACGACCTGGTGGATCAATCGCTTCGGCTCGCCCGGATGCTGCGGGAGCTGATGCCCGACGAGCCGGAGGCGCGGGGGCTGCTCGCCCTGCTGCTGGTCACCGACGCCCGGCGCGCCACCCGGATCGACGCCGACGGTCGCCTGCTGCGCCTGGAGGACCAGGACCGATCGCTGTGGGACCGTGCGGCGATGGCCGAGGCGCACGACCTGATCGTGGACGCGCTGCGCGGCGGACGACCGAATCGCTACGTCCTGCAGGCGGCGATCGCCTCGCTCTACGCCGAGGCGCCGTCCTACGACCGGACGGACTGGCCCCAGATCGTCACCCTCTACGACGAGCTGCTGTCGGTGTGGCCCTCACCGGTGGTGGCGCTGAACCGCGCGGTGGCGGTCTCGATGGTCTCCGGTCCCGCACAAGCGCTGCAAGACATAACGGAGTTGGAGAAGGACGACCGACTCGCCCGATACCCGTACCTGCCGGCGATCAAGGCGGACCTGCTGCATCGCCTCGGCCGCCCGCAGGAGGCTTCGCTCGCCTACCACCAGGCGCTGGAGCTGACCGGGAACGACGCCGAGCGCGTTTTTCTGGCCGAACGCCTCGCCGCTTCGCACCGGGCGTAGGCCACCGGCCACCTGGTGGCCGGCCCCCGATCCGAGGCTGCCCCGGGACCCGGCTTCGGCAGGTCGGCCGCCCCAGCCCGGCCCCTCCTTGAGCTCAGAGCGACCGTGACAGGCGGCCGGACGCTTCGCCCACCACGGTCTCCAGGAGCCGGCAGGCGGCAGGCGGCACCGCGGCCCTCTTTTTTTGGCAGGTGACCGGATCGTTCCGGTCTCGGCCCCGATCATGCCTGCCGGCCCCGAGTACGCCCAGGCCAGACTGGTGGACATGAGACGAGCCCTGATCGTGATCGATGTCCAGGAATCCTTCCGCGCCCGCCCCCTGTGGGAGCAGATCGCCAACCCCGACATCGCCGAGCCGGTGAACCGGCTGGTGCGCATCGCGCGGAACAACAACGATCTGCTGGTCTGGGTGCTGCACACCGAACCCGGCAGCGGTGACGTGTTCGACCCGGAGACGGGGCACGTCCGGCTGCTGAAGGAGCTGGAGCAACCCCTGCCCGGAGAACCGGTGCTGTACAAGACCTCGCACAACGCGTTCACCACCACCAACCTGCAGCAGCGACTCACCGAGGCCGGGGTCGGCGAGCTGTGGGTCTGCGGCATCCGTACCGAGCAGTGTGTCGAGACCACCGCCCGGATCGGCAGCGACCTGGGATACGAGGTCGTGTTCGTCGCCGATGCGACCACGACCAACCCCATCGGCGACCTCAGCGCCGAGGCGATCACCGAACGCACCCTGGCCGTCCTGCGCGACCGCTTCGCGCGGATCGCCACGGTGGACGAGCTGGCAGCATCACCGGTATGAGCCGTGTCGTCTTCGTCCTGCTGCCCGCAGTCCACCTGCTCGACCTGGCCGGCCCGGCCCAGGTCTTCTCCACCGCAGTGGCCTTCGGGCAGCCGTACGACCTCGACTACGTCGCCGAGGAACCCCAGATACACAGCGCCCAGGGCCTGCCGCTGACCGCCCGCACCACCTGGCCCGACCTCGGCCCCGACGACCTCGTCGTGGTCCCCGGATGGAGCGCACCCACCCTCAGGGGCGGCCCCCTCATCAGCCCCCGGACCGCCGGACGGCTGCGCGCCCACCACGCCGCCGGCGGCACCGTCGCCAGCGTCTGCGCCGGAGCCGACGCCCTGGGACAGGCCGGCCTCCTCGACGGCCGCCGCTGCACCACACACCACCAGCTCCAGGACGAACTCGCCGCCCGCCACCCACGAGCGACGGTGGTCCGCGACGTCCTGTTCTCCGCCGACGACCGGATCGTCACCTCCGCCGGCATCGCCAGCGGCATCGACCTGGCCCTGCACCTGCTGGCCGCACGCCACGGCCCCGCCCTCGCCGCCCGGGTGGCACGCGAAATGGTGATCTACACGCGCCGCAACGGCAACGAACCCCAAGCCAGCGCCATGCTCCGCCACCGCGGCCACGTCGACGACTGCGTGCACCGTGTCCAGGACCTGATCGACACCCACTACGCCGAGCCGCTGCCCCTCACCCGCCTCGCCGCCCACGCCGGCGTCAGCGCCCGCACCCTCACCCGCCAGTTCTCCCGGGCCACCGGCGGCCTCACCCCGCTGCGCTACCAGCAGACCCTGCGCCTGGAGCGGGCCGAACACCTGATCAGCCAAGGCGCCACCGTCGAGTCCGCGGCCCGCCAGGTGGGCTTCGAGGACGCCCGCATGGTGCGCCGCCTGCGATCCCGGCCCTTCTGAGACGCACGGCTGACAAACGGCAGGCGGATGGGCACCATCAGGCCCAGCTCCCGGGACCAAGGCCGTGACCCTCACGTCCGCGGGTTACCGGCGCACAGCCGGTCGACCTCAGCGAGCACACGGTCCACCCGCGGACGCACCCGCGCCCGCAAGGCATCGCTCCAGCTCTCCGCGGAGCAGCAGCCGAGACAGAGGCGCCTGGCGCTCGAGCAGAGGCCGCGGGGTGCCGATATCGACGAACGCGCCCGGACACCGTTACACGTGCTCATCCCGGGAGGCGGTGATGAGGGGCTCGCGGCCGGTGGGCAGGAGTCCAAGCGCGAGGGCCACAGCCTCTTCGGCGGTCTCGACTTCCCCGATCAAGCCGGAAGGACTGCGTCGGCGAACCTTGAACCGTCCGTTGTCCAGCGGCTCGATCGATCCGGCCTGCACAGTCCACGGGTAGCCGGTGGAGCTGCTGAAGAGCAGGGCGAAGTGGCTGGTGAACGGATACAGCCGCCGAAGCCGTGGCTGAGCGGCGGCAGCCTCCAGCAGCAAAACGATGCCCGGATAGGGGCGTCCCGGCGAGCGGACCCGGTGCACCGCATGCCTCCACTGCCAGCTGAGACGTAGAGACTCCCACTGGGCCTCGACAACGTCAGCCGGACCGCGACTGCGCGCAGCAGCTTTGTCTGGCAGAACTGGTCTCGCAGGCAGGGACAACTGTTGATCACAGGTCTCGTCATTCGCGTCCACCGTCATAGTGTCGCGACCGTTGCCTGAAACCGTGCTCTGCCAACGAAGATCATGGCCGGGTGAGGATACGTATCCGGATGAGTCGGAAAGAGAGTCGGCCGTACACGGTCCGCTTGAGCGTCTCCACCCGGTCTACGTCCCCCTCGACAACTCCCGACCTCCAGGGAAGGGCCAGACCGGCAGCCACCGCGTCGAGGTCCCGGAAGAGGAAGTCAGCGAAGCCCCTCACGGGCTTCGGAACGGCCGCTCGACTTCGCCATGACAGAAGGCGCGCGCCTCCGCCGGGGATGCTCAGGCAACCACTGGCGAACCTGGGCCCGCCGCAGACCAGTTGACCTCGTAGCTGATCGGACCGCCACTTCCCTGAAGCGCCGGTCACCTCCGACGTACTCGCGCACTCCTGGCCGACCCCCTGCCAGGGAGCTCCCAGACACTGCACCCGCCGCCACGCGGAACGACACCCCCGGCCACGATGGCGCACCGGCCACAGCCCGCGCCGACGACCACAACCCCCGCCAAGCGGCGCCACGCCGCACGCCGCCCCCCGGACCGGGACACCGCCCTCGCACCCCGGCACAGCGCGCCGCCGCCGTTCACGCCACCAGCAGGCCGCGATGCCGGAAATCGCTGGACCGGGTTCTCGCTGCGCGCCCGGGCGCCTGCCGCGCCTGCTGGTCCCGGGCCACACCCCCGACGGGTCTGCCGCTGCACAGGACGGGCGGGGGAGAGGATGCGACGCTGGATGAGAGGCCCGCGAGTGGAGGTCCGGGTAGGCCTGATCCGGTCCCAGGCCGTCCCCTGCGGCCCGGTGACGACGTCCCGAGACGATGTCCTGATGGGGCTCAAGGGCGGCGACGCAGAACGTGCGGTCAGCCGGTAACCCCGCAGACCGGCGGACACACGCACCCACCGAGCGCCGCCGGACGCCGTGACCGCGCGGACCCGGCCGGCCCGCTTCGGGACCGTGCGACCGCCTCACGGGTGGTGTGAGCGTCGAGTTCCGTCTGCGTCCCGAGCGAACGTCCTGGAGAGCTGGTGGTTCCCATGCGCAGCCCGACCCGTACAGCCGGTGCCCTCACGGCGCTGACCCTCACCCTCGGCGGTGCCGTCCTCGCCGCCCCCGCGGTCCGGGCGGACATCCCCGCCTGCACACAGATGGCCGCACAGGCCGGTGCCACCGCCTCCGACTCCGTCACGGCGGCCTGCGGCCGTGGCGTGGTCGGAGACCTGCAGAGCTGTGTGACCGGGCTGACCGAGGCCGGAGTCGCGGGCGGCGCCGCGAACGGTGCCTGCCGGGCGGCGGCCCACGAACCGCGTTAGAGGACTCGCTGCTCCGGCCCACCCGGACACGACACGGCCCACGGGTTGCCTCGACACCGAGGACAGCGACGTCGCCGCACACGGCCTGACGGAACCACACAGCCGATCACCTGACCGGTGTGCACACGGCTGCGCAACCGGTCCGCCCGGCGCGCCGAGCGCGACACGCACGGAGGTGACGACGCCCGGCCATCGCCCCCGGACCGGGCCGGGCGCGAACGGACAGATGGGCAGGAGGTCAGTCGGGCCGCTGCGCGCGGCGACGGCGCTGGACGAGCAGCACGCCGGCGCCCATCGCTACCGCCGCAGCAGCCACGCCGACGGCCGGCAGCGCCGAGGATCCGGTCTCCGCGAGGTTGCCACCACTCGTCGTCCCGCTGTTCGCCGTCCCGCCGGTGACCGTTGAGGACGATCCGCCGTCCGAGCCGCTGGTCGAAGTGCCCGTCGAGCCGCCCGTGCCGCCGGTCGAGGTGCCCGTCGATCCGTTCGTGCCGCTGGTCGAGCCGCCCCCCGATCCGTTGGAGCCCCCCGATCCGTCGGAGCCACCCGACCCGTCCGAGCCACCTGCCGACCCGGAGGAGCCACCGCCCACGACGTCCAGGGTGATGTCGGCCTGGTCGTTGGCCTTGTCGGGATCGAACGGCCGGGCTTCGGTGCTCAGGGCTATGGACCCCTTGGCGCCGGGCACCCGCTTGTCGATGCGCAGGTCGAAGGTGTAGGTCTCCCCGCTGCCTTCGTAGAGCGACCGCATGCCGCAGACGTACGCTCCGTCCTCGGCCCGGCAGAAGGTGCCGCGCTTGACGACCGACGTTCCGGGCGGAGGAGTGATCATCACGCGGACGGCCTTGTCCCCTTCCCGGGGCCACACCCAAGCGGGTCCGGCGTTGGTGAACTTCACCCTCATCGTGACCGTGTCCCCGACGCTCCCCCTGAGTGCGGCACCCGTCACCTGGTAGTCGGCCGTGTTCACGGTGGTGACGGGCACGTCGACGATGCGCGCCGACCCCACGCCCCCTGCGTCCGCCGCGACGAGCTTCACCGGCGGCGCGGTTCCCGCCACCGGGTCACTGCCGTTGTCATCGGCTCCCGGATCACCACTCTCGACACGCAGGCGCAGTTCGTCGTTGAGCGCGCGGTCCAGAGCCGTGACGCGCAGGGGCCTGTCGGTCGTGTAGACGGCGCCGGGCTCCACGGCCTGGTCGAACGCGCACACCGCGGTCCACCGCTCGGGCATCTCGTCGTAGGGCCGCACGTGCTGCACCTGACAGTTGGAGGGCACCTCGGCGAAGTCGAGTCCTCGGGTGACGGAGTAGGCCACCCACACCTTCTCGGCCGCCACCGTGCCCTTGTTCGCAACAGTGGCCCGAACGTCGATGCCGTCTCCCGGCCTCAGCCCGCTGACCGGCGCGACGCCCCCGACGACCAGGTCGGGGATGGCCTCTTCACCGTAGGCCGCAGGTGCGCCGGCCAGTGCCACAAGACCTGCTGCGCCGAGAGCGGCGACCGAAGACCGGAAAGAGCGAGGGGCTGGTGAGGGTGTCGGCACGGAGAAATCCTTTGCTGGGGGCGCGAGTGAACGGACCGCGAGTGAACGGACTGTGTCTCCGAGGGAACAGTCCCCGCTCGCTAGACTCCTGCCGATCGCGAACGGTTGCCCATCCGAAGCAGGACGACCGCGGCCGGCCCCGTGGATCAAGCGGTGAGCAGCCCCGGCAGGGCGCCACGCGCGAAGCCGGTCCGCTGTCCCCAGACGCGAGCGAGACCCTCACGGTGTGCGTGCTGCCATTGAACCGGGCCTGGGGGGCGTCTGCCCGATCTTCGCGGGTCCGCGACGCCCGGCACGGCACCTCGCCGCACGCCCGCGTACGCCCGGTACGGGGGCGACTCGGCCGCACGCCGAGGCGCCGCACCGGACGCCGCGGCCTGATCCACGAAGATCGGGCAGACGCCCCCCAGGCGACATCGTCGGCCTCGGGCGACCTGCCGTTCAGGGCGGAGCACTGGGTGAGGGGTGCTCGTGTCCGCTGCGGCCGGGAGGAGGTGACCCGGAGGCCTGGGTGGCGGCGGGCCCGATAGGGCGGCCGGCTGGCGAAGTGAGCGTTTTTGCTGACATCGCCCGTGGATTGCTGATGTTCCGTTAACCCTGTTCTTTGCGCCGTCGGTGGGCGGAAGCTGTAGCCAGCCCGCCGGGCCCCGGTGGCCGGAGTTGCAGCTCCGGCCACCGCGTTCGGCCCGGGTGGGTGTCGGGACCACCGCATCAGGAGGGGACTCAGTGAGCCGTAAGAAGCAGTTACAGACGGAGGTGCCGCCGGGGCCGGCCTGCCGCGTGGGCGTCCTCGTCGTGGTCCAGGTGGTGCTGATGATGGTGGTACTGGCGGCCGGCTACGACCCGCAGAACGCGTTGACGTGCATGGCGGGCGGCGCTCTGGCCGCGGCCCATGTCGCGCGGAACCTGTTCGGTGCTCTGGGCGAGGGCGTGGGCAGCGGTGAATGACGAGACGCCGGGTTGGAGCAGAAGGCGCCCCGGCTGGAGCCCGCGCCCGGGGCAGCCAGGTCGTCCACTTGCCCCTCGTACCAGCCCGGTGGCGGCTTTCGCCTGGGCGTTGAGGAGCCTGCGGTCCCGCCCCGGCCAGGAGCGGACGCTGAAGCAGATGGCTGAGGCCACGCAGTACAGCCCCTCGGCGTTGTCCAGGGTGACGGATGGCAGGAAGCTGCCGGACACGGACGTCGTGCAGAAGTTCGTCTCGGCTGCCGGGGTGACCGACACAGGGCCCTGGGTGGGCCTGCGGTATCAGGCCCAGGCCTGCGAGCAGGAGTTGCGGTCACAGGGACCGGGCGGTGCGTCGGCAGAGTTCGCCGCAGACCTGATCAGTACGTGCATCGCCCACGGGATCGCCACCGGAGAACTGGGGACGGCACAGGAACTGGCCGCTTCCTGGAAGGTCTCGCAGCCCGAGCCGGTGTGCGCGTCAGAACCGCAGGACGCCCCGCGCCCGGAGCTTGAGCAGCAGGGTGTTCCGCGCCCAGAGGCTGAGCGGCAGCGGCAGGATGCCCTGGGGCGGCGGCCGCGGCGGCCGCCGCGGCCGGTGTGGCTCGCGGTGGGTCTGGTCGCGGTGATCGTGGCCACGGCCGGGCTCGTGAAACTGGTCGAAGGAGCGGGGTCGTCCTGCGGCCAGGTCACACAGACGCTGCGGATCGCCTCTTCGACCGACAAGTCCCGGGTTCTGGGCGATCTTGCGCATGACTTCGGCACGCGTTCCAGCCATGGTCAGTGCGTCGGGATCGTGGTGGACAGCATCGACTCGGGCATTGCCATGCAGGCACTGGCCCGGGGATGGGACAAGAGCGACGGCCCGCGGCCCGACGTATGGTCCCCGGCCTCGAGAATCTGGCTGCCGATCGCCCGGCAACGCGCCCACGGTGCGGCGCTCGACCACCTGCCCGAGGAGGCTGGACCCTCCGTGGTCACCAGCCCGCTGACGATCGCCATGCCCGAACCGATGGCCAAGGCGCTGGGCTGGCCCAAGAAGCGGATCGGCTGGAAGGACCTGGCCTCGCTCGCCGGTCAGCCGCACTTCTGGAAGGACCACGGCCACCCGGAGTGGGGCACCTTCAAGCTCGGCAAGACCAACCCCGAGTACTCCACCTCGGGCCTGAACGCCACGATCGCCGCGTTCTACACCAAGACCGGGACCTCCGGCGAACTGGCACCCGAAGACCTGCAGGACGCGGACAACCGCAAGCGCGTCCAGGACATCGAGAAGGCCGCGGTCCACTACGGCGACACCACCCTGACCTTCCTGGCCAACCTGCGTCGCGCCGACGACGGCAACCAGAGCACCTCCTACATCTCCGCCGTCACCGTCGAAGAGACCGCCGTCATCGCCTACAACAAGGGCTACCCCTGCGGCAGCGCATCCAAGGAACACGGCTGCGCCCAAGAGAAGCCGCCGAAGACCAAGCTCGTCGCCTTCTACCCCGACGACGGCACCCTGTACAGCGATCACCCCTACATCCCGCTCAACGGACTGCGCCCGGCGCAGAAGGCCATCGCGGACGACTTCCGGAAGTACCTGGCCGGCGACCACGCCACAAGTCGCTTCGCCGGGCTGGGCTTTCGCACCGACCCCGTCAAGGCCACCGCCCAGATCACTCGCGACAACGGAGCCCTGCCCGACGCGGCGCCGCCGCGGCTGGACACCCCAAGCGCCGACGTCCTGGACAAACTGCTCGTCGCCTGGCGGCAACTACGCAAGCCCGCCAACGTCCTCATCCTGATGGACACCTCCGGTTCCATGGACGAAGGCATCGACAAGAAGGACCGCCTCCCCACGGAGCCGAGCAAGCTCGACTACGTCAAGGCCGCGCGCGGCCCCCTCCTGGACGGATTCACCGACCAGGACAAAGTCGGCCTGTGGAGCTTCTCCAACAGCCACAAGGTCGACCAGCCGCTGGCCCCCATGGGAGCCACGACCGAGGCCGGCCGCACCCACCGAGACGACCTCGACACCAGCGTCCAGCACCTCAAACCGCAAGGCGCGACCGCCCTCAACGACGTCATCGACAAGGCCGTCGAAGAACTCCGCCACCACTACGATCCCGACGCCATCAACGCCGTCGTCGTCCTGACGGACGGCCGCAACGAGCCCGCCTCAACACCACCGGCGCTCGAGGACCTCCTCAGCCGCATCGGCGACCCCGACCAACCCGCGGTCCGCGTCTTCACCATCGCCTACAGCTCCAGTGCCGACCAAAAGCCCACCACCGGCGCCGACACGAGCTCCGCAAACGGCAGGACCACCACCCCTTTGGAAGACATCGCCGACCGGACACACGCCCG
Organism: Streptomyces sp. NPDC002386; assembly: GCF_053593175.1. Lineage (NCBI taxonomy): Bacteria > Bacillati > Actinomycetota > Actinomycetes > Kitasatosporales > Streptomycetaceae > Streptomyces > Streptomyces sp. NPDC002386. The sequence goes on from NZ_JBSFBX010000025.1 coordinate 34,309, forward strand.
CGACTACGACGCCCACGACCCCCGAACCATCAACAAAGTGCTGGCGGACGTCTTCTCCAACTTCTGACCCGACACGACCCCTCACCGGGCCGTACCCACACAGGTCGTGTCCTGCGCGCCCAACGGCGGTGGCCCCTGCTCGCCCCACGGAGCAGCGGCCACCGCCATGACACCCTTCCCATGCCGGTGCCGGCCGCCCGTTCCGCCGGCGCCCGCACGGGCCAGGACGTCATCGCCGCATACGTACGGGCCACCACCGCGCGCCTCACCGTCCGCTCCCGCATCCGGCCGACCAGCTCGCCGCCGGGCAGACGGCCGTCCTCGGCCGGCCCGTCCTACCGCCCGGCCGACGGCCGCGCACACCCGGTCCCACCCGGGCTGGGGGCGTGCCGGATCCACGCATGGCATGCCGCGATCGGTGATCCCGGCCTCGCCCCGATGCGTCATCCGAACGCGATGACCACAGCCGGTCCCGGGCATCTCCGCGTGGGCGGAGCAGATGCCACTACGGTGACGCCCATGACTGGCACCGGATTCTGGACTGTCCCCGCGGACCGTATGACGACCGGTAGCGGGACCCGCACCGAACTCACCGTCGTGCGGCCTCCCGTCACCGTCGATGCCGGGGACCTGCCGCCCAACGACGCAGCTGCGGCCCTGGAGTTCGCCCGCTCCCTTGAGATGATCGATGAAGTGCTGGAAGACCTCGGCCCGCGCCGGGGCAGCGACAGGCTCACCGTGCGCACACGTGCCGACCTGGACATCGTGCAGGTGGGGGTGTGGGGGAACGTCATGTCGGTGTCGGACCCCGGCTATGCGGATGACGGCAATGACACCCCGATGCTCCATCAGGCCGAGCTGCTGCGTGAGCGCTTCCCCGATGCGCTCGTCGTGGGCCGGGTGGAGGTGCACTGCGGGGCCGAACACACCGAGGACCTCGTGATGCTGCCGGGCGGCCCCATGTTCCACGCGTGCGGATGGCCGGGCGATGAGCCGTTCGCCGTATCGGGTGATCCGGCCGCCGTCATGGCGGCCTGCGGTGTCACCGCCGAGCAGCTGGAAGACCTGGACGTCATCCTCGACCTGGACGACGACCCGAACCAGAACGACTGGGGGGCACTGGCGACGGCGTGCCTGGGCGAGGCGGACCCCTGGGGGCGGTCGGGTCTCTTCTCCTCGTCGCTGCGGGTGAGGCACACCGACGTGGCGACCAGCCGTATGGAGTCCCTGTTCTTCACCCGCTGATGGACCGTCAACTCTGCGAGTCCTGGCGGGACAACGCACCGACACGCCATTAACTGCTCTTTACCTGGCGGCAGTTGAGGCTAGGGTGGCAGCGCGACGCGCACATGCCACGGGGGCCCCACGGCGTCGCCCACACCCCTGGCCCCACCAGAGGGAAGACCACACTTTTGAATACAGCACTGCGCATACCCGAGCGGTGGCGCCTGGCAGGCCGCGTCCTGGCCGCGTTCGGGATCGCCTCGGCCGTCACCGTGACCGGCCTGCCCGGCCTCGACACCACCGGCACCGCAGCCGCCGCAGGTCCCGCCGTCACCACCAAGATCCGCCCCGGCGCGAAGCGCTGCGACGAACGCAACCTCGGCAAGACCTACGGCACCACACCGCGCGACTCCGGGTTCCCCAACGACCCATCAGGCGGGAACTTCAACGCCTCGCCCAGCCTGCCGAAGAACTTCAACTACAAGCTCCCCGGACGAGCCTACGACGGGCTCAGGCCCCCGACGGCGGCGGACAAGGCCAAGGCCATGTCCAAGTTCCCCGACAACACGGAGAAGAACTACAAGGCGTGGCAGAAGGCCGCCGACGCCTCCGGTGACCCCGCCGACCGGGCCATGGAGATCTACGCCCGGTTCTTCAACAACAACGAGGGCCTGACCTTCGACCACTGGTTCGAGAACCGGTACATCCGCAACCAGACCAACAACTCCAAAGGCGCCGCGTTCGAGCGCCAGCTCGTCAAGGACTTCCGTCTCATCGGTCCGGACTGGCTGTGCGAGGTCACCGTCGACCTCATCGACGCACAGGGCAACGTGGTCGACTCGCGCCGCTACGACGCCTACAACAAGAAGTCCAAGGAATTCAACGAGTTCAAGTCCAACAGCGAGCTGACGAACAAGCAGCTCGGCAAGGACCGCAAGATCGCACGCCTGATGCCGGACCACAAGTTCCGCTTCACCGGCGCCAAGCCGTTCACCGACGGCCAGAAGAAGAAGATCAACGACTTCAACCGGTACGTCTCCCGGCAGCGCCCCGGCGCCGTCAACCCGGTCCGCGGCAACCAGCGCCTGTACAACTCGATCCCGCAGACCACCCCGATCCGCGGCTACTCCCGCTACGACCGGTGGTTCGCCCCCGGATGCCAGGGCGCCGGCACCACCACCCTCGCCTCCCTCGGCTCCGCGTCCACCTGCGGAACCCGCGGCCCGCTGAACGAACGCATCAACAACTCCGGCCGCACCCTGAACGAAGCCAAACAGATCCAGGCCGGAGCACGCCGCTTCGACCCGCGCGGCACTCTCCCGCGCGGCGGCCCGGGCGGCGTCGACTTCACCACCATGGAGCTCCGGTACGTCGGTGGCCTCGGCAAGGGCAAGGGCATGCAGTACTCCATGCGCGCCGACCAGATGCCCGACCCGGACAACAACCCCGGCTACGGCGGTCAGACCCGCATGAACCTCTCCTCCGACGCCCTGTTCACCTGGCTGGCGCTCACCCCGGACAAGTTCTGGGTGAACCTGAACCCCGACCAGCCGGACAAGGTCATGGACGCCACGTTCGGCAAGACCGACGCCGGCCGCGTCCTCCTCGAAGCCGACCTCATGATGAAGCACGACTTCGCCGAGGCCCTCAACCCGGACAAGCACGCGGAGGGCAAGCGGTACTGGGACACCGCCCCCCGGCGCAACGGCATCCCCTGCTTCCCGGGCACCCGCTTCTGGATCGAGCCCGAACCCGCCAAGGTACGCGAGCAGAACGGCGGCATCTACATCCTCGACTCGCCGATGAAGGTCTCCGACCAGTGGCTCGACGTCGACTACCACGTGCCCGGCTCGACCGAGTGCACCGACCTGACCAAGGCCGAGAAGACCGCGATCGAGGACAGCGTCCGCCTCAACGTGATCCCGCTCATCCAGGACCGCGTGAACAAGGACCCCAAGTACGCCGACCTGCGCGCCGTCTACAACGCCCGCGTCGCCGCCGAGTACATCCGCCAGCAGGACGCGAAGTCCCCCAACGACTTCCACAAGATCATCAACTCGAACGACGTGACCGCATGGCCGCTGCGGGCCCCGAACCAGAACTGGACCCGCGAGCAGGTCTGGAACCGGTACATGGACTCGATCAAGAAGGGCATCGAGTGGTTCGAGCTGAAGTACGGCGGCAAGGTCTACCAGCAGGGCGTCGGCGGCGTCGACTTCTCCAAGCAGCCCAAGCAGAACATCACCCGCACCCGCTTCAACGTCGAGAACCGCGACCTGGACCACACCACCCGCAACTCCACCAGGTCGGACGACACGTCCTACCGGGACACCGACACCCTCTACCTCGGCGGCGGCCCGGCCAAGGCCACCGGCAGTGACCCCGGCGGCGACCCCACCCCGACGCCGACCCACACCGGCGGCGGCAAGCCCACCGGCAAGCCGACCGACCCCGTCACCCCGCAGCCGACCCGCAGCGGCGGCGGAGAGGCACCGGCCACCTCCGCGCCGAACACACCCGACCCGGACGGCGACCTCGCCCACACCGGCAACACCGCCCCCATCGGCCTGATCACCGGCACTTCCGCCGCCCTCGTCGCAGCCGGAGGCACCCTGTGGTGGTGGATGCGCCGCCGCCGCACCACCAGCTGAAAACCACCACCACCGTCCCAGCACGCCCACCACACGAAGGAACTCCCTCCCACCGCACGGCACGCTGCCCATGAATCCGCCCCGCTGGATCCCATCCAGCGGGGCGGACCGTCAGGTCGGGGGAGAGGCAGGCGCGGGCATTCACCGCCGCGCGCGAGAGGGAACAGGGCCCAACGCCCTCAAGCACACCACCGACGGCCGCATGCGGCCCGCCCTGACAGCACGGCGCCGCCCGCTGCACCTTCCGCCGCCCGACGCCGGCCCTGCGTCGAGGTCGAGACGGCCCCCGGCCGCCTCGACGCGCCGCCGCCCGGCGGGCCCATGCCCGCCCACCCGGCTCTGCGCGACCCCCCGGGCATCGCCCCGCTGTCCTACGGCGCCCTGCAAGCACGCATCGCACGGCGCGCCCTGGCCGCCGTACCGCCGACGAGCCCCGCCAGAAGCCGGATGGACAACCGCCTCACCCACGCCATCGGCCTGCTCCCACGCCCGTGTCCGGCACCGCCTGGACCAGATGCGCCGGCGCACCACTGCCGACCGCGCCACCCTCCTGCCGCCCACCTCACCGCTGCGCCACTGACGGACCACCCATGTGCCCGGCCTGCGGCTCCCCGTCCGCCGACACTCGGGCGTTACTGCTGGGGGACGGAGCGGTGCGTACCCCGGTGTCCATGAGCGGGGTGGCTGCAGCCAATCCTCACCAGCGAACCCGGGTGATGTGCGGCCTGCCGCGCTCGACTCGCCCCCCCTTGCTGAGCCAACGGGCGGTAACCAGGCAGGGCCACTGGCCATGAGGGGATTGTGGCCCGTGGTAGCTCGGCTTCGAGATCGGCGACGTGTGCGCAACGACTTCGGCGACTGGTGGTGGACCAGCCGACGGCCGTAGCCCACCTGACGCGCGAGGGGCGCCGCGCCCTGTGGCCGGACGGCTTCGACCGTGGCCCCGGCTGATCTGTCCACGCAGGGCGCGAGAGTCCCGGTATGACGCGTGCTCTGCGCTCTCCTGCCCGGTTGTGCGGCCCGTCGGCGGGCTCCGGCGCGGCCCGCTTAACACGCCTCAGCTCATCGTCCCCAGCGACGCGCCGCCATGACGAGAGTGAGGAGACGACAGAGCATCACCCTAAAAGCCTAATAGTGTGTCAATCCGACTTTTCCAAGCCTGATGTGATGTTCCGTCAGCTGAAGTCACGAGCCGCAGAATGCCCTGTTCGGCGCTGAACCCCCGACTTTCCGATATGACCGTCATGTCGGCTGTAGGTAAGTTCATCCACGAGCCGGCCAGCAGGCCGGCATCCCGAACAGGAGATCGCGACATGCAGCTTCGTTCCACGGTGATCACCGCCGCCGTTTCGGCCGCCGCCGCACTGGCCGCCACCGGCATCACCTACGCCTCGGCCGCCTCCGCCTCCGCTCCCGCGCCCCAGCAGGCCGCGGCCACCGCCGCGCCCCACGGAGGCAGCAACGGAAACAGCAACAGCAAGGGCAACGAGGGCAACAACAGCAAGGGCAACGAGGGCAAGGGCAACGAGGGCGACGACGACAACGGGTACCGGGGCGACGACGAGGGCCGTATCCAGATCAACGAGCGGTCGTACTCCACCCACCCCGGCGACTGCATCACCGTGGTCAGCGGCCTGGGCGCGAAGACCCTGAACGTCCGCAACGAAAGCCGCAAGGCCGTCGAGGTCTTCCGCGGAGCCGTCTGTGACAACGGCGCCCCCATCGCCACCGTCGGACCCCACAGCTCCAGCTACGGCGTGGACCCGGGCTGCGTCGACGGCATCGACATCGACGAGGGTGTGGTGGCGAGCTTCCGGGTGATCAAGCGTCACCACGACGAGTACTAGGCCGCGGCACACCGCATACTGTGGAGCCCCGGCCCGCCGGAATCGGGCCGGGGTCCCAGTTTCGCCCATGTGCGTGGCGGACACGTCCCCCGCACCTCCTGCCGGTGTCTGACGCCGGCGCGCGGCATCCGGTGCCCGCGCGGCCAACCCTCCCCTTCACAGCCCCGCCCACCTGCGGTTTATACCCGCCGACGCCGCGTGTCCCAGTCCGCCGCCTCGACTGTCCGCCCGGCGCTTACCCGGCCCGCAAACGGGTGAGGAGTGACATGAGCATCCGTCTGGTGGAAGACATGAGCGACGGCACCTACGTCCTGGACCGCCTCGCCGTCACGCTGACGCCGGCGCTGCCCTGGCTGGGACACCAGGCCTGCTGGGAGATGAGCGGCCACCTCAAGGAGACCGTCGATCTGACCCGGGTCACCTGCAACGTGATCATGAAATTCGGTCCAGTGAAGATGCTCGAAAGAAACGTCAGGCTGCCCGGCCTGCTCGAGAGCCTGGGAGCGAGACTCTCGGGCGACCTCACACCGGCTGCCGGACCGTGGCGGCAGACGTGGAACCTCCAGCTCCCCGAAGCGGTGCCAGTGGCCGAGCACCGCATCCTGCTGCGAGCCCGCACGGACAGCGGACAGAACTTCCTTGCCCTGGACATCGCCCTGAACTTCCGCCACAGGTTCCGCCCGACCCCGGCGGCGAACGGCAGAGCAGGCTCACGCGTGCTGCACGGCTCACACCGCACCGGCACCTGACGCGCACCGCGCCGGCCCGCACCGACGCCGTCTCCGACAAGATCCGACGCCGAGCTGCGTCTGCGAGAGCAGGCGGCCACCCGAACTCGCCGAGCATCGCGACCCGGACGACCGGAGTGCCGGTCAGCGCCCGCATGGCGGGGAACGTGGAGGGGAGGTGGAGCGGGACGTTCTGCCAGTCGCAGCCGAGATAGGTGGGGACCTCGACGCGGTCGAGGAGCGGCAGGAGGTTTCGTTCGTCCCACCACGCGTCACGCAGCGGGTGCTCGACCGCCATGGCGCGCCACAAGTCGTCCCACGGGTGCGGGTCGTGGTGGAACTTGAGCGCGGCACGCAGGAGCGTGACCGACGACTCGCCGTTCATCGTGGCGAACTTCCTGTGCAGCGGCGCCGTACGCAGAACGTCTCGGGCCGCATCGATCAGCCGGCTGCGCCAGAACCGGTCGCTGCGAGCCGAGGCGAGCCCCACCATGGCGAGAAAGGGCGTAACGAAGCTGGAGCTGAACAGCCCGTGGTGCATCGCCGCTTCGTACAGGTCGGTGGTGACAGCCACCGGGAAGATCGCCCGCAGGTGCGCGGGGCGCTCGACGGCCGCCTCCAGCTGCGCCATGGCGAAGTAACTGATGCCGATCATTCCGACCTTGCCGTCGCACCACGGCTGCTCCGCCGCCCACTCGACCAGGTCGTGCAGGTCACGACGCTCCTGAGCGTCGAAGAACCCGAACGTCCCACCGGATCCCCCCGTCCCCCGGAGGTTGGCGATCACGTGCACGTAGCCGCGCGGCACCCAGAAATCGGACGCACCGGCCTCGATGAAGCCCATCGGCGCGCCGAGGTCCTGGATCTGGCGCGGGTACGGTGATGCCGCGATCAGTACGGGAAACCGGCCGTCGCCGTCTGGTCGATGCACGTCGGCCAGCAACTCGATACCATCGCGCATCCCCACGGTGACGTCCCGGTCGCACCGCATGCCGTGCACCGGCTCCGACAGATTGCGGTACTCGCGGCCCGTCGTCTGCGGACCGTTCAGGCGGCGCTGACCCGCTTCGACTCCTGCCACCCTGGACACGAGCTTCCTTCCCTGTTCGGTCGATGCAGTGAGGGCATCCGATCGAAGACTAACAGGGCATATCGGGCGATTCGTGTATCTCTCCCGGGCATCGGCACACCGTCCGGTGGCCACATCCACCGCAGCCCGATACAAAGACCTCATACCAGGAGGGCTTCGGGGACTGCACGACGACGAGCCGTTGACGGTCGCCGGGTAGGAGGGAGAAGGCCGGCACCGCACGGCCGACCTCATCGGTGTCTTCGACCCTGGGACGGACGGCCCCCAGATGACAGCTGCTCTCTACTCCTGTGGACGTACACCCCATCCGGCACCACCGGGCAAACTCCAACACGAGCTGACCACGGACCCCGCGCCGCCCGAGGTCAAGACGTCGCGCTCGCGGGCTGCCGCCCCGGCGCCAAGCAGCGCGCATCTCGCACGCTCAGAGCACGCCATACGTACCTCCGCCGCGGTTCTTGTCGGCGCGTACGGCGCCGGTGGCGGTGGTCAGCACCGCGAAGCCGGAGCCTGAATGGAGTGGTACACGAACCTTCCCGGACGCATCTGCGCCAGCTGTGCGGCCTTCGGCTGCACATAGCCCGTCATGTGGGCGAGGGTGAAGCCCAGGTAGGCGCAGTGTGCCTGCCGCAGGCCGTGGGGGAGCGGTTTCGTCGGGGCCGGCATGATCACTCCTTACGGCAGTGAGGCTGGTGTCCGGTCCCCGAATGCGGGCGGCGGAGGCGTGCCCTGCCACTGCAGCAGGGTCTCGGACTTAGGGCTGGCTGACCGTCTTGCAGGTCGTACGACGGTGAAGGTCAGGCTTCGGGGATGGCGCGGCCGTAGGCGGCGAGGGTGACGGCCTCGGGTTCGGGCCCGCCGCGCCGGCCGGTCTCCAGCGCGTCCAGTGCCGACAGCTCATCCGCGCTGAGGTCGAAGTCGAAGACGTCGATGTTCTCGGCGATGCGGTGCCGCTTGGTGGACTTCGGAATGACCGAGCGGCCCTGCTGCAGGCCCCAGCGCAGCAGCACCTGCGCGGGGCTCTTGCCGTGAGCCTCGGCGATCCGGGTGACGGCCGGGTCTTCGAGAACGCTTCGGCGGTCCTCGCCATAGCCCGGGTAGAAGGTGATGCCGCCGATGGGGGACCACGCCTGGTTGAGGATGCCGTGGGCGGTATCGAAGTCGAGGACGGAGCGCTGCTGGAAGTAGGGGTGGATTTCCAGCTGGTTGACGGCCGGCACGACATCGGTGGCGTCGAGCAGGGCGGTCAGGTGGTCGGTCATGTAGTTGCTGACGCCGATGGCACGGACCTTGCCGTCGGCCAGGAGCTTCTCCAGCGCCCGGTAGGCGTCGAGGGTCCGGTCGAAGTCCGAGGGGAGCGCTTGGTGCAGGATCAGCAGGTCGATCTGACCAGAACGACCCCAACCAGCGTGGCGGTTCGCGCCGCTGGATCATCCGCGCGGTCGAGAACTCCCTGCGGCGGCTCGGCACCGACCACATCGACCTCTACCAGGTCCACCGACCCAGCCCCGACACAGACGTCTCCGAGACCCTCGGCGCCCTCACCGATCTCGTCCGCCAGGGCAAGGTCCGCTACATCGGCTCCTCGTCCTACTCCGGCTCGCGGATCGTCGAAGCCCAGTGGACCTCCCGCGAGCGGAACCTGGAGCGCTTCGTCACCGAGCAGCCGCCCTACTCGGTCCTCGTCCGCGGCATCGAAGAGGACGTGCTGCCCACCGTTCGCCGCCACGGCATGGGCACCCTCACCTACAGCCCACTCGCCGGCGGCTGGCTCTCAGGCCGCTACCGCAAGAACGCCACCGAGGGACCCGCCTCGGCCGCCCGCCCCCAAGCCCGCTTCGACATGAGCACCCCCGACAACCAGCGCAAGCTCGACGCCGTCGAAAAGCTCGCCGTCCTGGCGGAGAAGGCCGGCCTCTCCCTGATCGAACTGGCCGTCGCCTTCGTCATCAACCACCCCGGCGTCACCTCCGCGATCATCGGACCGCGCACCTTGGAGCAGCTGGAGGCATTCCTGCCCGCCGCTGACATCACCTTGTCCTCCGACGTCCTCGACGCCATCGACGAGATCGTCGCGCCCGGCGTCACGGTCAACCCGGTCGACGACAGCTACGGCGACTTCGAGCTGCGGGCCGACCAACGGCGCCGCTGACGCGTCCCGGGGCCCCCTCCAAACCTGAGCGCCGTAGTTGGCGATCGTCTCGGGCGCACACACGTTGAGGCACGGGTGCGGGGCTCCACCGGGGGCGGGCCGGCGCAACCCCGCCCCCGCTAGAGGTTGTCCCGTGACCAGTGGGGTGATTGGTGCGTTGGCTGGGCATGGGTGGGGTGATCTCAGCAGATGATCCGAAGTGGATTGAGCCGTTCTCCGGGCTGACCGAGGTGCAGTTCGCCAGGTTGGTGGCGTTGGTGCGGCGTCGTGGTGGTGACATGCAGCGCGGCCGGCCCTGGCGGCTGTCGTTGGAGGACCGGGTGTTGCTGGTGGCGACGTACTGGCGCACGAACCTCACGTTGCGGCAGGTGGCACCGTTGTTCGGGGTCTCGAAGTCGGCGGCCGACCGCATCCTCGATCACCTCGCACCTCTGCTGGCCATCTCGCCGGCCCGTCGGCCGCGCAAGGACACCGTCTACATCGTGGACGGCACCCTGGTACCGACCCGTGATCGCAGCATCGCCGCCTCGAGCAAGAACTATCGGTACTCGACCAACGTTCAGGTCGTCATCGACGCCAACAGCCGCCTGGTGGTGGCGGTCGGCCTGCCGCTGCCCGGCAGCCGCAACGACTGCCGGGCGTTCACGGAGTTCGGCGTCGACCGGGCCTGCCGCGGAGCCCCGACCATCGCCGACGGCGGCTACCAGGGCACCGGCCTACTCATCCCACACCGCAAACGACGAGGTCAGACGCACCTCAGCCCACAACAGGAAGCGGAGAACGCCATCCATCGCCGGGCACGAGCACGCGTGGAACACGCCCTGTCGCGGCTGAAGAACTGGAAGATCCTGCGGGACTGCCGGCTCAAGGGCAAAGGCGTCCACCAGGCCATGCTCGGCATCGCCCGACTCCACAACCTCGCCCTCACCGGATAACCCGGACCCCATACGGGACAACCTCTAGCGCCCGGCAGCTGTGAGCATGCGGACTCGGAACAGCGTCTTGCTGCGTCCGCCCCTGCCGGCGTTGCATCAGGATGCTTCCGCGACCCGGTTGAAAAGCCGGCCGGCGAGGTCGACGCCTGTGACCGAGCCGTTGGCGCCGCGGGAGAAGTAGCCGCGCTGCCCTTTGAGGCCGCCTTCGGTGACGATGTACTCGTCGCCGTCGCCGGGAAGGAAGCCGATGTCCGCGGCCGGGTAGTCCGGAGGCATTTCCTCGTCCGATGCCTCGCGGATCTCCGGCTTGATGCCGACCGCCAGGGTGAGACGGGCGCCGTCGGTGGCGATGTCGAGGTTCATGGCGTCGATCTCGTAGCGGCCGACGACCTGCCCGGCTCGTCCCTCGTCGTACGGGACCGGCTCCGCCGTCTTCTCGATGACGCCGAGGTAGTGCTCGAGCGCCCACCGTACGACGGACTGGTTGAAGGGGTAGCCGTCCGGGGCGGCGTTGGCCAGGGAGGCCACCGCGAAGTTGCGCTCGGGCACGATGAGCAGTTCGGCGAACTGGCCGTTGCCCGAGCCGCCGTGGCCGATCCCGTGCAGGCCGCCCAGGTCGTGCAGGAACCAGCAGATGCCAAAGCCGTCGCCGAGCGTGCTGGCGCGCAGCCCGACCGTCCGCTCCCGCATGCGGTGCAGCTCCGCGGCGGGCAGCACGCCCTCGCCGTTGCCGAGTTGGAACCGTGCCCAGCGCAGCAAATCGCTCATCGAGGAGGCGAGGCCGCCGCCGGGGTGGTCGCCGCGCGCGCCCTCCTTGAATGCTGCCCAGGGTCGGGCGGGGCGCAGTTCGCCGTCGTCGCCGGGGTTGTAGCCCACGGCGAACTTGCGGACCATCACCTCGGACAGGCCGTACACGGTGTCCGCAAGACCCACCGGCTCCAGGACGAGCGAGGCCATGGCCTGCTCGAAGGGCAGGCCCGTGACCTTCTCGATGATCCGCCCGGCCAGGTTGTAACCGGCCTGGCTGTACGAGGCTCGTGCCCCGGGCGGTGCGATCAGCGGCAGTTGGGGCAGCTTCGCCACGAGCCCGTCCAGCGAGCGGTCACCCTCGCCGTCGTCGATCAGGTTCCAGTCCAGGCCCGCGGTGTGGTTGAGCAGGTTCAGGACGGTGATCTGCTTCGCGGCCTGCTCGTCGGCAAGCTCCAGCTCAGGCACGTAACGCCGCACCGGCGCGTCCAGATCCACCATTCCCTCGGCGACCAGGCGCATCAGCGCGGTCGCCGTGAAGGTCTTGGATACCGAGGCCAGAGGGAACAGCGTCTTCTCGTCGACCGGTAGGGGGTTGCTGAGGCTCGTCACGCCGTGCGAGGCGTAGATCTCCTGTCCGTCCAGGAGCACCCCGACGGCGACACCAGGAACGCCGAGCTCCGTGGCCTGAGCCCTGACGAACTCCGACAGCTCGTCCTGCAGCATTGCTCCCCCTTCGAGAACTTGAACTAAGTACGAGAAGCAGCGTAAGGACTACTTGAACAAAGTGCAAGGCACGTCATGAACTAAGTTCAATAAGATGGTGGCTATGGCGCGAGACACCCTGACCGCAGACCGGATCGTCCATGCGGCCATCGAGCTGCTCGACAGCGAGGGACTGGACGGCCTCAACATGCGGAGCCTGGCGAAACGGCTCGGCTCGGCTGCCACGGCCGTCTACTGGCATATCAAGACCAAGGACGACCTGGTCCGACTCGCCAGCGACGCGATCTGGCACGAGATCGAGCTGCCCGACCTCGGCACCACCGACTGGCGCACGGCCGCCACCGCCCAAGCCAGGGGCATGCACACGATGCTCACCCGGCACCCCTGGCTCGTCCAGGCGTTCGGCAGCCACCTCCTGCACGGCCCCGGCCAGGCCCGGTACAACGACCTCAGCCTGACCATCTACGAAAAGGCGGGCTTCACCGCCCACGGCGCGGACCGGGCGGCCGCCGCCGTGTTCACCTTCGTACTCGGCAGCGCGCTCGGCCCCGCCGCACAGGTCTCGCTGAACCGCCGGCTGAGCAAGAACGGCGCAGACGCTGAGCAACTGATGGCCGACGCCATGACACGCGCCACCGAGACCGCCATGCAATTCCCGCATCTGCGCGAACGCCTCGACACCACAGCCGCCATGGAGTACGCCGCAGCACCCGACAGCACCTTCGAGTTCGGCCTTCAGTCTCTCCTGGACGGCTTCGAGGCCAGCCTCGCTCGGCGAGAGTGACCCGCGCCCGGCACCGGGACAAAGGACTCATCGCGCCTCTCCGGAAATGATGCGAGCGGTCGCTGAGACGGTGGGTGTCTCGGAGCGTACGGTGTGGCGCTGGCTGGAGCAGGCCAAGACGACTGGGCAGGTGGAGGCGCCGGTCCGACGCGGGTATGCGATGTCGGACGAGGTATGAGCGCTGCTGGACGAGGTCGGAGGGAATGTCGCCGAGCTGAGGCGCCGGCTGGCCGAGGCTGGCGGGGCGTCCCTGCCGTCGGCGTCGACACTGCACCGGGTGATCCGCAGGGACCGCCGGGCGGGCCGGTGATGGTCGAGCGGGAGCCTGTGGTGGCCGGCCCCAGCAGGCCCGATCCACTCAGCGAGCTGGGCCTGAACGTCGTGGCCGGTCAAGGTGCGGGCGGGCAAGTGCTTCTGCGGGAGCACTCGGCGCAGGTCCCGGTCCTGGCGCCGGGCGCGCAGGTGGTACACAGGTCCGCTGTGCGGTCGGTGCTGCGGACGGTCGCGCACGCGGGCCGCGGTGGGGGCGGCGGTGTGTCTGTACGGCGACGCCGGCCAAGGCAAGACCGTCGCGCTGCAGTACGCCCTGGCCCAGCTGCCGCATCCGGCCCGGGTCCGCCGGGTCCACGTTGGTGTGCACCCGACGGTGCCCGAACTGCGCCGGGTGCTCGCGAACGCCCTTGAGCTTGGCAGGCGTCTGCCGCGCGGGGCGGGAGAGGCCGACCTGACGCTGGTGAACGCGCTACGGCAGCCCCGCGTACTGGCCATGGACGAGGCACACAGCCTTCCCGGGCCGACGCTGGAGTTCCTGCCCGGGCTGTGTCGTACGCATACCGTACGGTATACGCACGCTTCAAGGGCGGCTCTGCGGCTGCGCCTGGTGGCGGTCAGGTCCAGCGCATGCCGATGGTGGAGAGCTGCTCGACCCGCTCGGGCGACAGGGACGCGGCTCTGGAGCGCTGGTTGCCGATCCACGCCCCGAGTTTGATCTCTCGTTTCTCCCGTTGTCCGACGCTCTCGCCGTCGCGACTGTCGTCCCCGCTGGCGACAATGATCCGCTCGATGTGCTTCCTCGGGACCCGTAGGTGCCCCTCGCGCTCGAAGAACTGCCTGGCGGCCTCGTATTTCATGGCCCATTCGTCGGCTTGGCTGCGCCGCGGCCTGGCCTTCTCGTGGTTGTCGGCGGGTTGGATGCCGAGGATGTGTTCGAGCATCCATTGCTGGGCGCCGGTGAGGTTGTCGAAGGCGAGCCGCTGGGCGCGCACCCATCGGCCGAGGTCTTCGCCCTGGTGCACGAAGACCTCGGCCGATGGGGGCAGCTCGCCGCCGGCTTGGAGGTGCTGCCGGACGAGGTGGAAGCAGCGCTGCCATTCCACGGACCAGGTGGGGCACCAGGCGGGGTCGATGTCCTGCAGTTGCTCGCGCCGCTCCTGTGACAGGGCGCCGGCCGCCGAGCCGACCGGCAGACCTTCGGCGCGCTGCTGCTCGATCTCGGCGGCCTTGCGGGCGGCGGCCCTGGCGTTCTTCAGCCAGATGCCCACGCGGTATCCCTTGTAGGTGGCGTCCAGCGGCGCCAGGAGATGGCCCGCTTCCGTTGCCCACCCGCGCGCCGCCGCGAGACCTTCCTCCCATGCGACATCGAAGTGCGACCAGACCATCCCCAGCTTCTCCAGCTGCACGATGCGGTCGGCGTCCATGTCGCCACGGGCGTAGACGCGCCTGGCGTCGGCGATCCACTGCCCAAGCGGGAAGGCGGCGAGCGTGGCCGGCCACCCCTCGCCGTTCTCCGCCTCTTGCTCCTGGTCGTCGCTGCCCGCGGCGGGGACGCGGTAGGTGAAGGGGACGCGGAGATTGCCGTGGTGCTGGTGGTAGAGGGCGGCGGCTTCGATGCCGCGTCGCCAGTGGGCGTGTTCGGGGTTCAGGACGCGGAGGTTGATGAACGCCGCCAGCTGCGCCGGGTCCCGGGGCGTACTGAACTTCAGCAGGGTCTGGGCCGGCACCGAGAGTCGGTCGCTTTGGTCGCTCCGTGCTCCCTCCTCACCCTGCCCGCTGCGGCTCTGTACGCCTCTGACGCGGCTGCGTGCTTGGGGTTCGGCGAGGTGCTCGACGATGCGGGCGTCGTGGGCTCGGAGTGCCTCGAGGAGCTTGGCCAAGCCGCAGTACGCCCGGGAGGTGAGCATGCTGTCGACGGTCTCGCCGGGCCCGAGCAGGACGGGTACGACGAGCGAGGCGATCTTGCCCTCACCCGGCCGCACTCGCAGCGCCCGGCCGACGGCTTGGACGAGGTCGGGCATGGAGCCGCGGACGTCGGCGAAGTAGACGGAGTCGCAGTCTTCGTGTCGACGCCCTCGCCCAGCACCTTCACCGAGTCCAGGAAGCCCTTCTCCACGACGGTGCCGTCAGCAACGATCCCTTGGGAGAACTCGTCCAGGACTCGGCGCCGGTGGTGGGGCTTGTGCTCGCCGCACAGCCAGTCCGCCCACACCGCGCGCGGGTACAGCCCAGGATCCGCGGCGTGCAGCCGGCTGGCGACGTGGGGGAGGCCGGCGGCGAAGGCTTCGGCCTCTTTCACCTCGTGGTGAAAGACCAGCCGCCTAAAGCCCTCTTCGGCCGAGGCCTTCACCAGCGCCGTCTGCAGGGCGGCGAGCCGCGCCCCCCGCACTTCGTCCGAGCGGCCCTCTACGCCCAGCAGATGTGCGGCCTGGAGCTGGGTGTCGGTGATGTCCAGGCACACCACCTGGTACGGGGCGCAGATGCCGCGGTCGATCGCCTCGGACAGCGTCAGCGTGTAGCAGCGGCTGCCGAAGGGGGAGTCGGGGGAGTCCTCCATGCTCGCGACCAGCTCGCCGGGTGCGCCGGGTGCGGTCTCGGTGTCCTCTTCGAGTTGCCACAGCCTCGGGGTGGCGGTCATGTGGAGCCGGCGCAGTGCGGGGATGCGGGTGTTGTCGTGGACGACGGCCCACGGCTTGCCGATCCTTCCCGACGTCCGGTGCGCCTCGTCCACGACGATCAGGTCCCAGCCCGGAAGGCCGGCCTGGTGGGCGCGTTCCAGCGTGCCGAGGCCGAGGGAGGCGTACGTGGCGAACACGGTGACCTTGTCGAACGGCCGCACCCGGGAGACCAGCTCGCCCACGTCCGTGGTGTTCGGGAAGGACGCCTCCTCCCCGCGTCACCCGGCTCCTGCCCTTGCTCGACAAGATCCCGGCCATTGCCGGTGTCGTCGGCCGCCCCCGGCGCAGACCGGATGTCCTGCTGGCCGACCGCGGCTACGACCACGACAAGTACCGGCGTCTGCTGCGGCTGCGCGGCATCCGGCCGGTCATCGCCGAACGAGGCCGAACACGGCTCTGGCCTGGGCGTCTTCCGATGGGTGGTCGAGCGCACCATCGCCTGGCTCCACGGCATTCGTCGCCTGCGCATCCGCTGGGCACGACGCGACGACATCCACGAAGCATTCCTCGGCCTCGCCACTTGCCTGATCACCCACCGCCACGTCCAACGGCTCTGTTAGGACCTCTAACAGCTGCGGAAGGCAGGGCTCATGACCTGGACGCTGCCGGAGCCGATGCTCGCCGCCCCCGTGTCCGACCCCGACCTGCCCGCGGGCTGGGCGGCGGAGCCCGAATGGGACGGCTGGCTTCACTGAACTTGTCAAGTGCCCGCTTACGGGCCGGGGTCGGCAAAACGAGTCTCAGCGAGAACGATCATGGGTGGCCTACTTCGAATGGTGGGCACGCCTATTGCGTGTCGGCCCCGCTCGGCCGTTGTCCGCGCAGTTCGGTGTACCGCGAGCGCATAGCGGTGCTGGCGGCCGGGCCGGCGGCGAAGACGAACGCCTCACTGTCGTCGAGCTGTCTTCCCGTGCGGGCGTCGACCAGGACCGGCTCGACCTCCTCCCCGCTGGCGGCGTCCACCAGGATCATCGATCGCTGCTGCGGCGCCAGGTGCCGGTTCCCCCAGGCGGCGAGAGCCACGATCACCGGCCGCAGGGACCTGCCCCGCTCGGTGAGCACGTACTCGTAACGCGCCGGCTTGTCCTGATAGAGGCGTCGTTCCAGTAGGCCGTCCGCAACCAGAGTCTTCAGTCGCGCGGTGAGCATGCTGGTGGAGATGTTCAGGTTCTGCTGGAACTGGTCGAAGCGCGTATAACCGTCAAAGGCGTCATGCAGGATCAGCAGAGTCCACCACTCGCCGACGTGCTGCGCCGTCGTCGACAGCGGACACTCCCGGTCCTCCAGTCGTATGCGGCTCGGCATGCCACCTCCCAAGTTACTGCTAATGTAGAAGTCGCTAGCTTCTATTCTAGCAGTAACTAGGGTCCCACATCCCTGATGCATGGACACCGCGCAGAGGAACAGCTCATGACTCAGAACCCGACGCCGATCGACCCCGCCGACCTGCCCGATGCGATCACCCGCTACCTGGCGGGCCGCGCCGCCAAGGACGCCTCGGCCGCTGCGACGGCCTTCGCCCCGCACGCCACCGTCACGGACGACGGACGCACCTACGAGGGCGCCGAGGCCATCACTGGATGGCTCGGACAGACTGACACCGAGTACACGTACACCACCACGCTGACCGGTGCCGAACGTGACGGAGCCGACCAGTACACCGTCCACCAGCGCCTGGAAGGGGACTTCCCCGGCGGGAAGGTCGACCTGCGCTACCGCTTCGCCCTGGCCCACGGACTGATCAGCGAACTGAGCATCGCCCCCTGACCGGCCGCCCCCACCCGACACGCACCGGAGCACCACCAACATGAAGACCTGGTTCATCACCGGCGGCACTCCCGGCGGATTCGGCATGACCTACGCCGACGCCGCCCTGGAACGGGGAGACAACGTCGTCCTCACCGCCCGCCGCCCCCACCTGCTCGACGAGTGGGCCGCCCGCCACGGCGACCGGGCGCTCGTCCACCCTCTTGACGTCACCGACGCTCAGCAGGTCCACGAGGCCGTCAAAGCCGCCGCAGAGCGTTTCGGCGGCATCGACGTCCTGGTCAACAACGCCGGCCGGGGATGGTACGGCTCCGTCGAGGGCACGCCCGACAGTGACGTCAGGACCTCTTTCGAGCTGAACTTCTTCTCCGTCACGCAGATGCTCCGCGCCGTCCTGCCGGGTATGCGAGAGCGCGGCAACGGATGGATCATCAACATGTCCTCCGTCGCCGGCCTGCGCAGCGTACCCGGCTTCGGCTACTACAGCGCCGCCAAGTACGCCATCGAAGGCCTCACCGACGCGCTGCGCCACGAAGTCGCCCCGTTCGGCATCAAGGTCCTGGCCGTGGAGCCGGGCGCCTTCCGGACGCACGCCTACGCGTCGTTCGCCGACGAAGCCGTGAACGAGACGGTCGACGCCTACCTGCCCCTGATCCAATCCGTCCGCTCCACCATGGTCGAACAGGACGGCCGGCAGCCCGGAGACCCCCACCGCGGGGTACGCGCCGTCCTGGACGCCATGACCAGCCCCACCCCGCCCCACCGAATCGTCCTGGGCGCCGACGGCTACGAGGCCGTTCAGGGGCAGCTGACAGACATGGCGGCAGAGCTGCGAGCCTTCGAAACTGCCTCGCGCAGCGCGGACTTCCCCGAGGACCACTGAACAAGACCAGGCCAATTGGCGCCGCTGCCGAATGACCGGGGGATGAACAAGCCCCGCCTTGCTCCCGGCGGCGGGACCACCTTCGAGCGCCTCAGCTACGCACGAAGTCCAGCAGGTCGGCGTTGAACCGCTCAGCGAACTTGGACACCATCCCGAGGCCATGCGGCGCACCTTCGTACACCTTGTACAGCGCTCCCTTGACGAGCATGGAGCTCTTGCAGCCCACGGGAGGAGCGTGTCCGCCACCCCGATGCGCCGACAGACCAGGGGCGAACAACTTCTTCAGCGCGGCCTCGGCGCCGGGTGTAGGGCCAGGGGATGGTGTTAGTGCCGGACAGCCTCAGCAGGTCGAACGCCACGAACTGCGCCGGCCACTGCTCGGCGGCCCGCTCGGCCCCGGCTCCGCGCTGGTGCAGCCGGTTCTGCAGCTGCTCGAAAGAGAGCCGGCCCTGCTCCCAGTCCCACGCGATCGGCTCGCCGTCCAGTGCTGGCTGATCCGGCAGATGCGCCTTAGAGGTCCTAACAGAGCCGTTGGACGTGGCGGTGGGTGATCAGGCAAGTGGCGAGGCCGAGGAATGCTTCGTGGATGTCGTCGCGTCGTGCCCAGCGGATGCGCAGGCGACGAATGCCGTGGAGCCAGGCGATGGTGCGCTCGACCACCCATCGGAAGACGCCCAGGCCAGAGCCGTGTTCGGCCTCGTTCGGCGATGACCGGCCGGATGCCGCGCGGCCGCAGCAGACGCCGGTACTTGTCGTGGTCGTAGCCGCGGTCGGCCAGCAGGACATCCGGTCTGCGCCGGGGGCGGCCGACGACACCGGCAATGGCCGGGATCTTGTCGAGCAAGGGCAGGAGCCGGGTGACGTCGTTGGGTAGAGAGGCGGATAGTCGATGCCGCCCCCGACGACCCGGCCGCGCCCCGGCCGGGCACACGCCTCCATCTCCCAGCCCGCGCAGGCAGGCCAGACTCTCGCGCGGCACGTCAGGGCGTGGGTTGGAGCCGCCCGCATCAGTCGGTCGTCGTCGTGGTGCGTCGGGTGGCTGCGGCGCGGGTGCGGGCGCTGTCGGTGGGGGAGAGGGATGCCGAGGATGGCGTCGGCGGAGGTGCGGGCTATGTCCCGGACCGTCTGGCCGTCTGGCCGTCTGCCGAGGCGCGTAGCACGCGGCGGACCAAGGTCACGGACAGCCCGGCCCGGTCGGCGATGTCCTGTGCGGACATGCCCCGCTCGCGCAGCCGGACCGCCCACCGTGCGGCGGCATGCGGAGGGACACGAGCGGACAACCCACGCGCACGGTCCTGGTCGCGCCGGCGGCGGGCACGCAGCGCTGCCTGGCGGCACTCGGCGCGGGTGCAGCCGTAGTCGGCGCACGACGCCTGGCCATGACGGACCAACGACCGCCGCGGCCGACGCTGCCGCGCGGCCGGCACGGCGACAGACGCGGACTGCTCTCCGAACATGGCCATTCCTGCTGCGAGCTCGGTGGACCGGCTCACGCTACGCGCCCCCACTGACAAGCAGCCCCGCTGCGCCCCGCGCGTGGCGGCCACGAGCCCGGAGAGCCGGCGAAGAACTCGATGTCGGTGGTGGCCGGAACGCTGCGCGGCCACCCGGCCGAGCACCAGCTCGGCTGCGCGGCATAGACCACCGCGGGCAGCCGGGCCGCCGCAACGGTCCGGCTGCCCTAAGACGCGCAACGCGAGCACCGACACGCCTCACAGGCTGACGACGACGAGGGCGGTGTCGTCTGTGACGCCTTGGGCGGGGATGAGGTCGTTGATCACGGCGTCGGCGAGTGCTTCGGGGTTGGTGAGGTCTCGGTGGCGGGTGAGGGCGTCGGTGAGTTGGGTGAGTCCGGTGTCGATGTCCTGGTGGCGGCGTTCGATCAGGCCGTCGGTGTAGAGCAGGAGGGTGTCGCCGTCGGTGAAGGCGGTGGTGGCTTCCGGCCGGGGGCTGGGCTCGAAGACGGCATCCAGCGGCGGATCGGTCGCCTGGTCCAGCAACTCCACAGTGCCGTCGCCGCGAAGAAGGACCGCAGGGAGGTGGCCGGCGCTGGAGTAGGTGATGAGGTGGCGGCTGAAGTCGATGAAGGCGGTCACCGCGGTGGTGGACTCGGCGCCGGTGACGCAGTGCGCGTACCGGCCGAGGGCCTCGAGGGCCTGCGCGGGGCCGGTGGCGACCAGGGAGGTGGCGGACAGGGCGCTGCGGAGCTGGCCCATGATGCCTGCGGCCTTAAGGCCGTGGCCGACGACATCGCCGACGGCCACGGCGATCTTGTCGCCGTCGTGGAGCTGGACCAGGTCGTACCAGTCGCCGCAGACGTTGAGGGAGCCGACCGCGGGCCGGTAGCGCACGGCGAACCGGTGATGGCCGATCGGGGGCGGAACGGGGAGCATGGCGCGCTGCAGGGCGAGGGCGACCTCACGCTCGCGGGCATGGGCGCGACGCAGGCGCTCGTTGACTTCGTGCAGCTGCCGCATCCGGCTGAAGAGCTCGGCCTCGAGCCGGCGTGAGCCGTCCGGCCGGCTGGTGGCGCGCAGCAGTTCGGTGACTTCCTCGACACGGTGGATCAACAGGGTGATGTGGCCGTCGGGCGCGAAGACGGGCGCGTTGACCGAGCTCCAGTAGCGCTCCTCCCAATGGCCGGGGCGCTGCGCGGATTCCACGTCGTAGCGCTGCAGGTCCATGTCGATCTCGCGGTTGGCCAGAACCGCGCGCAGGGATGCCTCCAGGTGGCGGGCGCCGGAAGCTGCCGGGTCCCGCGGGCTGCTGGGGAAGGCGTCGAAGAGGTAGCGGCCCACCACCTGGTCGCGGCTGCGTCCGGCCTGGCGCAGCCAGGCGAGGTTGGCGTCGGCGAAGACCAGATCGGGAGTCAGCAGAGCGACCGCGCCCGGCAGCGCTTGGAAGACTGCCGCGTAGTCGATAGTCATGGACGCAGGATATGGAGAAATGGTGCAAATCACGCTTACCGGCATCCTCCTGGCGGAGGCCCGGGCCTTCCTCTACCGGCGGCAACCCGATCAGGAAGCCAGGCCGGCTGCTGACACAGCACATCGCCCGGCGTCCCACGTGATGGCCCTGCGGCCGCCGATCCCGGGCATCCGGCCGCAAGGACAGTAGCCCCGCGTCAGCCGGGCCGAGGATATGGCTGGGATGAGTAGTGAGGCCCGTTGTGTCGGTCCTGGGCTCTAGGCTGCCGCCTATGTCTATGCCCCCGTCCGGCCGCAGCGATCGACGCGCCTGTCGTGTGCGGTACCCGCTGTGCGGGTGTGGGACTGGCCTGCTGCTCGCCGCCTGTTGAGGAAGCCCCCGTCTGATGAGCGTTGTCGCCGGTATTCCGTCCCCTCCGTCTGGGCGGAAGACGTTGTTGCCCGATCAGGTGTACGCGGTGGGCCGGCTGGCGCGGCACCTGCGCCGCCCGGGCACGCGCGGGCTGTATGTGTCGGCGACCGGGACCGGCAAGACGCTGGTGTCGATCCGGGTGGCGGACGAACTCGGCGCGCGGCTGGTGCTGTTCGTGGTGCCCACGCTCGATCTGGCGGCGCAGACCGCGCTGGCGTGGCGGGCGGACGGCCACGGTGAGCACATGGTGATCGTGTCCTCGATGGACGCCGAAGGCAGGGCCGATCTGGTGGCGGCTCGTGTCCTGTCGACCGCCGACCCGTATGCGTTGGGCGGGCTGATGTCGGTGGTGGGGGAGGGGGAGGACCAGATCCGGGCGTTGACGGTGATCTGCACCTACGACTCCCTGAACAAGATCGAGGAGACCCAGAACACGGGGTATGCGGTGCCGCCGTTCGACCTGGCGGTGATGGACGAGGCGCACCGGATCGCGGGTCGGGCCGACAAGAAGTGGGCGATCGTCAACGACACGCATCGCATCCGTGTCGGCCGCCGCCTCTACATGACGGCCACGCCCCGCATCTTCGCCGCCCCGGAACTGGCCGAGTCAGCCGACCTGATCCGCCCGCGCCGAAGGCGCCCGCAGGGGGAGCAGGTGGTGGACGCGGTCGCCAACTCCATGGACAACGAACAGGTGTACGGCAAGAGGGTCGTCGAATATCCACTCGCGAGGGCCGTGGAAGACGGCCGGGCTGCGGACTACCGGATCGTGGTGCCCACCCTCACCGACACCGACCTGCGCCGCCGCCTGAACCTGCCCGCCCCCGGCACCACGCCCACCGGCACCGCCGCCCAGGAGGCGACAGACGACGGTGCGCTGCGCACCACCGCCCTGCACCTGTCCGTGCTGCGCGCCATGGCCGAGCACGGTCTGCAGAAGGTGCTGGTCTACTTCAACTTGGTCTCCGACGCCCGCCGCTTCGCCCGCGAACTCCCGCACACCCTGCGCCTGCTGGCCAAGACCGACCCTCACCTCGCGCCCGGCATCGACCCGCGCCTGTTCTTCGCCCACGGTGAGCACACCCCCGAACAACGCGCCGACATCCCATCCGTCGACGCGATCGTCTTCGCCGACCCCACCCGCAGTGTCATCCGCTGCGTCCAGGCCCTCGGCCGCGCCCTGCGCCTGGACGTCTCCGGCAAGACCGCCTCCCTCATCGTCCCCGTCTACATCCCGCCCGGCGCCGACGCCGAGAACATCTTCGGCACCGCGTATGAGCCGGTGTGGGCGATCGTCTGCGCGCTGGCCAGCCACGACCACCGCATCCTCGAACGCCTCCCCGACAAGGCCAACCGCCTCCCACGCGAGACCAGCGACGTCATCGCCCGGCGCTGGCACTTCGACTTCACCGTCCACCCCGAACGCATCGCCCAGGCGATGGACCTCATCTCCTTCGACCCCCGCGACCCGGCCGTCTCCCGCTCCCGCCGCCTCGGCCTCGCCGCCGCCTGCTCCTACCGCGACCAGTACGGCCACCTCGACGTGCCCGCCGACTACACCGACCCCACCGGATACCGGCTCGGCACCTTCATCACCAGCATGCGCGACGCGGCGAAAGCCGGCCGCCTCGACGCCGATGCCGACGCCGACTGGATTGCCGAACTCGACGCGCTGGGCATGATCTGGGACAAGCACGACGCCGCCTGGCGCGCCCGCCTCGCCGCCGCAGCCGACTACCACCGCACCCACGGTCACCTCGCCGCCCCCGCCACCACCCCCGTCGGCGCCTGGCTCGCCGAACAACGCCACCTCGCCACCAAAAACGAACTCCACGCCGCCCGCGCCGAGGCCCTCATGGCTTCGTTCGTCTGTTGCGGCAGCAGTTGTCGACGAGTTCGAGCAGCACATACCGATCTTCGACGCGCTTGTTGTTCAGCAGTTTTGACGGCAGCTGAGGCTGGGAGAGTCGACCCGTCCTGTAGTCCGGCACCGATGGTCACTAGGTTCGGGCCATGACGATCACGTATGAGTGGCGAGGCGACGTCGACAACTCAGCTCTGAACGAGTTGCATGCCGAAGGGTTTGATCATCCCGTCGGGCAGACGGACTGGCGGGCAAGGCTTCAACGTCACAGCCTTGGCTGGGTCTGCGCTTGGGAAGATGATCGTTTGGTTGGCTTCGTCAACGTCGCCTGGGACGGCGGAGTCCATGCATTCGTTCTGGATACGGTCGTCGCTCGGCGCCGTCGTTCGAACGGAGTGGGAACCGCGCTGATCAGGGCGGCTGCTGAGGGATGCCGTTCGGCCGGGTGTGAGTGGCTGCATGTCGACTTCGAAGAGCACTTGCGGACGTTCTACTTCGATGCCTGCGGCTTCAGAGCGACGGCGGCGGGACTGATCGCGTTGTGATCCTTGGTCTCCCGGCCCCTGGCCAGGTGCTCAGAGGCCGAGAGGAAGATCTTCAGCTGGCGACGACGTGTTCCTCGGCACGGGCCCTGGTACTAGCCAGCCGGTAGGAGTCGGTGCCGGTCTCGATGATCGCGCCGTTGAAGGTCAGACGGTCGACGATGGCGCGTGCACGTGCCCCTCGAAGAAGGCTTCCTGGCCGGCAGAGGCGAACACGCGGTGGACAGCCTTGCCCGAATACGAGAGGCGGAAGGAGAACAGGTAGCAGGTCACCAGCTCGCCGGCGAGCCGCACGGCCACGTCACCGAAGTCGACTTCCGCCTCCATGCCGGGCGGATGGGTCTGCGGGATGAACGCCTCAATGGGCGCCTTGCCCGCCTCCACCGCGATCTGCGGCTTCCGATCGGCGACATAGCGCCTGACCATCGGATACGACACGTCGGCGCTGTGTTCCTCGACCAGCCGGTGGAAGATCCTCGTGACTGTGTGCCGCTGCTTGCGCGGCGCATCAAAGTCGGCCCTCAGGATCCCGTCGATCACCGCCTTGTACGGATCCAGCGCCGACGGCCGGGGCGGCAACGGCTTGCGCGGCTCCGGCCACGCGGAATTCAGGGCCTTGCGCACCGTCCGCCAGGCCACGTTGTACTTGCGCTCCAGCTCCCGCATCGTCATGCCGGCCCGGTGGTCCCGCCGGATCGCCGCGTACAGCTCGACCTTCGACATCTGCGGCATGACCAGGACCTTTCACCGGGAACACCCCGATGCTGTCCTGGCAAGTACCTCGGTGCTGACAAAACTCGTGAACATCACCCGACCGTGGATCTGGGCGCCTCCCAAACCCATGTACAACCGCTGACGCAGCTCGTGAACAAAGCCAGTCGGCGGTGCCGGCTGGCGGCCCAGCCTCCTATGGGGGCTAGGACTCGCGACGCTACTGCCCACGTCGATCTTCGTCGGCTTCCGAGTCTTGGGGGTCTAGCCAGTGACGTCCTGGTGTGCGCTGGCGAGAGCGACTGTGCCGCTCCTGGGGCCGCGGCCCTGGCGCGTCAGCAGCGAAGAAGTCGAGGGTCCTGTCGCTGACCTGCGGACCTGTAACCTCGCGGGAACGGCTCGTTCAGAAGGCGCTCCGCCACCAACGATGCGGCGGATCACCGTACGGCACGGCGTCGGGACGTTCAAGGATCTTCAGATCCAGAGGCTGCACGATCCTGCGGAGCTCGCGTGAGCTCTCCTTGGGGAGAGCACAGATCGCCAACTCCAGTAGATCTCGCTCATCCGCCGGTTCGGGGCAGCATGCGGGGACACCGCATCGGTCACTGAAGGGCGATGGGAGCTGATCCATCGGTGCTCTCGCGATGGCAGCCCAGCGGGAGAGGGCCTGTTCGATCAGCCCTGGCTGGAGCCGAGTCCGTTCCAACCGAATGATCTGCGCTTGAGCCGGACCGGAAACCTGACCGATCTTCGAGAAGGTGCAACGCGCACCGGAGTACCTGTTCTCCGCCCGGAGGCGTGAGGGGCGCCTACGCGGCATGGCCCTTTCGGTTGTGAGTCATGAACAGCAGTCTGACACGCCTCGCGGCGTAGCGGTCCTCATCCGTAACCGGGACGCTTCCCGAACCGCTGAGGCACCGCAACCGCGCCCAAGGCCCTCAGGGAGGCCGTCACGTCGAGGATCTCCGCCGGGAGGCGCGATGAATCCGCGACTCCGCCTCCACGCTCTCCGCTCCACGCGCTGCCGACGTGTCCCTCACGCTGCGGCCAGGTAGGCGTGGTCGAGCGCCCACCGCAGGGGGTTCTCGGGCCGCGGGACGCGGGTGGCGAGCCGGATGCGGGAGGCGGTGCCCGCGCAGCGGAAGGCGTGGACTCGTTGAAGCACGGCTTCGCACTGGGCGGCGGATCCGGGAGTGCCGTCGAGAACGACGTCCATGCGGTGGCGCTCCTCGGCCGAGCCGTCGGGGGCGAGGTGGGTCACGCGAAAGGCACACAGCACAGGACCTGTGGAGCGCGGCCGCAGCAGCCGGCAGCTGATGTGGCTCTCGGCGTAGTGGATTTCGATGGTGTCGTCCACGCAGGACACGTGTAGTGCGTAGGCGACTCGAGGGTCGCACATGATGAGTGCGAAGCGCGGTGCGAGACCGCGGACGAGAACGCGACGTGACCGGCATCGCATCGGGTCGGGCTGGCTCATGTGAGGTACTCCTCCAGGGTCGGTGCCGTGGATACTCCGCGCCGGTGAAGGCCGTGTTCGGGGCGAGTCGGTCGACGTACCGGCGAGGGACGGGCTCAGGACGCGGCCGGGGTCCTCAGGCGGTCGCCGTCGTCGGGTGCGGCGGTGCGACGCAGCCGGGCGGCCATGGCCTGGCTCAACCCGTCCGGCCCGGTGTGAGCGGTGTTCCACCGGGCGGAGTGGTCGAGACCCTGCCTTGTGCTCTCTCGGTGGACGAGGTCGAGGGTGCGCTTGATGCCTTCCATGACGTGTGCCGGATGGCGGCGCAGGTCGTCGGCAAGTGCCCGAGCCGCGTGGTGGAGGGTTGCGGCGTCCGGGAACACGTCGTTGACCAAGCCGATGTCCCGTGCCCGTGCTGCGTCGATGGTGCGGCCGGTGAACGCCAGTTCCCGTAGATGTCCCTGGTTGATCAGCAACGGGAGGCGTTGCAGACCGCCGAGGTCGGCGACGACTCCCAACTCGGCCTCGGGCAGAGCGAAACTGGCTTGGCGGGTGGCGTAGCGGATGTCGCAGGCGCCGGCCAGTTCGAGGGCGGCTCCGGTGCACGCACCGTCGATGAGGGCGACGACCGGCTTGGGGCAATCGGCGACGGCGGTCACCGCCTCCTGAAGGAGGCCTACGTCCTCGTCCATGAAGGAAACGTTCTGCGAGCGCTGGGCTCGGCGGAGCCGCACGACGTACCACCGCAGGTCCATGCCCACGGAGAAGGTCTGCCCCTCGCCGGCGAGGGCGATGAGGCGGATGTCGTCGCGCAGGCGGGCGTTCTCCATGAAGTCCCGCAGGCCCTCCCAGAAGGTGCCTCCGAGTGCGTTTCCCCTGCCGCTGCCGACGATGGTGACCAGGGCGAGTTCGTCCTGGACCGTGAGGTGGAACGGTGCGTCGTTCATCGCGGGCTCGCGGTGGCCACGGCGGTGGAGGCCGCCGGGTCCCGGGCCGGCACGCCGGGCGTCATGCGGTACAGCACCTCCGGGGGGTGGGCCTGTCCCTCCTCGCCGGGGAAGTCCTCGGTGGTGAAAAGGATCTCGGTGTGCACCTCGAGTCCGCGTTCGTGAGCGAACCTCCGCAGCATAAGGGCGACAGCGCGATTGCCGGGATTGATGGTGGTCTCGACGCAGGCGGCTCCGCGGCCGGCGGCGCGGTCGGCGAGCTCGTGCATCATCCGTATGGCGAGGCCGGGGGCGTGTTGGCCGGGATCCACGGCCGACTGCCAGGCCATCAGGGTGTCGGGGCGGCTCGGGCGCAGGTAGGCGGTGACGAAGCCGACGATCCGGCCTTCGTCGGTCGCCGCGACGACGGAGGTGTCGGCGAAGTCCCGGAACCAGAGGTTGTAGTAGTAGAGGCTGTTGGTGTCGAGGATCTCGGAGTCGCGCACCAGCCGCCACACCGCCGGAGCGTCCGCTGGGCTAGGGGCGCGCAGGGTGACGTCAGGGGCGTCGGAGTCGCTCATGAGGGCCTTTCGGGTATTCGACGGCTACTGCTGAGGAATCGGATCGTCAGGCTCGGACTGCGTCTGCGCCGGCACTTTCGCGCTGTCGTTCCGTACGGCGCGTTTTCTTTTTCCCGGCACCGATGGTGTCCCGAATGAGGGATGGTCGGCGCCAATGGGAGCGTGGCGCATCAAAAAAGTCCGGGCGCCCCGATTTCAGAAGCTCTGAAATCTTGTCAGGCATGGCCAAGACGGGCCACGTCAGGTCGCTCAAAACACTTACACAGCTCGGCGGGCCGACGCAAGCGGGAAGAGAAGACGGCGGTTTCCCGCCTGCCACCTATGCCGGCGGCAAGGGTCTTTGGCGCGCCCCGTCCGTGCTCACTGTGACGCCCGACGAAGAAGATCATGGACCTCACCAGTGACCTCATGGGAACGGTCGATATTTCGCGAAGGATCTTCACTCGTCGGTTTGAAATGGAGGACGGCCTTCCGCTGCTTATTTTTAGACACTCCGAGATTCGTTCGCATGGATATGTTCTGGCTGGCTAGTCGTACATCCCTCACGCAACCTCGCACGAGGTCCTGTCGACGCAGGATCGACGACGATGAAACGAGAGCTGTATGAAGTGCGCGTCCCGGTACGGAACCCTCTTCGCGGAGCCCGTTCCTTCCGTACGCATTTGTTGGCGCGGCGTCTTCACCTCCTGAGACGCCAGGCGGAAAATCCCGATCCGAGCCGCCCGGGGAGCCGACGCACAACCTGATGTCCGCCCTCGGCCGCCCACTGGCAAACGGGGTTCGACACGCGTGGAACACGCGGCCCGACCGCTCCCCCCGCTCCCCACCTCACACACCGACCGGGCTCGTCCCGCCCCCGAAGAGTCGTACTGCCCTACGCCACGGCGAAGAGGCACGACGACCCTCTCCCGGCCCGACCACCGTCGCCCGGACCACCGCGACGGTGACCGCCGGCTCAGCCGCCGACACGCCCGTTCCGCTGCCTTACGCGGAGGAGACATCCACTGATGACCACGAACGACGTCCTTGGCGCCCTGGCGCCACTCATCCGAGCACACACCGAACACCTGACCGCCCCTCCGGTCACGGTCACCGTCGACACACGGCTGGAGCAGGACCTGCGGATGGACTCGATGGCCATCGTGCAGGTGCTGGAGGCCATCGAGGACTCCTTCGGCCTCACCATCCCCGACGAGCGGCTCGCCGGCGTCTACACGGTCGGTGACCTCGCGGACATCGTGCGGACGACGACCGCCTCTGCGGAGCGTGTCGCGTGAGCGCGTCGGCGCAGAACCGCGCCGCAGCGTCCGACGCCGCCGCCGACCCGCTCGCCGTCGCCATCCTGGGCCTCGACACCACCTCCCTGGACTGCATCCAGGTCAACGCCGCCGTTCTCGCCGACGCGTGGCACGGACCGGGCGCCCACCTCGAACTGGGCGGCAGGGTGCGCTTCGCTCCACGCCCCGGTACCCACAGCCCCTTACCCACCGTCGAGCGGTCGACGGCCGACCAGATCGAACAGATGGCCGGCCCGCTCGGACTCGACCTGAAGACCGGGCGATCCCTGACAGACGGTCGCGCACTGCTGGACCTGCTGCCCGAGGACGGCAGCCCCATGTACGTAGTCGGCGACGCATGCCGCATGCCGTGGCTCCCGTACCACGGCCACCAGCACATGGACCACAGCGTGCTGCTGCGGGCCGTGGACGGGGGAACGCGCGTCGAGGCGGTGGACGCCTACGACAACGAGACGCCCTACGGCAGGGCGGAGCCGGTGGTGTGCGTCTACGACCGCGCCGAGGCCGTTGCGCTGTTCGACGGCTCGCCCGCCCTGCCGGTGCGGGTGCGCCCCGCTGCCCCCACCTGCCCGCAGGTCTCCGAGACCCTCGCCCGCAACGCCGCGGACGCGGCCCAGCTGCTGGCCGGTGACGGCCCGGAGCGCTACGCGGCGGCCTTCCGCGACCATCCGGACCAGCGGGAGGCCTGCTCGGCCCTGCTGCTGGAAACGTGGCTGCTGGCCCGGTCACGGCGGCTGCACGCCGCCTGGGCGGCCCACCATGCGCCGGGTTCCCCCCGCGCGCGTACCGCCGCCGACCGGGCCGCCGCCTGGGACACCCTGGCCGGCCAGTGCTACCTGGCCGCACGGCGGGTGCAGCGCGGCCGCCCCGTACCCCCGCAGATCCACACCACCCTCGTCGAACTGCTGCGCGCGGACGCCGGCTTCGCCAGCGAATCGGCCCTCGGAGGACCAGGAGACGTCATGCCCCATGAGCCCGCACAGGTACGCCGGACGGTGGTGAACACCGTCGCCGACGTCCTGGGCGCCGCCCCCGAGGAGGTCGCCGCCACCGACGATCTGAACCGGCTGGAGGGTTTCGCCTCCTTCCAGATGGTGGAGACGGTGGAGCGGCTGGAGGACGCCTACCACGTGGAGTTCGCCTCCGAGGACCTGGCCCCGGCCGTTCTGCGAAGCGTCGACGGCCTGGTCGAACTCGTGCTGCGCACCTCCGCCGGAGCGGAGGTGACGCACGCATGAGCGCTCGCCCGCACGCGACCGTGCTGCACGAACTCCTCGACAACCCCGTCACCGGACCCGGCACCCCGGCGGTCACCTGCGGTGAGTCCACCCTCAGCCGCGCGGAAGTGGTCCTGGCCAGCCACCGCTGTGCGGCAGATCTGGCCGCCCGAGGACTGCGCCGCGGGGACCGGCTCGTGGTGACCAGCGACGTCGGCCCCGTCCTGGTGCCGTTGCTGTTCGGGGCCTCACGGCTGGGCGTCGTCTTCTCCGTCCTGCACGAGCAGGTGCGCGGCGACGTGCTGCGGCACGTGCTGGCCGACTGCGAACCGGCCCTCGCCGTCGCCGCGTCGCCCGCCACCCGGGATGCCGCGCGCGAGGCGGGCGTCCCCGTGGCCGCCCCCGAAGACATGGACGTCCTGTCGTACATCGAGCCGGGAGCCGACACCGCGGAACGCGCGGCCGACACCGCTCGCCCGGACGGATTCACCACCGCGGAAGGCCCGCTCCCCGTCGACCCCGTGTGCCTGATCTACACCTCCGGCACCACCGCGATGCCCAAAGCCGTGGTCTCCACCCATCAGCAGATGATGTTCGCCGTCCACGCCATCGCCGAGCGACTGGCCTACCGCGCTGAGGACGTCGTCTACTGCCCGCTGCCGCTCTCCTTCGACTACGGCCTGTACCAGGTCTTCCTGTCCGCGCTCGCGGGAAGCCACGTGTGGCTCGGCTCCGCCACCGAGTCCGGCCCTGCGCTGCTGGCCAACCTGCTGCGCAGCCGGGCGACCGTACTGCCGGCCGTCCCACCCGTCTCCACTGCACTGCTGAAGCTGCTGCGCCGACGGCGGGACGCGGAACGGCCGCCGCTGCGGCTGCTCACCAACACCGGAGCCGCGCTGCCCGCCGACATCCCGCAAGGACTGCGTGAAGAGCTGCCGGGACTGCGAGTGCAGCTGATGTTCGGGCTCACCGAGTGCAAGCGGCTCACCATCTGCGAACCGGACGAGGACCTGACCCGACCGGGCAGCTGCGGGCTGCCGTTGAACGGCACCGAAGTCTTCGTGGTGGACGAGGCGGGCGCACGGCTCCCGGCGGGCGAGGTCGGCGAGATCACCGTGCGCGGACCGAACGTGATGGCCGGCTACTGGCGGCGCCCCGAACTCACCGCCTCCCGCTTCCCGCGGCGCGACGGCCTCTTCCCCGAGCTGCGCACCGGTGACTACGGCTGGACCGACGAGGAGGGACGGCTGTACTTCGCCGGCCGGCGCGACGACATCTACAAGCAGGACGGCTTCCGCGTCAGCGCTGTCGAGGTCGAGGCGGCCGCCCGCCGGTTGCCCGACGTGGACACCGCTGCCGTTTTGACACCCGACGGGACCCGTCCGGAGGCCGTCCTGGTGGTCACCGGCACCGCCGATACCGCCACCGTCCTCCCACGGCTGCGCGAGCACCTGGAGGACTACAAGGTGCCCCGGGTGTGCCGCTCGGTCGACACCCTGCCCGTCAACGCCAACGGCAAGACCGCGAAGGCCGCACTGGCCGCCCGGTTCTCGGAGGCCTGCCATGACTGACACCGCGACGCACGTCGGGTCGACCGGGCACGCCCGCGACGCGCGACCTGCCGGTCCCTCCGTTCCGCCCGGCGCGACGACCCCCGCCTACGTCTACGACCTGGCCGCACTCCGCTCCGCACACGCCAAGCTGAGGTCGTGGTTGCCGCAACCCAGCGAGCTGTACTACTCGCTCAAGGCCAACCCGCACCCGGCGGTGGTGTCCGCGCTGCACAGCCTCGGCTGCCGGGCCGAAGTCAGCTCACCCGGCGAACTGGACGCCGCCCTGGAGGCCGGGGTACCGGCCCGCGACATCCTCTGCACCGGCCCCGGCAAGCGCGACGAAGATATCGACAGGGCCCTCGCGGCGGGGGTGCGCG
Source organism: Streptomyces sp. NPDC002386 (assembly GCF_053593175.1). Taxonomy (NCBI): domain Bacteria; kingdom Bacillati; phylum Actinomycetota; class Actinomycetes; order Kitasatosporales; family Streptomycetaceae; genus Streptomyces; species Streptomyces sp. NPDC002386. Next base: position 66,658 of record NZ_JBSFBX010000025.1, read on the forward strand.
ACTTCGCCGTGGACTCCGAGTACGGCATCGGCCAACTGGACCGCGCCGCCGCCCGGCACGGGGTGAACGTCACCTACCTGCTGCGCATCAACCCCGGCGGCGGCAGCCGTGGAGCCGGACTGCGCATGACCGGGGACCCATCCGCTTTCGGCGCCGACGCCGAAGACGTCGCCGCCCACCCCGAGCGGTACAGGGGCGGCGAGCACGCCACTCTCGACGGCCTCCACCTCTACCTGGCGACCAACATCGCCGAGGAAGAGGCGCTCGGCAACTCCTTCACCGAGGCGATCACCGTTGCCCGCACCCTGCAGCAGGCTTTCGGCGTGCCGCTACGCACCATCGACCTAGGAGGCGGCTTCGCCGCGCCCTACGCCCGCGCCGGGGAACTGCCCGCCTACCCGGGGCTGGCGGACCGCCTGGCGGGCGAGCTGGACGAGGCCCTGCCCGGCTGGCGGCGCAACGCACCCACGGTGGCATTCGAGTCGGGCCGCTACCTGACTGCCACCTGCGGGCGCCTGCTGACACGCGTGCTGGACGTGAAGACCTCCCACGGGCAGCGCGTCGTGGTCCTGGACGCAGGCATCAACCATCTCGGCGGCATGGCCGGGTTGCGCCGGGTGCCGCCACTGCATCCCGACGTAGTCCGCCCGGACGACGACGCGGCACAGCCCACCGGGCTCGCGGACACGGACTCCGGGCACACCGCCACAGCTCCCGGCCCCGCCATGATCTGCGGCCCCCTGTGCACCCCGCTCGACACCTGGGCGCGATCGCACCCGCTGCCCGCGGTCGTACCCGGTGACCTGCTCGCCGTGCCGAACACCGGCGCCTACGGCCTGCACGCCAGCCTCGTCCTCTTCCTCGGCCACCCGGCCCCGCTGGAGATCGTCACCGAAGGGGACCGGGTGCTGCGCAGCGACCGGCTGACCTTCGTCCGCCGCGGCGACTGACCACGCTCGCCGACCCGCAGCCGCCCCACGACACACCGTGCTCCGCGCACACCCAACCTCAGTCAGGAGACCACTCATGGACCAGGCATTCGTCGACACACTCCGCCCTCACCTGCGCTACCTCGCCGCCGAGCAGGAGCTGCGGGCCGAAGACCGGCTGCGCGACCTGGGGCTCAACTCCATGCAGGCCATCGACCTCGTCTTCGACCTGGAGGACAACTGCGGAGTGACCCTCCCCGACGACCAGCTCACGGACGCCAACTTCGAGACCGCCGGCAGTCTGTGGAAGGCCGTGGAAACCGCCCGTTCCGGCTCCCTCACGGACGCCCGGTGAAGGCCCTCGACCCTGCCCTGGCCGAGCGTCTGGCGCCCGTGCTCCACACCGTCGAGCAGCACGCTGCCGAGTGCGACGAGAAAGCGGCCTTCCCCCTGGAGGCCCTGACCGCCATGCGCACCTCCGGACTCCTGGGGCTGCTGGTCCCCGCCCGCTACGGCGGCCTGGACGGCACCGTCCCCGACCTACTGGCCGTCTCCCAGTTGATCGCCCGCCACGACATGTCGGCGGCCATGGTGTTCGCCATGCACGGGCAACAGGTCGCGGCGCTCGTCCACCACGCCCCCGAGGGGCTGCGCCGGCGCGTCCTGCCCCAGGTCGCCCGCGGTGACACGTACTTGGGGTCGGTCACCACCGAGGCCGGCAAGGGCGGACACCTGCTCAGCTCCCGCACCGGCACGCGGCGTGAAGGCGACCTCATCGAACTGGACCGTATGGCACCGATCGTCACCGGCGGCGCCCACGCCGACGCCTACCTGATCACCGTTCTGGCCCCCGGCGCCGCCTCCGACGGCCAGGTGTCGTTGGTATACGCGGAGCGAAGCCAGCTGGACGTGCAGATCCTCGGCGACTGGGACCCCCTGGGCATGCGCGGCACGCACAGCGTGCCGATGCGCTTCACCGGAGCGGTACCGCACGACCAAGTCGTCGGCGCACACGGCGACTTCCGCCGGGTGACGGTCGACGTCTTCGCGCCGCTGGCCCATCTGGGCTGGAGCGCCTGCTGGCTGGGCACGGCGGCCGGCGCGCTCTCCCGAACCGTGCGGCTGCTACGCAGCCCCGACGAGCGACGCCGCAGGGACCTCAAGAGCGAGCTGCTGCTGACCCGGCTGTCCCGTGCCCGCCGGCGTATCGACACCGTGCAGGCCATGCTGAGTCACGCCGCCCACGTGTACGCGTCACTGTCGACGCAGGAACGGGGCAGCGCGCCATGGCAGTTACTCGTCAACTCCCTGAAGGTGACCGCCTCCGAGGAGTGCCCGGCCGCCGTGGAGGAGCTGATCGAGCTGGTCGGGCTGCGCCACGGCTATCTGCGTCACCAGCCGCTCGCGCTGGAGCGCGCCCTTCGGGACCTGCGCTCCGCCTCGCTGAACTACGGCAACGACCGGCTGCACCTGGCCAACGGCTCGCTCAGCCTGCTGGACCAGGAGACGACCCTTGTCTGACGCCGTCTCCCTCCCGCCGGCCGGAACCCTGACCGAGCGCCCGGCCGGCGCGCCCCCCGCCCGGCTCCGGCTGGGCGGCCGGGCGGCCGGACGGGCCGGCGACCCGATGGCCCGCCTGTGGACCCCGGCTCCGGGCGTCACGGTTGCCATGGCGCGCACGGACGCCGTACTGGCTGCACCCGAGGCCGTGGGCCGGCTGCGCCCCGAGGAGTATCGGTCGGCCGCCACCATGGCGGCCTGGCGGGGCCGCGAGCACCTGGCCGGCCGGGCCTTGCTGCGGCTGCTGCTCGCCGAGGTGGCCGACGAGGAGCACGCCCGAGCCGCGGTGGTCCCCGAGCCGGCCGGACGCCCCCGATTGCCCCACTCCCCCGACACCGGAGTGAGCATCTCGCACAGCGGCTTGTACGCCGCTGCCGCCGTGGGCGCCGGACTCGACGTCGGCGTCGACATCCAGGTGGCCCGGCCGCCCTCGCCCGCCATGGTGCGCCGCTGTTGTGCTCCGAGCACAGCCGCCCGGCTGGCATCCATGGCACCCGACCGGGCTGCCCGGGACTTCGCCCGGGTGTGGACCGTCCAGGAGGCGTGCGTCAAGGCGCACGGCACCGGGCTGTCCGGTGCGCCCTGGCGCGTGCGCGCCGACCCGGACGGTCAGAACGGCACCTGGGAAGCGCTGCACTGGCGCCGGCCACCCCGGTCGGCCGCGGTGTGCGCGGAGACGGTCGCCATGGCCTGTGCCTTCGGACCGACCGAAGCACGGCGCACGCCCACGGCGGAACGTCGCACGCGACCAGCCCACCGCTGAGCCCTCGAAATCCTGACGGCCACCCGCCGCAACCGCTCGCTCCCCGCCGCCCGCTCGCGACGGGGGCGAGGGCCCGCTGCACCCGTTGTCCCATGGAGGACCCCATGCATACCGATCCGACCGTTCCCACCAGTCTGGGCCTCAGCTGCTACACCGAGAATCTCGCCGGCTACCTGTCCGCGAGGGCCCCCGCTTCCACCGATCTGCTGGCCCGGTCCGTGCGGCTCGCGATCGACCCGGCCACGGGCAGCTTCTCGCACCACGACCGGGCCCTGAACAACTTGTCCGACAGCCGCCGGCTCGGCTACCGGGGCGTCGCCGACGCCGAGGCGGCCCTCGCCGGCATCGCCGCCGAACTGGCCCAGCGCGGCCGGGTCCTTGTGGTCGCCAACAGCGGTGCGCTGCCCTGGCTGTCCGGCGCGGCCGACGCCCACGCCCCGCACCTGATCACGGTGGACGGCCGCACCCCCGAGGAGGCCTGGCACGTCGTGGACGGCTTCACCGCCCTGTTCAGCAACGGCGGGTCCCAGGAACCGTTCTCCGGCGAGTTGTCCGGGGCGGAGCTGACGGCCCTGCTGGCCTTCCCCGAAGGCCTGTCGGAGACGCACCGCAGGCGCAACACCCTGGCCTTCGGCTTCCCCGTGACGCCGCCGCGGGAGGAGACATACCAGTGGCTGGTCGAAGAGGACGGAACCACCGAGGAGCGACTGCCCGGTGGCCCCTGGCTGACCGGGACCGCCGCCCTGGAGGAGACCGCTCGGCTACTGCTCGCGGACCTGGAGGACGACGGCTCGCAGGGTGTGCTGGAGGACGTATGGGCGGCGGCGCAGCACCACGTGTTCCGCAACACACATCTGCTGGCAGCGGATGCAGCGCCGTCCCCAGCGAAGCGACGTGCCATCGACGCCGCGACCGCAAAGTGGCGCGAGTTGCCCCGCATCCTTCGCTTCGCAGCCAACTCCGTACGCCGAGGCCGACCCCGGCCGTCCCTCGTCACCGGCGCGTTCACCGCGCTGGCGGAACTCGAGACGGAGGCCTCGCCCTCATACGCCGGCCACGACAACGTCACTCCCGCGACGCCGCTCGCCGCCGCCACCTCATCCGCCGGCCACAGGGGCTGATCCGATGCCGACGCCCAAACTCACCCTGTGGGACCGCTTCGCCCGCACCACCGACCGCCACCCGGACCGCCCGGCGCTCACCGTCGACTCCACCACTCTGACCTACGCCGAATTGCGCACGCGCGCCGAAGTGCTGGCCGCCCGGCTGAGCACCGGCGCGCCACCGCCGCGCCGCATCGCCCTGCTGGCGGCGCGGACACCCGCGACCTACGCCGCCTACCTGGCAGTGCAGCGGCTGGGAGCCGCGGTCGTGCCGCTCAACCCCGCTGCCCCGCCGGACCGCAACGAAGCCGTCGTGCAACAGGCAGGCGCGGCACTGGTGCTGGCCGACGCGGCGGCCGACACCAGGCCGGCGGGGCAGGCCGCCCCGCTCGTCGCGGTCTCTCCGACGGACTTGGCGGGCGCACCTGACCTACGCGGCCTGCCCGGCCCGGGACCCCATGACACCGCCTACATCCTCTTCACCTCCGGTTCCACCGGCCGCCCCAAGGGCGTGGTGATCCGCCACTCCAACACCGACGCATACCTCGACCACGCGGTGGAGCGCAGCGGCGCCGGACCGGACAGCCGGCTCTCCCAGACCTTCGACCTGACCTTCGATCCGTCCGTGTTCGACATGTTCGTCGCCTGGAGCACCGGCGCGGCCCTCGTCGTACCCACCCGTGAGGAACTGCTTGATCCGGCCGCGTTCGTGCGGCGCCACCGACTGACTCACTGGTTCTCCGTGCCCTCCGTCGTCTCGCTCGCGGCCCGGCTGCGGCGACTGACGCCTAACTCCATGCCGACCCTGCGCTACGCGGCCTTCGCCGGCGAACCACTCACCGTGAAACAAGCCCGGACCTTCGCAGCGGCAGCTCCCGGAGCACGCCTGGAGAACCTCTACGGCCCCACCGAACTGACCGTCACCTGCACCGGCTACCGCCTCCCCGCCGACCCCGCCCACTGGCCGCGCACCGCCAACGGCACCCTGCCCATCGGCACCGCCCACCCCGGCGCCGAAACCCTCGTGGTCGACGCACAGATGCACCCCGCCGACGAAGGCGAGCTCCTGGTACGCGGCCCGCAGCGGTTCCCCGGCTACCTGGACCCGGCGGACGACACGGGACGGTTCGCCACCGACGCACCGGACGCGAACCTCACCCCTTACGAGGGCGGACCGCTGACGGAGGCCCACTGGTACCGGACCGGAGACCGAGTGTCACGGGACGGCGACGGCCTCGTCCACCTGGGACGCCTCGACAACCAGGTCAAGATCAGCGGCTACCGCGTCGAACTCGGGGAGATCGAGGAGGCGCTGCGCTCGCGCCCCGACGTCCTCGACGCCGTCGTCGTGGCCCGTACCGACCGGTCCACTCCCGTTCTGGAGGCGGTCTACACCGGGGACGCCTCCGATCCGGCCCCACTGCTGGCCGCCCTGCACCGGCGCCTGCCCGCCTACATGGTGCCCCGAACCCTGCTGCGCCTGCCGGAACTCCCGCTCAATCTCAACGGCAAGACCGACCGCAACGCCGTCCTCGCCGCACTGGACACGGCCCGCCCGGGCGCACCCGATGCGCCTCGCACTGCCCCTGCGGACCGGGCCGCCATCGACGCCCGCCGCGCACCCGTATCGAAAGGAACCCGGTGACATGACCGCGACCACCACCCGTACCGCGCTGCCCGAGCGTGAGGAGTTCTGCTCGGCGATGGCACAGCTCGCGACCGGAGTTGCCGTCATCACCACCGCCGGCCCCGACGGACCGGTCGGCTGCACCGCCAACGCGGTGCTCTCACTGTCCACCGAGCCCCCCTCGGTGCTCGTCTCGCTCGCCAGCGACGGCCGCACCGTACGGCACGCGACCGTCCACGGCCGCTTCGCGGTCAACATCCTCACCTGGCAGCAACGGGACTTGATGCACCGCTTCGCGCGACTGCCCGCGGCAGAGCGTTTCAAGGACGTCCCGTACCAGAACGAGGCGGACTGCCCGGCCCTGGACGGGACGGCCGCCACCGTGGTGTGCCGACTGGACCAGGCGCCCACCGCGCTCGATCACACCCTGCTGATCGGCCGGGTGCTGTGGACCGCGCAGAACCCCGCCGCCGAGGGCCTGGTGCTCTACCAGCGCCACCAGCACGCTGTGGCCGGCTGATCCCGCCTCAGCGAGTCGGCGCCCGGCCCGGACGACCGACCCCGGCACGACGCCTGCACCCCATCCGCAACACCACCTGACAGGGATGAGCATGAGCGTATTCGGCACCATGGAATCAGAAGTCCGCAGCTACAGCCGGGCCTGGCCCACCGTGTTCACCACCGGACGCGGTGCCGTGCTTCACGACGAGGCGGGACGGTCCTTCATCGACTTCTTCGCCGGGGCCGGCGCCCTCAACTACGGGCACAATCCACCCGGGCTGAAAGCCGCGCTGCTCGAGTACCTGTCCGGTGACGGCGTCACGCACGGACTCGACATGCACACCACGGCCAAGCGCGCCTTCCTGGAACGGTTGCGGGACCTGGTGCTAGCGCCCCGCGGTCTGGACTACCGCGTTCAGTTCCCCGGTCCAGGCGGTACCAACGCCGTCGAGGCAGCGCTCAAGCTCGCCCGGAAAGTCACGGGGCGGCGCGCGGTCGCCTACTTCCGGCGCGGCTTCCACGGGATGACACTCGGGGCCCTCGCGGTGACCGCCAATCCAATGAAGCGCGCCGGGGCGGGAGTGCCGCTGCCCCACACCGTTCCCCTGCCCTTCGACGACCCCGCAGCCGAGGAGGCGGGGTCGCTGGTGCGGCTCACCCGGTCACTGGACGCGGCCGCCGCGGACGGACCGCTCGCGGCGGTGGTCGTGGAGACCGTCCAGGGCGAAGGCGGGATCAACCCCGCCCGCACCGCCTGGCTACGGGCCCTGGCCTCCTGGGCCCGGGAGCACGACACGCTTCTCGTGGTGGACGACATCCAGATGGGCTGTGGGCGCACCGGACCGTTCTTCTCCTTCGAACCGGCCGGCATAGTCCCCGACATCGTCTGCCTGTCCAAGTCCGTCAGCGGGTACGGGAATCCCATGGCCCTCACGCTGATGCGCCCCGAGCACGACGTGTGGAAGCCCGGTGAGCACAACGGCACCTTCCGCGGCTACAACCCCGCGTTCGTCACCGCCGCCCGCGCACTGGAGTTGTTCTGGTCCGACGACGCGTTGGAGGCCCGGACCACCGCGCTCGGCGAGCGCGTGCACCGTGCCCTCGCGGAGACCGCCCGGCGGTACGGACTGCCCGCCCCGCGCGGGCGCGGTCTGGCCTGGGGACTGCCCTTCGACCGTCCGGGTGCTGCTCGCGACGTGTGTGACGCCGCGTACCAGGCCGGCCTGCTGCTGGAGACAGCCGGCCCTCGGGACGAGGTGGCCAAGGTCCTTCCGCCGCTGACCGTGGCGGACGGGCAATTGGTACAGGGTCTCGGGATACTCGACGAAGCCGTCGCTTCGGTGGCCGGCAGGCGACCGCTCGCGGCCTGAGCGACACGACACGGCCTCGGCACACCGCCCGGGCGGCGGACGGGCCACGGGCCATCGAAAGGCCAACGAAAGGAAGAACGAATGTCGGTCGACCTCGTCGGCTTCCTAGGCGTCGTACTCGTGGCCTACGTGGTCCCCGGCCCGGACTTCCTCGTGGTGCTCAGATCGGCGACCGAGCATCCCGCCAAGGGGCGGGCCGCGGCGCTGGGGGCACAGACCGGGCTGTGCGTGCACATGCTTGCCGCCGCCGTCGGCCTGTCGCTGATCGCCGCTCGCTCCCCCGTGGTCTACGACGCCATCAAGCTCCTGGGCGCGGCCTACCTCGTCCACCTCGGCATCAGGGCGGTGCTGGCCGCCCGGCGCGCCGCCCGCGAACGACGCGCCGGCCAGGACACGACCGGTGGTCCCGGGGACGAGGCCGGGCCACCGGTCTCGGAGGCAGACGGGCCGGCCCGCGGCCGATGGCGGTCCGGTTTCACGCAGGGACTTCTCACCAACGTGCTCAACCCCAAGGCGGCGCTGTTCTTTCTGAGCATCCTGCCGCAGTTCGTCCACGGCGGCGGCTCGCCCACCCGGCAGATCTTCCTCCTCGGCATCCTGGACGTCCTCATCGGCGTCGCCTACTGGTTCGTTCTCGTCGCCGTCGCCGTGCGCCTGCGCACCCTCCTCGCCCGCCCCAAGATCCGCCACCGCTGGGAGCTGACGACCGGCTGGCTGTTCATCGCCATCGGTATCGGCGTCGCTGCGGCCTCCTGAAGCAACGGAAGCACCTCAGCGGCAGCTCCACCTCTGTCCCCGCGGGCTCACGGCGCCCGCTCCGGAGGCACATCTGATCCGTAGCTCCAGCGGGATCGGTCAACACCGGTCATACCAACTGCTGGACGCGCCCGGAGGGGCGCTACCGTGCGGGGGCGGTTACCAGGGTTGCGGTACCTGGCTGCTGTACGGCGCCCCCCCTACTCGGTGATCGATCCTGGCAATCGGACACGGTTCACCCTGCTCTTCCTCACCGAGGACGGCAGCGCACCGGTAATTTCGATCAGGAGTCAGGTGAGGCCGAGAAGCCTGGCTGCTGTTCCGCCCAACACCCGGTCGCGTACCTCGCCGGAGCGAGTGACGCGCTCGACAGTCGCGCGGGTGAGTACCGGGTCGCCGTACGGGGCGTCCGAGCCGAACAGGGTGCGTTCCGGTATCTCCCGGATGGCCAGACGAACAGCGAAGATCACGCCGGCCGTGGACAACTCCAGGAACATGCTGGGCGTGTCTCGGACCAACTGGATGGCGTCCATCCAGTTCAGGCCCCCCAGTTGGCTGATGACGAGGGGTACGGACGGATACGCAGTCGCCAGTCGGGCCAGAGCTCGCAGGTCTTCCGCCGTGGTGGGCGCGAATCCGTGGACGACCACGGGGAGTTCACTGTGATCTGCCGCTGCCCGCATCACCGGCTCAAGGAGGTCTGCACGGCCAGGTGGCGGCGTCAGTTCACCGATTCCCCGCATGCCATGACCGACCACGTCCCGGTCGACCATTTCAGCGATCCGCTGGGGCGTCAGGTCGAGCGGCACGCTCCTGAATCCGATGAAGCGATCAGGGTGGGCGTCGAGCGCCATCTCCAGTTCCAGCCACGCTGTCCGGTACCCCTCCATCCCAGTGGCCCGGCCGCCGATCGCCTCGTCCAGTGCGGCCATCTCGCGGCGCAGCGATTGAAGGTCGGTCGCACGTTCCGGGTGCGGTCGGGTACCGAAGAGCACCGCCCGGTCCACCCCCGCGTCGTCCAACAACTTGATGTGGTCCTCGACCGGGTCGTGGACGTGGCTGTGCCGCGGTGGATGGTCGCCGCGCGGTCGGCTGTCTTGCTGGCGGCTCTCTGCCTGAGAGCGTCCCTGTGAATCCGCCCAGGGTGGCGCGCTATGTCTTCAGGCTAGCCGCGATGGGCGCAGGTGTTGCTCCTGCTCTCCAACGGTCCTCCGTGCCCGTGACGTGGAGGGCAAACGAGAGCACCGAGCCGCGCCGAAGGAGGGGTCTAGCTGTGCGACCTGGGGCAGGGACAGCTGTCCGGCCCAGGGGGGAGCAACTACCCGTTCGTCTCACGGGAATGCCCAGTCGAGTGCCCGCGTTAGGGACAGCAGTGGTTGTGGAGGGGACAGTGTCCCCGGGCCTCACCTATTGCCCATGAGGACGATCGTTCGGCTGAAGCCTCATGGAGCCTTTCGCCGCGCAGGCGACCGCCCTTCACGACCACATACACGCCCCCTGCCGGCCTCTTCCGGTCGGTCTTGGCCAGCGGGCCGCATACCGACGCCAGCCCACGCTTACGCCCGCTTCCCCGCCGTTCGCGCTCCTCTGCGCGGTGCCCAGATGGCATGGGCCAAGGTCTTTGGCATTTACAGCCCAGGTCACTGCGGCCCGGGCTGTCGCGCGCTGTGGCTCAGCGCCAGACCGAGTCAGGCCCAGTCCATGCCGAGTTCCCGGATCGCGTCGAGTTGCTCCTGGGTGAGCTTGTCCCGCCTCGCGCGAATGTTCGATATCCATACGCCCAGTTTCACGACCACCGGGTCCGTCTCGCCGACAACCGCGATTTTTTCAGCGTGGCCGCGCGGTACAGGTCGGGAGCCTTCCCGCTCTACCCACTGCGTGAGGGCCGCAAGTCCCCGCTGGAACGCCTGCTGCGCCTTGCCCTGGCCCTTCATCGCACCCTCGGCGGCCGGGGCGGCAGGCGGCGCCTCAAGCGGCTTCACGCCCAGCGTGGTTAGCCGCTCCTGCTGCTCGGGCAGGAGCGGCACCCAGGTGCCCGGCTGCTTCTGCCGTTGGAGCCAACGTCCGATGTCGTCGCCGTCGAAGACGACGCCGGGTGCGATGTCGGGCAGCTGGCCGTCGGCGTCGACCAGGTCCGCGAGGACGCGGTAGTGGCGTTGCCAGTCCAGCGGCCACGGGCAGTTCCAGTCCGGGTCGATCGCGGCCAGCTGCTGCGCGCGTTCCTCCGCGCGCTTCGGGTCCTTCCCGAGACCGCCCTCCCGCCGGAGGTTGGCCATGTGCTGCCCGATGGGCACCATCGCTTCGCCTTCGCCCCACACCGCGTCCTGGCGCGGGGCGAGGTGTCCGGTGGCCCGCCGGTAGGACCGCAGTGCGGCCAGCTTGGCCTCCCACGCTTCCTCGCCGGGCTCCCAGACCATCCCGGCCTCCGGTGCGTCCAGGAGGACCTTGCGCCGGTCTTCCAGCTCCCCGGCCCGCAGGGCCTTGCGCTGCTGGTGCACCCACCGCCCAAGCGGAAACGCCTTCGTCGCCCCGACCTCGACCTCAACGTCGTAGGGCACGGCGTAGACGCCGGTGATCTCGTTCTCCGCCCGCCACCGGATGAGGGCCTGGTAGCCCTCCAGCCATACCAGCGACTCCGGCCGGTAGACCCGGGTGCGCAGGAACGCGGCGATCGTCGCTGCGTCGCGGGGGGAGGAGAAGTGCAGCAGGGCGGACTCGGCAGCGGCGTCGGTGTCGTCCTGCTCTTGGTCCCCGCCGTCGCCCTCGCCGCCGGCCCCGATGATCCGCCCGTCCTCGTCGCGCTGGAGGTGGACCTTGCGTTTGCCGCTGGTGAGGGCGCGGGAGGCGAGCTGCTCGACGAGGCGTTCATCATGACTGCGCAGGCCTTGCAAAACGGCTACAAGGGGGCGGAACGAGGCGCTGGCGACCATGTCGGTCGGGTCCTCGCCGGGCTCCAGGAACACCGGCACGATGATCCTGGCCACCTTCGTGCTGCCGTCCTTGTTGAGCCTCAGCGCGCGGCCGATGTTCTGCACGATCTCCACCTGGGAGCCGCGGGTGTCGGCGAAGCAGATGGCCTCGACTCCCCGCTCGCCGGTGATGTCCACGCCCTCCCCGAGTACGCGAACGCTCGCGAGGAAGGCACGGTGCACCCGGCGCCCGGCCGCGTCGATGCCGTTGGCGAACTGCCGGATCTTCTCGCGCCGTTCGGCGACGGTGTGGTCGCCGCACAGCCACGCCGACCACACCCGGTCCGGCGGGACGTGGCGGCCGGCCTCCAGCTCGTAGAACTCCGCGTCGATCGAGGACTTCGGCAGCTTGTCCGCGGCGGCCAGGTCCTCATCGGAGGCATCGTTGACGTACAGCTCGGCAGCGGTCTCCGGCAGCTTGTCCGCGAACGCCGCGGCTTCCTCCACCTTCTGGTGGAAGGTCATGACCGTACGGAGGTTGTAGGCGGCGGCGTGCTCCAGGAGCGCGGCCTGCAGGAGCGCCAGGCGCCGGCCGCGCCGCGCCTCCTCCGACTCCCCCAGAACGGGAGAGGGGTCGCGGATCTCCAGCACGTCGATCTCGAACCCCGCGAGGATCTCCCGCTCGATCGTCTCCGAGAGCCCGAGCTCCGCGAGCCACGCGCCGTACGTGCCCTCCGGGTCATCGGCCATGGTCGCGATCTCCGCCTCCTGGCCCTCCGCGCCCTTCTGCGGCCGGGCCGCGGCGAGGATGCGCGGTGTGGCGGTGAGGTAGAGCCGGAAGTCGGCGGGGATGCGGGCGTTGTCGTGGATTGCTGCCCATGGCCGGCCGAGATCACCGGCGGTGCCGTGGGCCTCGTCCACGATCGCGAGCTCGAAGCCCGCCATGCGCTGCCCGTACAGCCGCTCCCCGCCTGCCAGAGCGGCCTCCAGCGGCCCGCGGACCTTGCGCTGGCCCTGGAGTTCGTCGATGTCCTCGCGGTCCACGAGGGAGGCATACGTGGCGAACACGACGACCGGTCCGGACCTGGCCCACAGGGCGAGCTGGATCGGGTTGGTGGTGGTCCGCACCCCCAGCTCCTTCAGCACCGGGTCGTTCTCCAGCGAGCACACCGCGACCATCGGGGCGCGGTGGCCCACCAGGCGCCACGCCTGGGCGGTCTGCACGAGCAGGTCCAGGGTGGGCACGGTCACGAGGATCCGGCCGTTGGCGAACGACTCCAGCGCGCACGCGGCGGCCGTGATCGTCTTGCCCGAACCGGTCGCTGACACGATCGTGCCCCGGGCACCCTGCGGGGGCACAGATGATCTTGCAGGAAATCCTACCCATTTTCGGAACGCCGATTTCTGGTCAACCTGGTGTTCCTTCAGAGTGATCCTCTGCAATTTCAGAGCCCTTCCCTGCATCTTTTCATCGACTCTCTCATCCTTACTTTCACTCAGGGTTCTTTCCAGCCCAGTACAGAGCAGTGTCGACATCGCGCGGGGTCCAACCGTCTGCGCGTCCTCCGCTGTTTTGAGGAGGGTGTCGAGGAGGTCCATGTAGCGGCCGTAGCGGCCCGGACGGTCCGTGAGTGTGAGCCCAAGCAGGTCGATGGCGCGCTGGACACGCCGGTCGTAGACGGCCATCCGCGTGGGAGCTGCCGAGGTCAGGATGGCAGACGCGAGAGCGTCACCCTTGACGAACCCCGGCAGTTCAGAGATGGCACTGCGCCCCGCCTGAGCCGCCTCACCGAGTGAGAGAGTGAGGTCCTGCACTGACGCGACGGCCTGCTCGGTGACGGCTCGCACCTGGCTGTCGGGCAGCGACATGAGAGCTGTCACCCAACGGGTCTGCGCAGAGAGGCGTTTCCACACGACCAGGGCAGCGATGTCCCTCTTACCAAGACTGCCGGCACGCTCGACGTGCTGCGCAACATCCCAGAAGACCTCGTCATAGTGAGGTGATACGGCTGCCAGGTAGGCCGCGCGTGCGGGGACGAGCACGTCCCACGCCGGGTGACAGAACGTAGAAGATTCTTCTCTCTCCACGAGCATTCATCTCCTGAGGCCGGTGAACTGAGGCTGGAGGGTGTCTCATCTTTTCGCCAACGGTACATGCTGCATCAATCCGAGGAGCCACTACACAGAAATCCGACCCGCACGAGCGACCCCCACCCCCTTGTAACCAGCTGGCCCGCATTAGCGGGCCCCAACGGTACTGAAGGCGCAGCCGGAAGGACCGTCAGGCAGGGGAGCGCAGCGGACCCGCCGGCCAGGCTGGAGCGAAGCGCAAGCCTGGTAGCGGGACAAAGTCCCGCCGGTCCGGGAGCGCAGCGGACGGACCGTCACCCCGCCTGCGCAGCAGGCGGGGTGTGCGGGTGGCGCAGCCACCCGCTAGCGCTCCCGCGGAGCGGGAGCGCAACACCCGTGCGCAGCACGGGTGTTCGCTTGCACATCGCGCAGCGATGTGGTACCCGCTCCGCGGG
>NZ_JBSFBX010000026.1:0-76136 GCF_053593175.1 Streptomyces sp. NPDC002386
ACAACCCCGGCGGGCACCGCGACGCAACCGGCCACCACCCGCCCCCCTCGCGCGGTACACCGGCCCGGACAGCGCGGTGGGCCGCGTCGACGCGGACGACGGCTGCTTACGGAACGACGGATGCTCACACAGAGTTCCCGGCGAGCACGGAGAGTTCCCGGTGGCCGGTGTTCCGGTTCCGAGAAGGGTTCAGAGTCCCTTCGGCAGCCAGTCGGGCAGTGCCTCGGTCCGCTCCACCCAGCGCGCGGGAGGGGTGCCCGCCTTGCCGGAGCCGAGCACGCCGCCCACGATCGCGCAGGTCGTGTCCACGTCACCGCCGACCTGGGCGGTCGTCCAGAACGCGGCCTCGAAGTCGGCCAGGGCCCGCGCCGCGGACCAGAGGGCGAACGGGACGGTGTCGTGGGCCGACGTGCGGCGCCCGCAGCCCAGCACGGCCGCGACGGTGGCCGGATCGCCGTAGTCGAGCATGTCGCGGGCCCGGCGCAGACCCGCGCCGACTGCGCTCTTGGGGATGAGTGCGATGACACCGTCGAGAAGCGCCTCGGGGCCGGGCGGGCCGCCCGGTGAGGCGGCCAGCGCGGCGGCCGCGGCGACGGCCATCGCGCCCACCACGGCCTCCCGGTGCTGGTGCGTGGGGTAGGCCGAGATCTCCGCCTGGTGGGTCGCCTGCTCGGGGTCGTCGGCGTACCAGGCGCCGAGCGGCGCGATGCGCATCGCGGCGCCGTTGCCCCAGGACCCCTGTCCGTTGAAGAGGGCGGCCGCGAGCTCGCGCCAGTCCTCACCCTCACGGACGAGGCGGAGCAGCCTGTTCACGGCCGGGCCGTAGCCGCGGTCGAAGTCGTGGTGCTCGGCGAAGGAGCGGGCCAGCGCGTCCTGGTCGAGGCGGTGGTGGACGGCCAGGACGGCCACCACGGAGCAGGCCATCTCCGTGTCGTCGGTCCACTGCCAGGGGCCGGCGGGCAGCTCGCGGCGCTTGAGCAAGGGGTAGTTCGCCGGGACGAAGAACTGCGAGCCCAGCGCGTCCCCCACCGCCAGTCCGCGCAGGCTGGCCAGGGCCCGGTTCAGGCGCTCGAGAGAAGAGGAGTCTGCGGTCATCGGTCTGCCACTCTATCCGGAACCCCAGTGCGGTACCGGATCCCGCCATCGCTCGAAGGGCCGGTTGAGGGTGTACTTGTCGTCGTCACCCAGAACGAGCGTCCGCATCTCGGCGTTCCCGGGATTCGACAGCGATTCGAATTCGGCCACGGTCCAGTGGAACCAGCGCATGCAGAACAGCCGCATCGCCAGTCCGTGCGTCACCAGCAGCACGTTCGGCGGATGATCCGGCGCCTCGAAGCTCCGGAACAGGCTCTCCAGGAAGCCGCCGACCCGGTCGTAGACATCGGCGCCGGACTCGCCCTGCGGGAACCGGAAGAAGAAATGGCCGTAGGCGTCCCGGTACGCCTTCTGCAGGCGCACGTCCTCGCGCTCCTGCCAGTTGCCCCAGTCCTGCTCGCGCAGCCTGGGCTCCTCCCGCACCCGTATCAGGCCGGGGTCCAGATGGAAGGCGCGCAACGTCTCGTGGGTACGGCGGTAGGGGGACACGTACACGCTCACGCGTTCCCGGCCGAAGAGCTCCCGGATCTCCTTTCCGGTCTCCTCGGCCTGTCTCCAGCCGCGTTCCGTCAGGGCGAGAGCGTGGTCGGGCTCCCGCTCGTACACGGAGTCATCAACATTGCCCGTTGACTCGCCGTGCCGGACAAGGACGATGCGCCGTGGTCGTGCCATGCCGAAACCCTAGATCGAACGGGGGACTGTGGAGCACTCGTACGGGCCCCATACGGCGTAGGTCACACGTATCCCGCGCATGGGGGCACCGACGGGCGCACCGTTCCCGCGTCACGCCCGCGTTGGTTTTTCCAACCGTCCAGGGGCCGCACCTCGTGCTCGAGGCGCCCGGTTCAGACCGTCCAGGAGGGCTCCAGCTCCACGATGTCACCCGACAGGGCCGCGATGTCCGCCTCAGTCTGGGCGCGCAGGGCGAGGCGCTCCACCCGCTCGGTGCGGTACTTGCCGTGCTCGGCCGCCGACCGCCACATGGACAGGATGAGGAACTCCTGCTCGGGTGCCTCGGCGAACATGCCCCGGATCATGCCGGGCGAGCCGGCCATGGCAGGGTTCCAGACCTTCTCCTGCATGAGGGTGAAGTGCTCCACCCGTTCCTCGTGGACCCGGCACAGGGCGACACGGATCAGGTCCGAGTCGGTGAACCGGGGCTCGAAGCCGGTCTTCACGTCGAACCGGTACTCGAACAGTTTGACCTGGGAATCCTTGAACGTGCCGGACTGGGCGGCCGCCAGGCGGTCGTGGGAGCGGGCCATGAAGGAGTCGTAGAAGGCGCGGCTCTCCCAGAAGGCGAAGATGTGCGCCACCCCGGGCCGCTGCCGGCTCCAGCCTCCGCCCTGGCCCCGAAAACCCGGCTCCCCCGGAAGCCCCGCCCATTTCCGCTGCCCGCGCTCGAACCCGCGGCGGTCCACCACGGTGCAGCGAATCCACTTGACCAGCACCGCGCCATCGTAAGGCCACCGGGCGTGGCGCCGGTCACGCTCCGGCTGAGATCACCCGCGCACGCTCCCCCGCGCGCGTGGCACGATGAACAAACGGCCCCATTGCCGGGGCAGTTGACAGGTATGGCACTTCAAGGGGGTGGCGAAGCCCGTGGCTGGCTTCAGCAAGGGAATCCGCAAGGTCGAGGTCGCGCTCAAGTGGGACCCCAGTCCGGCGGGCCGCCCGCCGACCGATCTGGACATCGTGGCGGGCCCGTTCGAGTCCGGCGACCTGTACGGGGCGCCCGCCTATCTGGTGCACTTCGACAGCCGTTCGCCGGACGGCACGATCTTCCTCAACCGGGACAGCACGGACGGCAAGGGCTTCGGCTGGGACGAGGTCATGACGCTCGAGCTCGACCGGCTCGACGGCCGGTACGCGCGCGTGGTGGTCGGTGTGGTCATCCAGCAGCAGAACGGGCGCAGGACCTTCTCCGACGTGCTCGGACCGGCCATGCGCATCCGCGAGGGCTACACGGTGCTCGGCGAGGACACCTTCGCCTCGGTCCCCGACGCCACGGCGGCCACGATCGGCGAGTTCCTGCGGGACGACTCCGGTGGATGGACCTTCCACCCGGGAGTCCACGGCTACGACGAGGATCCGGCGGTCTTCCCCCGCGTCATGGGCAGCAGACGCAGCTCCTGACGCCCAGGCGCGGAGGCGCACGGGTAAGGGGCGCCGGCTGAGTGCCGGCGCCCCTTACCTCAGGAACGGTGTGCGATCAGCTGCAGCCGCTGGTCGAGCCGCAGCCCTCGCAGATGTAGCAGGAACCGGCCCGCTGCATCTTCGTACCGCAGGAGAAGCACAGCGGGGCGTCGGCCTGGATGCCCAGCTGCATCTCCACCAGCTCGGCGCTGGTGTGCGCCTGCTTCGGGGCCGGCGCGGCCACCTCGGGCTCGGCCTTCGGCGTGGCGACCGCCTTCAGCTCCTGGGCGCGCGGCGCCGACTGGGCCAGACCCTCGACGTCGACCTCGTCGTCGGCCGGCTCGTAGGAGCCGGTCTCCAGGTGCCGCTGGCGCTCCTCGGCGGAGTGGATGCCGAGCGCGGAGCGCGTCTCGAAGGGCAGGAAGTCCAGCGCCAGGCGGCGGAAGATGTAGTCGACGATCGACTGCGCCATCCGCACGTCCGGGTCGTCCGTCATGCCGGCCGGCTCGAAGCGCATGTTGGTGAACTTCGAGACGTACGTCTCCAGGGGCACGCCGTACTGCAGACCCACGGAGACGGCGATGGAGAAGGCGTCCATCATGCCCGCGAGGGTCGAGCCCTGCTTGGACATCTTCAGGAAGACCTCACCGAGACCGTCGTCGGGGTAAGAGTTGGCGGTCATGTAGCCCTCGGCGCCGCCGACCGTGAAGGACGTGGTGATGCCGGGACGGCCCTTGGGGAGGCGCTTGCGGACCGGCCGGTACTCGACGATCTTCTCGACCGTCTCGCGGATGGCGGCCTCCGCCTTCTCCGTGACCTCGGCCTTCTCCTTCTCCTTGGTCTTGGCGGAGAGCGGCTGGCCGACCTTGCAGTTGTCGCGGTAGATGGCGAGCGCCTTGACGCCCAGCTTCCACGCCTCGTAGTAGATCTCCTCGACCTCCTCGACGGTCGCCGTCTCCGGCATGTTGACCGTCTTGGAGATGGCGCCGGAGATCCACGGCTGGATCGCGGCCATCATCCGGACGTGGCCCATCGGGGAGATGGCGCGCTCGCCCATGGCGCAGTCGAACACCTCGTAGTGCTCGGGCTTGAGGCTGGGGGCGTCGATCACATTGCCGTTCTCGGCGATGTGGGCGACGATCGCCTCGATCTGCTCCTCCTGGTAGCCCAGGCGGCGCAGGGCCTGCGGGACGGTGCCGTTGACGATCTGCATCGAGCCGCCGCCGACGAGCTTCTTGAACTTCACCAGCGCGAGGTCGGGCTCGACACCGGTGGTGTCGCAGGACATCGCCAGGCCGATGGTGCCGGTCGGCGCGAGGACGGACGCCTGGGAGTTACGGAAACCGTTCTTGTCGCCGATGCGGACGACGTCCTGCCAGGCCTCCGTGGCGGCGGCCCAGACCGGGGTGTCCAGGTCGTCCATGCGGACGGCCCCGCCGTTGGCGTCGGCGTGCTGCTTCATGACGCGCTTGTGCGCGTCGGCGTTGCGGGCGTAGCCGTCGTACGGGCCGACGACGGCGGCCAGCTCGGCGGAGCGGCGGTAGGCCGTACCGGTCATCAGCGAGGTGATGGCACCGGCGAGGGCGCGGCCGCCGTCGGAGTCGTAGGCGTGGCCGGTCGCCATCAGCAGGGCGCCGAGGTTGGCGTAGCCGATGCCGAGCTGGCGGAACGCGCGCGTGTTCTCGCCGATCTTCTGGGTCGGGAAGTCCGCGAAGCAGATCGAGATGTCCATCGCGGTGATGACCAGCTCGACGACCTTCTGGAAGCGCTCGGTCTCGAAGGACTGGTGGCCCTTGCCGTCGTCCTTGAGGAACTTCATCAGGTTCAGCGAGGCCAGGTTGCAGGACGTGTTGTCCAGGTGCATGTACTCGCTGCACGGGTTCGACGCGGTGATCCGGCCGGACTCGGGGCAGGTGTGCCAGTTGTTGATGGTGTCGTCGTACTGGATGCCCGGGTCGGCGCAGGCCCAGGCGGCCTCGGCGATCTTGCGGAAGAGCGCCTTGGCGTCGACCTCCTCGATGACCTCACCGGTCATACGGGCGCGCAGGCCGAACTTGCCGCTCGACTCGACCGCCGACATGAACTCGTCGTTCACGCGGACCGAGTTGTTGGCGTTCTGGTACTGGACGGACGTGATGTCGTCGCCGCCCAGATCCATGTCGAAGCCCGCGTCGCGCAGGACGCGGATCTTCTCCTCCTCGCTGACCTTCGTCTGGATGAAGTCCTCGATGTCGGGGTGGTCGACGTCGAGCACGACCATCTTGGCGGCGCGGCGGGTGGCGCCACCGGACTTGATGGTGCCGGCGGAGGCGTCGGCGCCGCGCATGAAGGAGACGGGGCCGGAGGCGTTGCCACCGGAGGAGAGCAGCTCCTTGGAGGAGCGGATGCGGGAGAGGTTCAGGCCTGCGCCGGAGCCGCCCTTGAAGATCATGCCCTCTTCCTTGTACCAGTCGAGGATCGACTCCATGGAGTCGTCGACGGACAGGATGAAACAGGCGGAGACCTGCTGGGGCTGCGTGGTGCCGACGTTGAACCAGACGGGGCTGTTGAAGCTGAAGATCTGGTGCAGGAGGGCGTAAGCCAGCTCGTGCTCGAAGATCTCGGCGTCGGCGGGCGAGGCGAAGTACTTGTAGTCCTCGCCGGCCTTCCGGTACGTCTTCACGATGCGGTCGATCAGCTGCTTGAGGCTGACCTCGCGCTGCGGGGTGCCGACAGCGCCCCGGAAGTACTTGCTGGTGACGATGTTGACCGCGTTCACCGACCAGAAGTCGGGGAACTCGACGCCACGCTGCTCGAAATTGACCGAGCCGTCGCGCCAGTTGGTCATGACGACGTCACGGCGCTCCCAGGCCACCTCGTCGTACGGGTGTACGCCGGGGGTGGTGTGGATGCGCTCGATGTGCAGTCCCTTGTTACCCGCCTTGGCTCCCTTGGCTCGGGAACCTCGTGCCGGACCGCTCGCCGTCTCTGTCATGCCGCCTCCCTGTACGGGCGAAAACGCCCTGAAGTGCCCCGATGTTCCCGTGGCACGGTGTTCTGTCTGGTGTCGCGGGGGCTCTCAACTGCCACCCGCAACAGGTCTTCGGTCGCCGCCTCCCGAGCCGGAACCCGGGCGTCCGTCCGGATTCCGACGCGCCGGTCAGTCGGCGGCGTGGGCGGGCACGGGGACCGCGTCGGTCCCTCCGGGCCCGCGTTCGTCTTCCTGGCTCCCCGCTCCCGCGTCCTCGCCGTCCGCGGCGGGGCCTCGCGTCTGCCTCAGCTCCGCGATCGCGGCCTCGAAGTCGTCGAGCGAGTCGAAGGCCCGGTAGACGGAGGCGAATCGCAGATAGGCGACGAGGTCGAGTTCCTGCAACGGGCCGAGTATGGCCAGACCCACGTCATGGGTGGTCAGCTCGGCACTTCCGGTGGCGCGCACCGCCTCCTCGACCCGCTGGCCGAGCTGGGCGAGTGCGTCCTCGGTGACGGGCCGTCCCTGGCATGCCTTGCGCACGCCGTTGATGACCTTGGTGCGGCTGAACGGTTCGGTCACTCCGGACCGCTTCACCACCATGAGCGAGCACGTCTCCACGGTCGTGAAACGACGGGAGCAGTCGGGGCACTGGCGGCGCCTGCGGATCGACGTGCCGTCGTCGGTCGTACGGCTGTCGACCACGCGGCTGTCGGGGTGCCTGCAGAAGGGGCAGTGCATGATCTCCAACCCTCCTCACAGCAGACTCAATGGCCCCGCTGGACCACATGGGCCCCTCGAAGCAGCCCTAAGCATAGGCGATCGCGAAGCCATCTCAGACCCGGGGGACCACAACTTGTGGGCTGCGGTAAGCATCCAACCACTAGATGTAGGGCTTGGCCCATACACCGAGGCGGTTACGCGTGTCGTCGCGCAGGAGCAGGCCCCGGATACCCGCTGCCGGCATTTCCGAACACGCGGGCGCAGGGACGTATCGATCCTGCGGTTACGGAGATACCGTGGGCGCCGCACGGAGACCACGTGGGACTCCGGCGCAGAAGGGAGCCGGATCCGGGTGCACCGGGTGCCGGGTGGCAGACTGAGGGCACAACCCGCAAGGTCGCCGATCCCGGCGGTGAAGAGTACAACAATGGGCACTTTTGCCCGTCAGGTGCCGCGTTAGCTATACACCCAGACACATGATCGCGTCAGGCGAATCGCACTTTTTCACTCGAACGTGTGTTTGGCGCAACCTTTCGAAAGCAACTACCGTTGTCCAGCAGGGAGACCATCGAGAGGGGCCGACGTGACCACCACCGCAGACAGTGCCACCATCACCGCCCAGGACCGCCCCATGGGCCGAGTCGAGCCGGTACATGCGATGAACGAAGCCACGAATCCCGAGGGGCACAAGCGCTCCCTGCCCGGCCGACCTCCCGGTATCCGGGCGGACAGCTCAGGGCTCACCGACCGGCAGCGCCGGGTGATCGAGGTCATCAGGGATTCGGTGCAGCGACGCGGGTATCCGCCGTCCATGCGCGAGATCGGCCAGGCCGTCGGCCTCTCCAGCACGTCCTCGGTGGCGCACCAGCTGATGGCACTGGAGCGCAAGGGCTTCCTGCGCCGCGACCCGCACCGCCCGCGCGCGTACGAGGTGCGCGGCTCCGACCAGGCCGTGACGGTGCAGCCCACCGACACCGCCGGCAAGCCCGCCGCGTCCTACGTCCCGCTGGTCGGCCGTATCGCCGCCGGTGGACCGATCCTCGCCGAGGAGTCGGTCGAGGACGTGTTCCCGCTGCCCCGCCAGCTCGTCGGCGACGGCGAGCTGTTCGTCCTGAAGGTCGTCGGTGACTCCATGATCGAGGCCGCGATCTGCGACGGCGACTGGGTCACCGTCCGGCGCCAGCCGGTCGCCGAGAACGGCGACATCGTCGCCGCGATGCTCGAGGGCGAAGCCACCGTGAAGCGCTTCAAGCGCGAGGACGGACACGTCTGGCTCCTGCCGCACAACGCCGCCTACGAGCCGATCCCCGGCGACGACGCGACCATTCTGGGCAAGGTCGTCGCCGTGCTGCGCCGCGTGTGACGGCCGTGGCGGGCGGGCCGGACGGCTCGCCCCCCTGACCGGGCCCCGGGACCCCTGCGCCGGTTCCGGGGCCCTGTGCTGTGCGGACCACCCTGGACGGCCGCACCGACCGTCACACGTGTGGCGGTCCGGCCGACGCCGGCCGGACCGGCCGGCTCACTGCTCCTGTGTCTGTTTCTCTTCCGTCTGCCTCGCGGCCGCGTCGATGGCCGCGAGCGACTTGCGCACCTGGTTGCGGTCCGTGGTGTACCAGAAGTCGGGAAGTGACGCCTTGAGGTAGCTGCCGTACCGCGCGGTGGCGAGCCGCTGATCGAGTACGGCGACCACGCCACGGTCCCCCGAGGCGCGGACCAGACGGCCGGCGCCCTGGGCCATGAGAAGGGCCGCATGGGTCGCGGCCACGGCCATGAAGCCGTTGCCGCCCGCGTCCTCCACCGCCTTCTGCCGGGCGCTCATCAGCGGGTCGTCGGGCCGCGGGAACGGGATCTTGTCCATGATCACCAGCTGACAGCTGGGCCCCGGGACGTCCACGCCCTGCCACAGCGACAACGTGCCGAACAGACAGGTCCGCGGGTCGGCGGCGAAGTTCTTGATCAGCTCGCCGAGCGTCTCCTCGCCCTGGAGCAGGATGGGGAACTCGGGGATCCGGGAGCGCAGCTCCTCCGCGGCGAGCTGCGCGGCACGCATGGAGGAGAACAGTCCGAGGGTGCGGCCACCGGCCGCCTGGATCAGCTCGGTCAGCTCATCGAGCATGTCGGAGCGCTCGCCGTCCCGCGCGGGGCGCGCGAGGTGCTTCGCGACGTACAGGATGCCCTGCCTGGGGTAGTCGAAGGGCGAGCCGACGTCCACGCCCTTCCACTGCGGCAGATCCTCGCCCTCCGTACCCTCGGGACCTAGCCCCAGGGAGGCGCCGACGCCGTTGAAGTCGCCGCCCAGCTTGAGCGTCGCCGAGGTGAGGACGACGCTGCGGTCCGCGAAGAGCTTCTCCCTGAGCAGCCCGGAGACCGACATCGGCGCGACACGCAGAGAGGCGCCGAAGCGGTCGTGGCGCTCGTACCAGACCACGTCCCACTCGGAGCCGTTGACCACGCGCTCCGCCACGTCGTGCACGGTCTCGACCGAGGCCAGCGCCTGCTTGCGGACCGCGTCCTCGTCCTGGACGGACTTGTCGCGGGTGGAGCCAAGCGCGGTGATGACCGTGCGGGCCGCGTCCCTCAGTGCCATCAGCGCGTAGCCGAGGTCCTCCGGGATCTCCTCGAGGCGGCCCGGCAGAGCCAGTTCCATCAGCCGCTCGAAGCCCTCAGCGGCGGTCTGGAGCTGGTCGGCGGCCTTCTCGTTCACCAGCTTGGCCGCCCGGCGCACGGCGCGGTTGACCTGGCCGGGTGTGAGTTCGCCGGTGGCGACTCCGGTGACGCGGGAGACGAGCTCGTGCGCCTCGTCCACGATCAGCACCTCGTGCTGCGGCAGCACCGGGGCGCCCTCGATGGCATCGATGGCCAGGAGGGCGTGGTTGGTGACGACGACCTCGGCGAGCTTGGCGCGCTCGCGCGCCATCTCCGCGAAGCACTCGGCGCCGTAGGCGCACTTCGACGCGCCCAGGCACTCCCGGGACGACACCGACACCTGCGCCCAGGCTCGGTCCGAGACACCCGGCGTCAGGCCGTCACGGTCGCCGGTCTCCGTCTCGTCGGCCCAGTCACGCAGGCGGAGCAGATCCTGTCCCAGCTTGCTGGTGGGCGCGGCGGCCTCGAACTGGTCGAAGAGCCCGTCCTCCTCGTCCTGCGGCATGCCCTCGTGCAGGCGGTGCAGGCACAGATAGTTCGACCTGCCCTTGAGCATGGCGAAGTCCGGACGTCGGCGCAGCAGCGGGTGCAGGGCGTCGACCGTGCGCGGCAGGTCGCGTTCCACGAGCTGGCGCTGCAGTGCGAGCGTGGCCGTGGCGACGACCACCCGCTCCCCGTGCGCGAGCGCGGGCACGAGATAGCCCAGCGACTTTCCGGTGCCGGTGCCGGCCTGGACCAGCAGGTGGGATCCGTCGTCGATCGCCTCGGCGACCGCTTCGGCCATGGTCACCTGGCCGGGGCGCTCCGTGCCGCCGACGGCCGCGACGGCGGCGTGCAGGAGTTCGGGGAGAGAGGGCTTCGTCATAGCCCGACCACCCTACGGCCCGGCACTGACAATCGGGTGGTCGAGGCGGGGGCGAGGGACGGGATCACTGCCGGGCCTCCTTGGGCGCGGATCGGCTGCGGCGGCTTCGCCGGGCTTCCGGATCTTTTCCAGGCGGCCGGGAACCTCGCCGGTCCGCCGTTCGTACTCAATGTGACGACGTCGACACAATCGGCTACGGCCGCTGGTTCGGGACGCGGTCCCGGACCACGAGGGCGGCTCGCTTGCCGGGCAGTTCGACCTCGGACGCGAATCGGAACCCGGCGCGCAGGAAGGCGGTGACGGAAGCGGTGTTGCGGACATCCGGCTCGGCGACGACCCGGGCACAGGCGGGACGACGGTCCAGAACGAGATCGGTCACGGCCTTGAGCAGGGCGGAGCCCAGTCCTCGCCCCCGGTCGGCGGCCTCCCCGACGAGGAGGTGGATCCCGGTGTCGTGCGGACGAGTCGGACAGTGGCGGGCCAGCGGATCGAGATCCGCCCGGTAGATCTCCCAGTAGCTCATGGGGACGCCGTCCAGCACGCCCAGGCACGGCACGCTGCGGCCGTCGCCGTCGAGCTGGGCGCGCAGATGGTCCTCGGTCCTGTCCATGGGCCCCGCCAGCTCCCAGAAGGCGTCGACAGCGGGGTCGTTCATCCAGCGGTGGATGAGCGGCAGGTCGTCCTCGAGACGCACGGGGACCAGGTGGAAGAGGCCCACGGGGGTGATGGTCGGCCCCCAGCCGGACACGTCGTCGAGCAGGTCGGCGGTGGCGAAGAGGGCGACGAACTCGGCGGGCAGGCGCAGATGCAGCGTGGCCTCGCCGTCCTCGGGAGATGCGGTGTCGGTGCTGGTGTCGGTGGAGGGCACGGTGCGCTCCTTTCGGCAAGAGGAGGTGGAGGGTGCGCGGGAGACGCGCGGGAGCAGAGCTGTTCGTTCAGGAGTGGAGGGGGTTGGCGATGGCGACGTAGACGGACTGGGTGTCGACCGGGCCGACGAGTTCGTCCATGCCGTGCAGCCGGGTCAGCAGGTTGGCCTTGCAGCGCAGTACGGGTGAGTCGAGCAGCAGGCCGGGCAGCGGGGTACGCAGAGCGATCGGGCCCGAGGCGGCATCGGTGAGAAAGCCGCGGAACGCGGCGAGAAGCAGTCCCTCGTCGGCGAGTTGCTGGGAGCCGAAGGCGCCGATCAGCCCGAGCACGTTGTTGATAGCGAGGTAGTACGCGAAGCGTTCGTCGGTCACCTCGTCCGCGACGAAGGTGTCACTGCGCGTTCCGATCCCGGGCAGCCGCGCGTCGAGTTCGGCCCGCCGGGACTCGCGGAAGTAGTAGCCCTGGTTGTCGCGGTACCGGCCGCCGGCGGGCCAGCCGTCGCGGTCGAGCAGGACCAGCGTGTTCTGCTGGTGCGCCTCGAGGGCGATGCCGGCCTCACTGTCCAGCCAGAGCACCGGCCGTACGACCTGCTCCAGATAGCGCAGGAACCACTCCGCGGCGACGGCTCCGACGGGGCGCCCGGTGCGTGCGGCGAGCCGCGCGACGAGTTGCGACAGCCGGGACCGCAGGGCCCAGGGTCCCTTGGTCGGCCACGGGTCCGTATCCGGTTCCGCGAGTGGCCGGGGCGAGACGAGCCCGGCCAGACAGCTCACGTCGTCGGCCGGGGTGAACGGATTGTGCCTGATCACGACGTCGAGGCCGGGCAGGGGACGCCCGTCCCGGTCGTCGACGGCGAGCCAGGCGGGGTCGCGGACGATGTCGAAGGCGGGGTGCGCGGCCTGCCACTGGCGGGCCAGCCCGCCGCGCAGCAACCGGTGCACCTCGACTCCGCGGTGGAGTTCCTTGCGCAGGTTCTCGCGACGGGAGTTGGTGATGCGCAGGCCCAGCGACAGTTTCAGCATCGCGGGGGCACCGGATCGATGGACGGTGCGTACGGAGGAGGTGGGATGCCAGGGTGAGCCGGACGGACCGAGGTCGCGGAGGGTTCCGGAGTCGAGCAGTTCGGCGACCGCATCGCGGTGCCTGAGTTCCCTGGCCTGCCAGGGGTGCAGCGGCAGCGCGGCGTATCCGTCGGGGAGGCGAAGGGATGTTCCGGCGAGCCGCTGGGTGAGCCGGTCCGCGGGAACGGTACGGCCGCGCTCGGTCCAGGCGGAGTCGGCGGCCTGGAGGAAGGGGGCCACGGCCCACCAGTGCAGCGGGAACGAGCCGCGCGACTCCGGTGAGTACAGCGGGCCCTCGGCCTCGGTCAGGCCTTCCCGGCTCTTCGGGGCGGGATGCAGGGGATGTCCGAGGAGGAGGGACTGCTCGGCGCTGAGGAAGAGGTCGGGGCCGTCGGCCGGGTGTGCGCGCCGCTCGCTGATGAACGTCTCGGTGCGGCGCAGGGAGTCGGCCACCCTTGCGACCAGATCTCCACCGTCGCCTGCGACCCCCGGCTGCTCGGGGATACTCGCGGTGCCGGGGGTGGTGCCCTCGGGGGTCTCCCTGGCGAGGAGCGCCGCGAGGGTGATCGCGTCGACGGGCGGAGCCGTCTCGGCGCCGGCGAGACGGACCGGCCCGAAGCGGTGCCAGCCCGCCGGGGACCAGTGCCGGACCTGGACGATCAGCGCGGTGCCACTGCGGAGCAGCGGGATGCGGAGGGTACCGGGGGCGGGGGCGGTGAGACCGGTCTCCCGTACCCAGCAGCGCAGGAGGTTCTCGACGGTGGCTGCCTGGGCGGCGGTGCCGGGATCGGGGTCCTCCAGCGGGTCGGCGCCGAGGGCTCCCGCGCTCACGAGGTCCGGGGCCCGTCGCTTCTGCTGGGGGAAGGAATCGGCGAGCGGCACGTGGGAAGGCTGGGTTCCGGAGTCGCCCTGTTCGTCGGGGCTGCCGGAACGGCCGTCGGGTGCGGGGGTGGCGTTCAAGGCGGCTCCTCGAGGAGGGGTGGGCTGGGGTAGCGGGGGCGTCAGCGTGTTCGCGTCAGGGCGGCGTCCCGTCGTCCGCCCGGCCGCCGTGGGGTGGCGCGGCCTTGCGGTGGTGTCTCCGTGCGGTCGTCCGGTCCTGGCGCCGGGGCCGGGGCCGAGCGGTCACGTCGCACGCGCTGTCCGCTGGCGAACGGAACGAAGGGGGTAGCGCGTGGGTGGCTCCTGGGTCCTGGTGATGGGGCCGCTCTCGTGGGGCGGCTAGCCGTGGCCGGGGACGAGGTTGTCGTGGGGGCGGTGTCGGCGGCCCCGGTCCCGCTGTCGGCCGGCTGCCGCTGCCACGGCGTCGGCCAGACGGTCCATGACGGCTGCCGCCTGCTCGTCGGAGATGGTCAGCGGAGGCAGGAGACGTACGACGCCGGCGTGGCGACCGCCGAGTTCCACGATGAGCCCGCGGTGGAGGCACTCCCGCTGGACGGCTGCCGCGAGCTCGGGGTCGGCGCGGTGCGGTGCGGGGGTTGCCCGGTGGGCTTCGGCGGCGGCCTGGTGATCACCGGCGAAGAAGTCCTCAGCCGGTCCGGTTGCCTCGCTCTCCGGATCCACCAGCTCGATGCCGATCATGAGGCCGCGTCCCCGGACGTCACCGACGCACGGAAACGCACTCTGCAAGTGCCGGAGTTGGGACAGCATCCGCGCGCCCAAGGCGGCGGCCCGCTGGGCGAGACCGTTCTCCCGTACGTGGGCCAGGGTCGCGGTGCCGGCGGCCATGGCCAGCTGGTTGCCGCGGAAGGTGCCCGCGTGGGCGCCGGGCTGCCAGGCGTCGAGGTCGTCGCGGTAGACGACCACGGCCAGCGGGAGGCTGCCGCCGATGGCTTTGGAGAGGACCATGACGTCGGGTGTGACACCGCTGTGCTCCACCGCCCAGAAGGCGCCGGTGCGGCCGACGCCGGTCTGGATCTCGTCGGCGATCAGCGGGACGGACCGCTCGGCAGTGATCTCCCGCATGCGGCGCAGCCAGTCGTCCGGCGCCGGGATCACACCGCCCTCGCCCTGGACGGGTTCGACGATCATCCCGGCGGGGAGCGGCACGCCCGACTTCGGGTCGTCCAGGAGGGACTCGGTCCAGCGGGCGGCGAGTTCGGCACCGCGCGGGCCGCCGATGCCGAAGGGGCAGCGGTAGTCCTGCGGGTACGGCAGCCGCGCGACCCGTACGTCGCCGGCTCCGCCGGAGGCGGCCATGGCCCCGGCCGTCATGCCGTGGTAGGCACCGGTGAAGGCGAGCATGCCGGTGCGTCCGGTCGCGGTGCGGACCAGTTTGAGCGCCGCTTCGACGGCGTCGGTGCCGGCCGGTCCGCAGAACTGCACCCGGGCACGGTCGGCGAGCCCGGGCGGCAGGGTACGGAACAGCTCGGTGATGAAGGCGTCCTTCACCGGCGTCGCCAGGTCGAGGACGGAGAGCGGGGCGCCGGAGTCGAGGACCCGGCGGATGGCCTCCAGGACCACCGGGTGGTTGTGGCCGAGTGCGAGGGTCCCGGCGCCCGAGAGGCAGTCCAGGTAGCGGCGGCCGTCGGCGCCCTCGATGGTCAGTCCCCGCGCCCGCACGGGCACGATGGGCAGAGCGCGCGCGTAGGTGCGTGCCGCGGACTCACGCGCCGACTGGCGCCTGAGGATCCCCTCGTGCACCGCGCGCTCTTCCCCGTACGCACCTTCAGCCACCGACTCGGTCACGGCCACGACTCGCTGTCCTCCCCGCTGTCCAGAGGCGGTTGATCCGCGGGGACCGGGCACACACAGCCGACCCCCCACCCCTACAACCGCGGACCGGCCCACGGGTTACGGGTTGCCCCGCAATCCCCGCAATCCCCGTGATCGGTGGACCCCTGTCCCCGTGATCCCCGGAAGGCGGCCGATGCGTCCGATGCCCCCGCCCCCGCGCCCTCGCGCCCGTGGCAGACCCTGGTGCGCCCGTCGCCTGACCCGCTCGCCGCTCGTGATGCCGCCCACCCGGTGTCAGCGCAGGCTGGAAGACAGCGTGCCCGGAACCGGCCGACGCCGCCCGGCACCCCTGATCGCACCGCGCCGGAAAGCCCCTGGAGGTTGCTCATGACGAACCTGCCCCCGCCGCCCACCCCGCAGCTCGAGCCCGCGGCGAAGGAACTCGCCGACGCCACCGCGCCGCACCCCCGCATCTACGAGGTGCCTCCCGCGCAGGGGCGCGACATCCTGGCCGGCCTGCAGACCGGTGAAGGGGTGGAGAAGCCTGCCGTCGACGAGAGCTGGACCGACGTCGACGCCGGTGAGTGGGGCACCGTCCGCGTCCGCGTCGTCAGGCCCCGGGGTGCCGAGGGCCCGTTGCCGGTGATCTTCTACATCCATGGCGCCGGCTGGGTCTTCGGCGACGAGAACACCCACGACCGTCTCGTGCGCGAGCTGGCCGTCGGGGCGAACGCGGCCGCGGTCTTCCCCGTCTACGACCGTGCGCCCGAGGCCAGGTACCCCACCCAGATCGAGCAGAACTACGCCGTCGCGCGGTGGGTCGTGGAGCACGGTGCGGAGACGGGTCTCGACGCCTCACGCATGGTCGTCTGCGGCGACTCCGTCGGCGGCAACATGTCGGCGGTCCTCGCCCAGATGGCGAAGGACCGCGGTGACGTCCGCCTCGCCGCCCAGGTCCTGCTCTACCCGGTGACCGACGCGAACTTCGACACCGCGTCCTATCTGCAGTTCGCCGAGGGCTACTACCTCACCCGGGACGGCATGCTCTGGTTCTGGGACCAGTACACGACCGACGACTCCCAGCGGAAGGAGCGCTATGCCTCGCCGCTGCGCGCCTCCCTCGACGACCTGAGGGGCCTGCCGCCCGCCGTCGTGATCACCGACGAGGCCGACGTGCTGCGCGACGAGGGCGAGGCCTACGCGGCCCGGCTGCGGGAGGCAGGCGTGCCGGTCACCGCCGTGCGGGTGCTCGGCATGGTGCACGACTTCCTGATGCTCGACAGCCTGCGCGACTGCCATGCGACCGGCGTCGCCCGCGGGATCGCCGTCGGTGCCATCAGGAACGCCCTGCACGGCGACTGAGGTTCCCGACCCACCGGGCGCTGCCGGGCCCCGTTCCCCCCTGCTCGCGGGCGCCCGCGTTCCCGAATCGGCCGAGCCGCGGTGCCGTGTCCTCCACGAGGTGAGGGCACGGCACCGCGGCTCGTGTGCTTCCAGGTCAGGCCGCTTGTAGCCGAACCGTTGCCGGACCGTCGGAACTCCCCCACAGCGAACGCATAGTGTGTGATGCCGTTCCCAGCGGACCAGTGGACCGGCGTCAACTCCCCATGAGTGCGGTGCCGGTGGCTGGACCGAAGCGCCGAGTACCTTCACAGCAGGGGGAGTCAACAGAATGCGATCCATACGGCCGTCGTTCACCGTTCGCCGAGGGAGGGGCGCGCCGCGCAGGACCTCCCCCGTGCTGGCGACGGTCGCCCTCGTCTCGGCGCTGGCGCTGACCGCCACGGCCTGCAACGGCGACGGCGACGACAACGCCGACGACAGGCCGACCGCCACCGCGACCCAGGGCGGCACCGGCGACGGCAAGATCAAGATTCCGGACGACATCCGTCAGAAGCTCAAGGAGCACGGGATCGATGTCGACAAGTGGAAGAACGGCGCCTGGAAGAACTGGGACAGGGACGACTGGCTGCGCGAGGCCAACGACTTCGTCAACCCAATCATCAAGGGCCTGTGGAACCCGGACCGGATGCGGGACGCCGACGACCCGGCCAAGCGTGTCGACGACAACGACATCTCCGGTGACCAGGGCGTGACGGACCCGACCCCGGCGCCGGTGACGGCACAGGCGGTCAGGCCGCCGTACCACACCAGCGCGGCCGCGTCGGGCAAGGTCTTCTTCGACTCCCCCGAGGGCACGATGGTCTGCTCGGCGACGGTCGTGCAGGACCCGGCGCACCCGGGCAAGTCGAATCTCCTCTGGACGGCCGGCCACTGTGTGCACGCCGGCAAGAGCGGTGGCTGGTACCGCAACATCGCGTTCGTGCCGTCGTACAACAACCAGGGCAAGTCGAACGCCCAGCTGCAGAACGCGAGCCGGGCCGAGGTCGCCCCGTACGGCGTCTGGTGGGCCGACGCGGCGAAGACCTCGCAGCAGTGGATCGACCAGGGCGGCCGCACCGGCGGCAACGGCGCCTCCTACGACTTCGCGGTCATCCATGTGACGCCGGAGCAGGGCAACGCGGGCAAGTCGCTGGAGGAGACGGTCGGCGGAGCGCTCCCGGTGAACTTCGGCGCCCCGGCCGTGCCGAAGGTGCAGAGCATCACGGCGACGGGCTACCCGGCGGCGGCTCCGTACGACGGCCAGCTCGCCTACCAGTGCCAGGACAAGCCGGGCCGGCTGTCCCTCGGCAAGTCGGACCCGACGATGTACCGCATCGGCTGCACGATGACCGGCGGCTCCTCCGGCGGCGGCTGGGTGGAGACCGGCTCGGACGGCAAGCCCGCCCTGGTGTCCAACACCTCGATCGGCCCGGTGCGCGCGGGCTGGCTGGCGGGTCCCCGTCTGGGCGACGTGGCCAAGGGCGTCTACGACTCGGTCAGCAAGAAGTTCGCCGGGCAGTAGCGCCCACCGCGGTACACGGGGCCGTACGGCGGCGAGATGTCCGCGGGACCTCGCCGCCGTCCGGCCCCGGCCCCACGCCTTCGGCCGAGGAGGCCGACAAGACGGTCACCGAGGATGCGGCGGCCGGGCGGGGCGTCAGCGATCCGGAGCCGCGGCCGGTGCCGGCCGAGGCGGAGCGGACGCCGTACCCGAAGTCGCTGGAGGAGACGGTCGGCGCGGCGCTCGACGTCGACTTCTCCGCGCCGTCCGCGACCGAGGTGGCGAGCATGGGCGCCTGGGGCTACCCGGCGGCACCGCCGTACAACGGGCTGAAGATGTTCAAGTGCCTGGACCGGCCGGGCCGGCTGGCGCTGAGTCCGTCGCTGCCCACCATGTACCGGATCGGCTGCACGATGACCGGTGGCTCCTCCGGCGGCGGCTGGTTCCGGGTGGTGAACGGCAGGACCGAGCTGGTGTCGAACACCTCGATCGGGCCGGTCACCAACACCTGGCTCGCCGGCCCGCGGCTCGGCAAGGAGGCCGAGGCGCTCTACCTGGACGTGAGCCGCGCGTACGGCGGACGGTGACGCGGCCGTCGACCCATGACGAGAGGCCCGCCACCCGGAACGGGGTGGCGGGCCTCTCGCACACGCCGGGTCGCCCTGGGGTCAGGCCGTGGGCGTCGGTGTGTAGGGCGCCAGGTCCGCGGCCAGTTCCTCGTGCACCCGGACCTTGAGCAGGGTGCCCTCCGCGGTGTGCTCCTCGGAGATCACCTCGCCCTCGGTATGGGCGCGGGCGACGAGCTTGCCGTGGGTGTACGGGACGAGCGCCTCGACCTCGACCGAGGGGCGGGGCAGCTCGTTGTCGATCAGCGTGAGCAGTTCCTCGATGCCCTGGCCGGTGCGGGCCGAGACGGCGATGGAGCGCTTCTCCACCCGCAGCAGCCGCTGGAGCACCAGCGGGTCGGCCGCGTCCGCCTTGTTGATCACGACGATCTCGGGCACGTCGGTGGCGCCGACGTCCCGGATCACCTCGCGCACGGCGGCCAACTGCTCCTCCGGGACCGGGTGCGAGCCGTCCACCACGTGCACGATGAGGTCGGAGTCGCCGACCTCCTCCATGGTGGAGCGGAACGCCTCGACCAGGTGGTGCGGCAGGTGCCGGACGAAACCGACGGTGTCGGCCAGCGTGTACAGCCGCCCGCTCGGGGTCTCGGCCCGGCGGACGGTCGGGTCCAGGGTCGCGAACAGCGCGTTCTCGACCAGGACGCCCGCGCCCGTCAGACGGTTGAGCAGGGAGGACTTGCCGGCGTTGGTGTAGCCCGCGATGGCGACGGACGGCACCTTGTTGCGCCGGCGCTCCTGGCGCTTGATCTCGCGGCCGGTCTTCATGTCCGCGATCTCACGGCGCATCTTCGCCATCTTCTCGCGGATCCGGCGCCGGTCCGTCTCGATCTTGGTCTCACCGGGGCCACGGGTGGCCAGACCGCCGCGACCGCCACCCATCTGGCGGGACAGCGACTGACCCCAGCCTCGCAGCCTGGGCAGCATGTACTGCATCTGCGCCAGGGCGACCTGCGCCTTGCCCTCTCGGGACTTGGCGTGCTGCGCGAAGATGTCGAGGATCAGGGCCGTACGGTCGATGACCTTGACCTTGACGACGTCCTCGAGCTGGATGAGCTGGCCCGGGCTCAGCTCACCGTCGCAGATGACGGTGTCCGCGCCCGTTTCGATGACGATGTCGCGCAGCTCCAGCGCCTTGCCGGAGCCGATGTAGGTGGCCGCGTCGGGCTTGTCCCGGCGCTGGATCACGCCGTCGAGCACGAGCGCGCCCGCGGTCTCCGCGAGGGCGGCCAGCTCCGCGAGGGAGTTGTCCGCGTCCTGGATGGTTCCGCTGGTCCAGACCCCGACGAGCACGACCCGCTCCAGGCGGAGCTGGCGGTACTCGACCTCGGTGACGTCCTCCAGCTCGGTGGAGAGGCCCGCTACGCGGCGCAGCGCCGCCCGCTCGGAGCGGTCGAACTGCTCGCCGTCCCGCTCGCCGTCGATCTCGTGGCTCCAGGCGACGTCCTCTTCCATCAGGGCATCGGCCCGAAGACCTTCGGGATAGTCGTGCGCGAGGCGCTTGGTGTCCTGGGAAGGGGAAGAAGAGGAGGTCATTGGATCCTTACGTCGGTGGGAATGCCGGGTCGGCGCTCATTGTGAACAACGCGCGGGTACCCCGGGAGATTCCCGTGTCCCGTGCCGCGCCGACCCGAAGATGGTCGCACGGCGCGGCACGGCTCGTCACCGCCTTATCGCCGGACCGGCGCACCCTTCTTGCCGCGCTTGTCCCGCTTGGGTTCCTTGGCGGACTTGCCGCTCTTCCAGTCCGGGTGGCCGGGCATCGGCGGGGTCTTCTCGCCGTACAGCCAGGGCTGGAAGAAGCCGGTCAGGTCGCGGCCGGCGACGGCTGAGGCCTGGCGGACGAAATCGGCGGTGGTGGCGGTCGAGTCGCGGTGGTCCCGGACCCAGGTCCGCTCCAGGCGGTCGAAGGCCCGCGTGCCGATCTCCTGACGCAGGGCGTAGAGCACCAGCGCCGCGCCGTCGTAGATGTTCGGCCGGAAGATGCTGATCTTCTGGCCGGGCGCGGGCGCCTTGGGCCGGGCCGGGGGGCCGCCCTCGGCCCGCCAGCGGTCGGAGGCGCCGTAGGCGTCCTTCATGCGGTCCGCCATGGAGTGCTTGGACTTCTCCTGGGCGTAGAGGGACTCGTACCAGGTGGCGTGCCCCTCGTTCAGCCAGACGTCGGACCAGGTGCGCGGGCTGACGCTGTCGCCGAACCACTGGTGGGACAGCTCGTGCACCATGATCGAGTCGACGTACCAGGCGGGGTAGGCGGGCTTCGTGAAGAGGTCCTTCTCGAAGAGCGACAGCGTCTGCGTCTCCAGTTCGAAACCGGTGGAGGCCTGGGTCATGAGCAGCCCGTAGGTCTCGAACGGGTAGGAGCCGACCTTGCTCTCCAGCCAGGCGATCTGGCCGGGCGTCTTCGCGAGCCACGGTTCGAGCGCCTTGCGGTCGGCGCTGGGCACGACGTCGCGGACCGGCAGCCCGTGCGGTCCCTCGCGGCGCACCACGGCGGAGCGGCCGATGGACACCTGGGCGAGCTCGGTGGCCATGGGGTGCTGGGTGCGGTAGGTCCAGGTGGTGGCGCGGCCGACGCGCTCGGCGCCGGCGGGCAGGCCGTTGGCCACGGCGGTGTAGTCGTTCGGGGCGGTGACCCGGATGGTGAACATCGCCTTGTCGGACGGGTGGTCGTTGCACGGGAAGACCAGGTGGGCGGCGTCGGCCTGGTTCGCCATCGCGAGGCCGTCGGTGGTGCGCACCCAGCCGCCGTCCTGGCCCTTGGCGCTGACCGGGTCGCTGGTGTGCTTCACCGTGATCCGGGTCCAGCTTCCCCGGGGCAGCCGGTGGTCCGGTGTGACCACCAGGTCCTCGCCCGCGCTCGTGAAGGCGGCGGGGCGGCCGTCCACCTCGACGGACTCGACGGTGCCGTGCGCGAAGTCGAGGTTGAGGCGGTCCAGGCCGGTGGTCGTCCAGGCGTTGATGGTGGTGACGGCCCGCAGTGGCTTGTCGTTCTTCCCGGTGTAGGTGAAGGACAGGTCGTACGACGCCACGTCGTATCCGGGGTTGCCCAGGGTCGGGAAGAGCCGGTCTCCGACGCCCAGGGGCTCGGCCGGGGCAGCGGCGGCGAGCAGGCAGACGGAGACGGCGGAGGCGAGCAGGGCGGCCTTCCGGCGGCGGAAGGGGCGGAGGGTCAGGCCCCGGCGGAGGGTGAGCGGCATGCACCACCGCTACCAGCGCGCAAGTGCGGCACGACGGCGACGCGCGCCGGGCCCACCCGATCGGGTTGGTCCCGCAGAGCCTTCTTCAGGAATCCGGCCGCCTTCGGCGTCCCCTCAGGAGGCGGGCGCCTGGTGCTGGGCCCGGGCCACGTCGAACACCCCCGGCACGTCGCGCATCGCCCGCATGAGGGCCGGGAGGTGCGCCGCGTCGGGGAGCTGGAGGGTGTAGGTGTGGCGGACCCGTTGCTGGCTGGGGGGTTCCACGGTCGCGGAGACGATGTCGACGCCGGCCAGGGCGATCGCCTCGGTCAGGTCGGCAAGCAGATGCGGGCGGCCGAACGATTCGGCGACGAGGGTGACCCGGCACTCGGTGGTGTCCCCCCAGCGCACGTCGATCTCGGTGCGCCCCCGGTTCGTCATCTCCGCCACCGCGGCGCACTCCACGCGGTGCACGGTCACCACTCCCCCGCGCACGGCGAAACCGGTGATCCCGTCCGGCGGTACGGGCGTACAGCATCCCGCGAGCCGGACGGTGGCTCCGGGCCGGTCCAGGAGCACGTCGGCGCCGCGTGGGCGGGCGACGCCGGCGCTCTCGGCCTCGGTGGGCCGGAAGGCCGCCTCGCCGGCCCCGCTCCCGGCGGCACGTTCCGCCTCCTCGGTCCGCGTTTCGGCCGGCGCCTCAGCGCTGCCGCCGGGATGCGCGGCCAGCCACCGCTGGATGGCGATCCGCGCGGCGGCGGTGTGGGCGTGCTCCAGCCATTCGCGGGAGGGCTCGGACGCCGGGTCCTGGCCCATGAGGAGCTGGACCGCGTCGCCGTCCCGCAGCACGGTGCTGAGGGTGGCCAGGCGGCCGTTGACGCGGGCGCCGATGCAGGCGTGGGCGTCCTCGCCGTACTGGGCGTAGGCGGCGTCCACGCAGCTGGCGCCCTCGGGCAGGCCGAGGGCGCCGCCGTCCGGCCGGAACACGGTGATCTCACGGTCCTGGGCGAGGTCCTCGCGCAAGGTGGACCAGAAGGTGTCGGGGTCGGGCGCGGCCTCCTGCCAGTCGAGGAGGCGGGAGAGCCAGCCGGGGCGGGTGGGGTCGGCGCGCTCGCCGTCGGCGGGGTCGTCGGCCCCGGGGGCATAGGGGTTGCCGAGCGCGACGACGCCGGCCTCCGCGACCCGGTGCATCTGGTGGGTGCGGATCAGGACCTCGACGACCTGCCCGTCCGCGTGGGCGACGGCGGTGTGCAGCGACTGGTAGAGGTTGAACTTGGGTACGGCGATGAAGTCCTTGAACTCGGAGACGACCGGCGTCATGCACGTGTGCAGTTCGCCCAGGACGCCGTAGCAGTCGGCGTCCTCCGCCACGAGCACCAGCAGCCGGCCGAAGTCGGCGCCGCGCAGCTGTCCCCGTTTGCGGGCCACCCGGTGGACGGAGACGAAGTGCCGGGGGCGGATGAGGACTTCGGCGGCGATGTCGGCCTCGCGCAGCACCGCGCGGACCGACTCGGCGGTCTCCGCGAGCGTGTCGTCGGGATGGGCCGCGTTCCCGGCGATCAGTTCCCGGGTGTGTTCGTACTCCTCGGGATGGAGGATGGCGAAGACCAGGTCCTCCAGTTCGGTCTTCAGCGCCTGCACGCCGAGGCGTTCGGCGAGCGGGATGAGGACGTCCCGGGTGACCTTGGCGATCCGCGCCTGTTTCTCGGGGCGCATCACGCCGAGGGTGCGCATGTTGTGCAGACGGTCGGCGAGCTTGATCGACATCACCCGCACGTCGCTGCCCGTGGCGACGAGCATCTTGCGGAAGGTCTCGGGCTCGGCGGCGGCCCCGTAGTCGACCTTCTCCAGCTTGGTGACGCCGTCGACGAGATAACGCACCTCCTCGCCGAACTCCTCCCGCACCTGATCCAGTGTCACGTCGGTGTCCTCGACGGTGTCGTGGAGCAGGGAGGCCGTCAAGGTCGTCGTCTCCGCGCCGAGTTCGGCGAGGATCAGGGTCACGGCCAGGGGGTGCGTGATGTACGGCTCGCCACTCTTGCGCATCTGGCCGCGGTGCGAGGACTCGGCCAGGACGTAGGCGCGGCGCAGCGGTTCGAGGTCCGCGTCGGGGTGGTGCGCGCGGTGCGCGTCGACGACGTGGCCGATGGCGTCGGGAAGCTTGTCGCGCGCGGTGGGGCCGAGCAGCGCGGCCCGGCCGAGCCGGCGCAGGTCGATCCTGGCCCGGGACTTCCGGCGGACCGCCGCGGGCGCTGCCGCGGCCGGGCCGGGGTTCGCAGGGTTCGTGGCCTCCGCACTCATGGGCACCTCCGGCTCGTGGACCGGCGGACGGAGCCCGGGGCGTGCGCGGCTCAGGGATGGCGACGTTCCCCCGTCCGTGCCGGTGCTTGATGCTACCGAGCCCATCACGTGCGGCTGACCGCCTCTCGCCGAGCGTGAAACGGATCACCCAATCGAGCGACGACGTGGAGGTTTAGAGTTTGCGCCACCTGCACTGCGCTCGGCCGCGATTTCGAATGGTCCCGGCAACCGGAAATCGCTGATCCGGGCGCCCGGGACTGCCACGACCGGCATCTCGGCAGGTCAGCGGAGCGCGCTTTCCAGCCACTCGGCGTCGATCTCGCCCTCGGCGACGATGACGGCGGGTCCGGTCATCTCGATCTCGCCGTCGGGCCGCTCGGTGATGACCAGGCGGCCGCCGGGCACGTCCACGGTGTACGTCGCCGGGGTACCGGTACGGGCCGGGTCGGCGCCGTCCCGGCGGGCGGCGGCCACGGCGACGGCGCACGCGCCCGTGCCGCACGAGCGGGTCTCGCCGGAACCGCGCTCGTGCACCCTCATCGCCACGTGCCCCGGGCCGCGGTCCACGACGAACTCGACGTTCACGCCCGTCGGGTAGGCGGTGGCGGGGGCGAACGGCGGCGGGGAGTACAGGTCCCCGGCGTGGGCGAGATCGTCGACGAAGGCGACGGCGTGCGGGTTGCCCATGTTCACGTTGCGCGCGGGCCAGCTGCGCTCACCCACGCTCACCGTGACATCGCCCTCGGGCAGGCGCGCGCGGCCCATGCCCACGGTGACGTCTCCGTCCTTGGCGATGTGGACGCGCTTCACACCCGCGCGCGTGGCGATCGCGATGTCGCCTTCGGCCACATGGCCGGCGTGCTGGAGGTATCGGGCGAACACACGGGTGCCGTTGCCGCACATCTCCGCGATCGAGCCGTCGCCGTTGCGGTAGTCCATGAACCACTCGGCCTCGGCGGCCATGTCCCTGGCCTCCGGGTGCGCGGCGGACCGCACGACGTGCAGCACCCCGTCGCCGCCGATGCCGGCCCGGCGGTCGCACAGGGCGGCGACCTCGGCCGGGGTCAGGTCGAGGGTGTTCTCCGGGTCCGGGACGATCACGAAGTCGTTCTCGGTGCCGTGGCCCTTGAGGAAGGCGATCCGCGTGCTCATTCCTCGATCGTACGGGGTCGGTACGACAGCGGCGGTGACGGCCGGGGACGGGCGGGGAGACGCCCCCTAGCGCAGCCGGGCCACGCGCCACACCGCGAGGACGGCCACGAGGGCCACCAGGAGCACGTAGGCGAGGACGACCCGCCAGTCGGGGCGGCGTCCGGAGCCGCGGGCCGGCAGACCCGGCCAGGTGTAGCCCACCCGGCGGGCGGCCATCATGCCCCAGCCCGCGGCGCAGGAGCAGATCAGCAGGCCCAGCATGGCGATGACCGCGCCGCTGTCGCCGAAGTCGAAGGCGAGCGGGAAGGCGAACATCAGGGAGCCGCCCGCGGCCAGGGCCACGATGGGCGCGAGCTGCCAGATACGCAGCCGCCGCTGCGGACGCAGCTCGACCTCGACCTCCGGACCGCTCGCGTACATCTCCTCGGGCGCCGGGCCGTCGGCGGTGACGCCGCCGTCGGTGACGTCGGGGCCGTCGTCGGCGAGACGCTCCGCGTCGTCGGTCAGACGGTCGTCGCCCTGTTCCGGTTCACCGGGGTCGGTCGTGATCTCGGCACTTCGTGCGGTGTCGCGAGGGCCGGCCTCCATCGCCACGCGCCCTCCCAACTAGGACTCCACTTGGTCGATCGAAGCTCGATGATGGCACGGTGTCAGAGGCCGCGTTGACCGGCGGCGCATCCCGATGCCATCACGTGATCAGGCTGTGACCGGTCGTTCGACCACGGCCAGAGCCAGCCGTGGGAGTTCGCCGCGGTCCGCCGCGGCGCCGCTCAGCCAGTGCACCCGCGGATCGCGCCGGAACCAGGAGTCCTGGCGGCGCGCGAAGCGTTTGGTGGCGCGCACGGTCTCGGCCCGCGCCTCCGCTTCGGTGCAGTCCCCGGCGAGCGCGGCCAGTACCTGCT
This sequence comes from Streptomyces sp. NPDC002386, assembly GCF_053593175.1. NCBI lineage: Bacteria > Bacillati > Actinomycetota > Actinomycetes > Kitasatosporales > Streptomycetaceae > Streptomyces > Streptomyces sp. NPDC002386. The sequence continues at coordinate 26,052 of NZ_JBSFBX010000026.1, forward strand.
GGTAGCCCAGCGCGCGGGAGGCCGTACGGCCCTCGCGCAGCCCCCGCGCCTCCAGCGCGCGCACCTCGTCCACCAGCCCCGCATCCCACATCCGGTCGACGCGGAGCGCGATGCGCTCGTCGAGCTCGGGGCGGGCCACGTCCACACCGATCTGCACGGTGTCATAGACGGAGTCGTGGCCGGGGAGGTTGGCGGTGAAGGGCTGCCCGGTGAGTTCGATCACCTCAAGGGCGCGGACGATGCGGCGGCCGTTGCCGGGCAGGATGGCGCGGGCGGCGTCGGGGTCGGCGGCGGCCAGGCGGGCATGCAGCGCGCCGGAGCCGCGCAGTACCAGCTCCTCTTCGAGACGGGCCCGGATCACGGGGTCGGTGCCGGGGAACTCGAGGTTGTCGACGGCTCCGCGTACGTACAGCCCGGAGCCGCCGACCAGGATCGGCCAGCGTCCCTCGGCGAGCAGCGCGTCGATGCGCGCGCGGGCCAGCTTCTGGTACTCGGCGACCGAGGCGGCGACCGTCACGTCCCAGATGTCCAGCAGGTGGTGCGGGACGCCGGCCCGTTCCTCGGGCGTCAGCTTGGCGGTGCCGATGTCCATCCCCCGGTACAGCTGCATGGAGTCGGCGTTGACGACCTCGCCGCCGAGTCGCTGGGCCAGGAATACGCCGAGATCGGACTTTCCGGCCGCTGTGGGGCCGACGACGGCGATGACGCGGGGGGCGGGGGCTGCGCTGCTCACCGCACCAGTCTCGCAAACCTCGCCGCCGCTCCTCGAACGAGTTACGTGACAGCGCGCGTCCCGGTTCGTTGCACCGAGATACCGCCCGCTCGGTCTTCGGAGGCGGTGAGCCGGGTGGCGCAATCGGACGCACCGCTTGACGCGGGATTTCGCCCGCACGAGTAACGTATGGAGTGGTTATGGGCGTTTTTGCACGGCTTCTCGGCAGGTCGAAGGCGAAGCAGGAGACGGCGGCGGCCGAGGCGGTCGGCGTCGACGCGCCGGAAGAGGCCGCCGCACCGGAGGCGGTCGAGAGCGCGGAGACCACGGAGACCACGGAGGCGACGGGCTCCGCCGAGGACGGACACGAAGGCGAGGCCCCCGCGACGGAGGCCTCGGCAACCCGCGTGGCCGGGGACGCCGAGGGTGGCGAAGCCGCGGAGATCCCCAAGCAGCAGTCCGCGGACGAGGCCGCCGACAGCGAGGCCGGTGAGGGCGCCCGCAGGTGACCGTCCCCCTCAGGGAAGGTGGAGCATGGGTCTCTTGGACAACATGAAGGCCAGGCTGGGTCCGGCCAAGGACAAGGTGTCGGATCTGGCGAGCCGGCACGGGGACAAGGTGCAGCACGGCATCGACAAGGCCGCGCGGACCGTGGACCAGCGGACCAAGGGCAAGTACACCGAGCGGATCCACGCCGGGACGGGCAAGGCGAAGGAGGCGATGGACCGCCTCGCGCACAAGGAGGAGCCGCGCGTCAGCGGTGCGCAGCCGCCGGCCCGGCCGGAGGGGCCGCCGCCCACCTCCTGAACGGCTGACGGATTGCCGGACGGCCGCGGAGCACCGTGACTCCCGGCCGTCCGCCGTCTGCGTGCCGCCACCCTCGGCCGCGCCCGATGGCCCGCTCCGGGCCTACGACCAGGCGGCGACCAGGTATCCGACGCCGTAGGGCGCGTCGTCGTACAGCAGCGCGCCATCGAGGCCCGCCCCCTCCGCCGCGCCGGCGAGCACCTGCCACGGCGCGCGTCCGGAGGCCTTCAGTTCGTACGCCAGCCCGGGGTCCAGTGCCTGGAGCGCGGCCACGTCCGCCGTGCCGAGGGCGCGCGCCACCGCGGCGTCGAAGGGGGCGGCCCGTTCGTCGAGATAGCCCGGCGCCTTGAGGGTGCGGCAGGCGCTCGCGTCGCCCATCACCAGCATCGCGGTCCGCCCGGCGCGGGCGCCCAGCTCCCTGCCGGTCTCCACGCACCGCTCGGGTTCGAGCGGTTCCCCGACGCCGAGTCCCTCGATCGGGGCGTCCGCCCAGCCGGTGCGCTCCAGCAGCCAGGCGGCGACGGCCAGCGACGGCGGCAGCGCACGCTCGCCGACGGCGTCCCCGGCGGGGCCGAGCCGTACGGAGACGTCGACGCCGAAACCGTGGAAGGACCCCTGAGCACCCTGCGGGTGCCATCCGCGTCCGCCAAGCCCGGCGGGCCCGACGACCACGAGTGTGTCGGGGCGGGCGGCGGCGAGCACACCGAGCGCGTTGGCACACGCCGCGCGCACGGGGTCCAGTTCAGGCGCGGCACCCGCGGCCACCTCGGGCACGAGCAGCGGCGGGCAGGGACAGACAGCGGCGGCGACAAGCATGATCGGCAGGGTAACGCCGTCCGGAGACGGAGCGTCACCCCACGCCGAGTCCCGCGCCGGCCTTGCGGCCTCCCGCGCCGGGGCCCGGGTCGGTCCGCGCGCCGGCCGCCGTCCGTACCGCTCAGTCGCAGCCGCAGCCGCTCGCCGCCGCGGGCAGCGGCGCCGGGACACCGATCTTCGGCAGACCGAGCAGCACGCCGGCCGGCTTGGCGGCCTCGGCGGCGTTGCGCTTCTCCCAGGCGTCGCCCGCGCGCGTGCGGCGCACGTCGAGGACGGGGCCCTCGGCGAGGAGGTGGTGCGGGGCCGCGTAGGTCACCTCGACGGTGACGACGTCACCGGGGCGCACCTCCTGCTCCGGCTTGGTGAAGTGGACCAGGCGGTTGTCGGGGGCCCGGCCGGACAGCCGGTGGGTGGCGCCGTCCTTGCGGCCCTCGCCCTCGGCCACCATCAGCTCCAGGGTGCGGCCGACCTGCTTCTTGTTCTCCTCCCAGGAGATCTCCTCCTGAAGGGCGACCAGGCGCTCGTAGCGGGCCTGGACGACCTCCTTGGGGATCTGGTCCTCCATGGTGGCGGCGGGGGTGCCGGGCCGCTTGGAGTACTGGAAGGTGAACGCCTGCGCGAAGCGGGCCTCGCGGACCACGTGCAGCGTCTGCTCGAAGTCCTCCTCGGTCTCGCCGGGGAAGCCCACGATGATGTCGGTGGTGATCGCCGCGTGCGGGATGGCGGCCCGCACCTTCTCGATGATCCCGAGGTAGCGCTCCTGCCGGTACGAGCGGCGCATCGCCTTCAGGACGGTGTCCGAGCCGGACTGCAGCGGCATGTGCAGCTGCGGCATGACGTTCGGCGTCTCGGCCATGGCGGCGATGACGTCGTCGGTGAAGTCACGCGGGTGCGGGGACGTGAACCGCACCCGCTCCAGGCCCTCGATGCCGCCGCAGGCGCGCAGCAGCTTGCTGAAGGCCTCGCGGTCGCCGATGTCGGAGCCGTAGGCGTTGACGTTCTGGCCCAGCAGCGTGATCTCGGAGACGCCCTCGCCGACCAGAGCCTCGATCTCGGCCAGGATGTCGCCGGTGCGGCGGTCCTTCTCCTTGCCGCGCAGCGCCGGGACGATGCAGAAGGTGCAGGTGTTGTTGCAGCCGACGGAGATCGACACCCAGGCCGCGTACGCGCTCTCGCGCCGCGTGGGCAGCGTGGAGGGGAAGGCCTCCAGGGACTCGGCGATCTCGACCTGCGCCTCCTCCTGGACGCGGGCGCGCTCCAGCAGGACGGGCAGCTTGCCGATGTTGTGCGTACCGAAGACGACGTCCACCCAGGGCGCCTTCTTCACGATGGTGTCCTGGTCCTTCTGCGCCAGACAGCCGCCGACCGCGATCTGCATGCCGGGGCGCGAGGCCTTCTTCGGCGCGAGCCGGCCGAGGTTGCCGTACAGCCGGTTGTCGGCGTTCTCACGCACCGCGCACGTGTTGAACACGACGACGTCGGCGTCCCCGTCCGATCCCTCGGGGGCGCGTACGTAGCCGGCCTCCTCGAGCAGCCCGGACAACCGCTCGGAGTCGTGGACGTTCATCTGACACCCGTAGGTGCGCACTTCGTAGGTCTTCGGTCCCTGGACGTCCACTGCGAGGCTCCGGTCGCTGCTGCTGGTCATGGGTCAAGGGTAGGTGCTCGCCGAAGGGCCCTTTCACTCGTCCGCCACACGTACGACGGCCAGCGTGATGTTGTCCGGGCCGCCCGCCGTGACGGCGGCCTTCCAGAGCTCGAAGGCCGCCCGGCCGTCGTCGTGCTCGCGCATCACCCCGTCGATCACGTCGTCCGGCAGCGGGTCGGTCAGGCCGTCGGTGCACATCAGGCAGCGGTCGCCGGCCGACAGCGGCCGCGCGGTCACATGGGCGCGGACGGGACGGTACGCGGCGCCGCCGCCCAGGCACTGGGTGACGAGGTGGGTTCTGCCCCACGCGGAATCCGGCGGGGGGCGGTCGTCCACGCTCAGCAGCCGCAGCCCGGCCCGGCCGGCCGCGTAGACCCGGCTGTCGCCCACGTTGAACACCAGCAGGGAGCCGGGCCGCAGGACGACTCCGGCCACGGTCGTGCCCATGGTCGCGTACTCGCCTCCCGCGCCGCCGCCGGCCGCGTGAAGGGCGCGGTTGCACTCGTCCACGGCGTCGCGGACGGCGTCCTCGCCGTCGAGTTCGGGGCCGGCGGCCGCGATCCGGCGGGCCACCAGGGCGCTGGCCACATGGCCGCCGGGATGTCCGCCGAGCCCGTCGGCCACGGCGACGACGAGAGGGGTGCCGAGCGGGAAGACCAGGGTCTGCGGGTTCTCGGTGACCGTGGCGCACAGGGTCCACGGTCCGGCGACGAGGCTGTCCTCGTTGCGGTCGCGGACCAGCCCGGGATGGCTCAGCGCACTCACCACCGCGTACGGCATGGCACGTCACCGCCTTCGCTGAGGGGACGGGCCCGGGTGCCCCGGCCGGAGACCGGATGGGAACGGCCACGGGCAAGATCCTCGCTCACCAGCCTAGGCGCCCTCTCGGCCGGGCTCAGCGCGTGGCCACCGGCCGCCCCGGCGGGCTCGGCACCGCCGTACGACGGACCGGCGCGCGCCGGATCGCGGGGCGTCCGGCCGCGGGGTCAGGCCGCGCCGCCCGCCGTCCAGCCCTGGCGGCGCAGCACGGCCGACACGTCCGGCGCCCGGTAGTGCTCCCCCTTGAGCACCTTGCCGTCGGCACGCCGGGCCACCTGGCCGTCGGGCCCCAGCTTGCTCATGTTGGCGCGGTGGATCTCGGCGATCACCTCGTCGAGGTCGATGCCGTGGACCAGCGCGGTGCCGTACGCCACGTACACCACGTCGGCCAGCTCGTGCGCGAGCCGGTCCAGCGGGCCCTCGACCGACACCTCCGCGACCTCGGCGGCCTCCTCGGCGAGGAGCTCCCCGCGGTGCGCGGCCAGTGCGGGAGCGACCTCGGTGGGCGTGCTGTGCGCGTCGAGGCCGAAGGCGAGGTGGAACTCCCGGACGAGACGGGCGGGCGAAGTGCTCATACGGCGACCCTAACGGCCGCCACCGACAGCACCGGCCGGCCGCCGCCGCGCCCCCGCGTGACCCCGGCCCTGGCCAGCCTCGCGGGCGGCTGGCAGGATCGCCCGCATGTCCAAGGTGTTCCCCCGTGTCAGCAGGCGCCGGGCGCTGCAGAGCGCGGCCGCCGGTGCCGTGGCCCTCGGGCTGCTGCTGTGGTGGCTGCTGCCCCTGGGCGAGAAGCCACCGAGCGGGACGATCGTCTTCAGTACCGGCACGTCCCGCGGGGTGTACCAGGAGTACGGCGAGCGGCTGCGCACCGAGATGGCGAAGGACATGCCCGGCCTGAAGGTGAAGCTGCTGAACAGCGCCGGTTCGCAGCAGAACGTCCAGCGGGTGGCGACCGGACAGGCGGACTTCACGATCGCGGCGGCCGACGCGGTGGGGACGTACGAGCAGCGGCACCCCGGCTCGTCCGGCCGGCTGCGCGGAGTGGCCCGGCTCTACGACGACTACGTACAGCTCATCGTGCCGCGTGACTCGGACGTCGACAGCGTCGCCGACCTGCGGCACAAGCGGGTGGCCACCGGGCTGCCCGACTCCGGGGTGCGGCTGATCGCCGACCGGGTGCTCAGGGCCGCCGGAATCGACCCGCACAAGGACATCACGCCGGTGTCGGACGGCATAGACACCGGCCCCGCCCAACTCGCGCAGGGCGGGATCGACGCCTTCTTCTGGTCGGGCGGCCTGCCCACCAAGGGGCTGGAGGGGCTGGCCAGGAAGGGCGCCTTCAAGTTCGTCCCGATCGACGGCGACCTCGTCGCCACGCTGCACGCGGCCGGCGAGGCCGGGCGATACTACCGGGCCACCAACATTCCCGAGTCGGCGTACGCGCGCGTGCAGCACGGTTCGACGGTGGCGACGATCGCGGTGTCCAACGTGCTGATGACGCGCGCGGACATGGATCCCCGGCTCACCGAGTGGGTGACCCGCACGGTGATCAAGAGCCGGGACGACATCGGCGCCCACGTCCACTCCGCGCAGCTCGTCGACCTGCGCACCGCCATCTACACCGACCCGCTGCCCCTGCAGGAGGGCGCCCGGCGCTACTACCAGTCGGTCAAGCCGTAGCGGACGGCTTCACGCGGGCCCCGGTCCTCCGGCTGTCCAGAGGGGTGTCTGCCGCGGTTCGGCGTGGCGCGGCACCGTCACCGTGACCGTCAGTCCCCGCGGCTCGTGGTGCGCGCATTCGATCGAGCCGCCGCCAGCGGCGAGCAGGGCGCGGGTGATGGACAGTCCGAGTCCGGAGCCCTTGACGTTCTGGTGGCGGCCGCTGCGCCAGAAACGGTCACCCACGCGCGTGAGTTCCTCATCGGTGAGGCCGGGCCCGGTGTCGCTGACCCGGACGGTCGTGCTGTCGCCGACGGAGGCGACGGCGACCTCGACCGTGCCGTCCTCGGGCGTGAACTTCACGGCGTTGTCGATCACCGCGTCCAGAGCGCTGGACAGGGTGATCGGATCGGCCCAGCCGGTCGTCGGCGGGCAGTCGCCGGTGAGCCGGACGCCCTTGGCGTCCGCGGCCGCCGCCCAGGCCGCCACCCGCTCCTCGGCCAGCGCGCCGATGTCGGTCAGCCGGAGGTCGGCCTCGGCGTGCTCGGCCAGCGCCAGATCGAGCAGATCGTCCAGGACCTGCGCGAGACGCTTGCCCTCGGTGCGGACCGAGGCGATCTCCGCGTTGCCCTCCGGGAGTTCCAGGGCGAGCAGTTCGATGCGCAGCAGCAGCGCCGACAGCGGATTGCGCAACTGGTGCGAGGCGTCGGCGACGAAGGCGCGCTGCTGCTCCAGGACGTCCTCGACGTTGTCCGCCATCTCGTTGAACGATCGGGCCAGCCGTCTGAGCTCCGGAGGGCCGCCGCCGACCGCGACCCGGGACTTCAGGCGCCCGGTGGCGATGTCGTGCGTGGTGGCGTCCAGGACCCGCACCGGTCTGAGCACCCAGCCGGTCAGCCGCAGCGCCGCGCCGACGGCGAGCAGCATCGCGGCGACCTCGCCGGCCCCGATGACGAGCCAGCCGCGCAGGATGCGCGAGCGGAGCTGTCCGGTGGGCGAGTCCGTGACCACGACCGCCACCACGTCCCCGTCCCGGATCACCGGTGAGGCGACGACCAGCCGGCCGCGCTGCCAGGGCCACACCTGCCGCGGATCGTGGCTGCGGCGGCTGAGCAGCGCCTCGTCGAAGGCCTCCCGTACCTCCCCCGTCCGCGGTAGGAGCCAGTCGCCGGGGGCGTTGGCCATGGCGGCGTCATTGCTGTAGAAGACGCCCGCGCGGATGCCGTAGACGCCGTGGTAGCTGTCCAGTTCGCGGCGCAGGGTCTGCCGGCGCTCGTCCGTGGTGGACGGCCGGGACGCGGTGGGGACGTCGGTGACGAACTGTGCGAGCGCGGCGAAGCGCGCGGTGTCGTCGATCCGGTCGACGACGACCGTCTGCTGCTGGGCGGCGGCCAGACTGACGGCGAGCGGCACGCCCAGGGCGAGGAGTACGGCCGCCATCAGGACGATGAGCAGCGGCAGCAGCCGGGTGCGCACCCGACCCCGCTACGCGGCCGGGGCGACGAGCCGGTAGCCGACGCCTCGTACGGTCTCGATCAGCGCGGGCATGCGCAGTTTGGCGCGCAGGGACGCGACGTGCACCTCCAGGGTGCGACCGGTCCCCTCCCAGCTGGTGCGCCACACCTCGCTGATGATCTGCTCCCGCCGGAAGACCACACCGGGCCGTTGCGCGAGCAGCGCGAGCAGGTCGAACTCCTTGCGCGTCAGCTGGACCACCGCGCCGTCCACGCTGACCTGGCGGGTGGGCAGCTCGATGTGCACGGTTCCCAGCCGCAGCGCGGTCGCGGCGTCCGGCGCGGGGTCCTCGTGCACGCTGCGCCGGCTGACGGCGTGGATCCGGGCGAGCAGCTCCCCGGTGTCGTACGGCTTGACCACGTAGTCGTCAGCGCCCAGGTTGAGTCCGTGGATGCGGGAGCGGACGTCGGAGCGGGCGGTGACCATGATCACCGGGGTGCTGGTGCGCTTGCGGATCTTGCCGCAGACCTCGTAGCCGTCCTGGTCGGGCAGGCCCAGGTCGAGCAGGACCACCCCGAAACCGGCGCCCTCGGGAACGAGCGCCTGGAGAGCCTCCTCGCCGCTGCGCGCGTGGGTGACGTCGAACCCGTGCCGCGCGAGGACCGCGGACAGGGCCGCGGCGACGTGGTTGTCGTCCTCGACGAGCAGCAGTCTCATCGCCGCCCCCTCCGGTTCAGTGGTCGTACGGTCATCGTTCTCGTTCGGCTCGTATCTCATGTGCACGCGCGCGTGCACGATGGAAGTCACGCCGATGGACAAGGACGGCGTCAAGAGGGTTCCGGTTGCCTGCCGCTTCCGTTATGCGCCCGATACGTGGCACAGAACGCAAGTGCTACGACACGTGTCCGATTGCTATCGGATCGTGATGCTCAGATTCCCCTCAGATGTGATGACGCTGGTCACGGGGCCTCACTACTGTCCACCGAAACCGAGGAGGACGGAGCCCGAGAGCGATGACCGAAGTATCGGTGGCCAAGGAAGACGTGGCCGCGACCGACGAACTGGTCGTCCTGAAGAGCGTCAACAAGCACTTCGGCGCGTTGCATGTGCTCCAGGACATCGACCTGACGATCGCCCGCGGCGAGGTCGTCGTGGTCATCGGGCCCTCCGGGTCCGGGAAGTCGACGCTGTGCCGCACCATCAACCGGCTGGAGACCATCGACTCCGGCACCATCACGATCGACGGGAAGCCGCTGCCCCATGAGGGCCGGGAGCTGGCCCGGCTGCGCGCCGACGTCGGCATGGTCTTCCAGTCCTTCAACCTCTTCGCGCACAAGACCGTGCTCGAGAACGTGATGCTGGGCCAGATCAAGGTCCGCAGGGCGGACAAGAAGCAGGCCGAGGAGAAGGCCCGCGCCCTGCTCGACCGGGTCGGCGTGGGCACCCAGGCCGACAAGTACCCCGCGCAGCTCTCCGGCGGTCAGCAGCAGCGTGTCGCCATCGCCCGGGCGCTGGCGATGGGCCCGAAGGTCATGCTCTTCGACGAGCCGACCTCGGCGCTCGACCCCGAGATGATCAACGAGGTCCTCGAGGTCATGCAGCAGCTCGCCCGCGAGGGCATGACGATGATCGTGGTCACCCACGAGATGGGCTTCGCGCGATCGGCCGCGAACCGGGTGGTCTTCATGGCGGACGGCCGCATCGTCGAGCAGGCCGCGCCCGACCAGTTCTTCAGCGCGCCGCGCAGCGACCGGGCCAAGGACTTCCTGTCGAAGATCCTGCACCACTGACGGCGCGGAGCCGGCGCACCCTGACATTCCGGGGTCGCCCGTCCCTCACCGGCCTCGTTCTCTCACCACGCAAAGGATGTTCCCCATGAAGCTCCGCAAGGTCACCGCCGCCTCGGCCGCCGTACTCGCCCTCGCGGTGGGTGCCACCGCTTGTGGCGGCGGCAAGGACGACGACAGCAGCTCGTCCGGTGGTGGCAAGAAGATCGCGATCGGCATCAAGTTCGACCAGCCCGGCATCGGCCAGAAGACGCCGCAGGGCTACGCGGGCTTCGATGTCGACGTGGCCACCTATGTCGCGAAGAAGCTCGGTTACAGCGCGGACCAGATCGAGTGGAAGGAGTCGAAGAGCGCCGACCGCGAGACCATGCTGCAGCGCGGCGACGTCAACTTCATCGCCGCCTCCTACTCGATCACCCCGGAGCGTCAGCAGAAGGTCGACTTCGCCGGTCCGTACCTGCTGGCCCACCAGGACGTGCTGATCCGCGCGAACGACAAGACCATCAAGTCGCCGGCGGACCTCAACAAGAAGAAGCTGTGTTCGGTGACCGGCTCGACGTCGGCGCAGAACGTCAAGGCCGAGCTGGCCCCCAAGGCGCAGCTCCAGCAGTACCCGACGTACTCGGCCTGCCTGACCGGTCTGCAGAGCAAGGCGATCGACGCCCTGACCACGGACGACTCGATCCTCGCCGGTTACGCCTCCCAGTCCCAGTTCAAGGGCAAGTTCAAGCTGGGCGGCTTCAAGATGACCAACGAGAACTACGGCATCGGCGTCAAGAAGGGCAGCGACCTCAAGGCCAAGATCAACAAGGCCCTGGAGGAGATGGTCTCCGACGGTTCGTGGCAGAAGGCCGTGGACAAGAACTTCGGCCCGGCCGAATACAAGAACGAGCCGGCTCCGAAGATCGGCGAGATCAAGAGCTGAGGCAACGCCCGAAGGGTGCGCCGCCCCTGACCGCGGCGCACCCGGGCATCCCTACACGCGGAAGCACGGGAGATCGTGTTCGACTTTCTTGACAAGTACGACATTCTGGGCGCCTTCTGGACGACGGTGCAGCTCACACTGCTGTCCGCCGCGGGCTCCCTGATCTGGGGCACGCTGCTGGCCGGCATGCGGGTGGGGCCGGTGCCGCTGATGCGCGGTTTCGCCACCGCCTACGTGAACATCGTGCGGAACATCCCGCTCACGGTGATCATCCTGTTCGCCTCCCTCGGCCTGCGGGACACGCTGGGCGTCACTTTCGGATCGAATGTGGTCGACACGAGCAACTTCCGGCTGGCTGTGCTCGGCCTGATCGTCTATACGTCCTGCTTCGTCTGCGAGGCGATCCGGGCCGGCATCAACACGGTGCCCGTCGGCCAGGCAGAGGCGGCCCGGGCCATCGGCCTGAGCTTCACGCAGGTGCTCGGCCTGATCGTGCTGCCCCAGGCCTTCCGCGCGGCGGTCGGCCCGCTGGCCAACGTGCTGATCGCATTGACGAAGAACACGACACTGGCAGCCGCGATCGGCGTGGCGGAGGCGGCGCTCCTGATGAAGGAGATGGTGGAGAACGAGGCACAGCTGCTGCTCATCTCCGCTGTCATCGCCTTCGGGTTCTGCTGCCTGACGCTGCCGACCGGTCTGATCCTCGGCTGGGTGGGCAAGAAGGTGGCGGTGAAGCGATGAGTTCGGTCCTGTACGACGCCCAGGGACCCCGCGCCAAGCGGCGCAACGTCCTGTACACGGCGGGTTTCCTGGTCGTCCTCGCAGCCGTCGTGTGGTGGGTGTACAAGGCCCTGGACGACAAGGGCCAGCTGGACTGGGTGCTGTGGAAGCCGTTCTTCACCGGCTCGGAAGCGTACTCGACGTACATCTGGCCGGGTCTGCAGAACACCCTGGAGGCGGCGGCGCTTGCGATGGTCATCGCGCTGCCATTGGGTGCCGTCCTGGGTATCGCCCGCCTCTCGGACCACGCCTCAATACGTGTGCCCGCGGCGGCCGTCGTCGAGTTCTTCCGCGCGATCCCGGTGCTGGTCCTGATGATCTTCGGGCTGGCTCTGTTCGCCCAGTACACCAACATCAGTTCGAACGACCGGCCGTTCTACGCCGTCGTGACCGGTCTCGTGCTCTACAACGCGTCCGTGCTCGCGGAGATCGTCCGGGCCGGCATCCTCGCTCTGCCCAAGGGCCAGTCCGAGGCCGCCTTCGCGATCGGCCTGCGCAAGAACCAGGTGATGCGGCTCATCCTGCTGCCCCAGTCGGTCACCGCGATGCTGCCTGCGATCGTCAGCCAGCTGGTCGTGATCGTGAAGGACACCGCGATCGGCGGCGCGGTCCTCACCTTCCCCGAACTGCTCTCCGCGGCGAACACGATGAGCGGTTACTACGGTGCCAACATCATCGCCTGTCTCACCGTGGTGGCCGCGATCTACATCGTCATCAACTTCTCGCTGACCTCCTTCGCGAGCTGGCTCGAGGGCCGGCTGCGGCGGCGCAAGAAGTCGACCGGTGCGGTTCTGGGAGCCCAGGACGTCGCCGACACGCCGGGTACGACGGCGGGCGGGGACGGTGTCGGCGCAGGCGCCGGCCCCGGTGGCATCGCCTGACAGACCGTCACGTCACCCATACGGCCCCCGGAGGCAGTGGCATGATCGCCACTGCCTCCGGTCGCTTGACGCAAACTCTGCCAATGGGTTGCATACATTCTGTGATCGTGCACCCTGCTCCAACCTTCTGTTCACACACATCCCTGAGGGCATCGCTGCGGGCAGGGGGCGCCGCGCCGTGGACCCGGTGATCATCGTCGGAGCGGGGCCCGTCGGGCTCACGCTCGCCCTGGCGCTGGCCCGTCAGGACGTACCGTCCGTCGTCCTGGACGAGGGCCCGGGCAAGGACGAACCGCGCCCGGCCCGCACCGCCGTACTGCGCGAGGACACGGCCGCCCTGGTGGAGCGGCTGACCGGGACCGCGCTCGGTGACCTGGGGATGAGATGGACCGGATTCCGGTCGGTGCGGCGCCGGCAGGTGACGGGTGAGATCACCTTCGACGCGGCGGACCCCGCCCCACTGCACATCGCCCAGCACCTGCTGACCAGCGCTCTGCGCGCTGCCATCGCGGACGAGCCGCTGGTCAAGGTCGCCGCGGACAGCCGGCTCGACTCCATGGAGCAGGAACGCTCCGGCGTCACCGCGCACACCCGCGGCCCCAGCGGCACCTGGTGGCGCGGCAGTTACCTGGTCGGCTGCGACGGCCCCCGATCGACGGTGCGCAAACTGCAGGACATCCGCTTCCCGGGCCGTACGGCGGTGGAACGGCACGCGGTCGCCGCGCTGCGCACGGAACTTCCCCGGGAGCGTCAGGCGTTGCTCCACCGGATGCCGCCGTGGCGGCAGACCGGGCCCTCGGCCGGGGAGGTGACCGCCCGCCCCCTCCCGCACGGTGTGTGGCGCCTGGACTGGCTGCTGCCGCCGGGCAAGGACCTGGTCACGCCCGAGCTGCTGGTGGCCCGGATCCGCGAGACCCTCGCGGGCTGGACGGACGGCGCCACCGCCCCGTACGAGCTGCTCGACACCGGTGTCCACACGGTCCATCACCGGCTGGCCCGGCGCTGGCGGGCCGGCCGGGTGTTCCTGGCCGGGGACGCGGCCCACCTGCTCGGCGCGCTCGGCACCCAGGGGCTGGACGAGGGGCTCCGGGACGCCGACAACCTCGCCTGGAAGCTGGCCCCGGCCTGGCACCACGGGCATCACGAGCCCCTGCTCGACAGTTACCAGACCGAACGCCGGGCGGTGGTCGCCGCCCGGCTGCGCGCCGCCGACCAGGTGCTGCCGGTGCTGCGTGGGGGTGGCGGGCTGCGCCACATCGTCCCCGGCGCGGCACGCGGCCACGACGCGCTGCTCACCGACGGTCATCTGGGGCGCGGCCCACTCGGTGCGCCGGGGGCGTACGCCGACTCGCCGCTCGCGCCGGGGCCCCTGGAGGGCGAGATCCCGGTCGAGACCGCGCCGGGCGCACCGGTCACGGACGTGCGCGTCACGGCGGAGGATGGTTCCTTCGTACGGCTGCGCGACCGCCTGGGCCGGGGAACGCTGCTCGTCGTCCTCATCGCACCCGGCACGGGAGTGTGGGACCGAAAGCACTGGGTGTCGGCCGGGGTCATGCCCCGGCTCGCCGCCGCGGTGACCGCCCTGCCGCATCCGGCGGAACTGCTGGTCGCCGAGGAGTACCCGGGTGCGCCGGCGCACAGCGTGCTGCTCGTGCGCCCAGACGGCCACCTGGTCACCGCACTGAGCGGGGTACGCCCGGCCGACCTGTACGCGGCGGCGGAGGCGGCCGTGGGCGGCGCGGTCGAGCAGGACGCGAAGACGGGCACCGGCGTGCGATGAACCGGACTCCGTCACCCGCTGTCCGCATGGTGACGGTGAGTTGACCGGTGTCCGGCGGCGTGCTGTACTCCGGATCGTGACCGACACCTGTGTGCGCCTGTGGCGGAGGGTCCATATGGACCTCGTCCGCTATGCGGGCTGCGTGTGTCGCCCGTCCTGCTGAATTTCGCTCCCTTTCTTCCGGGCGCCGTCGTGCGTCCGATTCGGCGAACCTCCCTCAGGACGGTGCACGTGTCTGTCTCCCCCACTGCCTCCGCATCCCCCGCCGCGGGCGGCTCCCGCTACGGGCCCACCGATTCCTCCGTACCCCCTGCCGCGGCCGGTGCCGGCGTCCAGGCACCGACCCAGGTGGACCTCCTCGACTTCGCGCGGCGTGCGGCCGCCGACAGCGAGCTGATCGCCTCGCTCCCGCTCGACCCGGAGGGCCGTACCTGGGTGCGCCTCGAGGGCCCCGGCGGCAGCGAGGCCTGGCTGATCGGCTGGCCGCCCGGCAGTGGCACCGGGTGGCACGACCACGCCGACTCGGTCGGCGCCTTCGTCACCGCTGCGGGCGAACTCAAGGAGTACTCGCTGGCGGCCCGGCTCCCCACCGACGGCTGGAAGACCCTGGAGCTCACCGAGGACGTGGACCGCGAGCGCCGGCTGTCCGCCGGGCACGGCCGCGCCTTCGGCCACCACCATGTGCACGAGGTGCTCAACGAGTCCCCGGACCGGCACGCGATCTCGGTCCACGCCTACTATCCGCCGCTGCCGCGGATCCGCCGCTACAGTCGCACGGGCCCGGTGCTGCGCCTGGAGCAGGTCGAGCGTCCGGTGGACTGGCAGTGAGCGGCGACCCGACGGCGCGGCCGCCCGGCATCGACGAGTTGCTGGAGCGGGTCCGCGCGGGTTACCGGCGCATCGAGGCGCGCGCGGCGCACGAGGCGGCGCGCTCCGGTGATGCCCTGCTGGTCGACATCCGGTACGCGGCGCTGCGCGAGCGGGACGGGCTGATCCCCGGTGCCCTGGTCATCGAGCGCAACGAACTGGAGTGGCGCCTCGATCCCCGGGGCAGCCACCGGGTGCCCGAGGCCACCGGCCATGATCTGCGGGTCGTCGTCATCTGCAACGAGGGCTACGCCTCCAGCCTGGCGGCGGCCTCCCTCCAACAACTGGGCCTGCACCGGGCGACGGACCTGGTGGGCGGCTTCCAGGCATGGCGGGCGGAGGGGCTGCCCGTGGAGCCGGCGGCGGACTGAGCGGGGCGCCGCCGGGAGGCGACCCGCGGCCTCCGGCCGGGAAGACGACCTCCGGCCGGGAAGGCGACGTCCGGCGGTGGCACGGGGCCGCCGCCACCGGCGCCGCTCCTTCTACTCCTTCGCGGTGGCCACCGTCACCGCCCTGACGCGAAGCGCCGCACGCCCGGGGAGGGCACTGGCGGTGAGGGCCAGGAGCGCGCCCACCGCGACGACGGCGCCGTACAGCAGCGGCGTGACCGCGGGGGCCGCCCGGCCCGTCATGCCGACGCTGAACGCGGTGAGCACGGCGAGGGAAATGCCGCTGCCGAGCGCGACGGCGAGGAGCAGCACGGCCAGCGCCTCGGTGCGGAGCATGCGCAGCACCTGACGGCGGGTCGCGCCGGCGAGACGGAGCAGGGCGAACTCCCGCACACGCTCCGCGACGGACATCGCGAGGGTGTTGACGACCGCGATGGCCGTGAATGCCAGTACCAGTCCCATGGCCAGGTAGTTGACCTCGGCGTTCGCCTGCTGCCGTTCGGCTTGAAGGGAGTCGGCGGCAGCCGGTGAAAGAATTTCCAGACCCGGGAACTCACGGAGCGTAGTCACGAGTTGTGTCTTTGTACGGGTCGTGGCGACGAGCACGGAGGAGGCGAGCGGATTGTCCATGTGGCGGGCCAGGAGGTCGTGGGCGAGCGTGAGGTCGCCGAAGCCGAGACCCCGGGCATAGACGGCGACGACGGTGAGCGTGGCGGGCGTCCCGTCGCCGAGCGTCAGCTTCAGGCTGCTTCCGGGCTTCAAGTGATGCTGATCCGCCGCCAGTCGGCTGACGGCGACGGTGCCGGGCGCGAGGTCCGCGAGGGAGCCGGCGGTGACCCGCGGGTTCCAGGTGCGGGTGAGGCCGGCCGGGGTGACGCCCTGGGCGGGGTACTTGTCGAGGCCGATACGGACGGTGGTGCGCACCACCTCGGTGACGGTGTCGTGCCGGGCCCGCAGCAGCCGCGCGGCCTCACCCGGGACACCGGGTCCCTGGGCGGCGACGACCCAGTCGGCGGTGACACCCTCGCGTGCCTGGGCCCGGGCGGCGCCGCCGAGGGTCGACTGGACGAACAGGACGGTGCAGGTCATGCCGATGAGCAGGGTGAGGGGGGTGACGACGGAAGCCATCCGGGCGGCGTTGCCGCGCAGGTTGGCGGTGGCGAGCCGTCCGCCGTGGCCGGTGAGCCGCAGCGGTACGGCGAGCAGCAGCGCGGCCGCCTTGACCAGGAGAGGACCGAGCAGAGCGACGGAGGTGGACAGCACGACGACGGCGAGGAAGGTGACGGGGGTCGAGGCGGGCTCGGTGCGCAGGGCGGTGAGGACGGCGACGAGGACGATGCCGCCGGCGAGGAGCAGCAGACCGGCGGCGATACGCCCCCAGGCCGGCCGGCCGTGCTCGGTCCTGGCCTCGGCCAGGGCTTCCGCCGGACGGATCCGGGCGACCCTGCGGGAGGCGATCCGGGCCGCCGCCCAGGCGCCGAGCAGGGTAGCGGCGAGGCCGGCGAACGGAGGGAGGACGCTGGTGGTGTGCTGAAGCGTGTCGGGTACGGCGCCCAGGGCGACGAACCTGGAGTGCAGCAGGCCGCCCAGCGGCAGCCCGAGGAGCGCTCCGGCGGTGCCCGCCGCCGCGCCGATGATCAGCGCCTCCCGGCCGAGCAGCTTGCGGACCTGTCCGGGCGTGGCGGCGATGGCCCGGAGCAGGGCTAGTTCACGGTGGCGCTGCTGGACGGTGAGCGCGAAGGTGCCGACGACCACGAGCACCGCCACCAGCAGCGAGGTGCCGCCCATCGCGCCGCCCATGCTGACCAGCCGGGTGCGGGCGGCGGCCGCGTCCAGAAATTCCACGGGACCGCGGGCGTCGCCGGTGCTGACCTTGGCGGTGGTGCCGTGCAGCGCCTGTGTCACGGCCTGCCGCACCGTTTCGGGGTCGGCTCCGCTGTCCGGCAGGACACCGAAGGCGCTGACCTGCCCGGGGTGTGCGGCCAGCCGGCGGGCCTCCGCGCTCGAGAAGAACAGCGAGGTCTGGTGGCGCACCGGCGCTGACGGAGTGGCGATACCGGTGATCCGGTAGTCGCGCGGCGACCGCGTCGACTGCACGGTGAGGCGGTCTCCGGGCCGGAGGTGGCCGCGTGCGGCGAGGTCGTGGTCGATGACGAGATCGCCGGTGGCCTTGGGCGCGTCACCGGCGGTGAGCCGGTAGGGAGTCAGCGCGGCCGATTCCCAGGCGTGCCCGTAGGCGGCTCTGCCTCCGGTGGCGGCCGGGGTCAAGGGCTGTGCGATGAAGGTCAGTTCGGGCACGACGCGGGCGACGCCGGGGACGCGGGCGAGGGTGGTGCCCAAGTCGGCTGACAGCCAGGCGCGTTCGGCGACGGGTTTCGCCTTGTGCTTGACCTTGGTCTTGCCCTTCTTGTGCTTCACGGTGGTGCGGTGGACGTACTGGTCGGCGGAGACCACGACGGGAGCCGCGGCATAGCGCTCGGTGCGGATCGTGCCGCGCAGGCCGGTGTCGAGGAGAGTGCCGCAGGCCGTGATCAGAGCGGCCGCGCACATGAGGGCGAGGAAGGCGCCGAGGAAGCCCGCCTTGCGGGCGCGGACGGTCTTGAGGGCGTAGCGCAGCATCATCGGAGCGGGCTCTTTTCTGTTGTGCGTCCCGGTTGTCCGTGCGCCGTCGGGCCTCGGCGTGAGCCGGGGTCCGGGGCGTGCGTACACCCTCGCCCGCACGGGGCGGCCGGAGCACTGCGGTGGTCCGGCGTCTTGGGCGGGGGCTAACCCCACCCCGGCAGGCGGCCGGCGGCGCTCGGTGTCCGGGCGCCCGCCGTCAGAAGCCCTCGCCCTCGAGGAACTCCGTGTCCTCGCCCTCTTCCTCCAGCGCCTGGCGGACGACGCGAAGGGCCATGCCCTCGGGATAACCCTTGCGGGCGAGCATGCCGGCCAGGCGCCGGAGCCGCTTGTCGCGCTCGAGACCACGGGTGGCCCGTAGCTTGCGGGCGACGAGTTCCCGGGCGGTCTCCTCCTCCTGCTCGGAGTCGAGTTGGGCGACGGCCTCGTCGATCAGCGTGGACTCGACGCCCTTGGTGCGCAGTTCGCGGGCGAGCGCGCGGCGGGCGAGTCCGCGGCCGTGGTGCCGGGACTCCACCCAGGCTTCCGCGAACGCGCCGTCGTCGATGAGCCCGACCTCCTCGAACCGGGAGAGCACCTCCTCGGCCGCCTCTTCGGGGATGTCGCGCTTGCGCAGGGCGTCCGCGAGTTGCTTGCGGGTGCGCGGGGTCCCGGTGAGCAGGCGCAGACAGATCGCCCGCGCCCGCTCGACCGGGTCCCCCGAAGACTCCCCCCGCTCGGCCCTCGACGAGCCTGGGGCGCCTTCGTCCTCGGCGGGCGGCTCCCCGAAGCCGCTCCGCCGGCGGCCACGGCCGCGCCCGCGGCCGCCCCGCGATCCGGTGGCCCTCCCCGGGCGATCGGTCCCGCTCGTGCCGTCCCCGTAGGGTGCGCCGCCCGCGTACCCGCCGGGTCCCGCGGTGCCTTCTCCGTCGTCGCCGGCCATGGCGGAGCCCGTGTCGGCCCCGGTGCCCCTCCCCCGCGGGGCATCGGGGTCGGCGTACTCGTACTCGGCCCAGTCGGTTCGTCGTGTCACGGGTCAGCTCTTGGCTGCGGCGGCCTTGGGCTTGGTGGCCTTGGTGGCCGCGGGCGCCGTCTTGGCGGTGTCGTCGGCAGGGGCGGCGACCGCCGCGTCCGCGCCCGGCTCGGCGGCGGGCTTCTCCGGCCGGACACCCACGCCCAGCTTCTCCTTGATCTTCTTCTCGATCTCGTTGGCCAGGTCGGGGTTGTCCTTCAGGAAGTTGCGGGCGTTCTCCTTGCCCTGGCCGAGCTGGTCGCCCTCGTACGTGTACCAGGCGCCGGCCTTGCGGACGAAGCCGTGCTCCACGCCCATGTCGATCAGGCCGCCCTCGCGGCTGATGCCCTGGCCGTAGAGGATGTCGAACTCGGCCTGCTTGAAGGGCGGCGCGACCTTGTTCTTGACGACCTTGCAGCGGGTGCGGTTGCCGACCGCCTCCGTGCCGTCCTTCAGGGTCTCGATGCGGCGGATGTCGATACGCACCGAGGCGTAGAACTTCAGCGCCCGGCCACCGGTCGTGGTCTCCGGGGAGCCGAACATCACGCCGATCTTCTCGCGGAGCTGGTTGATGAAGATCGCGGTGGTCTTGGACTGGTTGAGCGCGCTGGTGATCTTCCGCAGCGCCTGGCTCATCAGACGCGCCTGCAGACCGACGTGGCTGTCACCCATCTCGCCCTCGATCTCCGCACGCGGGACGAGCGCCGCGACGGAGTCGATGACGATGAGGTCGAGGGCGCCGGAGCGGACCAGCATGTCCACGATCTCCAGAGCCTGCTCACCGTTGTCGGGCTGGGACAGGATCAGGTTGTCGATGTCGACGCCGAGCTTCTTCGCGTACTCGGGGTCGAGGGCGTGCTCCGCGTCCACGAACGCGACCTGGCCGCCGGCCTTCTGCGCGTTGGCCACGGCGTGCAGGGTCAGCGTGGTCTTACCGGAGGACTCCGGTCCGTAGATCTCCACCACACGGCCGCGCGGCAGGCCACCGACGCCAAGGGCCACGTCGAGCGCGGTCGACCCGGTCGGGATGACCTCGATGGGCTCCATCGACCGCTCGCCCATGCGCATGACAGCGCCCTTGCCGAATTGTCGTTCAATCTGTGCGAGCGCGGCGTCGAGCGCCTTCTCGCGGTCGGTTCCTGCCATGGGTTCCACCCGGTTTGCTTGAGTCGATCGCTTCACGTCAAAGACGCTAACGCCTGCCACTGACAATGCGCCCCGACGCAGGCCCGGCCTGTGGATAACCCGGGAACACACCCCATCCAAAGGGGACAAAATCCCCGTCCGGAGCCTCGCCTGAGCCTCCATAAGAATGGATGTTCGATTTTGGTGTCAAGCGCACCGCACGGGGCCGCGCGTAGGGCGGAGCCGACGGCCCGCGCAGCTAGGAGGACTCCTGCGAACCCGGCCGTCGTGGCCACAGCAGCCGCGCCCGTGTGAACGCGCCGGGACGGCCCGGATCCCGCCGGCGGTGTCCGTGCACCCGCGGATCGTCCGTGACGGCGTACCGCTTCACGTACGCCCCCAGGAAGGCCTGCAGCGTGGCGACCGCGGGGATGGCGATCAGCGCGCCGACCGCGCCGAGCAGCGCGGTGCCCGCGATCACCGAGCCGAAGGCGACGGCGGGATGGATGTCCACGGTCTTGGAGGTCAGCTTGGGCTGCAGCATGTAGTTCTCGAACTGCTGGTACACCACGACGAAGATCAGCACCCACACCGCGTACCAGGGGTTCACGGTGAACGCGATCAGCATCGGCAGCGCGCCGGCGAGATAGGTGCCGATGGTCGGGATGAACTGCGAGACCAGCCCCACCCAGACGCCGAGCACCGGCGCGTACGGCACGCCCAGCGCCTCGAGCAGGATGTAATGCGCGATCCCGGAGATCAGCGCCATGAGGCCGCGCGAGTAGAGGTAGCCGCCCGTCTTGTCGACGGCGATCTCCCAGGCGCGCAGCACCTCGGCCTGGCGCGCCGGCGGCAGGACGGAGCACAGCGCCCGGCGCAGCCGGGGGCCGTCGGCGGCGAAGTAGAACGAGAACAGCCCGACCGTCAGCAGCTGGAAGAGGCCGCCGAGCACCTGGGCGGACACGTCGAGCACGCCGGCCGCGCTGTTCTGGGCGTACTTGCGCAGCCAGTCGGAGTGCAGCAGCCCCTCCTGGACGTCCACGCGTCGCAGTTCCATGTGGAACGTGTGGTTGATCCAGTTGATCACCGAGTCCAGGTACTCGGGGAAGCCCTCGACCATCTTGATGATCTGTCCCGCCAGCATCGACCCGAGCAGTGTGACGAAGCCGGCCGCGGCGATCGTCAGACCGAGGAAGACCAGGAAGGTGGCGAGGCCCCGGCGCATGCCGTGGGCGGCCATCCAGCTCACCGCGGGCTCTATGGCGAGTGCGAGGAAGAACGCGATCAGGATGTTGATCAGCAGTCCGGTCAGCTGGTGGAAGGCCCAGCTGCCGAGCTGGAACGAGGCGATGAGCGCGAGTGCGAGCACCATGGCGCGCGGGAGCCAGCGCGGCATACGGCGGCCGGGCCGCTCGGCGGCGCCGTCGTCGTCTGCCGGCCGCCTGGCGTGCGGCGGCGTAGCGGTCGGGGAGGCTGCGTGCCGGACGGCCGGCTCATTGTCGTCAGTGGGTGCCACGCACCCAGTCTCGCCCACGCCGCCGGTGGTCACGGCCGCCCGGAGTCCTCGTGTCGGCTCAGTGCCTCTCCCCGGGCACGTTCATGACCGAGCAGACCACGCGCCACACGTCCTTGGCGTCCCAGCCGGCGTCCAGTGCCTCGTGCACCGTGCGCCCGCCCAGCTCCGTCATCACATGATCGCGCGCGAAGGTGTCGGCGTACCCCGGACCGAAGTGTTCCGCCATCCGCTGCCAGAAGACCGTCAACCGCATGACTCCAGTATCCCGCCCCTGGGGGTGGGGCCCGCCCGGAGGCGCCTGCCGAGACCGCTTTCCGTCCTACGGTCTGTCGCATGGCCGAATCAGGAGCTTCCCCACTCCCCCCAAAGCCCCCGGCGCGCTCCCCGCTCTTCCGCGCCGAACAGTTCGTCTGGCTCACCGCGCGCGTGCTGGAGCAGCGGCTCTTCGCCTACCACTTCCTGAACGGCGCCGCCGAGCCGGTGGAGGCCGCGTTGAACGCCTACCGCAACGAGGACGGCGGCTACGGCCACGCACTGGAGCCTGATCTGCGCGGCCCCGTGAGCCAGCCCCTGCACACCGCGCGCGCCCTGGGCGTCCTGGACGCCATCGGGCGCTGCGGCGGGCAGCGGGCGGAGCGGGTGTGCCGTCACCTGACCGCCGTCTCGACCGCGGACGGCGCGCTGCCGGCGGTCGATCCCGGCCAGCGCGGCTACCCGGTGGCACCGTTCGTCCCGGTCGTGGACGACCCGCCCAGCGAGCTGCTCGCCACCGGCCCCGTGGTGGGACTGCTGCACCGCAACGAGGTGTGGCACGCCTGGCTGTTCCGGGCCACCGACTTCTGCTGGCAGGCGGTGGAGTCCCTGCGGAAGTCCCACCCCTACGAGGTGCACGCCGCGGTGGCCTTCCTGGACTCCGTGCCGGACCGCCCGCGCGCGGAGGCGGCGGCCGACCGGCTCGGCCGCCTGGTGCGCGAACAGCGGCTGGCGGCACTGCACCCGGCCCGGCTCGACGCGTACCCGGTCGCGGCCGGGTACGCCCCCGGCGAGCACCACTTCCCGCACGACTTCGCGAGGAGTCCGCGGTCACTCGCGCGCGCGTGGTTCACGGACGAGGAGATGACGCGTTCCCTGGACCACCTCGCCGGATCGCAGCAGGAGGACGGCGGCTGGCCCGTCCGCTGGCGCCAGTGGGCGCCGGCCCCGACGCTGGAGGCGCGGCCCATGGTAACGATCGAGGCGCTGCGCACCCTCAGGGCGTACGGCCGTTTCGTGGGCTGAGCCGCGCTCAGCCGCCGATCGCCCGCACCCCCGCGGTCACCACCACCGCGGCGGCGACGACCAGCAGGAAGGGGGCGCGCAGCACCAGCGCCACGGCGGCCGCGCCGAGCCCCGCCGCCCTGGCGTCCAGCACTAGGGCGTGCCCGTCGGCGAACGTCTGCTGGGCCGTGAGCGCTGCCAGCAGGGCGACGGGCAGCAGGGCGGCGAGCCGCCTGACGAGCGGCCGCTCCATGGCGCCCGCGGGCACGAGCAGTCCGGCGAGCTTGACCGCGTAGCAGCCGAGGACGGTCAGGCCGATGGCTGTCCAGGTGTTCACCGGTCCTCCCGCGTCGCGTCCGGGGCGGTCCGCCGGGTGCGTCCGATGCGCCGGCCCTCGACGAAGAGCGCGACCGGCGCCGCCAGCGCGGCCACGAGGACCGGCACACCGGCCGGCAGTACGGGCAGCAGGCCGAGGCCCAGGAGAACGGCGAGGCCCGCCACCGCACGCTCGGTGCGCGTCTTCAGCATGGGGGCCAGCAGGGCCAGGAAGACGGCCGGGCCGGCCGCGTCCAGCCCCCAGGCGTCGGTGTCCCCGATGGCCTCGGCCCCCAGCGCCCCGAGCAGCGTGGTGAGGTTCCACAGCAGGTACAGGCTGAGCCCGGTCACGGTGAAGCCGATCCGCGCGGCACGCCGGGTCGGCTGGGCCAGGGTCACGGCCGTGGTCTCGTCGATCACCCACTGGGCGGCGAAGGGCCGCAGCGCGCGCGGGACGGCGAGCAGCTGTGACAGCCGCAGGCCGTAGAAGGCGTTGCGCACGCCCAGGAAGAAGGCGCCGGCGGCGGCCGTGAACGGGCTGCCGCCCGCGGCGAGCGCGCCCACCAGGGCGAACTGCGAGGCGCCGGTGAAGACCAGGAGGCTGAGCGCGCAGGTCTGGAGGAGTCCGAGTCCGCTGCCGGCCGAGGTCACCCCGAAGGCGAAGCCGGAGAGCCCCACCGCGACGCCGACGCCCAGGGCGTCGCGTACGACGGCGGAATCGGGCTTGGCGGTGCCTTCGGCGGAGATGTCCGCGAGTGCTGTCTGTCGTACCACACCCCGGACGGTACGTCCGGGCCTCAGCCCGGGTCTTGTACGTTCTTGCGCTCGCGCTGGTAGGCGCCCGGGGGCACCCCTACGATGCGGGCGAAGTGGCGGTTGAGGTGGGGCTGGTCGGTGAAGCCGACGGCGACGGCCGCCTCGGCGGGTGCGGTTCCCGCGTCGAGCAGCAGTCGCGCGCGGCGCACGCGCGCGTCGGTCAGCCAGGTGTGCGGTGGCATCCCGTAGGTGTCGCGGAACGCCCTCAGCAGGGCGAACGGGCTGGTCCCGAGGTCGGCGGCCAGGCGTTCCAGGGTCGGCGGCGCGGCCATCTCCTCCTGCAGTACGCCACGCGCGCGTGCCGCGATCCGGGCGCCGGCCGTCCGGCGCGTCCGCTGCGGCAGCGCGCCGCCGTTGAGCCGCAGCAGCCTGGTCACGGCCACCCGCAGCAGGGTGTCGGCCGCGAGCGCGTTGCCCTCCTCGGCGGCGCGCAGCACCTGGTGGACCAGGCGGACGGTATACGGGTCGTCGAGGACCGGGCTGACGAAGCCGGGGGTACCGCGGATCGTGGTGGTCTCGGCCGCGATCGCGGCCACCACCTCGGGCGACGGATAGACCGCGCCGTAGCGCCAGCCCTCGGGGACCCCGGCCCGGCCGGTGTGCGGGGTGTCCGGGTTGACCAGCGCGAGGGCGCCCGCGCCCGCGGACACGTCGGAGCCCCGGTGGTGGAAGACCTCGACGCCGTCGGCGATGGCCGCGATCACGAAGTTCTCGTGGGTGTGCCGGACGAAGGTCTTGTGGATGTACCGGGCACGCAGCAGGTCGACACCGGGCAGCGACTCGTACCGCCAGTGCCGTGCCCGCTCCGCCGAACCCGCCATGCCTCCATTCTCCGCCAGGCCGGCGGACCCCGGTCCGCGGGCGGCCCACGCCCGGGACTGCCCCTTTCGCCCAGGTCAGCCCGATTGTCAGTGGCCGGGTGCAGGATGGAGGGCATGGTCAGCTCCGCACACCGAGCCCTCGACGGCTTCTCGCCCGCGACCCGCGGCTGGTTCACGGGGGCGTTCTCCGCGCCCACCGCGGCCCAGGCGGGCGCCTGGCAGGCCATCGGCGCGGGCTCGGACGTACTGGTGGTGGCCCCCACCGGCTCGGGCAAGACGCTGGCCGCGTTCCTCGCCGCGCTGGACCAGCTCGCCTCGGCGCCTCCGCCGGCCGACCCGAAGAAGCGCTGCCGGGTGCTGTACGTGTCCCCGCTGAAGGCCCTCGCGGTCGATGTCGAGCGGAACCTGCGCAGCCCGCTGACCGGCATCCGCCAGGAGTCCGTACGCCTCGGCCTGCCCGAGCCCGAGGTCAAGGTCGGCATCCGTTCCGGCGACACCCCGCCCGCCGAGCGCCGCGCGCTGTCCACCCGCCCGCCGGACATCCTGATCACGACCCCCGAGTCGCTGTTCCTGATGCTGACCTCGGCCACGCGCGACGCGCTGGCCGGCATCGAGACGGTGATCCTGGACGAGGTGCACGCGGTCGCGGGCACCAAGCGCGGCGCGCACCTCGCGCTGTCCCTGGAGCGGCTGGACGAACTGCTGCCGCGGCCCGCCCGCCGCATCGGGCTGTCGGCGACGGTGCGTCCGGTGGACGAGGTGGCCCGGTACCTCTCGCCCCGCCGCAAGGTGGAGATCGTCCAGCCTGAGTCCGGCAAGGAGTTCGACCTGTCCGTGGTCGTACCGGTCGAGGACATGGGCGAGCTGGGCGGTTCCCCGGCCGCCGACAACGGCGACGGGGCCGAGCGGCCCTCGATCTGGCCGCACGTCGAGGAGCGGATCACCGACCTGGTGCAGGCGCACCGGTCCACGATCGTGTTCGCGAACTCGCGGCGCCTGGCCGAGCGGCTGTGCAACCGGCTCAACGAGATCGCCTACGAGCGGGCGACCGGTGAGTCCCTGGACGAGCACCACTCGCCGGCCGAGCTGATGGGCGGCTCGGGGGCGGCCCAGGGCGCGCCCCCGGTGATCGCCCGCGCGCACCACGGCTCGGTCTCCAAGGAGCAGCGCGCCCTCGTCGAGGAGGACCTGAAGGCGGGCCGGCTGCCCGCCGTGGTCGCCACCTCCAGTCTGGAGCTGGGCATCGACATGGGTGCGGTCGACCTCGTCGTCCAGGTGGAGTCCCCGCCGTCGGTGGCCTCCGGGCTCCAGCGCGTCGGCCGCGCCGGCCACCAGGTGGGCGCCGTCTCCACCGGTGTCGTCTTTCCCAAGTACCGGGGCGACCTGGTCCAGTCCGCCGTGGTCACCGAGCGGATGCGCTCGGGCGCCATCGAGTCCCTGCGGGTCCCCGGCAACCCGCTGGACGTGCTCGCCCAGCAGCTCGTCGCCATGACGGCGCTGGACACCTGGCAGTTCGACGACCTGCTGACCGTGATCCGCCGCGCGGCTCCCTTCGCCTCGCTTCCCGAGTCGGCGTTCACCGCGACGCTGGACATGCTGGCGGGCCGCTATCCGTCCGACGCGTTCGCGGAGCTGCGCCCGCGCGTGGTGTGGGACCGCGTGGCCGGCACGATCACCGGCCGCCCGGGCGCCCAGCGTCTCGCGGTCACCTCCGGCGGCACGATCCCCGACCGGGGCCTCTTCGGGGTCTTCCTCGCCGGTTCCGACCCCAAGAAGGGCGGCGGCCGGGTCGGCGAGCTCGACGAGGAGATGGTCTACGAGTCCCGGGTGGGAGACGTCTTCACCCTGGGCACCAGTTCGTGGCGCATCGAGGACATCACGCGCGACCGTGTCCTGGTCTCCCCCGCGCCCGGTGTGCCGGGCCGACTGCCCTTCTGGAAGGGCGACCAGCTCGGCCGTCCCCTCGAACTGGGCCGCGCGGTGGGCGCGTTCCTGCGCGAGGTGGGCTCGCTGCCGAAGGACGACGCCCGGCAGCGCCTGCTCCGCGCGGGCCTGGACACCTGGGCGGTGGACAACGTCCTGTCCTACCTGAGCGAACAGCGCGAGGCCTGCGGGCACGTCCCGGACGACCGCACCATCGTGGTCGAGCGCTTCCGCGACGAGCTGGGCGACTGGCGGGTCGTCGTGCACTCCCCCTTCGGCGCCCAGGTCCACGCCCCCTGGGCCCTCGCCCTGGGGGCCCGCCTGTCCGAGCGCTACGGCATGGACGCGCAGGTCATGCACGCCGACGACGGCATCGTGCTGCGCCTGCCGGACGCCGATCTGATGGGCCTGGACCTGCTCGACCAGGAACCGGTGAGGGCCGGCGCCGAGTACGACAGCGAGCAGGCCCCGATCGGGGCCGGGGACGTCGCCTTCGACAAGGGCGAGGTCGACCAGATCGTCACCGACCAGGTCGGCAGCTCCGCCCTGTTCGCCTCCCGGTTCCGCGAATGCGCCGCCCGCGCGCTGCTGCTGCCGCGCCGCAACCCGGGCAAGCGCACGCCGCTGTGGCAGCAGCGCCAGCGCGCCGCCCAGCTGCTCCAGGTGGCGAGCGAGTTCGGCTCGTTCCCGATCGTCCTGGAGGCGATCCGCGAATGCCTGCAGGACGTGTTCGACGTCCCCGGGCTCGTCGAGCTGATGGGCGACATCGAGTCGCGCAAGGTCCGCCTGGTCGAGGTCACCACCCCCGAGCCGTCGCCCTTCGCCCGCTCCCTCCTCTTCGGCTACGTCGCCCAGTTCCTCTACGAGGGGGACTCGCCGCTCGCCGAGCGCCGCGCGGCCGCGCTCTCCCTGGACTCCCGGCTGCTGGCCGAACTGCTGGGGCAGGCGGAGCTGCGCGAACTGCTCGACGCCGACGTGCTGACCGAGCTGGAGCGCGAGCTGCAGTGGCTTACGGAGGACCGCCGGGTCAAGGACCTCGAAGGGGTCGCCGACCTCCTGCGGCTGCTCGGCCCGCTGACCGACGCCGAGCTGGCCGAACGGGGAGCCGAGCCGCAGTGGGCGCGGGACCTGGCCGCCGCGCGCCGCGCCATCCGGGTGCGCATCGCCGGCACCGACCACTGGGCGGCCGTGGAGGACGCGGGCCGCCTGCGGGACGCCCTCGGCACGGCGCTGCCCGTGGGCGTACCCGAGGCATTCACCGAACCGGTCAAGGATCCGCTCGGCGACCTCCTCGCTCGGTACGCGCGCACCCACGGCCCCTTCACGTCGGCCACGGCGGCGGCACGCTTCGGTCTGGGCGTCGCGGTCACCGAGGGCGCCCTGCAGCGGCTGGCCGCGGCCGGGCGCGTCGTCCAGGGCGAGTTCCACCCGGCGGGCATCGGCCAGGAATGGTGCGACGCGGCCGTGCTGCGGCGGCTGCGCCGCCGCTCCCTGGCGGCCCTGCGCCATGAGCTGGAACCCGTGCCGCCCGCCGCGCTCGCCCAGTTCCTGCCCCAGTGGCAGCACATCGGCAAGGGGCACGAACTGCGCGGCATCGACGGACTGGTGCGTGCCATCGAGCAGCTGCAGGGCGCCTCGGTGCCCGCCTCCGCCCTGGAGAAGCTGGTCCTGCCCTCACGCGTCGCGGGCTACACGCCCGCGATGCTCGACGAACTCACCGCGGCCGGCGAGGTCGTGTGGGCCGGAGCGGGCGCCCTGCCCGGCAAGGACGGCTGGGTCTCCCTGTACATGGCGGACGCGGCACCGCTGCTGCTTCCCCAGCCGCACCCGCTCGAACTGACGGCGCTGCACCAGTCGGTGCTGGACACCCTTTCCGGCGGCTACGGCCTGTTCTTCCGTCAGATCGCCGACCAGGTGCGCGCCACCACGCACCCCGAGGCCGGCGATCCCCAACTGGCCGACGCCCTGTGGGATCTGGCCTGGTCGGGACGGCTCACCAACGACACCCTCACACCGATGCGCGCCCTGCTCGGCTCCGGCCGTACCGCGGGCTCCACGGCCCATCGCGCCAAGCGCACCGTCCCGCGCGGCCGTTACGGCTCCCTGACCGCGGCGGCCCGCGCCACCTCGCGCACCGGCCCGCCGACGGTGGCCGGCCGATGGTCCCTCCTGCCCACGGCCGAACCGGACGCCACGGTGCGCGCACACGCGCTCGCCCGCACCCTGCTCGACCGGCACGGCGTGGTCACCCGGGGAGCGGTGGCCGCGGAGGGCGTCGAGGGCGGCTTCTCCGCCGTGTACCGCGTGCTGTCCGCCTTCGAGGACAGCGGGCAGGCCAGACGGGGTTACGTGGTCGAAGGGCTGGGCGCCGCCCAGTTCGCGATGGACGGCGCGGTCGACCGCCTCCGGGCGGTCTCCAACGCCCGAGAACGCGGGCAGGGCCTGCCCAACGGCTTCGGCGGCGGCCACGGCGCCTCGTCCTTCCCCGCCGGCGGCGCGGTCCCCGACCGGGACACCGCCGGTCACACCACTCCCGGCGGTTTCGAGCAGGCCGACGGCGGACTCGCCCATCCGGGCCTCGACGGCGACTTCACCTGGCCGCCGGACGAGGCGGCACTGCCGGGCGACGGCGGCTTCACCTGGCCGCCCGGGAACAACGGATCCGCCCCGGACGAGTACGTCTCCCCACGCGACCGCACCCCCGCGGGCCCCTTCGCCGCTCCCGGCTACGGCGGCCCCAGAGGCGGCGGTCCCGCTTACGGCCCGTACGGCAACCGCGATTTCGGCGACCGCCGTGGCCGGTCCTCCGACCCCGACCCGCGTGCCGCGGTCCTCGCCGCGGCCGACCCCGCCAGCGCCTACGGCGCGGCCCTTCCCTGGCCCGAACCGCCGACCGGCGCGGGACACAAGCCGGGCCGCAAGGCCGGTTCGCTCGTGGTGCTGGTGGAGGGCGAGCTGACGCTGTACATGGAGCGCGGCGGCAAGACCCTGCTGGCCTGGCCCGCCGACCCGGACGCGGCAGCTGACGACGATCCACGCCTGCGCACCGCGGCCCAGGCCCTGGCCTCGGCCGCCCGAGCGGGCTCCCTCGGCACGGTCACGGTCGAGCGCATCAACGGCGCCCAGGCCCTGACCTCTCCCCTGGGCGCCCTGCTGGAAGGAGCCGGCTTCATCGCGACCCCGCGTGGTCTGCGTCTGCGTGCCTGAGACACGGCGGCCCCCGCGCCCCATGCGCACCACCGCACATCACCCGTCCGTGGCACCCTTGACGCATGCCCGAAGGTGACACGGTCTGGCGGGCCGCGAAACGGCTGCACGAGGCCCTCGCGGGCAAGGTGCTGATCCGCAGTGACTTCCGGGTGCCGCAGTACGCGACGGTCGATCTCACCGGTCGCGCGGTGCTGAGCTCGATCGCACGCGGCAAGCACCTGTTCACCCGCTTCGAGGGCGGCCTGTCCCTGCACACGCATCTGCGCATGGAGGGCGCCTGGAAGGTGTTCGGCACCGACGAGCGTTGGCGCGGCGGCCCGGCCCACCAGATCCGGGTGATCCTCGGCACCGCGGACCGCGTGGCCGTCGGCTACCGCCTCCCGCTGGTGGAGTTGCTGCGCACCGGCGAGGAGGAGCAGGCCGTCGGCCACCTCGGCCCCGACCTGCTCGGCCCGGACTGGAACCCGGAGCTCGCCCTCACCAACCTGCTCGCCGATCCCGGCCGTCAGCTCGGCGAGGCCCTGCTCGACCAGCGCAACCTGGCCGGCATCGGCAACGTCTACAAGTGCGAGCTCTGCTTCCTGGTCGGCGCGACCCCGTGGCTGCCGGTGGGCGCCCTGCCGGCGGACCGCGCCACCCGGCTGATCGGACTCGCCAAGAAGCTGCTGGAGAGCAATCGCGACCGCCCGGTCCGGCAGACCACGGGGCTGCATCAGCAGGACCTCTTCGTGTACGGGCGCGCCCCGCGTCCTTGCCTTCGCTGCCGTGCCTCGATCCGGGTCGCCGATCAGGGCGACGGCTACCAGGAACGCCCCACCTACTGGTGCCCTCACTGCCAGACGGGCCCGGCGCCCGCACGGGGCACGGCCCAGGCCTGGCGTGAGCGCCATCCCCGCCGGTCATCCTCCAGCTGAACGACGCTCCGTCAGGCACGCTAAGGTGCTCCGTCAGATACGCGATCCACGCTCCGTCAGGGACGCGATCCACGCGTCAGAGACGGTCGTCACCAAGGTCGGCCGGCGCGGTGCCCGAGGTGCCGCCGTCGCACCGGACCTGATCCGCCGGCTCCGAAAAGGGGCCCGGCGCCGCCGTGATGACACTCCCCGCCCGCCAGGCGGCCGTCCACCGCCCCGCCGCCACGGCCCCCGCCGCCCGCCCCTTGGGCACGCAGTGCACCGGCAGAACGCTGAGCCCCCAGCCGCCGACGGCGACGGCTCCTTCGAGCACGCCCGCGCCCTGCCCGAGGGCGATCCGGAGTACGGCCCACCACCACACGGCGCCCAGGCCGAGAGCGGTTCCCCAGCGCAGCATCCGTATCACCATGGCCGCCACCTCCAGCCGGACGCCGGAACACCGCCCGACCCGGACGGGAGGCGCACCGAGGGCTCACTGACGTGCGGACACCGGGCACGCGATCCGGTGCGGGGCGGCCGGCCCGGGGCGGCTCCTCACGCGTTCTCCGCCTGGAACATCCAGTGGTGCTTCTCCAGGTCGGCGGTGATCCCGATGAAGAGGTCCTGGGAGACCGGATCGGGCTCGCCGGTGGCCGCCACCCGCTCCCGCATCCGCGTGATCACCGCGCCCAGCGCGTCGACCATCGCCCGGACGGCGTCCGCGTCCTTGATCCAGCCGGCCGGAGTGGTTCCGATGCCGCTGGTGGCGGCGACCGTGGACGCGCGGCCGTCCGGTGGGACGCCGAGGGCCGAGGCCCGCTCGGCCACCGTGTCGGAGTGGGCGCGCGCGGAGGCGACGACCTCGTCGAGCTGGAGGTGGATGGAGCGGAAGCGGGGTCCGACGACGTTCCAGTGGATCTGCTTGGCGACCAGCGAGAGGTCGACCAGGTCCACCAGTGCGCCCTGCAAGGCCTCCGACACGGTCTTCAGTGCCTCGTCGGGCAGCGGGCTCTTCACGACGTACATCCGCTTCCTCCGGTGGGTTCGGCGCCGGTCAGGTCACCTCCACGATGACCGCCGTCCCGGGTACCGGCAAACGGGCGCGGCCTCGGGCGGGCGTCCCCCGGACAGCACAGAAGCCCCGGCCGGGCCTCCCAGGGTCTGCCTGGAGAGCCCCGGCCGGGGCTTCGCACGTATCGGGTGGTCAGGCCGTGCTCGCGTATGTCACGCGGCGACCACGTCCACCGCCTCGGCGGGCGCCTTGATGGTCACCCGTTCCGGTGGCACACCGGTCACCGACACGGAACCCAGCATCGGACGGACCGGCGTGGGCACGGGTTCGGTGGCCGTGGCGGACTGGGCCAGTTCGGCGAGCGCCAGTTCGTCGCTCACCTCCCGCATGAGTTCCGACATCCGTACGTCCAGCGCGTCGCAGATGGCGGAGAGCAGCTCGGAGGAAGCCTCCTTCTGCCCCCGCTCCACCTCGGAGAGATAGCCGAGTGAGACTCGGGCGGACGAGGAGACTTCGCGCAGAGTACGGCCCTGGCGTTGGCGCTGCCGACGCAGCACGTCACCCAGCAGGCGACGGAGCAGAATCATCGGTGGCTCCCTCCTCGGACCGCGTAGCCGCATCCTTCTCGCCCCACCGTACCGCCTTGCGCCGCGGCCGTGCGGGGAGCGATGTCGTGTTCACTCAGGGCTGCAAACATCAAAACCCCCCGTTCCGTTCCGTATCCTGTGCCCGCTCATTCCCGGTCTGTTGGCCCGCAAGCTCCTTCAGAAGCAGTGCGAGTACGCTCCGTACACTCTCCATACGAATTTCCGCACGGTTGCCGTTCAACCGCAGCGCCTCCACTTTTCCGCCACCGGCAGAACCCGGGTGGGTGGTGAGCGGCCCGTCGACGGCGACGAAGACCGTTCCCACGGGCTGTCCGTCCTGCGGGTCGGGCCCGGCGACCCCGGTCGTCGCGAGGCCCCAGTCGGCACCCAGGGCCTTGCGTACCCCGGCCGCCATCTCCGCCGCCACCTGCGGATCCACCGCGCCCCGCTCCGCCAGCAGGGTGGCGTCGACCCCGAGCAGTTGCCGCTTCAGCTCGGTGGCGTACGCGGTGACCGAGCCGCGGAAGACCTTGGACGCCCCGGGGACGGCCGTGATCTCCGCCGCCACCAGTCCACCGGTGAGGGACTCCGCGACGGCGAGGCTCTCGCCCCTCA
Source organism: Streptomyces sp. NPDC002386 (assembly GCF_053593175.1). Lineage (NCBI taxonomy): Bacteria > Bacillati > Actinomycetota > Actinomycetes > Kitasatosporales > Streptomycetaceae > Streptomyces > Streptomyces sp. NPDC002386. The sequence continues at coordinate 59,077 of NZ_JBSFBX010000026.1, forward strand.
CGGTCAGTAGCCGCACCAGTTCGGTGGCAGGGGAACTCACGCTTCCCTCTCCTCCAACGCCGCCGCACGTTCGGCGATTCCCCGCCGGCGCAGCACAATGGCCTGTCGCACGTAGTCGAGGCCGGTGACGACGGTGAGCACGACCGCCGCGGCCATCACCCAGAACCTCATGGTCGCCAGCCACCCCGTCAGTGCCAGGACGTACATCCCGACGGCGACGCCCTGGGTGAGCGTCTTGACCTTGCCGCCCCGGCTCGCGGGGATCACGCCGTAGCGGATGACGAGGAAACGCAGCAGGGTGACGCCGAGTTCCCGGCCCAGGATGACGATGGTGACCCACCACGGCAGATCGCCCAGGGCCGACAGACAGATGAGCGCCGCACCCATGATCGCCTTGTCGGCGATGGGGTCGGCGATCTTCCCGAAGTCGGTGACCAGGTTGTAGGTGCGCGCCAGGTGCCCGTCGAACAGGTCGGTGATCATGGCGACGGCGAAGGCCGCCCAGGCGAGCGAGCGCCAGGCCGGGTCGTAGCCGCCGTCCGCCAGCATCAGCGCCACGAAGCCGGGCACGAGCAGCAGCCGGAGCATCGTCAGCAGATTGGCCACGTTCCACACGCTGGCCTGGTTGACGGCCGCGGCCGTCAGCTTCCCGCCGCGCGGGGGGCGCGCACCGCCCTCCGGACCGGGGGCCGGAGCGGTGGAACGGGCGACGGAGCCGGAGACCTCGGTGGCGGAACCGTCGGCGGCGGCCGCACCACGTGCGCCGTGCGCACCGGTGGAGCCGCCCGCCGCGGACGCCGGGACTCCGGTCATCTGCCCGCCTCCTCACTGCACGACGGCGAGCCCGTCAGCGGCTCGGCGACCAGGTCGACACCTTCCGTGCCGACCACCTTCGCCTCGACCATACGTCCCACACTCAGACCCTCGCCGCTCGTGAGCAGCACCTGGCCGTCGGTCTCCGGCGCCTGGTGCGCGGCCCGGCCGTACACGCCGTCCTCGCCGTCGACGGACTCCACGAGGACGTGCACGGTCTCCCCGAGGCGCTCCTCGGCGCGCTGGGAGACGAGTTCCTCGGCGAGCCGGGAGACACGGGCGAGGCGCTCGGCGACGACGTCCTCGTCGAGCTTGTCGTCGTACGTGGCCGCTTCCGTGCCCTCCTCGTCGGAGTAGCCGAAGACACCGATGGCGTCCAGCCGGGCGCCGTTCAGGAAGCGCTCCAGTTCGGCCAGGTCGGACTCGCTCTCGCCGGGGAAGCCGACGATGAAGTTGGAGCGCACGCCGGCCTGCGGGGCCTTGCCGCGGATGGTGTCCAGCAGTTCCAGGAAGCGGTCGGTGTCGCCGAAGCGGCGCATGGCGCGCAGCACGCCGGGCGCGGAGTGCTGGAAGGACAGGTCGAAGTAGGGGACGACCTTCGGGGTGGAGGTCAGGACGTCGATCAGGCCGGGACGCATCTCGGCCGGCTGCAGGTAGCTCACGCGCACCCGCTCGAGGCCGTCGACCTCCGCCAGCTCGGGCAGCAGGGACTCCAGCAGGCGGATGTCGCCCAGGTCCTTGCCGTAGGAGGTGTTGTTCTCGGAGACCAGCATGATCTCCTTCACCCCCTGCTCGGCCAGCCAGCGGGTCTCGTTCAGCACGTCGCTCGGACGGCGGGAGATGAAGGAGCCGCGGAAGGAGGGGATGGCGCAGAAGGAGCAGCGCCGGTCGCAGCCGGAGGCGAGCTTGACCGAGGCCACCGGCGAGCCGTCCAGACGGCGGCGCAGGGGCGCGCGCGGGCCTGAGGCGGGCGCGACGCCCTCCGGGAGGTCGGTCGGGCCGTGGCCGGGCAGCGCCACGGCGGCGGCGGAATCCTGCCGCTCGGCGGGGCTGATCGGCAGCAGCTTGCGGCGGTCGCGCGGGGTGTGCGCGGCGTGGATGCCGCCGGAGAGGATGGTCTGCAGGCGGTCGGAGATGTCGGCGTAGTCGTCGAAGCCGAGCACGCCGTCTGCCTCGGGCAGCGCCGCGGCCAGTTCGTTGCCGTACCGCTCGGCCATGCAGCCCACCGCCACCACGGCCTGGGTTCTGCCATGGTCCTTGAGGTCGTTGGCCTCCAAGAGGGCATCGACGGAGTCCTTCTTGGCGGCCTCGACGAAACCACAGGTGTTGACCACGGCGACATCGGCGTCCGCGGCGTCCTCGACGAGCTGCCAGCCGTCCGCCTCCAAACGGCCTGCGAGCTCCTCCGAGTCCACCTCGTTGCGGGCGCAGCCAAGAGTGACGAGTGCGACGGTACGGCGTTCAGGCATGGGCTCAAGACTACTTTGTCTGGCTGACACCCCACGTCGACGGGGTTGGCCGATCTTGGCCAACCCCGTCACACCCGCGTCCCGTCTGCGCCTATCCGGCCTCGGGGTCGCCCTTCGTGTAGGTCAGACGCTCCACGGCGCCGGGCCGGAAGTCGTCCTCGATCTTCTTTCCGTTGACGTACAGCTCGATCGCGCCGGCGTCACCGAGGATCAGGTTGATCTTGGAGCTGTCCTGGAAGGTCTTGGACTCACCCTTCTTCAGCAGCCCGTCGAAGAGCATCCGGCCGTTGTGGTCCTTGGCGGAGATCCAGCTGCGCCCGTTCGGCGCGCTGACCTGGACGGTGACCTTGTCCTGCGGCGCGGCGGCGATGGCGCTGTCGGACGGCTCCGACGACGGCGCGGCGGGCTTGTCCTTCTTGGTGGTGGGCGAGGACGACTTGCTGGGCTTGGCCGAGGCGCCCTCGGCGACCTGCGACTTGGCGTCGTTGCCGCCGTCGCCGCCCTTGAAGGCGCTGAACCCGACGAAACCGACGACGGCGACGATCGCGGCGACCATCGCCGCGGTCCAGTTGGGTCCCCGGCGCTCGGGGCGGATACGTTCCGCCTCGAACATCGGCGCGGCCGGGGTGGGCGCGGGCCGCCCGCCGTGCTCGGCGTCGTACTGCGCGATCAGCGGGGCGGGGTCGAGACGCACGGCCCTGGCCAGCGTGCGGATGTGCCCGCGCGCGTACACGTCGCCGCCACACGGGGCGAAGTCGTCCGCCTCGATGGCGTGCACGATGGCGATTCGGACACGGGTGGCGCTGCTGACGTCGTCGACCGTGAGGCCGGCCGCGATGCGCGCCTGCCGCAGGGCACGGCCGACGGAGGGACGGGCTTCCTCGGACACGTCGTGGAACGGACGCTCGTCTTCAGGGGAGTTGCCGATGGACACGGGGGCGCCTTTCGAGCGTGTGAGCCACCTGTGCTGGAGGTTCAGTCTAGGCGGGTACGAAAGGGTGGGGCGACCGGGCGGGGGGTCTTTGTACGCCATCGGTATGGCCCGACAACCCGATGGTGGGACTGACACATACCCCAGGACGGGATCCGTACCGGTCCTTTCGCTCAACTTGACGTACAGCGAGGGGAAACGGTTGCCCGCCGCTCCCTAACGGGTGGATCACGGCGCTGCCGCCACCCGGCGTAACACCGACACGCCGGGCGGCCCGCCGCCCTACCCGTCCGACTCCCCACGGATCAGCGCGAGTACGTTGTCCAGCTCGTCCGGTTTGACGAGAACGTCACGCGCCTTCGAACCCTCGCTCGGTCCCACGATGTTGCGGGACTCCATCAGGTCCATGAGCCGCCCCGCCTTGGCGAAGCCGACCCGGAGCTTGCGCTGCAGCATGGACGTCGACCCGAACTGGGTGGAGACGACCAGCTCGGCCGCCTGGCACAGCAGGTCGAGGTCGTCGCCGATGTCCTCGTCGATCTCCTTCTTCTGCTTGGAGCCCACGGTGACGTCGTCGCGGAAGACGGGCGCCATCTGGTCCTTGCAGTGCTGCACGACGAGCGCGACCTCGGCCTCGGTCACGAACGCGCCCTGCATACGCGTGGGCTTGTTCGCGCCCATCGGCAGGAAGAGGCCGTCGCCCTTGCCGATCAGCTTCTCGGCGCCGGGCTGGTCGAGGATGACCCGGGAGTCGGCGAGCGAGGAAGTGGCGAATGCCAGCCGGGAGGGCACGTTCGCCTTGATCAGGCCGGTGACCACGTCGACCGACGGGCGCTGGGTGGCGAGCACCAGGTGGATGCCGGCCGCACGCGCGAGCTGCGTGATGCGCACGATGGCGTCCTCGACGTCCCGCGGGGCGACCATCATGAGGTCGGCCAGCTCGTCCACGATCACCAGCAGGTACGGGTACGGATGGAGCTCGCGCTCGCTGCCCTCCGGCGGCTTGACCTTGCCCTCGCGGACGGCGCGGTTGAAGTCGTCGATGTGCCGGTAGCCGTAGGCGGCGAGGTCGTCGTAGCGCAGGTCCATCTCGCGCACCACCCACTGCAGGGCCTCGGCGGCCCGCTTGGGGTTCGTGATGATCGGCGTGATCAGGTGCGGGATGCCCTCGTAGGCGGTCAGCTCCACGCGCTTGGGGTCGACGAGGATCATCCGGACGTCCTCCGGGGTCGCCCGCATCATGATCGAGGTGATCAGGCAGTTGATGCAGGACGACTTGCCGGAGCCGGTGGCGCCCGCGACCAGCATGTGCGGCATCTTCGCCAGCGAGTGCATCACGTATCCGCCCTCGACGTCCTTGCCGAAGGCGACCAGCATCGGGTCGTCGTCCTCGGCGGACTCCGCGAGGCGCAGCACGTCACCGAGGTTGACCATCTCCCGGTCGGTGTTCGGGATCTCGATGCCGACCGCCGACTTGCCGGGGATGGGACTGATGATCCGCACGTCGGGGCTGGCCACGGCGTACGCGATGTTCTTCGTCAGCGCGGTGATCCGCTCGACCTTCACGGCGGGGCCGAGCTCGACCTCGTAGCGGGTGACCGTCGGGCCCCGGGTGAAGCCGGTGACGGCCGCGTCGACCTTGAACTCGGTGAAGACCTGGGTGAGCGAGGCGACGACCGCGTCGTTGGCCGCGCTGCGCGCCTTGCCGGGGCCGCCCCGGGTGAGCAGGTCGAGCGACGGCAGAGCGTAGGTGATGTCACCGGACAGCTGGAGCTGCTCCGCGCGCGCGGGCAGGTCGCGGGGCTCCTCGGGGGCCTTCTTGGTCAGGTCGGGGACGCCACCGGTGGACGGCCGCTCCTGCCTGGGGCGCGCGGCCGGGACCGGCGTTGGGACCGGCACCGGATCCGGCGGTGGCACCGCGGCGGGCACCGGGGTGGTGTCCTCGCGCTCGCCCACGCTCACGCCCTGGGTGAGGTCGGCGACGACTCGGGAGGGCGGCATGCCGTGCGCGACGGCCCCGTCGAGCGCGGCCGCGGCGGCCGACGCGACGTCCACCGCGTCCATCCGGCGCCGCGGGTCGGGCTGCGGCACCGCGGAGCGCCTCGGACGTCCGCGGCGGTGCGCCAGCGCGTCCTCCTCGGCTCCGTCCGGGTCGTAGGCCTGCGAAGCGCTCCGGCGCCCGCGGGGGCGCGCGGGCAGCGCCTCACGCCACTGTTCGTCGTACCGCTCGTCGTCGCCGGCGGTCCCGAACTCCTGCGGGTCGGACAGCAGGCCGAGGCGTACGCCGAGCGCGCGCAGGCGCTGCGGGATGGCGTTGACCGGCGTGGCGGTCACCACGAGCAGCCCGAAGACCGTCAGCAGCACCAGCAGCGGTACGGCGAGCACCTCGGTCATGGTGTACGTCAGCGGGGTCGCCGCCGCCCAGCCGATGAGGCCGCCGGCGTCCCTTATGGCCTGCATGCCGGAGCTGCGGGCGGGCGCGCCGCAGGCGATGTGCACCTGCCCGAGGACGCCGATGACCAGGGCGGACAGACCGATCACGATCCGCCCGTTGGCCTCCGGCTGCTCCGGGTGCCGCATGAAACGGACGGCGATCACCGCGAGCAGTATCGGTGCCAGCAGATCGAGCCGCCCGAAGGCGCCGGTGACCAGGATCTCCACCAGGTCGCCGACGGGACCGCGCAGATCGGCCCAGGTACCGGCGGCGACGATCAGGGCGAGCCCGAAGAGCAGCAGCGCGACGCCGTCCTTGCGATGGGCCGGGTCGAGGTTCTTCGCGCCCTGCCCTATGCCGCGGAAGACGGCGCCGACGGCGTGCGCCAGGCCGAGCCAGAGGGCGCGCACGAGCCGGTACACGCCCCCCGTGGGGCTCGGGGCCGGCCTGGGCGGCACGGCCTTCTTCGCCGGGACCCTCCTGGCCGGCGCCTTCTTGGCCGGGACCTTCTTGGCCGAGACCTTCTTGGCGGCGGCCTTCCTCACCGCAGCCTTAGCGGGAGCGGCCGCCTTCTTGGCGGGCGGCTTCTTGGCTGCGGAGGGACGTGAGGCCATGGGTGTGAGATTACCGGGGGAGACGACAGCGGACACGTGTGCCCACTGCTTCACCCGTTCGTGTCGCCCCTGCCGAGGCGCGGAACTGACGCACGCTCATGGGCAACTGCCTTCCCGGCGGACGTCAGTTCTGCGTCGGCACCGACTGGCTGCCGGCACCCGTGCCCGGCTCCAGGGCGTCCAGCGCCCGCCGCAGTCCCGTCAGTTTCCGCTCCAGATGGGCGGCCGTGGCCACCGCGGCGGCGTCCGCGGACTCGTCGTCCAGCTGCTTCGACAGCGCCTCGGCCTGCTCCTCGACGGCCGCCAAGCGCGCGGACAGCTCGGCGAGCAGCCCCGCGGACTCCTTGCCGCCGACCGCGCTCTTGCCGCCGCCCTCCAACTGCAGCCGCAGCAGCGCCGCCTGCTCCCGCAGCTGGCAGTTCTTCATGTACAGCTCGACGAACACGGAGACCTTCGCCCGCAGCACCCACGGGTCGAACGGCTTGGAGATGTAGTCTACCGCGCCGGCCGCGTAGCCCCTGAAGGTGTGGTGCGGGCCGTGGTTGATCGCGGTGAGGAAGATGATCGGGATGTCCCGGGTCCGCTCGCGTCGCTTGATGTGCGCGGCGGTCTCGAATCCGTCCATGCCCGGCATCTGGACATCCAGCAGAATGACCGCGAAATCGTCCGTGAGCAGTGCCTTGAGCGCTTCCTCCCCGGACGATGCCCGCACCAGTGTCTGATCGAGCGCAGAGAGGATGGCCTCCAGCGCCAGCAGATTCTCCGGCCGGTCATCGACCAGGAGGATCTTGGCCTTCTGCACCATGGCCCGCCCTCCTCGCCCCGGCGGTACACCGGGCGCCGCCCCAGGGGACGACTCCGTTTCGCCGCCCGTCCTTGTGCCGGTCATCGTAGCCGCACCCTGACCGTCGCCACACCCTGTCACCGCGATGTCACTGTGCACTCAACGGAAACGCCGCGAGTGACCTGAGAGTTCCCGGAATCCGGGATTCCCACACGACCCGGCACACGGCCCGGCCCCCGCACTCCGACAACTCCCCGTGCACACCCAGAGTTCCCGCCAGTTTCACATCCGATGCCACGAGCCCGTCACCGCTCCGCCATCCACTGCCGCATGACCGCCAGCAGATGGTCCGGATCGACCGGCTTCGTCACGTAGTCGGAGGCACCCGACTCGATCGCCTTCTCCCGGTCGCCCTTCATCGCCTTCGCCGTCAGCGCGATGATCGGCAGCCCCGCGAACTGCGGCATCCTGCGGATCGCCGTGGTCGTCGCGTACCCGTCCATCTCCGGCATCATGATGTCCATCAGGACCACCGCCACGTCGTCGTGCTGCTCCAGCACCTCGATGCCCTCGCGGCCGTTCTCCGCGTACAGCACCGACAGCCCGTGCTGCTCCAGCACGCTGGTGAGCGCGAACACGTTGCGGATGTCGTCGTCGACGATCAGCACCTTCTCACCGCCGAACCGCACCGCGCGCGCGATCTGCGGCGTGCTCTCCTGCTCGGCGACCGTGGTCCACTGCTCCGGCCGGTTCTCCGGCGGCGGCAGGCTCCGGCGGCGGCGCCTGAAGAGCGCGGCCGCCCCGTTCTGCGTCTCCCGGTACGACTTCACCTCCGCCGGCGTCTCGATCTCCGCCGACAGGTCCGCGTCCGGCCGGCCCTCGGAGGCGAGCAGCTCACCGGCCTCCAGGGCCTGCACGGACTGCTGGTAGCCCTGCGGCGGCAACTCGCTCGGATGCACCGGCAGGTACAGCGTGAACGTCGAGCCGCGGCCCGGTTCGCTCTGTGCGTAGATCTCACCGCCGAGCAACTGCGCGATCTCCCGCGAGATCGACAGACCGAGACCGGTGCCGCCGTACTTGCGGCTGGTCGTGCCGTCCGCCTGCTTGAACGCCTCGAAGATCACCCGCATCTTGCTGGCCGCGATGCCGATACCCGTGTCGGTCACCGAGAACGCGATCAGGCCGGCGTCCGGGTCGGTCAGCGAACCGGCCTCCAGCATCTGCTCCCGGATGATCTGGGGCACGTCGGCGCCGGCCGGGCGGATCACCAGCTCCACCGAACCGGAGTCGGTGAACTTCACCGCGTTGGACAGCAGGTTGCGCAGCACCTGCAGCAGCCGCTGCTCGTCGGTGTGCAGGGTGGCCGGCAGCTCCGGGGAGACCCGCACGGACAGGTCCAGGCCCTTCTCCGCGGTCAGCGGCCGGAAGGTCGCCTCCACGTAGTCCACGAGCTGGACGAGCGCGATACGCGTCGGGGAGACGTCCATCTTGCCCGCCTCGACCTTCGACAGGTCCAGGATGTCGTTGATCAGCTGCAGCAGATCGGAACCGGCGCCGTGGATCGTCTCGGCGAACTCGACCTGCTTCGGGGAGAGATTGCCCTCGGCGTTGTCGGCGAGCAACTTGGCCAGAATCAGCAGGGAGTTGAGCGGCGTACGCAGCTCGTGCGACATGTTGGCGAGGAACTCGCTCTTGTAGCGCATCGACACCGCGAGCTGCTCGGCCCGCTCCTCCAGGACCTGCCGGGCCTCCTCGATCTCGGTGTTCTTCACCTCGATGTCCCGGTTCTGCCGGGCCAGCAGCTCGGCCTTCTCCTCCAGTTCGGCGTTGGACGCCTGCAGCGCCTTCTGCCGGTTCTCCAACTCGGCAGACCGCTCACGCAGTTGCTCGGTCAGCTCCTGCGACTGCTTCAGCAGCAGCTCGGTCTTGGTGTTCACCGAGATGGTGTTGACACTGGTCGCGATCATCTCGGCGATCTGGTTGAGGAAGTCCTTCTGGATCTGCGTGAACGGCGTGAACGACGCCAGCTCGATCACGCCGAGCACCTTGCCCTCGAAGAGCACCGGCAGCACGACCACCTGCGCCGGCGGGGCCTCGCCGAGCCCCGAGGAGATCTTCAGATAGCCGCTGGGCGCGTTTTCCACCACGATCGTGCGCTTCTCCTGCGCGGCCGTGCCGATCAGCCCTTCACCCGGCCGGAACGACGCCGGCATGGACCCCATCGAGTAGCCGTACGAGCCGAGCATCCGCAGCTCGTAGTGGTCCTCGGCGTCGGCGCCGAGGTCCTGGCCCTCCATGAGCGGCATCGTCAGGAAGAACGCGCCGTGCTGCGCGGACACCACCGGCGTCAGCTCGCTCATGATCAGCGAGGCCACGTCCGCCAGGTCCCGGCGGCCCTGCATCAGCGCGGAGATACGGGCCAGGTTGCCCTTCAGCCAGTCCTGCTCCTTGTTGGCGATCGTGGTGTCGCGCAGGTTGGCGATCATCTTGTTGATGTAGTCCTGCAGCTCCTGGATCTCGCCGGAGGCGTCGACGTCGATCTTCAGGTTCAGGTCGCCGCGCGTCACCGCGGTCGCCACGCGCGCGATGGCACGCACCTGCCGGGTCAGGTTCCCGGCCATCTCGTTCACCGACTCCGTCAGGTCCCGCCAGGTCCCGTCGACGTCCCGCACGCGCGCCTGACCGCCGAGCTGCCCCTCGGTGCCCACCTCGCGGGCGACCCGGGTGACCTCCTCGGCGAAGCTGGAGAGCTGGTCGACCATCGTGTTGATCGTCGTCTTCAGTTCGAGGATCTCGCCACGGGCGTCGATGTCGATCTTCTTGGTCAGATCACCCTTGGCGATGGCCGTGGTGACCATGGCGATGTTGCGCACCTGACCGGTCAGGTTGGACGCCATCTGGTTCACGGACTCGGTGAGGTCCTTCCAGGTGCCCGCCACACCCGGCACATGCGCCTGACCGCCCAGGATGCCGTCCGTACCCACCTCACGGGCCACCTTGGTGACCTGGTCGGCGAACGAACTCAGCGTCCGCACCATGGTGTTGAACGTGTCGGCGAGCTGGGCGACCTCACCGCTCGCCTCGATGGTCACCTGCCGCGTCAGGTCACCGTTGGCGACCGCGGCCGCCACCTGGGAGATGTTCCGCACCTGCATGGTCAGGTTGTTGGCCATCAGGTTGACGTTGTTGCTCAGGTCCTTCCAGATGCCCGTGACGCCCGGTACGTGCGCCTGACCGCCCAGGATGCCCTCGGTGCCCACCTCACGGGCCACCCGCGTCACCTGCTCGGCGAAGCTGGAGAGCTGGTCCACCATCGTGTTCACCGTCGTGACCAGCTCGAGGATCTCGCCCTTGGCGTCGACGGTGATCTTCTTCGACAGGTCGCCCTTGGCGACGGCGGTCGTGACCTCGGCGATGTTGCGCACCTGGATGGTCAGGTTGTTCGCCATGAAGTTCACGGACTGCGTGAGGTCCTTCCAGGTGCCCGAGACACCCTGGACCTCCGCCTGACCGCCCAGCATGCCCTCGGTGCCCACCTCACGGGCCACGCGCGTGACCTCCTGGGCGAACGACGACAGCTGGTCCACCATCGTGTTCAGCGTGTTCTTCAGCTCCAGGATCTCCCCGCGCGCGTCCACGGTGATCTTCTGCGAGAGGTCACCGCGCGCCACCGCCGTGGCCACCTGGGCGATGTTGCGCACCTGGGCGGTGAGGTTCCCCGCCATGCCGTTCACGGAATCCGTCAGGTCCCGCCACACCCCGGCCACGCCCGGCACCTGCGCCTGACCGCCGAGGCGGCCCTCGGTGCCCACGTCCCGGGCGACCCGGGTCACCTGGTCGGCGAAGGCCGAGAGCTGGTCCACCATCGTGTTGATGGTGTTCTTCAGCTCCAGGATCTCCCCGCGCGCGTCGACGTCGATCTTCTGCGAGAGGTCACCGCGCGCCACCGCCGTCGTCACCTGCGCGATGTTGCGCACCTGACCGGTCAGGTTGGACGCCATCGAGTTGACGGAGTCGGTGAGCTCCTTCCAGGTGCCCGACACCCCGTCCACCCGGGCCTGGCCGCCCAGCCGCCCCTCGGTGCCCACGTCCCGGGCCATCCGCGTCACCTGGTCGGCGAAGCTCGACAGCTGGTCCACCATCGTGTTCACGGTGTTCTTCAGCTGGAGCATCTCACCGGAGACGTCCACGGTGACCTTCTGGGAGAGGTCACCGTTGGCCACCGCCGTCGTCACCTGGGCGATGTTGCGCACCTGGCCGGTCAGGTTGCGGAACGCCGTGTTGACGGAGTCCGTCAGGTCCTTCCAGGTACCGGCCGCGCCCGGCACCTGCGCCTGACCGCCCAGCTCACCCTCGACACCGACCTCACGCGCGACCCGCGTCACCTCGGCACCGAACGCCGAGAGCTGGTCCACCATCGTGTTGACGGTGTTCTTCAGCTCCAGCATCTCGCCGGCCACGTCCACCGTGACCTTCTGCGACAGGTCACCGCTGGCCACGGCGGTCGTCACCGCGGCGATGTCACGCACCTGCGTCGTCAGGTTCCGGAACACCGTGTTGACGGAGTCCGTCAGGTCCTTCCAGGTACCGGCGACACCCGGCACCGTCGCCTGACCGCCCAGCCGGCCCTCGGCGCCGACCTCGTTGGCCACGCGCGTGACCTCGTCCGCGAAGATGCGCAGCGTCTCGGTCATCTGGTTGATCGTCTCGGCGAGCTGCGCGACCTCGCCACGCGCCGGAACCGTCACCTTCTGCGACAGATCACCGTTGGCCACGGCCGTGGTCACCTGGGCGATCCCGCGCACCTGGGCCGTCAGATTCCCGGCCATCAGGTTCACCGAATCGGTGAGTTCCTTCCACGTGCCGTCCACACCCGGCACATGCGCCTGACCACCGAGGATGCCGTCGGTGCCGACCTCCCGCGCGACGCGCGTGACCTCCGAGGAGAACGCGGAGAGCTGGTCCACCATCGTGTTGACGGTGTTCTTCAGCTCCAGCATCTCGCCGGCCACGTGCACGGTGACCTTCCGCGACAGATCACCCTTGGCGACCGCGGTGGTCACCAGCGCGATGTCCCGCACCTGGGCCGTCAGCCGGGACGCCATCGTGTTGACGGAGTCCGTCAGGTCCTTCCACGAACCGGACAGCCCGCGCACCCGGGCCTGGCCACCGAGCTTGCCCTCGGTGCCGACCTCACTGGCCACGCGCGTGACCTCGTCGGTGAACGTCGAAAGCTGGTCGACCAGGTTGTTGACCGTACGGCCGACCTTCAGGAACTCGCCGCGCAGGGGGTGCCCGGTGCCGTCCGGCGCCTGCGTGCGCAGATCCATCCGCGGCGACAGGTCACCCTCCGCGACCCCCGTCAGGACCCGGCTGACCTCCGAGACGGGCCACACCAGGTCGTCGACCAGCGCGTTGGAGTTTTCGACCGCGGTCGCCCACGAGCCCTCGCAGGCCCCCGTCTCCAGCCGCTCCGTGAGCTTTCCCTCACGCCCCACCATGCGCCGCACGCGCGACAGCTCACCGGTCAGGTGCAGGTTGCGGTCGGCCACCTCGTTGAACACGGCGGCGATCTCCGACATCACGCCGTCCCCGGACACCGTGAGCCTCTTGCGGAAGTTCCCGTCCCGCATGGCGACCAGGGCCGCCTGCAGCCGGTTCAGGGCAGCCGTGTCCACGACGGTGGTGCCGCCGCCCCTGCCCTGGGACTGTCCGCCCTTCGCGCGCGCCTTCGTGCCCCGCGTCGCTGCGCCAGACTCCACTGTGTCCCTCCCGAAGGGGTAGACCGTTACTGCCGTGCTCGGTCACATCGGCCCGGTGTGCCGCTCCCGGGCACACCGGCTTGCTTCCGCGTACCCGTTACCGCTCGGTATTTCTGCCAGATGAGTTCCGGACACACCAGGGGCTGCTGCCCGCCATGCACGGAACACACTCGAACTGACCGGACCTTCATCAGAAGCTTGCCCAGTGTTTCACCCCGGCCGAACCAGGCCATAACAGTTCGGCAGCTTCGCACATCGTCCGCACACACCCTGGGGGGTTAAACAACGGCGACCGGCATCCGCTCGGACGGCGAAGGTAAGTAACCTTGCATGCGGCTGTCCAGCCGCACCGGTCCGTCCGGCCTGGGCGGTGGCACCAGAACGAGCGGGCATCGGAGGGGCGGCCGCAGAACATGACCACCGGACTGATCCCGGGGGGACACCCCCCGGAGCCACGGCCGACGGGCGAGCTGATGCCGCAGCAGCGGCGCGAGCCGGCCGGCCCCGCAGCCCTGTCCGCCGACAACAGGCCGAGGAGTTTTGTGATCACCGCGCGTGCGGCCGCCAGCTTCGAGCCCGTCGGACGATCGGTGGCGACCGCCCGGTCCTTCGTCCGCGACACCCTCCAGGGCTGGGGTTTCGCCGACATCATCGACGACGCGGTGGTTCTCACCAGCGAGCTCGTGACGAACGCGGTGGTGCACGCCGGTACGCACGCGGAGGTGCTGTGCCTGCGCACCGAGGACGGCGTGCGCATCGAGGTGTCCGACCGCTATCCCGAGCGCGAGCTGCCCGTGCAGAGCGCCCACGCCGCGATGGGCAACCCGGACCGCGAGGGCGGCCGCGGCCTGCAGCTCTGCGCGGCCCTGGCGGCCCGCTGGGGCGTGGACTACACGCCCACCCACAAGAACGTCTGGTTCCAGCTCGACCTGCCCGAGCGCCCGGTCGGCACCCGCGCCGCCGGCCCCTCGCTCCCCGCCGACCTGCTTCCGCTGGCGGACGGCCGGATCCGCGTCGCGGTCCTCCAGGTCGACCGCAAGGGCTCCATCAGCGCCTGGAACGAGGACGCGGAGGAACTGTTCGGCCACGCGGCGAGCGAGGTCGTCGGCAAGCCCCTGACCGACCTCGCGGCCTGGCCGCACACCCCGGGCACCGGCACCGGCATCGCCGAGGCCCTGCGGCTCTCCCGCTGGGAGGGCAGCTACGGCATCCGCCGCGCCGACGGCAGGGTCGCCCCGGTGTACGCCTCCCACCTGCGGGTCCGCGACACCGGCGGCGAGCCGTCCACCGTGTGTCTCCTGGTACGCGATCACGAGCGCGCCGTCCTGCAGACCCCGCTGCGCGGCCCGGCCACCGACCAGACGTCCTCCTCCGACGGGCAGAGCACCGACCCGTTCGAGGTCTTCATCGGCTCCCCCGCCCCCGACGACCTGGACGGCCTGCTCCAGCGCACCGTGGAGCGCGCCCGCGACATGCTCGACGGCGACTCGGCGTTCCTGCTGCTCGCGACCGACGACGAGACCGAACTCGAGGTCCGCGCCTCCACCGGACTGCCCTCCGCCCGCCAGCGCTTCGCCCGCGTGCCCGTCGAGGCCGGTCCCGGCCGCTACGGCTCCGCGCGCATGCCCGCCGTCCACGACGACCTCACCGCCGTCCCCGGAGCCGTGCCACTGCTGTCGGGCACCGGCATGCGGTCGGTGGTCACGGTCCCGCTCAAGGTCGAGGGCCGGCTGACGGGCTCCCTCGGTGTCGCCGCCGAGGCTCCCGGCCGGTACTCGAACGAGGAGGCACTGCGCCTGCAGTTCGCCGCCGACCGCATCGCGCTGGCCGTCGAGTCGGCCCGGCTCGGCGAACTGGAGCGGCTGCGCCGCGGCTCGCTCAGCTTCCTGGTCGAGGCCTCCGACCTGCTGGCCGGCACCCTGGACCGCGACCAGACCCTGGCCCTGATGGCACAGATGACGGTACCGACGCTCGCGACCTGGTGCGCGGTCTATACGATCGCCGACCAGGCCTCGGAGCCGTACCTGTCGTACGTGCTGCACGAGGACGAGGACCTCATCGACGGCATCAAGTCGCTGCTGTCGAAGGTCCCGGCACCCGACCCGGTACCGACGCCCGGCGCCCGGATCTGGTCCGCGCCCGGCGAGGTCGCCCACCAGGCGGCCCTGCGCAGTTCCATGCGCAGCCTCGGACTGTCCGGCGGCCCCACGCACCAGGTCGCCTCGGGCATCGGCCCCACCCTGGCGACCGCTTCCGCGGTGGGCGGCGAGACGGTCGTCCTGCCGCTGGTCGCCCGCAACCGCGTCATCGGCATGCTGACCCTCGGCAAGCCGACCGACGAGCACTTCCGCCAGGAAATCCTGGAACTGGCCGAGGACTTGTCCCGCCGGGCCGCACTCGCCCTGGACAACGCCCGTCTGTACTCGGAGCGCACGGCCATCAGCCAGTCCCTCCAGCGCAGCCTGCTCCCGCCCGGCCTGCCGCACATCGACGGCGTCGAGGTGGAGGTCATCTACCGCGCGGCCGGCGAGGGCAACGAGGTCGGCGGCGACTTCTACGACCTCTTCCCCATCGGCAACGGCGCCTACGGCTTCGCCATCGGCGACGTCTGCGGCACGGGCCCGAACGCGGCCGCGGTCACCGGCCTCGCCCGGCACGCGCTGCGCCTGCTGGCCCGGGAGGGCCTCTCCGGACCGGCGGTGCTGGAGCGGCTCAACTCGGCCATCCTCGACGAGGGCGACCGCAGCCGCTTCCTGACGCTGCTCTACGGCGAGATGCGGCCGCAGGAGGACGGCAGCGCCGAGTTGAAGGTGGTCTGCGCCGGCCATCCGCTCCCGCTGCGCCTGCGCCAGGACGGCACGGTCGTCCCGTTCGCCGAACCCCAGCCGCTGCTCGGCGTCATCGAGGACCTGGAGCTGTACGAGGAGACGGTCACGCTCGACCCCGGTGACGTCCTGCTCTGCGTCACGGACGGGGTCACCGAACGCCGGGAGGGCACCCGCATGCTGGGCGACGACGGCCTCGCCGACGTCCTCACCACGTGCACGGGCCTCACGGCGGGCGCGGTGGCCGCGCGCATCATGCGCGCGGTGGAACGCTTCGCCTCGGACGCCCCGTCCGACGACATGGCCATTCTGGCGATGCGAGTCCCGGAGCCCCACCAGGAGGCATGAGAAAGGCCCCGCCCGAATGGGCGGGGCCTTTCTGTCCGAGCCCCCAAACGGAATCGAACCGTTGACCTTCTCCTTACCATGGAGACGCTCTACCGACTGAGCTATAGGGGCCTGTCGCTTTCGAGGTTTCCCTCGCGGCAACAAGAAAACCATACCCTGAACAGGCCCGAGTCCCCAAACTCGTTCGGCGAACTCGTTCGGCGCACGTTCAGAAGGCGGGCTGAAGGAGTCCTCCCAGCGCGTTGCAGGCGGAGACGATCCGCTGCATCTCCCGCTTGGTGAGCGAGGCGTCCACCGGCAGGGCGAGTGTCTCGTCCGCGGCCCGCTCGGTCTCGGGCAGCGTGACACAGCGCCGGAACTCCGGGAGCCGGTGCACGGGAGTCTTCACGGGGACACGGCAGTCGATTCCCTTGGCCCGCAGGGCACGGGCGAAGACGTCGCGGTCCGGCCGGCCGTTGCCCGGCACCCGCACCACGTACTGCTGGTAGGTGTGCCCGGGACCACCGTCCGGGGTGCGCACGCCCTTCAACTTGGCGTCCAGGTAGGCGGCCCGCTCCCTGCGCTGCGCCAGCTCGTCGTACGGCGCCTCGGACTCCCCCTGCTCCAACACGAGCAGCCCGTGCAGCCGGCCCAGCTCGTGCAACCGCGCGATGTCCGCGCGCCGTCCGAAGCGGTGCACGACAACTACGCTCGCCGTGCGTGGAGTTATGACCGCTTCCACCGCTGACGGGTCGAGGCAGTAGTCGGCCGGGTCTATGTCGGCGAACACCGGCAGCGCACCCGCCTGGGTGACGGCCTCGGCCACTTCGACGTTCCCGAAGGCCGGCACGACGACCTCGTCACCGGCTCCTACGCCGGCCGCCCTGAGCATTGCAGCAGTACCCATGGCTCCGATGCTGAGCGTGCAACGTGAACTCGAAGTTACGCACAACAAAAAAGGGTTGGACCCCGAACCGAAGTTCGGGGTCCAACCCTTTCAAAATTTGTTCGGCGGCGTCCTACTCTCCCACAGGGTCCCCCCTGCAGTACCATCGGCGCTGTGAGGCTTAGCTTCCGGGTTCGGAATGTAACCGGGCGTTT
>NZ_JBSFBX010000027.1:0-34794 GCF_053593175.1 Streptomyces sp. NPDC002386
CCTCCACACCTACAACCACCACCGCTGCCACACCGCACTCGACGGACACCCACCGATCAGCCGCGTGAACAACGCTTCAGGTCAATACACCTAGGAGACCAGGGGCGCCGGCTCGCGGCGTCCGGCGCCCCTGGCCTCGCCCAGCGCCAGGCCCGCGACGGCGCCGAGCATCAGCAGCGTGCCGGCCAGGGTGGCCACCGTGAGGCGCTCGCCGAGCAGCGCGACGGCGAGCACGGCGGCGGTCACCGGCTCCAGCAGCATGATCACGGAGACGGTCGCGGACCGGACGACGGCGGCGCCCGCGAAGTACAGCGCGTAGGCGAGGGCGGTGGGCACGGACGCGATGTACGCGATCAGGACCAGCAGCCGCACCGGGTGCCCGGTGTGCGGCAGCAGCCCCTCGCCCAGCGCGAAGGGCAGCAGGAACAGGGTGGTGACGGCGAAGGCGCCGATGGTGGTGCCGGAGGCGTCGGCCGCGCCGTCGCGCCCCCAGCGGCGGGTCAGCAGTGTCATGCCGCTGTAGCCGGCCGCCGACGCCAGCGCGTACAGCACCCCGAGCGGCCGGACGGTCGTGGCGGAGCCGCCGAGGGTGAGCACCGCCAGGCCGGTGAGGGCGCCGGCGGCCGCGAGGGCGCCGCCGGCGCCGAGCCGCTCCCCCAGGGTGAGCCGGGCGCCGAGGGCGATCAGCACGGGGCCCGCGCCCAGCGTGACGACCGTGGCCACGGCGAGCCCGGTCGATCCCACGGCCGCGAAGTAGGCGGTCTGGAACACGGCCAGCCCGATACCGGTGGCGGCGGCCTTCGCGGCCCTGCGGCGCAGCGGTTCGGACGCGGCCGCCCGGGTCCGGCCCCGCAGCAGCCGGCCTGCCACCAGCAGCGCGAGTCCGACGGCGCAGCGCCAGAAGGAGAGGGTGCAGGCACCCATCTCGCTGGTCCGGTAGACCAGCGAGGCGGCCGCACCCGCGGTGCCCCAGGTGGCACCGGTGACGATCAGGTAGAGCAGGCCGCGCCCGACGGACAGGCCTGAAACGGCGTTCGACACGAGGATTCTCTCCGCAGAAGCGCACCGGAGTGCGGAAGTTCGAAGGCGACCCGGCTCAGCGGGGCGCGCGGACTCCGTCTGCGGGCGGCGGCGTCCCGCCCGGCGCCGCGCACCGGGCGTTCGTCGCTGTGGCCCGCCTCAGGCGGCGGGCGGCGAGAGGACGAGCGCGTCGGACGTCATGCCCAGCACCCTAGGCAGCCGTTCCGCGTGCCGACAACTCGCGTTCGGCGCCCCCGCCCGCGGCCACCGGCTCCGCCGCGCCCTTGGCGGGCGCGGAGGACTGGGCGATGTACGCGCCGAGGAGGACCACGGCGCCGCCGACGATCTGCGGCGCGGACAGGTGCTCGCCGAGCAGCACCCAGGCCAGCACGGTCGCGATGACCGCTTCGAGGCACGCGACGACTCCGGCGACCTGCGGGGACAGGCGGCGCACGGACAGCACGCCGGTGATGTACGCGACGACCGTGGCGACGAGGACGATCCAGGCCAGCAGGGCGACGGCCGGGACGGTGGTGCCGTTCATCCGCGCGGAGCCGGTCAGCACCGACCAGTCCATGGTCCACGGGCGGGCCACGGCGGTCAGCACGAGGGCGCCGACGAGCAGGCCGTAGGCGATGACGCCGAGCGGGTCGGGCGCCCGCTCGCCCGCCTCGCTGCCCTGGTCGGACAGGACGAAGTAGCCGACCTGGCAGCAGGCGGCACCGAGCGCGAGCAGCAGGCCGAACGCGTCGAAGCTCAGTCCCGACCAGACCTCCACCACACAGGCGAGACCGCCGGCCGCGAGGACCACGCCGAGCGCGGCGGCGCGGGTCACCGGCCGCCGCTGCACGAACCGCACCCAGCCGAGCACGAGCGCGGGGGCCAGGTACTCGACGAGCAGCGCCACGCCGACCGGGATGCGGGAGAGCGCGGCGAAGTAGCAGGCCTGGACGCCGGCCACGGCCAGCAGCCCGAAGCCGGCGAGCAGCGCGGGGCGGCGGAGCACCAGCGCGCGGTGCCGTACGGCGAGCGGCAGCATGACCACGGCGGCGCCCGCCACCCGCAGCCACACCACGTGGAGCGGGTCGAGTCCCGCCTCGATCAGCGGCTTCGCCGCGACTCCGGACCCGCCGAAGGCCAGCGCGGACAGAAGCGCGAGACCGAGCCCGACGCCTCTGCCGTGGACGGCCGGGCTGCTTGCAGATATAGGCACCGGCACATGATGACAGGCGTTGACATGAGCGTCACCCCCGTTGACACCTGTCTCAGGGGATGGACGGTGTCACGGCCGGACGTCCGCCGCGCGGCCGTCGAGCCGGTCACCCAGCTCGCGGGTGCGGACGCCGGCGCGCTCGAGGACCTCGACCGCCCGGGACCGCGGGTCCACGACGAGTCCGGCGAGCAGGTCGGTGCCGCCGGTCCGGGTCGCACCGCGACGCCGGGCGCGCCGGCGGGCCTCCTCCAGGGCGACGGCCGCGACGGGCGACCACTGACCGGTGTCGCCGTGCGGACCACCGCCCGCCCGCTCACCGCCTTGCGGGGCGGGGCCGGGGACACCGGCGAGCGCGCCGGAGCCCTCCACGGTGTTCTGCCAGCGCAGCCCGTAGCCGATGCTGCGCTGCACGAGATAGCCGAGCAGCCGCGCGAGCCGCGGGGCCCCGCCTACGGCGGCCCGGACCTCGGGGTCATGCTCCAGGAGCGAGTGCAGCAGGTGGGCGGTGTCGATCTGGCGGTCCCCGTCGCGGACCGCCCGGCGGCGGGCACCGGCGACCACCGCCGCCAGCTCGGCACCGAGCCCGGCATCGTCGTCCGTGTGCGGGACTCCCTGCTCGGGGATGCTCCAGCGGGCTGTACGGGGATGCACACCCTTACCCCATCAGTCCCGGGCGGCCCGGTCATCCACGGCGGGAACCATCTTCGCGTCCCGCACGGAGTGGACATCGCCCGCCGGGATCTCATCCTCAAGGAGGAGATCAGGCCGTCGACGCACGGGCGCCCCGCGGGGGTTCCGCGGGGCGCCCGTGCGCCGTACGGCTCAGTCCTCGTCGGCGAGGATGAGGTACAGCTTCTTCCGCGCGTCGGTGACGACGGCCAGCGCTTTCTCGCGCTGCTCCTTGGTCCCGGTGTTCCAGACCTGCCCGAAGGCCTGCATCAGCCCCATGCCGGCCTGCCGGATCTCGCCGAGGGCCTCCCAGTCGACCCCGCGCGAGGCCTCCTCCCAGGGAGCCTCCGGGCCGTCCCCGGCGGCCGTGCGGCCGCTGTCGGTCAGGGCGAACAGCTTCTTGCCGCCCTCGCTCTCACTGACGATCAGGCCCTCGTCCTCCAGCAGCTGGAGGGTGGGGTAGACCGAGCCGGGGCTGGGCTTCCAGGCGCCGCCGCTGCGCTCGGCGATCTCCTGGATCATCTCGTAGCCGTGCATGGGCCGCTCCTTGAGCAGGGCCAGGATCGAGGCGCGCACATCACCGCGCCGCGCCCGCCCCCTGGGTCCCCCGCGTCCTCGCGGCCCCCACGGTCCTGGTCCGAAGCCGGGTCCTCCGGGCCCCCAGCCCGGTCCACCCGGACCGAAGGGCCCGAAGGCGGCCCGGCGCCCCTCGAAACCGCCGAATCCGCCCCGGCCGTGCCGGCCCGGGCCGTCCTGACGATGTCCACGCTCGAATCCGTGGCTGCGCATCGCGATCACTCCATTCCATCGTTGATCTGTCACGTTCGCATCGCGTTCTTACGCGATACCTCAACGATATATCGGAACCGATCGGGTGACAAGGCTCTCTCGCACCCGTCCGAAAGCGCAGGCTCCCTGGACCCGCCGACCGCGCCGCCCGGCCGAAATCGGTCCAGGACCCGCGGATTGGCCTTGGTCACCGGTCTGCCGCGGCCCTAGCGTCTGCGCCATGCGCATCCGAATCGTCGACGCCTTCACCGACCGCCCCTTCGGCGGAAACCCGGCCGGAGTCCTGCTCCTGGACGACGTCTTCCCGGACGACGGCCGGCTCCAGGACATCGCCACGGAGGTGAACCACGCCGAGACCGCGTTCGCGCACCGGCTGCCCCCGGGCGGCGACGCGGACTGGGCGCTGCGCTGGTTCACGCCCGTCGCCGAGGTCGCGATGTGCGGGCACGCCACGCTCGCCACCGCGCACGTCCTGCACACCACCGGCGCCCACTCGGGGCCGGTCCGGTTCGCCACCCGCAGCGGTGTCCTCGTCACGACGCCGGGCCCGGACGGCTGGATCACCATGGACTTCCCGACCGCCCCGCTCACCGCGGTGGAGATCCCGGACGGCGTCGGCAGGGCGCTGGGCGCCGACCCGCTCGCCGCCTACGACACCGGGCCCGACGTGGGCGACCTGCTGGTCGAACTGGCCGACGAGCGGACGGTGCTCGGACTCACCCCCGACCTCAGGGCCCTGACGGCTCACTCCTCGCGGGGCGTCATCGCCACCGCCCGCGCCGACGACCCGTCCCTCGGCCACGACTTCGTCTCGCGCTGCTTCTTCCCGAACGTCGGCATCGACGAGGACGCGGTCACCGGCAGCGCCCACACCGCGCTGGCCCCGTACTGGTCGGCCCGGCTCGGCCGGGACGACCTCACGGGGCTGCAGGCCTCCCGCCGCTCCGGACTGGTCCGCACCGGCCTGCGGGGCGACCGCACACTGCTGAGAGGCCGCGCGGTCACCGTCATCGAGGGCGAACTGCTCGCCTGACCGGCCGGGGCCGGCACACGAACCGCTCCGGCCCGGCCGGGCCCGGCCGTCCTCAGGCCGTCGGCAGCCAGTCCACCTTGCCGGCGAGCAGGGCGTATCCCACGAACGCGCCGATGTCGAGCAGGGAGTGGGCGACGACCAGCGGCCCGACCCGGCCCCAGCGGCGGTAGAGCCAGACGAACACCACGCCCATCACCATGTTGCCGACGAAACCGCCGATGCCCTGGTAGAGGTGGTACGAGCCGCGCAGCACCGCGCTGGCCACCAGCGCGGACCCCGCCGTCCAGCCGAGCTGCCCCAGCCTGCGCAGCAGGTAGCCGACGACGATGACCTCCTCGAGGATCGCGTTCTGCACCGCGGACAGGATGAGCACGGGGTACTTCCACCACACCTCGGGCAGTGCCTCGGGCACCACGGTGAGGTTGAAGCCGAGGCCCCGGGCGGCGAGGTAGAAGGCGATCCCGGTGCTGCCGATCACCGCCGCGACGCCCGCGCCCCGGCCGAGGTCCGGCCAGGGGCGGGTGCGGTCGAAGCCCAGCGTGCGCAGGCTCTCGCCCTCGCGCATCAGCAGGTGGGCGACCAGGGCCACGGGCACCAGCGCGGAGGCGATGCCGAAGAGCTGCCAGGCGAGGTCGAGCCAGGGGCGCCCGGGCGCGGCGGACGCGTTGAGGGTGGCCGCCTGGTCCTTGAGCCCGCCCGGTTTCGTGACCGACCCGACGAAGCTGATCAGCGCGGAGACGCCGCTCGCGCCGAGCGAGAGCGCCAGCACGAGCAGTGTCTCGTCCCGGAGAACGCGCCGCGGGAAACGCCCGCGCGCGAGGCCCTCGGCCGCCGGGTCCGCCTCCACGTGCACTCCTGTCGTCGCTTCCGGCCGTGCGAGCTCACAGCATGCCGGATCGCTTCCTGGAGCGCTTACCCGGGCCCGCCTCGCCGGCGGGCCCGGACCGCCGCGTCCCTCCTCAGCCGAGCGGCACCGGCTCCGGGAGCCCCACGGGCCAGGTGTGCACCGGCTCGCCCACGTGCATCAGCTCGGCGTAGCGGCGTGTCGTCGCGGCCAGCGCGGCGCCGCGGCCGAGACCCTGCTCCAGGGCCCGGTGGAAGGTGGCCGCCTGCCAGGCCGCCCCGTTGACCCGTCGACGGCAGCGCTCCTCGATGACACCCAGGTAGAGGTCGCGGTCGGCCGCCTCCACGCCCCAGGCGTCGAGTCCGGCCGCGGCGAGCGGCAGCAGTTCGTCCCGGACCAGGGTGACGGCGTCGACCTCGCCCGTGCCGCCGTAGCGGCCTCGGCGCGGCCACACGAAGCGGGCGTCGATGCCGTCCCGGCAGGCCGCGTCGAAGTTGGCCTCGGCCGCCTCGAACGGCAGCCGGGTCCACACCGGGCGCGGCTCCTCGGCGAGGGCCCGCACCAGGCCGTAGTAGAAGGCCGCGTTGGCGATCACGTCGGTGATGGTCGGCCCGGCCGGCAGTACCCGGTTCTCCACCCGCAGGTGCGGCACGCCGTCCGCGATGTCGTAGACGGGCCGGTTCCAGCGGTACACCGTGCCGTTGTGCAGCACCAGTTCGGCGAGCTTCGGTATGCCGCCGGCGTCGAGGACCTTCAGCGGGTCCTCGTCGTCGCAGATCGGCAGCAGCGCCGGGAAGTAGCGCAGGTTCTCCTCGAACAGCTCGCGGGCGGAGGAGATCCACCGTTCGCCGAACCAGGTACGCGGCCGTACGCCCTGCGCCTGGAGTTCCGGCGGGCGGGTGTCGGTGGCCTGCAGGAACAGCGGCGGCCTGGACTCGCGCCACAGTTCGCGGCCGAACAGGAACGGCGAGTTGGCGCCGACGGCGATCTGCGCCGCGGACGCGACCTGCGCGGCGTTCCACACGTCGGCGAAGCGGGCCGGGGTGACCTGGAGGTGGAGCTGGACGGAGGTGCAGGCGGCCTCGGGGGCGATGGACTTCGAGGTGCAGCGCAGGTGCTCCACGCCGTCGATGTCGAGCTGGAAGTCCTCGCCGCGCGCCGCCACGATCTGGTCGTTGAGCAGGGTGTAGCGGTCGACCTCGGAGAGGTTGGAGGAGACCAGGTCGTCACGGTCCAGCGTGGGCAGGATCCCGATCATCACGATACCGGCGTCCACCTCGCCGGCTTTACGGTCGGCGTACGCCAGCGAGGTGCGCAGTTCCTCGGCGAGCCGGTCGAATACCCGGCCGCCCAGCCGGTGCGGGGCGATGTTCACCTCGAGGTTGAACATCGCGAGTTCCGTTTGGAAATCGCGGCTCGCGATGCGCTCCAGTACCTGTCCGTTCAACATTTTCGGCATGCCGTCGCGGCCGGCGAGATTCAATTCGATCTCGACGCCCATGAGGTTCTTGGCGCGGTCGAACCTCTTCTCGTCCAGCAGCCGCTCCAGTCCCGTCAGGCACTTCTGAAGCTTTTCGCGGTAGCGCTGGCGATCGGACAGGTCGAACTGCCCTGCCACGACCTTCTCCCCCATCTGGGTTTCCCTCCTCGGATGGGCGGGCCGCAGACCGGCCGCCGGGTTCCCGGGTCTGGATGATGCCCAGCGGAAGCGATCGATAACGTCCCGCGCGGGCCCGGCGCCCGCTACTCTGTCGGAATGTTCCCGGCGGCACATTCACGCGGCATGCCGCATCACGCACGTTCGTGTGCCCCGATCGTCTCGTGAAAAACGCCGACGACAATCGGCCGACCGCGATCGTGGCGTATTGCGAGGTCAGCGGGGCACTCCGGGCACGAAAACCGGGATGTTCGCGTACGAATCAGCGGCTGAATGACGCCTTGCCGGGTCGGCCGGAATGCGGTAGACGAAACATCGTCTGAACACCCGTCGTATAAACTTCGCGAACAAGGCCTAAGGTTGGTGCCCGCGGTCCCGGTTTCTGTCGTGTTCCTGCCGTCGATTCAGCGGCGGGCCACAGCCGCACCCTCGTTCATCGAACCGGGCCCCACCTCTCAGGCCACCACGTGAGCTGACAGCGCCGTCCGCCCCACCCTCCTCGCGCCGCCGCGCCTGTCGAACGAGAGGCGACCCACCATGCCCCTGCACGCGCCCGCCGCACCCGCGCCCGCACTGCGTTCCGTTCTCACGGCCCTCGGTTCCCCCACCGCGGTCCGCGAGGCCCGAACTCCCTCCCTGCGCGCCGCACAGGGACCCACGACGCCCGAACTCCCGCTTCCGGTGCACGTGCTGGACCGGATCACCGCCCAGGGCCTGTCCGCCACGAGGCCGGCCGGCTGGCGCTTCGTGATCCGCTGCGGCGATCGCGCGGTGGCCGCCGCCGACACCATGCTGACCCCGGACGGCTGGGCCTTCTCGCACTTCTTCGAGGGCCCCTGGATCGCCTCCACCGAACGCGCCCTGCAGCAGGCCGAGGCGCTGACTCAGCCGTACCAGCCGCGCCTGCTGTCCGTGCCCGGTCTGTACATGCTCACCCTGTGGCTGCACGGCGACATCACCGCCGACGCCTCCGAGGGGCATCCGGCCGCCACCGACCTGCTCGTGCCCCTGGCCCCGGCGCCACCCGGCATCCCGGCCCACCGGCCGCACCGCGTCGCCGAGTTGCTCCCGGTGCTGACCCATCGGGCGACTCCCGTACCGCTGCTCGGTTCCATCCCTGCCTGAACGAGGCGCGCGTACCCCGTTCCCCGGAAGGGAAGCGGGGTACGACTGTTTTTCCGGCAACCGGTCGCTCGTACGAGCAATTCACCGCTCCTACGAGCCGGAAAAGGATCTCCACCGACCGGACTAGCCCTATCCGGCCCCCCAGAACCACCCGAAGTGACAGTGCAGTTGGAATGAACCGTCCGCACGGGTGACGCGTCATGAACCTGTGAGAAGCGGTGCTACGAAATCCCTGCGGATTGACGCCCAGAGGGCAACACTGGGTTCCGACCGACTTATTCACCACGGGGGACGGACATGACCACCACAGAGCGAGAGATCCCATCCATGTGCCAGCACCAGCCACCGTGTCCGCAAGCCGAGTCCGCCGACCGGGAGTCCGCCCGCCTCGTGGCGCACCACCCGGAGCAGGGCTGGAGTCTGCTCTGCAACGGCGTCCTGCTCTTCGAGGACACCGGTGAGCTTCTGCCCGACGGCCGCGTCATCGCCCCGCACCGCCCGCTCGGTGCGGACCAGGTGATGACCGCCGCCTAGGCGAGCGCTCCGGGCGGCTCCGCCGCGCCGCCCGGCGATCCGAGGGGCCGGCCGCACACATACGGTGCGCACCGGCCCCGACCCGTGTTCCAGCCCGGCTACGTCAGGTGACGGCCCGCTGCCGCAGCGCTTCCAGCAGCGCGGAGCAGGCGGGCTTGGGCGTCAGCCGCTCGTCCCAGGGCAGGGCCGCGCCCTCTCCGCGGAAGAAGGCCGGGATCCGCGAGGGCGCCGGCGAGTCCGAGGCGCTTCCTGCGCATGGTGCGACTCCTGTCTGTCGGGGTGGGGGGCCACGGCTCAGCCTTTGGTGGCGCCCGCGGTCAGACCGCCGACGAGCTGGCGTTCGGCGGCCGAGTAGAAGGCGAGGGCGGGGACCATCGCGAGCACGAGGTACGCGAAGACGCGGGCGTACTCGGCCGAGTACTGGCCCTGGAACTGCTGGACGCCCACGGGGAGCGTCCACCAGGTGCCGTCGGTGAACACCAGCAGCGGCAGGAGGAAGTTGTTCCAGCTCGTGACGACCGCGAGGACCGAGACGGTGCCGAGCGCGGGCCGGGCCATGGGGAGCAGCACCCGCCAGAAGAACCCGAAGGCGCTGCAGCCGTCCAGGGTGGCCGCCTCCTCCAGCTCTCCGGGGATCTGCCGGAAGAAGCCGCGCAGGATGATGATCGTCATCGGCAGTCCGAAGGCGGCCTGCGGGAGGATCACGCCGAGCGGGTTGTCCAGCAGGCCGAGGGAGCGCAGCAGCAGGAACAGCGGCAGGGCGGCGACCGCGAACGGGAACATCAGCCCCAGGGTGAACAGGGTGAACAGCAACTCCCGCCCCCGGAAGGCGAACCGGGCGAAGGAGAAGGCCGCGAGCGCGGACACCGCGACCACCAGCACGGTCGTCGCCACGGCGATCAGCGTGCTGTTGCCGAGGAGCCGCCAGAAGTCGCCGGAGCGCAGGATGCCGGTGTAGTTGCCGGTCAGCCACCGGTCGGGCACCCCGAACGGGTTGCGGGACAGCTCGTCGGTGGACTTGAAGCCCGAGAGGACCGCGTACAGCAGCGGGACGACCATCACCGCGCCGACCACGACGAGGATCACGTGCAGTGGAAGTGTGCGTACGGTCCGGCGGGTCACGTGCCGGCTCCCCTCATCGTCGTCGTGGCCCCCTGGAGATCGCGGCGGAGCACGAACCGCTGGTAGGCGAGGGCGAAGACGAGGCAGATGCCGAACATGACCACGCTGATCGCGCTGGCGTAGCCGACCTGGTAGCGCTTGAAGCCGTACTGGAACATGGTCACGGCCATCGTCTCGGAGTGGTGGTCGGGGCCGCCCTGGGTGACGACCCACACCAGGTCGAAGAGCTGGATCGACCCGATGACGGACAGGAAGACGCTGATGCGCAGGGTGGGCGCGAGCAGCGGCAGGGTGACGTTGCGGAAGCGCTGCCAGGGCCCGGCGCCGTCGATCAGCGCCGCCTCGTTCAACTCGGCCGGGACCGACTGGAGTCCGGCCAGGTACAGCATCATGTGGAAGCCGAAGTACTTCCAGGTCATGACGAGGAAGATCGTGGCCATGACGTAGGAGGGATCGGCGAACCACTCACCGCCCAGCCCGTCGAGGCCGACGACGCCGAGGACGTGGTCGACGAGTCCGTCGTCGGGGGCGAAGATCATGCCGAACAGCACACCGGTGATGGCCTCGGACAGGACGTACGGCGCGAAGAACAGCATCCGGTACACCGCCCGGCCGCGCAGCCGCTGGTTGAGCAGCACCGCCATGGCGAGGGCGAAGGGCAGTTGCAGGGCGAGCGAGAGCACGACCAGGACCAGGCAGCGCCACAGGTCGCCCAGGAAGACCGGGTCCTGGAAGAGGCGGCTGAAGTTGTCCGCGCCCGTGTAGTCGGTGGGCATGCCGAACCCGCCCCAGCGGAAGAAGGCGGCGTACAGCGCGAACAGCATCGGCAGCAGCACCAGTCCGATGAAGAGCACCAGCGCGGGGAGCTGGAAGCCGACCGCGGTGAGCCAGTTCAGCGCGCGCCGCCGCGTCCGCCCGCGGACCGCGCTCGCGGCCGGGGGCGGACGGTCGACGGCCGGGCCGCTCCGCCGGTCGGGGAGATAGGTGGAGGTCATCGGCGGCTACTGCTCTTCCTTGGCCGTCTTGGTGATGGACTGCGCGACCTGCTCGGGCGACTTGGACCCGGCGATCAGCGCGGCGACGCTGTCGTTGACCTCCTGCCCGACGGCGGGCGCGTAGGCCTGGTCGAGGTAGAGCTGGAATCCGGTGGTGGCCTTCAACTGCGTCTGTACGGCCATGAGGTTGGCGTCGGTGAGCGCGCTCTCGGCGGCCGGGACGACCGGCAGCACCCCGGTTTTCCTGACCAGTTCACGGTCGGTGGTCTCGCTGGCGAAGAACTTCAGGAAGTCCACGGCGGCCTGCGGGGCGCCCTTGCGCAGCGCGTGCCCGCCGCCTCCGCCGAACACCTCGGTGATCTTCCCCTTGCCGCCCTCGACCTCGGGGAACGGGAAGAATCCGAGGTCCGCGCCGAGCCCCTTGCCCGCGTCCGCCTCCACGACCGGGGCCCACTGGCCCATGAGTTCCATCGCGGCCTTGCCGTTGCCGACGGTGGCCGCCTGTCCGCTCGGGGTGGAGTAGGCGGCTCCGAGGAAGCCTTTCTGGAACGGCTGGAGGGACACCAGTTCCTCGAGGTGCCGGCCCGCGTCGACGAAGTCGGCGCCGGTGAAGTCCTTGCTGTCGCCCGCCTTCTGCAGTGCCCCGGCACCCGCGGTGCGCATCGACAGGTACGCCCAGTAGTACATCCCGGGCCACTTCTCCTTGCCGGCGAGGGCGATCGGGGTGACACCGGCGGACTTCAGCTTCCGCACGGCGTCGAGGAAGCCGCTCCAGGTGGTGGGGGGCGCGGCGATCCCGGCCTTCCCGAAGAGCGCCTTGTTGTACCAGAACCCGATCATGCCGATGTCGAACGGGATGCCGTACACCTTGTCGTCCAGCAGGTAGGGCTGCCCGGCGACCGGCAGCAGTCCGTCGGCCCACGCCTTGGTGCCGTCGGTGAGGTCCTCGACCAGACCGGCGTCGACCTGCTGCTGGAGCACACCGCCGCCCCAGGTGTGGAAGATGTCCGGCAGCTTCCCCGAAGCGGTCAGCGCGGTCATCTTCGACTTGTAGGCGTCGTTCTCGAGCTGGACGATCTTCACCTTGACCTTGGGGTTCTGGGCCTCGAATTTTCTGGCGAGGCCGGCCCAGATGGTCTTGGTCGGCTCGGTGGTCGAGATGTTCCACCACTCGATCGTGGTCGTCCCCGAGGACGACCCTCCGTCCGAGTCGCCGCCGCAGCCGCTGAGTGCGGTCACCCCGAGGCCGGCGGCGACAGAGGCCGCCAGGAAGCCGCGGCGGGACAGTGCGGGGTCGCCCATCATGCGCTCCTTCGAAACTTTCGGAAGTGCTTCGGAGAGGTACCAGACGCGAAAAAGCCAGGCACACCGCAAGCGTTCATCGCACTCGGCAACTCCGGCGGCCCGAAACATTCGGATCAATTCCCGAACGTTCCGATCCGCGACTCTAGAAAGGCACGTGAAGAGCGTCAAGGTGTTGCGCACCGACCGACGGGCTCGTAGGAGAACCGGTCGAGGCCGCACGCCCCTCGGTGACGTACATGCCGAGGACACGACCGGTGAACCCGCCCGCCACTGCGGTGGACGGACAGCGGCCGTCGGGTTCGGCCGGCCGGACGGCCCATTCGGAAGTTCCGGCGGAGCAGGCGATGCTGTCGGGGCCGCGCGTTACGGGTCGCCCGGATGTCCATGCCCGGAGGCACGGGATGCCCCGGTGGCCGCGAGCTTCAGCCACCCGGGCCACCCGGGCCGCTCGGCCCCAGGGGCCCTCCGGGCGTTCGGCGGGGACGAGAAAGGTGCCCCCGGCGCCGACGGCGGTCGTGACGACGTGGAAGAGGAGTCGTCGCCCGCCCGGCAGACGCTCGGGTCCGGGTGGAAGCCGAGGATGACCGGGTCGTCGTACGTCCGCATCCACGCCTCACGGAATCCGGATGGCGGTGCGAAAGTTTCGAACCTGGCGCCGAATTTCACTGAGGCGGGCTTGCCCATAGAACCCGTACGGCTGGTCCCGTCGCGCGGTCGGGAGTGGGATGGAAGGGAGGCCCTGCACGCGGACCCGGCCGGGCGAGCCGGAGCCCGCGGCGATCCGTGAGGAACGGTGGAGTCATGTCCGGTTACGACACCTCGGCGGCGGCCCGCGTGGTGGTCGGCGTGAGCGGCTCCCTGGGCAGCGTCACGGCCCTGCGCCGGGCGGCCGCGCTGGCCCGCGGACTGAGAGCCGAACTATGGCCGGTGCTCGCCTGGGAGCCGCCCGGGGGCGACGCCACCGCGCGCCGCTCCCCCGCCGCCGCCCTGCTGGTGGAGGAGTGGCAGCGGCTGGCCAAGCAGCGGCTGGCCTCGGTGCTCGGCGAGATCTTCGGCGAGGAGGGGCCGGGGGTGCCGATGCGCGCGGTCATCGTGCGCGGCACCCCGGGCAGGGCGCTGGTGGCGACCGCCGACCGCGAGAGCGACCTGCTGGTGGTGGGCGCCGGCCGGCGGGGCCTGCAGCGGGCCTTCTCGGGCCGCGTCTGCCGGCACTGTGTCACCCATGCCCGCTGCCCGGTACTGGCGGTGCCTCCGTCGCCGCTCGCGTCGGAGCTGGTGGCCGTCCACCGGCGCAACGCGTGGCACCGGCGCATGGACACCAGGGATCTGTGAGGCCGGCTCACCCCTCACTGCGGCTGCGGATCCTCCTGCGCGGGAGCAGCATGGAGGGGTCGCACGAGATGACGCTGGGTGCCCGCCGCCCCCTGGTCCGCGGCCACCCCTCCCCTACCACCCCATACCCCTCCATCGGCCTCCGGCCTCCGCCTCTTGATGCTTCGCCCCCTCCCGCCGGTCCAGTCTTAACGCAAGATTGACGCCCTCCGCTCCTCGATCCAGGGGCCACGACGTCACTCTCTGCTTACGCTAGAGCCGCCGTCCGCGTGATGGCCGGAAACCACTGAGCCGCACACCTGGAGCACGCCGATGGCCACGACCGAGCACCCTCCTCCCAGTCGCCTGCGCGCCTGGATGCTGGAGGGGCTGTCCGACATGGGCAAGCACGGCGGCCACACCGGGCCCCACGCCGTCCCCGAGGCTCCGCACCGCGGTCAGCGCTGGTGGCGGGTGATGTGCCTGACGGGTGTCGACTACTTCTCGACCCTCGGCTACCAGCCGGGCATCGCCGCCCTCGCGGCGGGCCTGCTGTCACCGATCGCGACGATCGTGCTGGTGATCGTGACCCTGGCCGGCGCCCTGCCGGTGTACCGGCGGGTGGCCGAGGAGAGCCCGCACGGCGAGGGTTCCATCGCCATGCTGGAACGACTGCTGTCGTTCTGGAAGGGCAAGCTGTTCGTGCTGACCCTGCTGGGTTTCGCGGCCACCGACTTCCTGATCACCATCACCCTGTCCGCCGCCGACGCCTCCACCCACCTGGTCGAGAACCCGCACCTGAACAGCACGCTCCAGGGCCACCAGATGGTGATCACGCTGTTCCTGGTCGCCCTGCTCGGCGCGGTGTTCCTCAAGGGCTTCCTGGAGGCCATCGGCGTCGCCGTCGCCCTGGTCGGCATCTACCTCGGGCTCAACCTGGTCGTCGTGGTCGACGGACTCTGGCACGTCCTCACCGCCGAGCACGTGGTGGCCGACTGGAGCAGTGCTCTGACCGCGGAGCACGGCAACGTGTTCGTGATGATCGGCGTCGCCCTGATCGTCTTCCCCAAGCTCGCGCTGGGTCTGTCGGGCTTCGAGACCGGTGTGGCCGTCATGCCGCATGTCCAGGGCGAGCCGGGTGACACCGAGGAGCGGCCGGCCGGCCGGATCCGGGACACCAAGAAGCTGCTGACCACGGCGGCCCTGATCATGAGCTGCTTCCTGATCGCCACCAGCTTCATCACCACGCTGCTGATCCCGGAGAACGAGTTCGAGCCCGGCGGCCAGGCCAACGGCCGCGCCCTCGCGTACCTGGCGCACGAGTACCTGGGCGGAGCCTTCGGCACGGTCTACGACATCTCGACGATCGCGATCCTGTGGTTCGCGGGCGCGTCCGCGATGGCCGGACTGCTCAACCTGATGCCGCGCTATCTGCCCCGGTACGGCATGGCCCCGCACTGGGCCCGGGCGGTGCGCCCGATGGTCATCGTCTTCACCCTCGTCGCCTTCCTGGTCACCTGGATCTTCGACGCCAACGTGGACAAGCAGGGCGGCGCCTACGCCACCGGCGTGCTGGTGCTGATCAGCTCCGCCGCGATCGCGGTGACCATCGCCGCGCGCAGGGCAGGGCAGCACCGCTGGAGCATCGCCTTCGCGGTCATCTCGGTGGTGTTCCTCTACACGACCGTCGTGAACGTCATCGAACGCCCGGACGGTGTGAAGATCGGCGCCTGCTTCATCGCCGGCATCATCCTCGTCTCCTTCCTGTCCCGGCTGGCCCGCGCCTTCGAGCTGCGCGTGACGAGCGTGGCGATGGACCCGATGGCGGAGCGCTTCGTCAGGGACATGGCCAGCCGCAAGATGCGGTTCATCGCGAACCAGCCCGACGGCCGGGACAAGGCCGAGTACCGCGCCAAGGTCGAGCAGATCCGGGCCGACAACGACATGCCGGAACAGGAGGACTTCGTCTTCGTCGAGGTGACCGTCACCGACCCCTCCGAGTTCGAGGCGGGCCTGACCGTGCGCGGCGAGGTCCTGCACAACCGCTACCGCGTCCTGACCGTGGAGTCCTCCTCCATCCCCAACGCCCTCGCCGCGCTCCTCCTGCACATACGCGACGTCACCGGCTGCACCCCGCACATCTACTTCGAGTGGACCGAGGGCAACCCGTTCGCGAACTTCCTGCGGTTCTTCCTCTTCGGACAGGGCGAGGTCGCCCCCGTCACCCGCGAGGTCCTGCGCGAGGCGGAGCCGGACCGCACGCGACGCCCGCGCGTGCACACGGGCTGAGGGGCACCGCCGGCGGTGCCGGGAAGGCCCCGGGGCCGCCATGCCCCACCACCGCTTCAGGCGCCCCTGCCGGGGCCACCGTCACACAATGAAGCCATATCGCGTTGTACCCAACGGCCAACCCCATGTCCTTGGTTCCCCGGTGATGGCCCTATCGTGACCGGCATGCAGTCCTACACCATCGGCCAGGCCGCGCGGCTGCTCGGCGTGAGCCCGGACACCGCCCGTCGCTGGGCGGACGCCGGCCGGGTGGCGACCCATCGCGACGAGGCCGGGCGGCGGCTCATCGACGGCAAGGACCTCGCCGCGTTCTCGGTCGAACTGGCCGGATCGGGCGGCGGCGAGGAGGACGCGCCCTACACCTCCGTCCGCAACGCCTTCCCCGGCATCGTCACCGCCATCAAGCTCGGCGACGTCGCCGCCCAGGTGGAGATCCAGGCGGGCCCCCACCGGCTGGTGTCGCTGCTGACCCGGGAGGCTGTGGAGGAACTGGGCCTGGAAGTGGGGGTGGAGGCCACCGCGCGCGTGAAGTCCACCAACGTGCACATCGACCGGGTCTGACCGGTCCCCACCGCGGGCGCCCGGCCCCTCGCCGTCACCCGGTGTGCGCGTGACCGGCCCGAGCCGGCCTCGGCCTGCCGCAGTCGTATCCCCCGTCGACCCTGATCGCCGTGATGCCGCTGACGTGCCGGGCCCCGCAGCGGTCCTGCGGCAGCACCAACTGGGGGCCGGCCGCGTCCAGCGGCATGCCGTCGATCGTGACCGCGAGCAGCACGGCCGCCCCGGCGAAGTCGGGGTCGATCTCCGCCCAGGACAGCACGGCGTGGTGACCGTCCTTCCCGGTGACGGCGATCAGGAAGCGCAGCCTGTCCTTGCGCCGGACCGGGTCGAACGCCGGACCGGCGTCGGCCAGGACGTCGTACAGGCGCGGGCCGCCGAACCGGTGGCGCTGGACGCCGCTGGTGGCGCATTCGAAGCTGACCGCCACGCGGTGCTGCGGCAGGCCGAGCAGATCCGGCACGGTCAGCCTGCCGGGGCGCGACAGATCACCGGTCAGGGCGAGTTCCGCGAGCGTCACCTGCGACCACCTCCCGGATGACGGTACCCGGCCGCCACCCCCGTACAAACGCACATGCCAGTCCATCAGCGAAACCGTCTCGCTCATGCGATGAGACAGCAGACTTACACCTGGCAGATGCGGCAGTATCATCGGCGCACGGCCGGTCCGCGGCCGTGGCAGGGCGCGACAGTTCGTTCGAGGACTCGAGGAGTAGATCCGTGATGACCCGTTCCGTGCGCCGGACCCGGCGGATGCTGCAGCTGGCCGGTGCGGGAGCCGCCGCCCTGATATCGCTCAGCGCCTGCTCCTCGTCCTCCGACGACTCGCCGGCCGGCTCGTCGGACACCTCGGGCTCCGCGTCCCCGAAGCTGTCCGGCTCGGTCACCGTGTTCGCCGCGGCCTCCCTGAAGGAGAGCTTCACGACCCTGGGCGAGGAGTTCGAGAAGCAGCACCCCGGAACCAGGGTCAGCTTCAACTTCGGTGGCAGCGACACGCTCGCCGCGAGCATCACCAGCGGAGCGCCGGCCGATGTGTTCGCCGCCGCCAGCCCCAAGACCATGGCGATCGTGACGGACAGGAAGGACGCCGTGGGCACCCCGGCGACCTTCGTCCGCAACCGGCTGGAGATCGCCACCCTGCCCGGCAACCCCGGCAAGGTGTCCTCCCTCAAGGACCTCACCGAGTCCGGTCTCAAGGTCGTGCTGTGCGACCGGACGGTGCCGTGCGGCGCCGCCGCCCAGAAGGCCCTGGACGCGGGCGGGCTCAAGCTGACCCCGGTCTCCTACGAGCAGGACGTCAGGAGCGCCCTGACCAAGGTGGAGCTGAAGGAGGCCGACGCCGCCGTGGTCTACCGGACCGATGTGAAGGCGGCGGGTGACAAGGTGGAGGGCGTGGAGTTCCCCGAGTCGGCCAAGGCCGTCAACGACTACCCGATCGCCCTGCTGAGGAACGCGGACAACGCCCCGGCGGCCAAGGCGTTCATCGCGCTGGTGCGGTCCGCCGAGGGCCGGCGGGTCCTGGGCGGGGCGGGGTTCCTCGAGCCGTGACCTCGCCCGCCAAGCTCGGCAGCACGGCCGGCCCCCGTACGGGCGGGCCGCGGCGCCGACGCGCGCGCGGGGTACCGCTGCCGCTGCTGGTGCCCGGTGTCGTGGCCCTCGCGTTCCTGCTGCTGCCCCTTCTCGCGCTGCTGCTCCGCGCCCCCTGGGGCAGCCTGCCCGATCAGCTGACCAGCGCCGAGGTATGGCAGGCACTCCGGCTGTCCCTGGTCACCGCCACGGCGGCGACCGGGGTCAGTCTGGTGCTGGGCGTGCCGCTGGCCTGGCTGCTGGCGCGCACCGACTTTCCCGGCCGCCGTCTCGTGCGGGCCCTGGTCACCCTGCCGCTGGTCCTGCCCCCGGTGGTGGGCGGCGTGGCCCTGCTGCTCGCCCTCGGCCGCAACGGCGTGGTCGGCAAGTGGCTGGACGCGTGGTTCGGGATCACCCTGCCCTTCACCACCGCCGGGGTCGTGATCGCGGAGGCGTTCGTCGCGATGCCGTTCCTGGTCATCAGTGTCGAGGGCACCCTGCGCGCCGCCGACCCGCGCTTCGAGGAGGCGGCGGCCACGCTCGGCGCCTCGCGGTTCACCGCGTTCCGCCGGGTCACCCTGCCGCTGATCGCCCCCGGTGTCGCCGCCGGAGCGGTGCTGGCGTGGGCCCGCGCGCTCGGCGAGTTCGGGGCGACGATCACCTTCGCGGGCAATTTCCCCGGCCGTACCCAGACCATGCCGCTGGCCGTCTACCTGGCCCTGCAGAACGACCCGGAGGCGGCCATCTCCCTGAGCCTGGTCCTGCTGGCCGTGTCGATCGCGGTGCTGGCCGGACTGCGGGACCGATGGCTGACCGGGACCTGAGGGCACGATGGTGAGGGAGGACCGGATGAGGAAGGGAGGCGAGGCGGGCATGGCGGGCGAGTTGAGGACGGAGGCCGGCCCCGCGTGGGTGCCGACGGCGGACCCGGCCCCCGCGAGCAGGACCGGCGCCCCCGTCGAGGCCGGTCCGAGGACCGCCGGCGAGCAGGGGCTCGACGCCCACCTCGTCGTGGACCGGGACGGTTTCCGGCTCGACGTGGCGCTGACCGCGGCCCCGGGCGACGTCATCGCGCTGCTGGGCCCGAACGGCGCCGGCAAGAGCACCGCCCTGCGTGCCCTCGCGGGACTGCTCCCGCTCACCGGCGGCCACCTGCGGCTGGACGGCACCTCACTGGAGCGCACCCCGCCCGAGTCCCGCCCGGTCGGCGTCGTCTTCCAGGACTACCTCCTCTTCCCCCACCTTTCCGCGCTGGACAACGTTGCGTTCGGGCCGCGCTGCCAGGGCGCCGGCAAGGCCGAGGCGCGGGCGCAGGCGGCCGCCTGGCTGGACCGTATGGGACTCGCCGGGCACGCCTCGGCCAAGCCCCGCCGGCTGTCCGGCGGCCAGGCCCAGCGCGTCGCGCTCGCCCGCGCCCTGGCCACCCGGCCCCGGCTGCTGCTCCTGGACGAACCGCTCGCCGCGCTGGACGCGCGCACCCGGCTGGAGGTCCGCGCCCGGCTCCGCCGCCATCTCGCCGAGTTCGAGGCCGTCGCCGTTCTGGTCACGCACGACCCGCTGGACGCCATGGTGCTCGCGGACCGGCTGGTGGTCGTCGAGCACGGCCACGTCGTGCAGCACGGCACCCCCTCGGAGATCGCCCGCAGGCCGCGCACCGACTACATCGCCCGGCTGGTCGGCCTCAACCTCTACCGCGGACAGGCCGGGGGGCACACCGTGCGGCTCGACGCGGGCCCCTCGGTGACGACCACGGAGGACCTGTCCGGTCCCGTCTTCGTGGCCTTCCCGCCCGCCGCCGTCACCCTCTTCCGGGACCGGCCCACCGGTGCCAGCGCCCGCAACCTGTGGCGCTGCGAGGTCGCGGGGCTGGAGACGCACGGCGACCAGATCCGCGCCGATCTCAGCGGCGAGCTCCCCCTCGCCGCCGACCTCACCACGGTCGCCGCCGCCGAGCTGGACCTGCATCCCGGTGCATCGGTCTGGGCGACAGTGAAGGCGACGCAGACCCACGCATACCCGGCCTGACCGGCCGGGCGCCCTACGGTGGGTGCTCATGACACTGAGCATCCGCAACCAGCTCCCCGGCAGCGTGACCGAGATCCACCATGGCGAGGTCATGGCGATCGTCAAGGTGCGGCTGGACGGCGGCCAGGAGCTGACGGCCGCCATCACCCTGGAGGCCGCCGAGCAACTCGGTCTCGCCCCCGGCACCGCCGTCCGCGCCCTGGTGAAGTCGACCGAGGTCTCCCTGTCGACCAGCGGGATCGAGGGGCTGTCGATCCGCAACCAGCTCCCCGGTGCGATCACCCGTCTCACCCGGGGCGAGGTCATGGCCTCCGTGAAGGTGTCCGTGGCCGGCGGTGAGCTGACCGCGGTGATCACCAGGGACGCGGCCGAGGACCTCGGCCTCTTCGTGGGTTCCGACGTGGTCGCCCTGATCAAGGCGACCGAGGTGTCGCTGGACACGGCCTGAAAGGCGCGCGGACCGGTGTGCACCGCCCGGAGGCCGGGGGCGCGCAGACGTGGGAGCCCCGCCCGGACCACGGGCGGGGCTCCCACGTACGGCTCGCTCAGTCCTCGTACGCGTCCAGCGGCGGGCAGGAGCACACCAGGTTGCGGTCACCGAAGGCCTGGTCGATACGGCGCACCGGCGGCCAGTACTTGTCCGCGACCGCGACACCGCCCGGGAAGACGGCCTCCTCGCGGCTGTAGGCGTGGTCCCAGTCCGCGCCGAGCGCCCGCGCGGTGTGCGGCGCGTTGCGCAGCGGGTTGTCCTCCGCGGGCCACACGCCGGAGCCGACCTTCTCGATCTCCGCACGGATGGCGATCATCGCGTCGCAGAACCGGTCCAGCTCCGCGAGGTCCTCGGACTCGGTCGGCTCGATCATCAGGGTGCCGGCCACCGGGAAGGACATGGTCGGCGCGTGGAAGCCGTAGTCGATGAGCCGCTTGGCGACGTCGTCCACGCTCACGCCGGTCGCCTTGGTCAGCGGACGCAGGTCGATGATGCACTCGTGCGCCACCAGGCCGCCGGGGCCGTTGTAGAGCACCGGGTAGTGCGGCTCGAGGCGCTTGGCGACGTAGTTGGCGGAGAGCACGGCGACCTGGGTGGCGCGCTTGAGCCCCTCGCCGCCCATCAGGCGGACGTACGCCCACGAGATCGGCAGGATGCCCGCGCTCCCCCACGGCGCGGCGGAGATCGGGCCCACGCCGGTCTCGGGGCCGGCCGCCGGCTGCAGCGGGTGGTTCGGCAGGTACGGCGCCAGGTGCGAGCGGACTGCCACCGGGCCGACGCCGGGACCGCCGCCGCCGTGCGGGATGCAGAACGTCTTGTGCAGGTTCAGGTGCGAGACGTCGCCGCCGAAGTGACCCGGCTTGGCGAGGCCGACCAGGGCGTTCAGGTTGGCGCCGTCGACGTACACCTGGCCGCCGGCGTCGTGGACCTGGGCGCAGATGTCGGCGACGTGCTCCTCGAACACACCGTGCGTCGACGGGTAGGTGATCATCAGCACGGCCAGCTCGTCGCGGTGCTGCTCGATCTTCGCCCGCAGGTCGGCGACGTCGATCTCGCCGTCCTCGGCGGTCTTGACGACGACGACCTTCATGCCGGCCATCACCGCGCTGGCCGCGTTGGTGCCGTGCGCGGAGGACGGGATGAGGCAGACGGTGCGCTGATCGTCACCGTTGGCGCGGTGGTAGCCGCGCACGGCCAGCAGACCGGCCAGCTCGCCCTGCGAACCGGCGTTCGGCTGCAGTGAGACCTTGTCGTAGCCGGTGACCTCGGCGAGACGGTCCTCCAGCTCGCGGATGAGCGTGAGGTAGCCCTCGGCCTGCTCGGCGGGCGCGAAGGGGTGCATCTGGCCGAACTCGGGCCAGGTGACCGGCTCCATCTCGGTGGTCGCGTTGAGCTTCATGGTGCAGGAGCCCAGCGGGATCATGCCGCGGTCGAGCGCGTAGTCACGGTCGGCGAGCCGGCGCAGGTAGCGCAGCATCGCGGTCTCGGAGCGGTGCTCGTGGAAGACCGGGTGGGTGAGGTAGTCGTCGGTGCGCAGCAGGGCCTCGGGCAGGGCCTCGCCGGCCGCCGCGTCCAGCGCCTCGATGTCGCCGTCGACGCCGAAGGCGGCGAAGACGGCCTCCACCTGCGCCCGGTTGGTGGTCTCGTCGCAGGCGAGGGAGACGAGGTCGGCGTCGACGAGACGCAGGTTGACGCCGCCGGCCCGGGCGGCGGCCGTGACCTCGGCGGCCCTGCCGGGCACACGCGCGGTGAGGGTGTCGAAGTAGGCGCCGTGCACGATCTCGACACCGCCCGCCTTCAGGCCCTCGGCGAGGATCGTGGCGTAGCGGTGGGTGCGGCGGGCGATGGTCCGCAGCCCCTCGGGACCGTGGTAGACGGCGTACATGCCGGCCATCACGGCGAGCAGCACCTGGGCGGTGCAGATGTTGCTGGTGGCCTTCTCGCGGCGGATGTGCTGCTCGCGGGTCTGCAGCGCGAGGCGGTAGGCCTTGTGCCCGTCGGCGTCGACGGACACGCCGACGAGACGGCCGGGCAGGCTGCGCGCGAACTTCTCGTGCACCGCCATGTAGCCCGCGTGCGGCCCGCCGAAGCCCATCGGCACGCCGAAGCGCTGGGTGGTGCCGACGGCGATGTCCGCGCCCAGCTCACCCGGCGAGGTCAGCAGGGTGAGCGCGAGCAGGTCGGCCGCGACGGTGACGAGGGCGCCCAGCTCGTGCGCCTGGTCGATGAGCGGCTTGATGTCACGGACGGCACCGGAGGCGCCCGGGTACTGGACCAGCACGCCGTTGATCTCGCGCTCGGCGATCTCCGCCGGGATGCCGTCGGAGAGGTCGGCGACGACGACCTCGACACCGGTCGGCTCGGCGCGGGTCTCGATGACGGCGACGGTCTGCGGCAGGGCGTCCGCGTCGATCAGGAACAGGCCCTTCTTGTTCCTGCCCATGCGCCGGGACAGCGCCATGGCCTCGGCGGCCGCGGTGCCTTCGTCGAGCAGGGAGGCGCCCGACGTCGGCAGCCCGGTGAGCTCGGCGACCATGGTCTGGAAGTTCAGCAGGGCCTCGAGCCGTCCCTGGGAGATCTCCGGCTGGTACGGCGTGTAGGCCGTGTACCAGGCCGGGTTCTCCATGACGTTGCGCAGGACGACCGGCGGGGTGAAGGTGCCGTAGTAGCCGAGGCCGATCATGGAGCCGAGGACCTGGTTGCGGTCGGCGAGCGAGCGCAGCTCGGCGAGCACCTCGGCCTCGGTGCGGGCGCCCGGCAGGTCCAGGGCGTCGGCGTTCTTGATCACGTCCGGGACCGCGGCGGCGGTCAGTTCGTCGAGCGAGCCGTAGCCGACGTGCGCGAGCATCTTGGCCCGCGCCTCCTGGTCGGGCCCGATGTGGCGCTGCTCGAAGGGGATACCCGCTTCGAGCTCGGAGAGCGGGGTGCGATGGGCGGTCATTGCGGAGGCCTCCTGGTCTGACGCGACCTTCGAGGGGCACCCCGGTACGGATACCCCGACGGCCTCCCCCTCTGTCATCTCGACCTGAGAGCTTCACCGGCGGCCCGTGGGCGCCGGCTTTCACCGTCGGTGAGGGCGGACGCCGTCGACATCCGCCCTGCTTTCCAGAGTGACCTCGTCCGTGCGGTACGTGAGCCTGAGAGATTCCGGGGAGGATTTGCTCCTTCGGCGCCTCCGAGGGTGGTCGGAGGACTCTCCCGCACGGGGTCAGCAGCCGCTGTCAGCCTACCAGCGAGGTCAACGCCCGGGCCTTCGAGTGGCCGCCTCACTGATTGTGCTCTTTCGTAGTGCTTACGGATGAGTTGCGACCACGTGGAGGGAGAGGGACCGTGCAGACCGACATCGATCCGCGCAACCTGATCGGCCGCAAGGCGTTCGACCGCACCGGTACCAAGATCGGCACCATCGACGAGGTGTACCTCGACGACGCCACCGGTGTGCCGGAGTGGGCGGCCATACGCACCGGTCTCTTCTCCCGGGACGCCTTCGTCCCCCTGGAACCCAGCGAGATCGTCGAGGGCGCCCTGCGGGTCCCCTTCGACCGTGCGCTCATCAAGGACGCTCCCGACTTCGGCGTGGGCCGCCACCTCTCCCCCGAGCAGGAACTCCAGCTCTACCACCACTACGGCCTCGACGTGGCGGCGCCCTCCCCGCTCGCGGACCGCGACTTCGGCAAGCTGGCGGGCACCGAGGAACCCTGAGCCCGCTTCGCAGGCGACCCCGCGGGGCACACGGAACCCCGCGAGCGGCCAGGGCAGCCGCGTGCCGCGGTTGCCCCTACCGATCGGCGTCGACGGCACCCGGCGGGCGCGACGGCGGATCCGCGTCGGGCACCGGTGGCAGCGGAGCCGTATCCAGCACCAGCGGCAGCGGATCCGCCGGTTCCAGCGCGGGATCCTCGACGCCGAACGTCCGCACGCGCCCCGGCTCCGACTGAGGCGTCTCGAAACGCACGGTCACCCGGCCCAGGCCGCTCCCCTGCACCCAGCCGTGGCCCAGCTCGGCGTGGTGCACGTCCTGCCCGGCACGCCACTGCCGACCGACGGGCTCCGGCCGCTCCGGCACGGACTCGGCCACGGCCTCCTCCGGCACATGTGCCTCCGACGACGGCTGCGCCGCCTGGGCGAACAGGTCCTCCTGGGTGTAGTCGGCGAGCCCGGTGACTCCCACCCCGAGCAGCCGTACCCCGCCCGTGGTGTCCACGGAGTCCAGCAGCCGCTCCGCCGCCTCCCGGATCACCGCGGGGTCGTCCGTGGGCCCTCTGAGCGTCTCGGACCGGGTCAGCGTCGAGAAGTCGTACCTGCGGACCTTCAGCACGATGGTCCGCCCCGACAGCCCGGCCCCGCGCAGCCGGCCCACGCACCGCTCGGCGAGCCGCCGCACCTCGATGCCGACCCGCAGCCGGTCGTGGATGTCCACGTCGTAGGTGTCCTCCACCGACACCGACTTGGCCTCCCGCTCGGCGACCACGGGCCGGTCGTCGCGGGCCAGCGCCATCGCGTACAGCGCGTGGCCGTGCGCCTTGCCGAGCAGCCGTACGAGTTCGTCCTCGCCCGCCTCCGCCAACTCCTCGACCGTGGCGATCCCGGCCCGCCGCAGATGGTCCCCGGTCGCCGGGCCCACCCCGGGCAGGGTCCGCACCGGCATCGGCCCGAGCAGGGCCCGCTCGGTACCGGGTTCGACGAGGACGAGGCCGTCGGGCTTGGCCTCCTCCGAGGCGATCTTCGCGAGCATCTTGGAGGCGGCGAGTCCCACGGACCCGGTGAGCCCGGTGACCGCCCGTATGTCGGTGCGCAGCTTCGTCCCCACCCGGCGTGCCGACTCCGCGTCCCAGGCCGCCTCCCGGGCCTCGAGGTCGACGAAGGCCTCGTCCAGGC
The DNA here is from genome assembly GCF_053593175.1 of Streptomyces sp. NPDC002386. Lineage (NCBI taxonomy): Bacteria > Bacillati > Actinomycetota > Actinomycetes > Kitasatosporales > Streptomycetaceae > Streptomyces > Streptomyces sp. NPDC002386. The sequence goes on from NZ_JBSFBX010000027.1 coordinate 25,424, forward strand.
TCAGCGGCTCCACCAGCGGTGACAGCTCCCGCAGCAGCGCCATCACCTGGTCGCTCACCGACCGGTAGAGGCTGAAGCGGGGCACCAGGTACGCGGCGTTAGGCGCCAGCCGGCGCGCCTGGGCCATCGGCATCGCCGAGTGCACCCCGAACACCCGCGCCTCGTACGAGGCGGTGGCCACCACGCCACGCGGCCCGAGTCCGCCCACGACCACGGCCTTGCCCCGCAGGCTCGGCTTGGACGCCTGCTCCACCGAGGCGTAGAAGGCATCCATGTCGAGATGCAGGATCGTGGGCGCGTTTCTCACATGACCGATGCTGCACCACACCACTGACAACGCGGGTGCGCGGCCCGTCGGGTGCGGTGCGGCTCACCGGGGCGTGCTCAGACGGCCCGGTTGCGCCGCCGCGCCAGCTCGTCCGCGGGGTTGTGCCCGACCAGGGTCTCCCCCGTGTCGACACGCTCCCCGTGCAGCTGGGAGAGCGCGCTCTCCACGTCCCGCCAGACCACGCCCACGGCGATCCCGAAGATGCCCTGGCCGCCCTGGAGCAGGGCGTGAACCTCGTCCGGCGAGGTGCACTCGTACACCGTGGCACCGTCGCTCATCAGGGTCATGCGCTCCAGGTCCTGGAAACCGCGTTCCCGGAGGTGCTGCACGGTCGTGCGGATGTTCTGCAGCGACACCCCGGTGTCCAGGAACCGCTTGACGATCTTCAGGACGACCACGTCCCGGAAGCTGTAGAGGCGCTGGGTGCCCGACCCGTAGGCGGACCGCACGCTCGGCTCCACCAGTCCGGTGCGGGCCCAGTAGTCCAGTTGCCGGTAGGTGATGCCGGCGGCCGCACAGGCCGTGGGTCCCCGGTAGCCGATCTCCTCGGACGCCATGGCCGCCACCCCTTCGCCGTTCGGCACCGCCGCCGGCCGCTGTGGGGCGGGGTCGACCGCGCCGCCGGGATATGCGTACTGGCCGCTGGAACGCGGCCGGGAACTCGGGGGAGGGTACGGACCGCTCTCCCCGAAACCGCGTCCGGGGGCACCCCCAGCCGTACCGTCGCCGCTCGTTCTCACGCCGACCTCCGTCCTTGACCTGCCTTCTCGACGGTAGGCAGTCACCAGGGGTGCGTCAACGATCGCCACACTCGCCACGCCGGGTGATAATCACCCTAAGAGTGGTTTCCCGTGCCCCACCGCGGGGAAAGGCTAGCCGAATGCTCTCGCGGAAGACGGCATGACGCTCTGGATGGCCGGTGGCATTTGCCATGATGCGCGGCGCCGGCCCACGGGTCACCGCCCTCGGGCCGCGGGTCCGCCGCACCTCACTGGCTGCTGGTGCCGAAGTCCTCGGGCGAGATCTGGTCGAGGAACTCGCGGAACTTCTCCACCTCGTCCTCCTGCTCGTCCGGGATCGCGATGCCGGCGTCGTCCAGCACCGTGTCGCTGCCGTAGATCGGCGTCCCGGTACGCAGGGCCAGCGCTATGGCGTCGGACGGACGCGCGCTCACCTCGACCCCGCTGGCGAAGACCAGCTCCGCGTAGAAGACGCCCTCACGCAGATCCGTGATGCGCACTTCGGTCAGCTCCTGGCCGACGGCCTCCAGCACGTCCTTGAACAGGTCGTGGGTCAGCGGTCGCGCGGGGGCCATGCCCTGCTGGGCGAAGGCGATCGCCGTCGCCTCCCCCGGCCCGATCCAGATGGGGAGGTAGCGGTCGCCCCCCACTTCGCGCAGGAGCACGATCGGTTGGTTGGAGGGCATTTCGACCCGGACACCTACGACATCGAGCTCGTTCACACAGCAACCCTAGGCCGTGCTCGGGACCTTTGGGTAGTCGGGCCGGGAACAGGTGCCCGATCCGGCCGCGCCGGGCACCCCGCCGTTCAGGGCAGGCGCACACCGAGGGCGGTCTGCACCAGTGCCGCGTGCAGCCGCATCGTGAGCGCCGCCAGCTCCTTCGCCCGGGCCTCCGCGTGGGCCCGGGTCTGCGGGTTGCGATGGCGCTTCAGGGGAGCCACCACCTGGTCCACCAGACCCGCCTCCCGGTCGGCGGCGGCCTTCATCACCCGCAGATGGCGCGGCTCGATCCCGAACCGGCCCAGCTCGGCGACGAGCGAGGCAACGGTGACGGCCGACGCGTCGTACACACCGTCCTCCAGCGGAGCGATGAGCCCGTACGACTGCCACTCCGCGAGGTCGTCCTCGCCGATGTCCGCCGCCGCCAGCAGCTCGGCACGGCCGACCCGGGCCACCGTGGGCCGCTCGGACGGCTCCGGCGGCTCCTCCCCGGTGCGCTGGCGCCCCACCAAGGGCAGTTGCACGGCCTCACCGCGCTCCATGGCGTCCAGATGCTCACGGATCACCTTGAGCGGCAGGTAGTGGTCCCGCTGCATCCTCAGGACGTGCGCGAGGCGGTCGACGTCCCCGGGGCCGAACTTGCGGTATCCCGACGGCGTCCGCCGCGGCTCGACGAGCCCCTCGGACTCCAGGAAACGGATCTTGGAGATGGTGACGTCGGGGAACTCGTCACGCAGCGCGTTCAGCACCGCGCCGATGCTCATCAGTCCGTCCGTGGCGGCGGTACCGCTTCGGGCACCGCCGCTCGGTGTGTGCAGCATGGACCTTCCCTGGGTTCCCCCCGGACGGAGTCCAGGGGGTCAGATGCCCTGCCGGCTCGCGTAGAAGACCAGCCGGTACTTGCCGATCTGCACCTCGTCACCGTTCGACAGAGGCACCTGGTCGATCCGCTCGCGGTTGACGTACGTGCCGTTCAGACTGCCCACGTCGGCCACCGTGAACGAGCCGTCAGGGGAGCGCCGGAACTCCACGTGCCGGCGGGAGACCGTGACGTCGTCCAGGAAGATGTCGCTCTGCGGGTGGCGCCCGGCCGTGGTCAGGTCGCTGTCCAGCAGGAAGCGGCTGCCCGAGTTCGGCCCCCGGCGCACCACCAGCAGCGCCGAGCCCAGCGGAAGCGCGTCGACCGCGGCCTGCGCCTCGGGCGAGAGCATCGGCACCTGCGTCTGCCCGGTCACCTCGGAGTCGTAGGCCTCGATGCCGGAGATGGAGATCGTGGACGTGGTCTCCGAGGCTCGCTCCGGCGCCACGCCGGGGCGCAGCGGCGCACCGCAGTTTGAGCAGAAGCGGGCGTTCTCCGCGTTGCGGTTACCGCACCTCGTACACACCAGGACGGACATGGACGGATCCTCCTGCCGCGGTGGCCCCGCGGGGGCGTTCGACGCATAGGGGTCGGAGGCAAACCCTCCACCCGTACTTGAGGTTGACGGTTGCCCGAAACCTATGTCGCCGGACTGGGCAGGGTCAACAGACGCCGCGCCCTGGCCTCCGGAAATGTCACCGCCCGGACCAGCGACCTGGTCACGGAACAGCGGGCGCTGGCCCTCTGCGTCAGGCTGTGCGCGATGGCGAGCGGTCGCGTTGTCGCTGCCCTCTCGCGCGCTCTTGCCGAACAACTTCGCAAACAACTTCACGGGCGATTCCCCTTGACCGAAACAGACCCGCCCGTGGGGCAGGACGAACCCTGATTGCCTACACCGGTCGACCCGGACATCCTCACAACGTCCGTATCCACCAGACAGTTTCCACCACGCGCCACTTCTTCGGTGCGCCGACCCCCCGCAACCTCATGCCCCTGCCGGACGTCCCCCATGCACCACCGGTTCACTGGGAGGACGACCGAGCGTAGTCAGGCTGCTTTACCTGTCGCAAGGCGTCCACGACGATCTTGTCCGACCGCTCGACGGTCGCCGTGGCCTGCTCCTTCTCCAGAGTCTGCACCACGCCTCCCGGAATGTTCAGAGCCGGCTCGAGATCCTGCGGCTTGCCGATGACCTGGAAACGATACGGGGCGTTGATCTTGTTCCCGTCGACGCTCACGCTCTTGCCGGCATCGGTGAAGTAGGTGCTCGCGACCACGCGCACGCCGTTGACCTGGATCGCCTCCGCGCCGGCCGCGCGCAGTTCCTGGATCGCGTCGAGCAGCATGTCCGCCTTGACCGTCCCCTTCGCGTCCTCGATCGTCATGGTGATGCCGGGACCCTGCGCCGCCACGGTGCCCGCCAGGATGCCGAGTTGCTTCTCCTTCTCGGCCGTCTGCCGCCGCGCCTCGGCGGCCTGGTCGGAGCTGCTCTGCAGTTCCTGGCGCTGTTTGTCGAGTCCCTGCTTCTCGTCCTCAAGACGCTGGGTACGGTCGTCCAGTTCATCGAGGATGCGAACGAGATCTTCCTGACGTGCGCCGCGCAGCGCGCTGTCGCTGTCGCTGTTCGACGCCACCTGCACGGCCAGTCCGAAGCCGAGGCCGAACAGCAGGACCGCGACGATGAGTTGGGCGCGGGTGACACGCGGCGGCCACACCCCCTTGACCAGCCGCTGCCGGCCGGTGAGCGGGGGCTCGGCGCCATCGGCTCCCCCGGTTCCTTCGGCCGGAGTCCGCCGCGGCTCCGCGGGCGTCCGCTCCGGACCGGCCGGGGCTCGCTCGGGCTCGGCGGCCGGGGCCGGGGCCGGGACCTCGTCGGGCAGTTCCTTGCGCAGCCTGTTCTCGGGCCGCTCGTCCTGGTTGCTCATCGCTCTCAAGCCCGGAAGACGTGGCGCCGGATCGCCGCGGCGTTGGAGAAGATACGGATACCGAGGACCACCACGACGCCGGTGGACAACTGCGCCCCGACGCCCAGCTTGTCGCCCAGGAAGACGATCAGTGCGGCCACGACCACGTTGGACAGGAACGACACCACGAAGACCTTGTCGTCGAAGATGCCGTCGAGCATGGCCCGCAGACCGCCGAACACCGCGTCCAGCGCGGCCACGACGGCGATCGGCAGATAAGGCTCGACGACCGCCGGAACCTCCGGCCGGACCAACAGGCCGGCCACGACTCCCACGATGAGGCCCAGTACGGCGATCACGATGTGCCCTTCTCAGTCTTGTCGGCGTTCGGCTGTGCTGTGCGTACGATCACACTCGGTGCGGAGGGCAGGCGCACGTCCCCCTCGGTGGAGATGGTGGCCCGGATGCCGAAGTTCTCCTCCAGGGCGTGCAGGTACAGCCCGTCGGCGCTGTCCTGGAACCTGGTGCTCAGCCTCTGCCCGTCCCCCACCGCGAGCACCGTGTACGGCGGCACCAGCGGCCTGTTGTCGACCAGTATCGCGTCACCCGCGGCCCGGATCGCGGACAGGGCCGTCAGCCGCTGGCCGTTGATGGAGACGGCTTCGGCGCCCGAGGCCCACAGCCCGTTCACCACCCGCTGCATGTCCCGGTCGCGCACCCGGCCGGTGTCGGAGAAGCCCGAGGTCTCCCGCGGATTGGAGCCGTCGCCGCCGGCGCTCGCCTCCTTGGCGTCGTTCACCACGAGCTTGACGCCGGGGCCGTGCACCGCCGTCGCGCCCGACAGCACGCCCACCACGTCGGCCTCCGAGCCGCCGCCACTGCGGCTCAGCGCCGCCCGCCGGCGCGTGTCGACGTCGTCCCGCAGTTTGTCGACATCGCTCTCGAGCCGGTCCGCGTCCGCGGTCTCCCGGTCGATGCGGTCGATCAGCTCCTGGCGTTCCTTGGCCACCACGGGTGCCGCGATCCTCGCCTGCGCCGCTCCCACGGTCACCACCAGCGCGGCGAGCACCAGGCCCGCCGCCAGGCCCAGCTTCGCCCTGAGCGTCTTGGGCAGTCCGCCTGCCTCGCCCTGCGCCGCCCGCCGGGCGGCCGCCTCCGCGTAGCCGTCGTCGAGGCTGTGGTCCATGACGTTGGTGATCAACGACATGGACGCGTCCGGACGCGACGACCGCGGGGGGCTGCTCCGAACGGGGGATTGCTGCGGCATGCCGCACATCGTCGCATGTCGCGGGCAGTACCTCCGAACGGCCCCACCGGCGTGCCGGACAGGCCCCCTCGGGGACACCTGCCCGGCACGCGCGCGTGGAGCGGCTTTCGCCGTCCGGAGCCGCCGGTCCTACCGCCCGGCGCTGTCCACCACGGCCGCCCACTCGTCCAGCAGGGCCTGCGCCGAGGCGTCGTCCGGACCCTCGGCCCACAGATGGGTGACGGCCTCGGCCGGGTCGGGCAGCACCATCACCCAGCGCCCGTCGGTCTCCACCACCCGCACACCGTCGGTCGTGTCGACGGAACGGTCCCCGGCGGCCTCGACGACCCGCCGCATGACGAGGCCCTTGACGGCCCACGGCGTCGCCAGGTCCCGCTTCAGGACGTGCGCCCGCGGAATCCGCGCGTCGATCTGGCTCAGCGTGAGCTGCGTGCGGGCCACCAGCCCGATCAGCCGCACGAAGGCCGCCGTGCCGTCGTAGACGCTGCTGAACTCGGGGACGATGAACCCGCCCTTGCCGTCACCACCGAAGATGGTGCCCTCCTCGCGTCCCACGCGCGTGAGGTCATCGGGAGACGTGGTCGTCCACTCGACCTGGGTGCCGTGATAGGCGGCCACCTGTTCGGCGATCCTGGTCGTGGTCACCGGCAGCGCCACCCGGCCGCTGCGGCGCTCCGCCGCCACCAGGTCGAGCATGACGAGCAGCGCCCGGTCGTCCTCGATGATCCGGCCCTTCTCGTCCACGAGCGACAACCGCTCACCGACGGGGTCGAACCGCACACCGAACGCGGCCCGGGAGGACGCCACGATCTCACCGAGGCGCACCAGGCCCTTGCGCCGGATCTCCTCGGTCTCGGTGGGCCGGGACTCGTCGAGACCGGGGTTGATCGTCAGGGAGTCCACGCCGAGCTTGCCGAGGAGGCTGGGCAGCACGAGACCGGCGCTGCCGTTGGACGCGTCCACGACGACCTTGAGGCCCGACTCCGCTATGCCGGTGATGTCGACGTTGCGCAGCAGCGACCCGGTGTACGAGTCGAAGACGCTGGCGGGGAAGTACAGGTCGCCGATCTCACCGGGGAACGCCCGGCGGTACTCCTGCCTCGCGAACACGCGGTCGAGCTTGCGCTGGCCGCCCTGCGAGAGGTCCGCGCCCTGCCCGTCGAAGAACATGATGTCGACGGAGTCCGGCACACCCGGGGAGGTCCGGATCATGATGCCGCCCGCGCTGCCGCGCGCGGTCTGCTGCCGGGCCACGGGCAGCGGCACGTTCTCCAGGTCCCGTACGTCGATGGCGCTGGCCTGGAGCGCGGAGATCACCGCACGCTTGAGTGCGCGGGCGCCTCGGGAGTGGTCACGGGCCGTGGTGACCGTGGAGCCCTTCTTCAGCGTGGTCGCGTAGGCGCCGGCGAGCCGTACGGCCAGCTCGGGCGTGATCTCCACGTTGAGGATGCCCGACACGCCGCGGGCGCCGAACAGGTTGGCCTGTCCCCTGGACTCCCAGATCACCGAGGTGTTGACGAAGGCGCCGGCCTCGATGGTCTTGAACGGGTAGACCCGCACATTGCCCTGAACGATCGATTCTTCGCCGATCAGGCACTCGTCACCGATGACCGCGCCGTCCTCGATCCGGGCGGCCCGCATGATGTCGGTGTTCTTGCCGACGACACAGCCGCGCAGATTGCTGTGCTGACCGACGTACACGTTGTCGTGCACGACGGCCCGGTGCATGAAGGCACCGCTCTTGACGACGACGTTGGAACCGACGACGGTGTGCTCGCGGATTTCCGCGCCGGCCTCCACCTTGGCGTAGTCGCCGATGTAGAGCGGCCCGCGCAGCACCGCGTCGGGGTGCACCTCGGCGCCCTCGGCCACCCAGACACCCGGGGAGATCTCGAACCCGTCGATGTCGACGTTGACCTTGCCCTCGAGGACGTCGGCCTGCGCCTTGACGTAGCTCTCGTGGGTGCCGACGTCCTCCCAGTAGCCCTCGGCGACATAGCCGTAGATCGGCTTGCCTTCCTTCATGAGCTGCGGGAAGACGTCACCGGACCAGTCGACGGACACATCGGCCTCGACGTAGTCGAAGACCTCGGGCTCCATGACGTAGATGCCCGTGTTCACCGTGTCGGAGAAGACCTGCCCCCAGGTCGGCTTCTCGAGGAAACGCTCGACCTTGCCTTCCTCGTCGACGATGGTGATGCCGAACTCCAGCGGATTGGGCACCCGGGTCAGACAAACGGTGACCAGTGCGCCCTTCTCCTTGTGGAAATTGATCAGATCGGTGAGGTCGAAGTCGGTCAGTGCGTCACCGGAGATGACGAGGAAGGCGTCGTCCTTCAACGCCTCTTCGGCGTTCTTGACGCTTCCGGCGGTACCGAGCGGTTTCTCCTCGTTGGCATATGTGAGCTCCATTCCGAGCTCTTCGCCGTCGCCGAAGTAGTTCTTGACGAGCGATGCCAGGAACTGCACGGTGACAACGGTCTCGTTGAGCCCATGCCTTTTGAGCAGCCTCAGCACATGCTCCATGATCGGGCGGTTGACCACGGGCAGGAGCGGCTTGGGCATGCTGGAGGTCATAGGGCGAAGGCGCGTGCCTTCGCCACCGGCCATCACGACGGCCTTCATGTCGGAAGCGTCCTCCTAAAGAGACGACGGTCTAGCCGACTTCACCCGTCCAGATTGTCCCGCACTTCGGCGCGGCGGGCCATCGGACCACTTTGTCCGGACAATCAGCGGGGCTCAATCGGCCGTGGCGTCCGCGCGAACGAGGCGGCGGACTTGTACCACGTAGAGCACTCCTGCCCACCAATAGAGGGTTGTACCCCAACCTGCGAACGCCCATCCGAAAACAGCGGCCAGTGACGCGATCCATCCGTTTCCGTCGCTGAGCAGCAGGAGCGGGAAGGCATACATCAGGTTGAACGTGGCGGCCTTCCCCAGGAAGTTCACCTGGGGCGGCGGATAGCCGTGGCGCCGCAGGATGCCGACCATCACCAGCAGAACGAGCTCGCGTGCGAGCAGGAGGCCGGTCAGCCAGAGGGGCAGGATCTCCCGCCAGGTGAGGCCCAGAAGGGTGGAGAGAACGTACAGCCGGTCGGCCGCGGGGTCGAGCAGCCGGCCGAGGTTGCTGATCTGGTTCCAGCGCCTGGCGAGCTTTCCGTCCAGGTAGTCGCTGATGCCGCTCAGGGCAAGCACAAGAAGGGCCCAGCCGTCACTCTTGGGGCCGCCGAACTCCGGCCTGAGGATGAGCCACAGGAAGAGCGGGACGCCGGCGAGCCGAGCCATGCTGAGGATGTTGGGGATGGTGAGGACCCGGTCCGTCTGGACACGGGTCTCCTGGACCTCCACCCGGGGGCCTCCTGTGCTGTAAGGAGCGAAACGATGCTCCCCGACCCTACCCCAACGCAAAAAAGCTCCGGCCCCTGGGCAGTGCCCAAGAGCCGGAGCTGTAAAAGGAGTTCGGCGGCGTCCTACTCTCCCACAGGGTCCCCCCTGCAGTACCATCGGCGCTGTGAGGCTTAGCTTCCGGGTTCGGAATGTAACCGGGCGTT
>NZ_JBSFBX010000028.1:0-27236 GCF_053593175.1 Streptomyces sp. NPDC002386
GGCGTCCGGTGCGTGCTCTCGGCGTGCCGGCCGGATGCCCTCGTACCGGGTGTACTCGGGCTTCCGGCCGGTGCGGCGAGAGTGCGTGCCGGGCGTCGCGACGCAGGCGTGACTTTGCGGACACGACCCAGGGGCCGGTCAGTCGTCGTCGACCATCAGCATGTCGATGAGTTCGGCGGCGTCCATCTCGTCGATGTCGGCGTCGTCCACCGCCAGGAACCGGTCGGCGCCCGCCACTCCGGCCAGGCCCATCAGGGTGTCCAGCAGGCCGCTGGAGCGCAGCCGTTGCAGCGGTATGCGGGTGAACAGGTCCCGCAGCCAGGTCTCGTCGCCGTCCGGCGCGCGCTCCGGCCCGGTGCCGGGCCGCAGCAGGCTGCGCAGGTACGCGGCGACGTCCGCGGCGCTCGGATGGTCGAAGACCAGGGTGGCGGGCAGCCGCAGCCCGGTGGCCGTGGCCAGCCGGTTGCGCAGCTCGATGCTGGTCAGGGAGTCGAACCCGGCGTCCTTGAAGGGCCGGTCGAGCCCGACGGCCGTCGGTGAGCCGTGTCCGAGGACGGCGGCCACATGGGCCTGGACGAGTTCGGCGAGCGCCTGCTCGGCCTCCCGGGCGTCGAGTCCGGCGAGGCGTTCGCGGAGGCGGGCGGCGGCGTCACCGGCCGCCTCGCCGCCGGCCGCGGTGGCCCGGCGGGGCGGGCCGGCCAGCGCGCGGAACATCGGCTGGACGTCGGCGTCCGGCCGGCGCAGGGCCGCCAGGTCCAGCCGGAACGGGAGCAGTTGGGGTCCGCCCGCGGCGAGGGCGAGGTCGAACAGTTCCAGGCCCTCGTCGACGGAGAGACCGCCGACGCCCGAGCCCGCCATGCGGGCGACGTCGGTCGAGGACATCCGCTCGGCCATGCCCTGGCCGGTCCACAGGCCCCAGGCCAGCGACTGGGCGGGCAGTCCGAGGCCGCGGCGGTGGGCGGCCAGGCCGTCGAGGAAGGCGTTGGCGCAGGAGTAGTTGGCCTGGCCGGGGGCGCCGAGCGTGCCGCCGCCGGAGGAGAAGAGCACGAACATGTCGAGGTCGAGGCCGCGGGTCTGCTGGTGCAGATGCCAGGCGGCGTCGGCCTTGGGCCGCAGGACCGCGTCCATCCGCCGCGGGGTCAGCGCCGCGACGACACCGTCGTCGGTCACCCCGGCGAGGTGCACCACGCCCGCGAGCCGCTGTCCGGCCGGGACGGACAGCAGCAGCGCGGCGAGGTCGTCCGGGTCGGCGACGTCGCAGGCCACCGCCCGCGCCTCGGCGCCGAGGGCGGCGAGCCGGGCAACGGCCTCGGCCGCGCCGGGCGCGTCGGGCCCTCGGCGGCCGGCCAGGATCAGCCGGCGTGCGCCGTGCGCGGTCACCAGGTGCCGGGCGACGTGCCCGCCGAGGGTTCCGGTGCCGCCGGTGACCAGGACCGTGTCGTCCGGCCCGAACCGCCGGGGCACGTGCAGCACGGGCTTGACCGCCCCCTCGGCCCGCACCGCGTCGGCGGCCCGTCCGAGGTCCCCGAGGTACGGGGCCGGCGGCTCGGTGCCGGTGCGCTCGAAGAGCTGCCCGGGGTCCCCGGCCAGGGCGCGGATCCGGCCGGCGGGCAGCCCCGCCGCCTCGGCGAACGACCACTCCCCCGGCAGCCGGGTCACCAGCGGCTGGTCGGCGACCGCGACGGGCCCCGCGCCTCCGGGCAGCAGCGCCAGGACCCGGTCACCGGGGGCGAGTCCCGTCACCCCGGGTCCCACTTCCTCGACGTGTCCCGCGCCCACCGAGGCGTCGGGCGCGTCGAGTCCCGCCGCGCGCACCCCGATCCGCAGCTGCCCCGGTTCCAGCGGGAGCGCCGCCTCGGGCGCGGCGACCAGGGCCGCCCGCCCGTGCGCGTCCGGCGAGGGCGCCGCGACCCGCCAGTGCTCGGTGCCGGGCGGTGCGATCAGGGCCGTGGGACGTGCGAGCCGGGGGACGAGCAGCCGGCCGGCGCGCACTGCGACCTGGGGTTCGCCGGTGGCCAGCGCGGCGTCGAACACCGCCGCGTCCACCGGTCCGTCCACGTCGACGAGCACGAAGGTCCCGGGGCTCTCCGCCTCCGCGCTGCGCACCAGTCCCCACAGCGCGCTGCCGACCAGATCACCGGGCGCCTCCCCGACGGCGACGGCCACCGCGCCGCGGGTGACGACCGCTATGCGCGACCCGGCGAGGCGCTCGTCGGCGATCCGTGCCTGGACGACGCCGAGCATGCCGTGCGCCGCCGCGTGGACGGCGGCCGGCAGGTCGGCGGGCGGCTGCTCGTCGGGCGCGCCGTCCGCCAGGCACGGGACGACGACGACCTCGGGCTCCGGCGCGCCCCCGGACAGCGCGTCCGCCAGAGCGGCGAGCGTCGGATACGCCGGAGCGTGCGCCGGTCCGGCGAACGCCGGTACGGACGGGCCCACGACCGCCCGGCCGTGCGGGGCCGGGGCGACGGCCTCGGTCGCCGTCGCCGGAACCCAGGACACCTCCAGCAGGTTCTCGTTCGGCACGGGGGCCGGGCCGCCCGTCCGCGCCCGCGCGGACCGGGCCACCAGGGTTCCGGTGGAGAACACCGGCGTGCCCAGGCCGTCCGTGCAGGTGACCGCCGACGTGCCGGCTCCGGTGCGGCGCACCCGGACGCGCAGCGCGGTCGCGCCGGGCGTGTGCAGCACCACCTCGTCCCAGGAGAAGGGGATCAGCGGGCTGCCGGGCCGGGCGTCGTCGTCCACGAGGGCGGCGGCGTGCAGGGCCGCGTCGAGCAGCGCCGGGTGGATGCCGTACCCGGTGGCGTCCACGCCGTCCGGCAGGGCGACTTCGGCGAACACGTCGTCGCCGAGGCGCCACGCGGCCCGCAGGCCCTGGAAGGAGGGGCCGTAGCCGAGGCCCTGACCGGCCAGCTCGGTGTAGGCGCCGGTCACGTCGACGCTCCGGGCGCCGGCGGGCGGCCAGTTCCCCGGCGCGTGGACCTCGACGTCCGCGAACCGGGGTCCTGGCCCCTGCGCCAGCACACCGTCGGCGTGACGGGTCCACGGGACGTCGGCCGCGGGGCGGGAGAAGACGCGCAGGGCGCGCTCGCCGGTGTCGGGGTCGGGCGTACCGGTGTGGATCTGGAGGGCGGTGGGGCGGCCCTCGGTGAGGGTGAGGGGGGTGTGCACGGTCAGTTCGCGCAGGTACGGGGTGTCGGTGTGGCCCGCGGCGTGCAGGGCGAGTTCCACGAGGGCCGCGCCCGGCAGCAGCGGCTCGCCGTTGACCAAGTGGTGGGTGAGCCAGGGGGTGGCGTGCGGGGCGAGCGTGCCGGTGAGCAGCAGCGTGCCGTCCGCCGCGAGGGTGGTGACGGCGGGCAGGAGCGGGTGCCCGGTGGCGTCCAGTCCGGCCGCGCGGGCGGGCGCGGTGCCGAGCCAGTGGCGCCGGCGCCGGAAGGCGTACGTCGGCAGGGCCGGGTCCGCGGTGACCGGTTCGCCGTCCCGGGTCAGGGCGGGGAGCCAGTCGACGGCGGCGCCGGCCACGTGCAGGCGGGCCAGGGCCGTGGCCAGGGTCCCGGTCTCGTCCTGCGCGGGGTGGAGCACGGGGATCGCGGTGACGTCGAGGGCCGGGGCGGCGTCGAGGAAGTGGCCGGCCAGCGTGGTCAGGGTGCGGTCCGGGCCCAGCTCCACGAGCGCGGTGGCGCGGTGGGCGCCGGTGAGCGTCGTCAGGGCGGCGGGGAAGTCGACGGCCTCACGGGCGTGCCGGGTCCAGTGTTCCGGGTCGGCCAGTTCCTCGGCCGTGAGGGTGAGTCCGGTGAGGGTGGACACGACCGGGATCGCCGGAGCCCGCCAGGAGACGGCCGCGGCGGCCTCGGCGAGGGCGGGCAGGGCCGGGTCCATCAGCCGGGAGTGGAAGGCGTGGGACACCGGCAGCGCCGCGGTGCGCACACCGTGCGCGGACAGGAACGCGACGGCCGCCGTGACGGCTTCGGCGGCGCCCGACAGGGTGGTGTGCCGCGGCGAGTTCACCGCGGCGATGTCGGCCCCGGGGAACCCCGGGCTCGGCACGGCCGCCTCGCCACCGAGTCGTACGGTGCCGCCGGCGAGCACCGCCGCGAGCGTCTCCCGGTCCGCGGTGACCGACGCCATCGCGCCGCCGGGCGGCAGGACCTGCATCACCCGGGCGCGGGCGGCCACCAGCCGGGCGGCGTCCGCCAGGCCGAGGGCGCCGGCGACGTGGACGGCGGACAGCTCGCCGATGGAGTGCCCGGCCACGGCGGCCGGGGTGACGCCGAACGACTCCAGGAGCCGGGCCAGGGCGGTGTGCAGGGCGAACAGGGCGGGCTGGGTGAAGACCGTCTCGTCCAGTTCGTCACCGGAGGCCACGACGTCCGCCAGCGGGCGGGGCAGCAGCCCGTCGAAGGCGGCGCGGACCTCGGCGTAGGACTCCGCGAACACCGGGTACCGGGCGGCGAGTTCCGCTCCCATGCCGGGATGCTGGGAGCCCTGCCCGGAGAAGACGAACGCCGCCCGGACCGCCCCGGCCCGCCCGGACACGACCCCCGGGGCGTCCCGCCCCTCGGCCAACGCGTCGAGACCGGCGAGCAGTTCACCGGTGGACCGGCCGGTCACCACCGCCCGGTGCTCGAACACCGACCGGGTGGTGGCGAGGGCGCGCGCGCCGGCCGCCACCGGGAACCCCGGACGTTCCCGCACCCAGTCCGCCAGCGCTTGTGCCTGGCCCGCCAGGGCCGCCGCCGAGCGCCCCGACACCAGCCACGCCGACACGTCACCGGCCGGACCGGCTTCGGCGGCCCGGCGGCCGGGAGCACCCTCTTCGAAGACGTCGGGGGCCGCCTCCTCCTCCGGCGGTTCCTCCACCAGGACGTGCGCGTTGGTGCCGCTGATCCCGAACGAGGACACCCCGAACCGGCGTGGCCGCCCGCCGCGCGGCCACGGCACCGCGTCGGCCAGCAGCCGTACCGCGCCCGACGTCCAGTCCACCTCGGGCGTGGGGTCGTCCGCGTACAGGGAGCGCGGCAGCACCTCGTGCCGCAGCGCCTGGATCATCTTGATCACCCCGGCCGCGCCGGCCGCGGCCTGGGTGTGCCCGATGTTGGACTTCACCGTGCCGAGCCAGAGCGGCCGCGCGGCGTCCCGGCCCCTGCCGTAGGCGGCCAGCAGCGCCTGGGCCTCGATCGGGTCGCCCAGCCGGGTGCCGGTGCCGTGGCCCTCGACCGCGTCGACGTCCGCCGGGGTCAGGCGGGCGTCGGCGAGGGCGGCGGCGATGACGCGCTGCTGCGCCGGGCCGTTGGGCGCCGTGAGCCCGCTGGAGGCACCGTCCTGGTTGACGGCCGAGCCGCGGATCACCGCGAGCACCCGGCGTCCGGCGCGCACCGCGTCCGAGAGCCGCTCCAGCACCAGTACGCCCGCGCCCTCCGCGCAGCCGACGCCGTCGGCGCGGGCGGAGAACGCCTTGCAGCGGCCGTCGGAGGACAGTCCCCGCTCACCGCTGAAGTACACGAACATGTCCGGCTCGGTCATCACGGTGACCCCGCCGGCCAGCGCCAGTGCGCAGTCGCCGCGGCGCAGGCCCTGCACCGCCAGGTGGAGGGCCACCAGGGAGGACGAGCAGGCGGTGTCCAGCGACAGCGCGGGGCCCTCCAGGCCCAGCGTGTAGGCGACCCGCCCGGAGACGAGGCTGCCGTCGCTGCTTCCGGGGCCGTAGTCGTGGTACATCACGCCGGCGTACACACCGGTCCGGCTGCCGCGCAGCGACGCCGGGACGATCCGGGCCCGTTCCAGCGCCTCCCAGGAGGTCTCCAGCAGCAGCCGCTGCTGGGGGTCCATGCCGAGTGCCTCGCGCGGGGAGATGCCGAAGAAGTCCGCGTCGAAGTCGGCGGCGTCGTACAGGAACCCGCCCTCGCAGGAGTACGTGGTCCCGGGTGTGCCCGGCACCGGCGAGTACAGCGCCTCCCGGTCCCAGCCGCGGTCCGCGGGGAACGTCCCGATGGCGTCCGTGCCCGACGCGACCAGGTCCCACAGTCCGTCCGGGGTGGTGGCACCGCCGGGGTAGCGGCAGGCCATTCCGACGACCGCTACGGGCTCGGACACTTCGGCGGTCAGCCGCTCGTTCTCCCGGCGCAGCAGTTCGTTGTCGAGCACGGAACGGCGCAGGGCCCCGACGAGCTGCTCGGTGGAGGCGGTCTCGGTCATTCCTTCGTCATCCTCACCAGGTGATCGGGGCTCGGTCGGGAGCCGGAGGTCAGGGCGGCGGGGGCGCCGGGCCCCTCCAGCGCCTTCGCGTCGAACGTCCGCTGGACGTGGGAGAGGGCCGCCATGAGGTCCCGCGCGGTCAGCCGGTCGCCGCCGGGACGCGGTCCGACGACGCCGGCCAGCGGCATGGAGCCGATGTCGGACCAGCGCAGGCGGCCGTCGGCGGCCAGGTAGCTGCGGGCGCGGCCCGCGTTGTCGGGGTGCAGGCAGAACGGGACGTCGAGCAGCCCGCGTCCGAAGGCGGCGACCAGCGCGTCGCCGATGCCGGGCGCGCAGTCGAGCACCGCGTCGACCAGGGTCCGCGCCTCCGCGTAGGTCTCGCCGCCGTCACCGGCCGTCGCGGCCGGCGCTCCGGTGCGCCGGGCCTCGGACGCGGCCCCGGCGGCGAGTTCCAGGGCGTCGACGTTCTCGGCGACCGTCGGCAGCCGGTGCGCCTCGGCGACCGTCTTCACGATGAGCCGTTCGCTGCCCGTGGCGACCGCCAGGCGGGCGGCCTCGGCGAGCAGTTCACGGGCGCCGGCGGGCGTCTGCGGGTACATGCCCATGTACGCGTAGACGACGACGTGCCAGTCGGTGTCCGGCAGCAGCTCGGCGCACAGCCGGCGCAGCGCGCGGACGGCCTCCTCGTCCTGCGCGGCGCTGGTCTGCTGCGCGTAGCTGACCGACACCGAACGCAGGCCGTGGGCGCGGAAGAACATCGCCTCCAGGACGCTGACGGCGACCAGCAGTCCGGGCGGGCACAGCTGCCCCATCAGGCAGCCGCCGAAGGTCTCGAGCTGCGGCTCGGTGCCCGGATCCCCGGCGGCGGCCAGCACTTCGCAGGCGGCGGCCCACTCCCGGACGGACTCCGCGAGCGGGGTGCGGCCGTAGGGCAGGCAGTACGACACCGGGCCGCCCTCGGTGGCGTGCAGCCCGGCCCGGATCATGCCGCGGACGATGCCCAGCGGTTTGGCCGAGCCGTGCCGCACCTGGACGGGGAAGTCCGGGCCGGCGAGGCCGTCGAGCATCGCGGCGGTGGTGGGGGTGCTGTGGTTGAGCAGCGGGTAGCCGTTGAGCGGGTTGCCCTCGCGCAGCGCCCGGCCGGCGGACTCCAGGTCGCCGAGACGGGTGTAGCTGTCGAGGGTGATCGTGCCGGCGGTCGTCGCGCGGGCTCCCCGTACGGCCGCGAGGCAGGCCCGCATCCGGGCCGGGTCGCCGAAGCCGGTGCGTGGCTGTACGACCAGTTCGCCCGCCGCGGCGTGCCGGCGGACGAACGCGCCGAAGCTCACGCCGTGACCGCCGTGAGCGAGGCGAGGAGGCCGCGGAAGGACTCGGTGCCGCCGGTGTCGTCGTAGACGGCGTCGTAGCCGGCGGCGAGCAGGGCCTCGGCGCGCTCGGCGCGGCCGTGTGCGGAAACTCCGAGCTTGCCCCCGATGACGACGGGCACCCCGGCCAGTTCGGGACAGGCCCGCAGCCGGCCGATGGCGCGCATCCCGTCCTGGTAGCCGTGGCCGTTGACGCTGCTGATCACCACCATGGCGGCGTGCCGGGCGCGGCACTCGGCGACCAGCAGGTCGTCCGGCACGCACGGCCCGAGGTTCACCACGTCGAACCCGGCCTCCTCGATGAGGAGTTGCAGGAAGACCAGGTTCCAGGTGTGGGCGTCCGAGGCCAGGCTGCTGACCACGACCACGGGCGTGCCCCCCGTGGTGTTCCGGGGTCCGGCCGGCCGTCCGGCGGCCGCGGTGACGGCGCCGGTCATCGGGGGGCGGCCTCGCCGGAGCCCGGCCGGGCGCGGTCCGCGAACACCCGGTCCAGCAGCGCGGCCAGCTCCTTCGTCGCGTTCTTGCCGTGCGCGGTGAGCGGGAACGCGTCGACCACGTGGCACAGCGAGGGCACCTTCAACGGCTCCAGCCGCTGGGCGAGTTCACGCAGCACGGTGTGCGGCGCGAGATCGGTCTCCACGCAGATGGCGAGGTCGCGGCCGCCGGCGGGCGGGACGACGCCGGCGGCCCGCACTCCGGGGACGTCCATCGCCGCGGCCTCGATCTCCAGGGTGCTCATCCGGATGCCCTTGCGTTTGAACATGTCGTCGACCCGGCCGTGGAAGTACAGGTAGCCGTCCTCGTCGACCCGTCCGTAGTCGCCGGTGTGGAGCCTCGTGGCGCCGGTGGCGGGGTCGGTGCGGAAGGTGCGGGCGCTGATCTCCGGTGCCCGCCAGTAGCCGGGCATGACGTGCGGTCCGGTGGCGACGATCTCGCCGAGTTCCCCGGTGGGCACCTCGGTGCCGTCGGGGCCGAGGATCAGCACCCGGGTGCCGCGAATGGGGCGGCCGACCGAGTCGGGCCGCTCGTGCTCCTCGGCGGGCGGCATGACGGAGACGCGCTTGCACTCGGTCTGGCCGTACTGGCGCACCACGACGGCGCCGGGGAACGCCTCGCGCAGCCGGTCCGCCGTCGACGGCGGCAGTGCGGCACCGGTGTTGGTGAACAGCCGCACCCGGTTGCCGCCGTCCGGCCCGGGCTCGCGGTCGGCGAGCTTGCCGATCATGGTGGCGAAGGAGGGGACGACGGGGACGACGGTGGCGCCGACCTCGCGCATCCGGCGCAGCAGGGTCAGGTCCGACTCCTCGCCGGCCAGCACGATCTCGCAGCGGGCGGCGGCGCACATCAGGACCTTGTACAGGCCGTAGTCCCAGGAGACCGGGAACCGGCACAGGACGACGTCGTCGGGCCGGTAGCCGAGTTCCGCGACGAGCGCCCGGGTGGCGAACACGACCTGCGCGTGCGGCTCGATCACCCCCTTGGGCACCGAGGTGCTGCCGGAGGTGTAGACGAGGAAGGCGAGGCCGTCCGGGGTGACGCCCTCGGGTTCCGGCACCGGCCCGGCGTCGAGCAGGTCCTCGATCTCCTTCCACACGACGTCGCGTTCACCGGCGGTGAGGACGAGCCGGGGCTCGGCGCTGTCGACGACGGCCCGAAGCTGGTACGGCCGGGTTTCGGGGTTGACCGGGACCAGGACGGCGCCGGCGCGGCTGACGCCGTACAGCACGGCGACGAGCCGGCGGTCGGTGGGCCACTGGACCAGCACGCGGTCCCCCGGGCCGACGCCGGCGGCGCGCAGCCAGGCGGCGACGGCGTGGCTGTGCCGGGCGGTCTCGCGGTACGTCCATCCGCCCCGCGCGTCCCGCACCGCGCGGGCGTCGGGCCGTTCGGCCGCCGCCTCGTCCAGCAGGGTGTGCACGAGGGGGCCGCGCGGGGAAGGGTCAAAGGGTTCCATGTCCGCCTCTCGCGCCACGCATGTCGGGTCGGCCGAAGCTAGCGTGGCGATTCGGCCGGACACACCCCCTAGGGACCCCTAGGTCATGTCCGCAAAGTCACGCCTGCGTCGCGGCGCCCGGCACGCACTCTCGCCCCACCGGCCGGAAGCCCGAGTACACCCGGTACGAGGGCATCCGGCCGGCACGCCGAGAGCACGCACCGGACGCCGCAACGCCCGCCCTGCGGGCGAACGACGCGACTTCGCGGACACGACCTAGCGGCGCGGCCCGGAGAGGAGCTGCGAGGCCCAGGTCGCGAGGGTCGTGCGGTCGGTCTTGCGGTTGGCGTTCAGCGGGAGTTCGTCGAGGTGGTGGAAGCGCCGCGGGACCGCGCCGTCGGGCAGCAGCCGCCGCAGCCGGCCGACGAGGTCGGCGGTGGCGACGGCGGGCCCGGTGTAGAAGGCGACGAGGACGGTCCCGGCCGGGCCCTCGGCGCCGACCGCCACCGCGTCGGGCAGGCCCGCCTCCCGCAGCGCGTGCTCGACCTCTCCGAGTTCGATGCGCCAGCCCGCCACCTGGACCTGGGAGTCGAGCCGGCCCAGGTAGGCGAGCTGCCCCTCGCCGGTGCGCCGGATGCGGTCGCCGGTGCGGTACCAGCGGGCGCCGTCCAGGTGCAGGAACCTGCCCTCCTCGTCGCCGGGGTCGAGGTAGCCGCGGGTCAGCTGGGGTCCACTGATGAGCAGTTCCCCCTCCTTCTCGGCGGGCCGGCCGTCGTCGCCGAGCAGGAGGTGCCGGTGGCCCCGGTGCACCGTGCCGATGGGCACGACGCCGTTGACGGCGACGGCCTCGGAGCCCGCGCCCGCCCAGCGGTGGGCGGCGATCGTGACGGTCAGTTCGGTGGGCCCGTACAGGTTCTCGATCGCCGAGCCGGGCGCCGCCGCCTGCCAGTCGCGGGCGTCCCCGCACCGGAAGGCCTCCCCGGCGAAGAAGCTCAGGCGCAGGCCGCGCAGGGCGCCGGGGGTCAGGCCCCCCATCCTGCGCACCAGGTCGATGGCGCTCGGGGTGGAGAACCAGACGGTGACGCCGTGTTCGGCGAGGAATCCGGGCAGGTCCCGGTAGGCGGCGGGCGGGACCGCGAGGGCCGTGGCCCCCGCGCCCCAGGCGCAGAACAGGTCGAACAGCGCGCAGTCGAAGTTCAGGTCGAAGGCCTGGGAGAACGTGTCGTCGGATGTGAAGTCGTAGCGCTCGTCGAGCAGCCGGAAGTAGTGGTCGGTGTTCCCGTGGGTGACGACGACACCCTTGGGGCGGCCGGTGGAGCCGGAGGTGAAGAGGATGAACGCGGCGTCTTCGGGGGCGACTTCGCACGGTTCGCGGAGTGCGTGCGCGGGGTCGGCCGAGAGCGCGGGGAAGGGCGCCGGGCCGTCCGGTCCGCCGTCCGGGGCGAGGACGTGCAGGCCGGCCAGGGCGTCACCGCCCGCCTCCGCCAGCGCGCCCAGGGTCTTGGCGCCCTCCTCGTCGACGACGAGGGCGGTGGCCCCGGACGCGGTGAGCATGCGGCTGTTGCGGGCCGCCGGGAAGTCGGGCCGCAGCGGGACGACGGCGGCTCCGGCGCAGAGCGCGGCCAGCACACCGGCGTAGGCGGTGGGGCTCTTGCCGGCGAGCACGCCGACCGTGCGCGCCGTCCGTCCGGCAAGGGCCCCGGCCCACAGCAGGGCCTGTTCGTGGGCCTGCCGGTAGGTGAGGCGCAGGCCGCCCGCCTGGACGGCGGTGCCGTCGGGTGAGCGGTCGAGGCCGCGCAGGAAGCGCGCGTACAGGCCGCTGGGCGCCGGTCGGTTCATCGCGGTCCTCCGTCGGGTCGGCCGGCCGCGGCCGGCGAAGGTAGGGGTCGGCAGGCGCGGGCCGGCCGGGCTAGCGTGCTGCGGCAGCCGACCGCGCGCCGAGGGCGCCCGACCAGCCTGGAGTTGACATGCGAGAAGAGTTCGAGGAGACGGTCCGGCAGTTCCTTCCCTATCTGCCGGACGACGAGCCGCTGCCGCCGGACGCCCCGCTGCGCGACTACGGTCTGGACTCGCTGGCCACCGTGGAACTGCTCGGCGCCCTGGAGAGCCGTTTCCAGGTCCGGTTCCGGGAGGAGGCCCTGAGCCTGGACAGCTTCCGCACGCCCGCGGTGCTGTGGGAGACGCTGTCCGCGTCCCTCGACTCCCCCGCCTCCGCCTGAGCGCCGGGCCGGCGCTCAGCTCAGCGCCGGCCCGGCGGCCGCAGCGCCAGTCCCGGGTCGGCGGCGATCACCTCGAAGTTCTCCCGGGTACAGGCGAGCCGCCCGAACAGACCGTCCGGTCCGCACACGCACACGCGCCCCACGCCCAGTTCACGCAGCGCGTCGACGGCGGTGGGCCAGTGGACCGCCCGGACGACGGAGTCCAGCAGCATCTCCCGGACGGCGTCCCCGGTGCGCAGCACGGTGCCGTCCTGGTCGGCGACGACCGGGAGCGCCGGGTCGGCGAACTCGAGGCCGCCGAGCACCCGGTCCTCGGCCATGCGGCGCAGCCCGGCGAAGGACGCCGAGTGCAGCGGTGGGCGCATGGTGTAGAGGGACATGCCGCCGAGTGCGCGGATCTTCTTGTCCAGCCACTGCAGGTTCCGCTCCCGCAGCGACAGCATGAACATGCTGCGGTCCAGGTGGCAGGCGATGTCGCTCCACTGCCCGGCGGCGTCCAGCTCGGTGCGGATCTCCTCCAGTTGTCCGGCGGTGATCCGGACGAACGAGTGGGTGACGACGTCCTGGCACTGGGTGGCGAAGAACTCGTCCATGCACCGGGCGAGTTCCGCGGTCATCCACACGGCGTCCTCGAACGGCAGTGACCCGCTGAACGCCGTCAGGGGTTTGCCGCCGAAGCTGGGCCCGACGGCGGCGTCCGCCTCCACGCCCAGCTCGGTGCGCGCCCAATCGGCGAGCGCGACGCAGGTGACCATGAACGCCACCTGGGCGTGCTCGCTGTAGTCGCCCTCCGCGTGCTCCAGGCCGTCGAGCACCGAGTGGCCGAGCCGGTGGTCCGCCTCGGCGAGCAGCCGGCGGGCCACCGGGTTGACCACCAGGAACCGGGCGAGGTCGGCGTAGCGCACCGGGTTCATCCCGGGGAACACCACGGCGGTGCCGGTCCGTTCGGCATCCATGCCGGTCATCCCTTCTCCAGGCCGAGGAGGAACTCGGCGAGCACGCGGAAGAACCGCTCCGGCTCCTCCAGATGGGGCAGGTGGCTGGACTCCTCGAAGACCACGTGCCGCGCGTCCGGGACGAGTTCGCGGTACGGCCGGACCACGGCGTCCGTCGCCTCGTCGAACCGGCCGGACAGGACCAGGGTGGGTACGGCGACCGAGGGCAGGAGGTGCTCGATGGACACGTCGCGCAGCGAGCCGACGACGTGGAACTCGCTGGGGCCGTTCATCGCGGTGTAGACGGTCGGGTCGTTCACGATCTCCATGAAGGAGGCGTCGTAGTCGCGGGGCCACGGGTCGAGCCGGCAGACGTGTCTGCGGTAGAAGACGCGCATCGCCTCGGTGTACTCGGCGGAGCCGGTGGTGCCGGCGGCCTCGTGGGCGCGCAGCACCTCGTCGACGCCGTCGGGCAGCGCGGCGCGCAGGACCTCCATCTCGCTGCGCCAGGTCGGGTAGGAGGCGGGCGCGTCGGCCACGATCAGGCCGCGCAGTCCGGGCGGGCGTCCGGCGGCGTGCCAGGCGGCGAGCATGCCGCCCCAGGACTGGCCGAGCAGCACGTAGTCGCCGGCGATCCCGAGGCGGGTCAGCAGGTTGTCGAGTTCGTCGAGGAAGAGCTCCGGGGTCCAGAACTCGGGGGGCTGGTCCGGCAGATGGGTGGAGCCGCCGTTGCCGAGCTGGTCGTAGTGCACCACGGGCCAGCCGCCGACGGCGATCCCGGCCAGGTTCCGCAGGTAGTCGTGGGTGCTGCCGGGGCCGCCGTGCACGACGACCAGGGCCGGGCGCCCGCCGCCCGGCCTGCCGGTCATCCGGTACCAGGTGGCGTGGTCGCGGAAGGGCACCCGTCCCTTGGTGCTGGGCACCTTGGCCGTCGCTGTCATGGCGCCCATGTCTAGCGCCGCCGCACGGGCGGCACCAGCCCCTTAGGGGTGGCCCGAGGCGTCCTGCGCGGCGGGCACTTCGGGGCGGTACCGGCCGGCCAGGTGGTCGCGCAGGGTGCCGCCGATCACCTCGACGACGCGTGCGCCCTGGCTCTCCAGGTAGAAGTGGCCGCCCCGGAACAGGTGGACGGAGCCGCCGGCGGTGGTGTGCCCGTGCCAGGCCCGCGCCTCCTCCTCGGTGGTCCGGGGGTCGTCGGTGGCGGACATGACCACGATGGGGGCGCCGATGCGGGCGTCCGCCTCCCGGCGGTAGGTCTCGATGGCCAGGTAGTCGTTGCGCAGCGGGGGCAGCACCAGTTCCAGCAGGTCCGGTTCCATGAGGACCCGGGCGTCCGTGCCGCCCATGGCGCGCAGTTCGGCGACGATGGCGTCGTCGCCGCGCCGGTGCACGCCGTCGTCGTGGACCCGGCTCGGGGCCCGGCCGCCGGAGGCGAACAGCAGCGCGGGGGCCGGGTGGCCGTCGCGTTCGAGCCGGCGCGCGACCTCGAAGGCGACGGCCGAGCCCATGCTGTGCCCGAAGAAGGCGAACGGTCCCCGCAGCTGCGGGGTGATGGCGGTGTGGATCGCGTCGGCCAGGTCGTCGAGGCTGGGCACCAGCGGCTCGCCGTAGCGGTCCTGGCGCCCCGGGTACTGCACGGCCGCGACGTCGAACTCGGGCGCCAGAGCCTTGGACATCGGGTGGTAGTAGCTGGCCGAGCCGCCGGCGTGCGGGAAGCAGAACAGCGTGGCCCGCGGGGTGTGCGCCGCGTGGTAGCGGCGGAACCACAGGTCCTGCGCGGACATCGTCACGTACTCACCTCTCGGGAAGGGACGCGGAAGGGGCGCGGTCTTCGGCGATGGCGCGCGCGATCGCCCGCGCCGTCCGCCCGAGGTCGGCGCCGGACAGCGGCGGCGCGTCGGGCGGGGCGTCGGGCCGGGCCGCCGACTGCGACACCAGGCAGCCGGCGGCGGTCGCCAGGTCGCGCATCGACGGCCGCCGCAGTCCGAGCCGGCAGGCGGCGAGCAGCAGGCCGGGAGTGGCCAGGTTGTTGCTCAACTCGTGCTCCAGGGCGGGCAGATAGGTCGCGCCGAGGGCGGCGGCGTCCTCGTACCGCACCTCGACGTCAGGATAGGACAGCGGGACGACGACCGGCTTGGGGTTCATCCGCGCCAGGTCCGCGGCCGCGATCGGTGCGCCGGAGAGGCCCACGCACACGTCGGCGCCGTCCAGCGCGGTGCCCAGCGGGCCGCGCAGCCCGTGCGGGTTGGTCAGCGCGGCCAGTTCCGCCTTGTCCGGGGTGAGGCGGGCGCGGCCGGGGTGCAGCAGGCCGGTGGAGTCGACCACGCGCACTTCGCCGGTGCCCAGGTGGTGCAGCAGCCGGGCGGTGGTGGACCCGGCGGCGCCCGCGCCGACGACCACGGCGCACAGTTCGCCCAGGGTGCGGCCGGAGCGGGCGACGGCGGTGTGCACGGCGGCGGCGGCCATGACGGCCGTACCGTGCTGGTCGTCGTGGACGACGGGGCAGCCGACGTGCGGGGCGGCGAGCAGCCGCTGCAGTTCGAAGCAGTGCGGCGCGGCGATGTCGGCGAGGAGGATCGCGTCGTAGTTCGGCCGCAGCAGGCGCAGGGTGTCCGCGTAGGCGGCGGGTTCGGCGCGGGCGAGCGCGAGCGGGAGCGCGGTCATCCCGGTGGCGCGTTCCAGTACGGCGCACTTGCGTTCCAGGACGGGGCGCACCGCGTGGGCGCCGAGGTCGCCGCGGCTCAGGACGGACGAGCCGTCGCTGAGCACGAGCACCGTGGACCGCGGGGTCCGGCCGCCCTGCCCGGCGGCCAGGCGCAGCACCTCGCGGGTGGTGTCGGCGAGCGAGCCCGGCGCGGTGCGCGCCGGGCCGGGCTGCCGGTTCGGTGGGGCCACGGCCTACTCCGCGAACAGCGGACGCAGGTCGCTCCGTCTGATCTTGCCGCCGGTGCTGCCGGGGAACTCCTCCACGACCCGGAGCTGGGACGGGGTGAGGTTGGTGGGCAGCATGGTGCGCAGGTCCCGCAGGAGCGGATCGGCCGCGGACGGTCCGCGCCGGCTGATCACGGCCACGCAGATCCGCTCGCCCAGGCTGTCGTCGGGCATGCCGCAGACGCGGGCCCGCTCGATGTCGGGGTGCTGTTCGACCAGGGATTCCACGACCGAGGGCACGACGGTCTCGCCGCCGCGCTTGATGGCGTCGGAGTCGCGGCCGAGCACGGCCAGCGTGCCGTCGGGGCGGCGTACGCCGATGTCGCTGGTCGGGTACCAGCCGCCGGGCGGCACCGGTTCGTGGCCGACGTAGCCGAGCATGACGTTCGGTCCGCGGACCTGGATCCGGCCCTGTACGCCCGGTTCGGTGGGTTGCCCGTCCGGGTCGACGGTCTGCACCTCGACGCCGCTCTGCGGGGGCATCCAGCCGGGTTCGGTGCCGGTGCCGTAGGTCTGGGTGCAGACGTGCCCGGGGACCTCGGTCAGCGCGTACGCCTCGATCACGGGCGCCCCGAACCCGGCTTCGAGGGCGGCCTTGTCGGGGGCGGGCAGGGCCTCGGAGGTGGAGCGGACCACCCGGGGGCGGAAGCCGTCGAACCAGTCAGGCCAGGAGTGCCGGGCGACGAGCAGGGAGCGGTGCAGGGTGGGCGCGGCCGAGTACCAGGTGATGTCGCAGCGCAGCGCCTCCTGGAGGAACGTCAGGTCCTTGGAGTCGACGATGACGAACTCGCCGCCGCTGAGCAGGGGTGCGAGCACTCCGGCGGTGATGCCGTGCCCGTGGTGCAGCGGCATCATCGACAGTCCGCGGTCGGCCGGGGTCAGCGCCAGCGATCCGGCGATGAAGGTGCCCGCCGCGACCAGGTTCCGCTGGGACAGCCGCACCCACTTGGGGTCGCCGGTCGTGCCGGAGGTGCACAGCAGCAGGGCCGGGTCCCGCGGGCTCCGTTCCGGCACGGCGTCGAGGCCGCCGGGCTCGAGCACCGTCGGGTCGGACGCGTCGACGGTGACGGGCACCGCGTCGCCGGCCGGCGGGGCGGTGGTGAGCAGGGCGGCGATGTCGAACGGCCCGGCGGGCAGTTCGGGCGCGTCCGCCGCGGCGAGGACGGCCACGCCGTAGGCGGCCGCCGCCAGCAGGGCCACCACCGACGCGGCGTCGTGGCCGACGCGGACCGCGATGGTCGCGCCGGGTTCGACGCCCGCCTTGCGCAGTGCGCCGCAGAGGGCGGCGACGTGCCGGGCGAGCGCTTCGGCGTCGACCGGGTCGGCGCTCAGGTCGTCGATCAGCACGCCGGAGCCGCTGCCGGGCAGCGAGCGGACGAAGGCGCCCAGGCCGGCGGGGAGTGCGCCGTACGGGGTGGGCTGGTCCGTCATCGGTCGGCCGCTCCCACCGGCTCGCCGGCCCCGGAGGTGCGCGGGGCCGCGCCCGGGTCGTCGGCCGCGAACTCCTCGTCCCACATGGCCTGTGACAGCTCACGGCTGAGGCCGGTGCCGTTCGCCGACAGGTGGTCGCGTATCGAGCGGCGGACCTCGGGGGTGTGCTCCTGGCTGAGCTTGAACATGGCCTCGACCGACTCGACGTGCACCCGGAACGCCCGCACCCCGGGCTGGATCTTCCGGAAGTAGTCCAGGGAGGCGGTCATGTCCCAGCCGGTGCCGGCGACCTTCTCCAGTTCCCGCACCGTGGTGGTGACGACGTCGAGGGTCGCGTCGCCGGTCGCGATCGGCTCCAGCCGTCCGCGCAGGTGCACGGTGACGAAGTTCCAGGTCGGGGCGGCCGGGCGTCTGTCGTAGGCGGCCGGGGAGACGTAGGCGTGCGGTCCCTGGAACACGGCCAGGACGTCGGCGCCGTCCTGGAGCGCCTGCCAGTGGTCGTTCGTCCGGTTCATGTGGCCCAGCAGCGTGGCCCCGGCCAGTGGCTGTTCCGCGCCGGGCGCGTCGTCGAGCCGCTCGACGACGATCGGCGCGTGGGTGGCGTACGGGGTGCGGTCGCCGCCCGAGACGAGGAGGGCGAGCGGGTTGCGGCGGACGGTGTCGACGACGTCGGCCGCCCGGCGCGGCCGGTACATCGGGGGAATCAGCATCAGATCACCTTCACGCCGGTCAGGTCGGTGCGGCCGGCCGCGGTGTCCGCCTCGGCGGCGGGCCGGGCGCAGTAGCGGGCCAGGGAGTTGGCGATCTCACCGCTGCGTACGGCGATGTTGGACAGCAGCGAGGACGACAGGCCGTGGGTGTGCTCGGAGCCGCCCTGGAGGTAGATGCCGCAGCCCAGTTCGGGGCTGGTCGCGACGCGGTAGTCACGGTCGAGCCGCAGCCGCCCCCGCTCGTCGCGCAGGCAGAGACCGGCGAGGTCGCCGAGCATGGCGGCGGGGTCCATCGGGTCGTATCCGGTGGCGCACACCAGGAGGTCGACGTCGAGGTGGTCCACCTCGCCCGAGCGCAGTGACTGGACGGCGACCCGGGTGCGGCCGTGGAAGGACTCGGCGGACTGCGCGCGGCTGAGGTTCAGGAACCTCAGGCGGGTGCTGCGGCCGAGTTCGTCGGCGTACTGGCGCTCGTACAGGTCCCGGATCAACTCGTCGTCGACGACCGAGTAGTTGGTGTTGCGGTGGTAGTGCCAGACGGCGTCCTTGGCCCGATCGGAGGAGAAGTAGAAGTCGTCCACGGCGGCCGGGTCGAAGACCTGGTTGGCGAGGGGGGTGTTGTCGGCGACGGTGTAGCCCAGCGGGGAGAGGATCGCGTACACGTCGGCGTCGGGGAGGTTGTCGTAGACGTGCCGGGCGATCTCCGCGGCGCTCTGCCCGGCACCGACGACCGCCACGCTGCGGACCCGGGCGGCGTCCAGCGTCTGGAACCTGGTGAGGTACTCGGAGCTGTGCCACACCCCGGGGCCGTGTCCGATGCCGTCGGGCATCCGGGCCACCAGGCCGGTGGAGACGACGATGTTCCGCGCCTGCACGACCCGGGTGGTGTCCGCCGATCCGGTCTCCCGGACGTGCAGCCGGAGCTGGTCCACGCGGCCGCGGTCGTCGCGCAGCGGCTGCACCGAGACGACCTCGGAGTTGTAGGTCACGTATTTGGTGAACCTGGCCTCGACCCATTCGAGGTAGTCGTGGAACTCCCGGCGGCTGGGGAAGAATTCGTTGCGGTTGGCGTAGGCAGCCAGCCGGCCCTTCGCGTGCAGATAGGAGACGAAGCTGTACGGCGACGCGGGATTGCGGAAGGTGACCAGGTCCTTGAGGAACGAGATCTGCATCTTCGCGCCCGGCAGCAGCATTCCCCGGTGCCAGCCGAGCGCCGGTTGTTTCTCCAGGAATACGGCGTCGATCGCCGGGCCGCCGGATTCTCCGCCGAGTTCGTCGAGAGCGGTCGCGAGCGACAGGTTGGAGGGTCCGAAACCTATTCCGACCACGTCATGCGTTTTTACTCCGTCAGCTCGCATGGACCATTACTCCCGTCGTCAATTTCGTTCACGGTAGGACCCGGCCGCGACGGCGGTCAAGGATGGTCCGCGACCGCCGGGGAACGGTGCCGGCAGCCTCGCGAGGGGGCACGCCCGAGCATGGGCGGCAAGGCCGCGGAGGCGTCAACTTCCGCCAGGGCAAGAGCTGTTCAAGGATCGAGTCGGGCCGTCGGCGGAAGCGTATGCTCCGGTCCATGGACTCCCCTCAGCCCTCCGGAGAATCGCGCGCCGATTCCTCCGAAAGCAAGTTTCTTTCACCCCGGCCGGACCTGCGCGCCTCGGACGCCGACCGGGAACGGACCGCCGCCGTACTGCAGGAGGCCACGGCCGACGGGCGCGTTTCCACGGACGAGTTGGAACAGCGTCTGGAAGTGGTCTACGGCGCCAGGACCAGGAGCGAACTCGACGCCGTCGTGAAGGATCTGCAACCGGTCCAGTGGACCCGCCGCACTCCGGCCGTCGGCAGGGACACCGGTGTTCTCAGCGGTTTCGCCCGAAAGGGACGCTGGACGGTGGGCGATTCATACCGGGGTACCGCCGTCGTCGGTTCCGGGGTGATCGATCTGCGCGAGGCGGAATTCACCGGACCGGAGACCACCATTCACGTCAGTTCATGGATCGGCACCGTCTACGTCGTCGTCCCGGACGACGTGGAGGTGCATGTCGAGGGCACCGGGGTCCTCGGCGGATTCAAGCAGGACCGGGCGAACACCGGTCACTCGGCGAGGCACCGGATCAACGTCACCGGGCTCGCCGTCTGCGGCAGCGTCTTCGTGGTGCACGAACTGACCCCGGCCCAGGAGCGCCGGCTGCTCAAGCGGAAACGGAAGGGCGTCGCGGACTAGCGGCGCTCCGCGCACGGCAGTTCCACGAGGTGGGCCGGCAATCGGCCCACCTCGTCGCGTTTCCCGGCCCCGCCCTCACCGTGTCACGCGCGGCCGTCCAGCTCCCTGTTCATGATCGCGCCCATGAACGCGGCGCTCTCCGGCAGATGCATGTCGTGGTGGGTGCACGCCACCTCGTGCTCGGTGAGCGTGCCGGTGATGTGCTCCCGCCACTTCTCCCGGCCGGCCGGGTCACCCGGCCCGCGCCCCAGCATCGCCGTGAACAGCAGGGCGTCGCCCTCGTACACCGGGGAGACGAACGACTGCAGCTTCTCGTGGTGGTCGGTGATGATCGCCGTGGCGACGTCGATCATCTGCAGGTACTCGTCGCCGCCGCGCATCGCGCCGAAGTACTTCTCCAGTTCGGCGCGCATGAGCCGTTCGTAGTCGGCCCGTTCGTAGGCGTCCGCACCGTTTCGCGGCGCGGCGTCCAGCAGGGCGAGCATGCCGACCTCGAGGCCGCGCCGGCGCAGCTTCACCGCGATCAGGTGCGCGAGGACGCCGCCGAACGAGTAGCCGAGCAGATGGAACGGCCCGTCCGGCTGGATGCCCAGGATCTGCTCCAGGTAGTCCTCGGCCATCGCGTCGATGGACTCGGGCAGCGGGGTCACCCCGTCGAAGCCGCGGGCCTGGACACCGTTGACGGGCCGGTCCGGGAAGCTCGCCGACAGGCCGAGGTAGGCCCAGCTCAGTCCGCCGCCGGGGTGCAGGCACCACACCGGATTGCGGGTGCCGTCGCTCTTCAGCGGCAGTACGACCGCGAACGGGTCGGCGTTCTGTGTCCCGGCGCCCGGCCGCAGGTGCGCGGTGAGTCCGGCGACCGTCGGGGACTCGAAGACGGCGCGCAGCGGGACCTCCACGCCCAGGGCGCCCCGGATCCGGCCGATCAGCCGGGTGGCACGCAGGGAGTGCCCGCCGAGCGCGAAGAAGTCGTCGTCGATGCCGACCCGGTCCACGCCCAGCACCTCCGCGAAGACACCCGCGAGCACCTCCTCCTCCACCGTGCGCGGTGCCCGGTAGGCGTTGCCGGTGATGACCGGGGACGGCAGGGCCGCCTTGTCCAGTTTGCCGTTCGGCATCAGCGGCAGCCGGTCCAGCACGACGAACGCCGCCGGGACCATGTAGTCGGGCAGCCGGTCGGCCATGAAGCGGCGCAGGTCGTCGACGCGCCCCGCGGCGTCCGGGTCGTTGACGTGTTCGGACAGCACGGTCACCGGACCGGCCGGCAGGAAGACGTCCGTGAGCGGAATTTCCGCACCCGTCCGCAGCAGGACCGCGTCCATCCGGCCGGGCACGGCCGACCAGGTGACGACGGCCCGGTAGCCGAGCTCCTCCCCCAGCCGGCGCACATCGCCCGGCGTGAGCGTCTCCCTGTCGCCGTCGGGCCGCCGGACCTCGGCGGCGGGCAGCCGCCCCGGGACGGTGTCCAGCCGGTGGACCGTGTCGGTCACCGGCCGCACCTCCGGGTGCGGGATGCCGCTCACCCGCACGCTCTCCGGCCGCTGCTCGGCCAGGAACCGCCGCAGCACCTCGGGCGAGCCGAACCCGTCCCAGGCGACCGGCGCGACACCGGCCAGGGAGGTCGCCTCGGCCGGCTCCTTGCGCAGCACCACCTCGTAGCGGTACCGGCTCAACTCGTTGGCCGCGTCCATGTCCTTCAGCCGGATGTCCACCGCGCCGATCGTGGGCAGCAGCCGGGGCAGAGCCGTGAAGAACTCCGGGGCCAGCAGCAGTTCGCGTTCGGCCAGGATCTCCAGCCGCACCCGCTCGCGCAGTTGCTCAACGGTGGTGCCGGCGTCCGCGCGTGCCAGCTGCACCTCGGTGGCGAACTCGCGCAGCAGCGTGTGGTTGCGGATGTCGCCGAGGTACACCGAGCCGCCCGGCGCCAGCAGCCTCAGGGCCTTGTCGATGACGTCGATGAGATAGCCGGCGTTGGGGAAGTACTGCACCACCGAGTTGACGACGATCGTGTCGAAGTACCCGGCCGGCAGGTGGTCGATGTCGTCGGCCCGCCGGGTCTCCAGCCGGACCCGGTCGGCCCACGGCGCGTCCAGCGCGCCGATCTGCGCCTTCAGCGACTCGATGGTGGCGCGCGAGAAGTCCAGCGCCCAGTACTCGTCCACCTCGGGGGCCAGCGGGGCCAGCAGCAGACCCGAGCCGACACCGATCTCCAGCACCCGGGACGGCGCGAGGGCACGGATGCGGTCGACGGCCGCGGACCGCCACTGCCGCATCTCGCTCAGCTCGATCGGCGCCCCGGAGTAACTGCTGTGCCAGCCCTGGAAGTTCTCGCCGAACTCGGTCGGCGGCGCCTGCGCCCCGGAGCCGGCCTCCTCGGCGATGTACGCCTCCTTGTGGGCGTAGAGGTCGTCGTACACCTCCGTCCACTGGCCGACCGACTCCTCCTCCACCGTCTCCCGGCGGACCAGCGAGGCCTCCCTGTCCAGTACGACGTACCCGACCAGGTCCCGGGTCCCGGGGCCGGCCTCGGCATCCCGGGCGACCACCACGGCCTGCCCGACGGCCGGATGCCCGGCGAGCACCGACTCGACCTCGCCCGGCTCGATCCGGAAACCGCGGATCTTGACCTGGTCGTCACTACGCCCGGCGAAGACCAGTTCGCCGTCACCGTTCCAGCGCACCAGGTCACCGGTCCGGTACAACCGGCCGCCCGCCGGGTCGAACGGGTCGGCGACGAACCGCTGCGCGGTCAGCCCCGGCCGCCCCCGGTACCCGCGCCCCACCCCGGCGCCGGCGACGTACAGCTCACCGACCACACCGGGCGGGACCGGGACGAGCCCCGGACTCAGCACGTAGACACGGGTGTTGGGCAGCGGCGCACCGATCGGGACGGCACCGGACGGCAGCTGCCCCGGATCCGACACGGTGTGGTACGTCGCGTCGACGGTGATCTCGGTCGGGCCGTAGGCGTTGACGACGTCGACACCGGGACGCCTGCGCTGGAACTCCTCGATCACCCGCGCCGAGACCGCGTCCCCGCCGGTGACGACCCGCTCCAGGGATGCCAGCTCGTGATCGTCCGCGGCGAGCATCTCCAGCAGCGCGGGCACCGCGAACAGGGCCGTCACCCGCTGCTCCGCGACGACCCGGGCCAGCGCGTCGACATCTCCGGCGTCGGCCGGGCCGACCACCAGGGTGCCGCCGCCCAGCAGGGCGGGCCAGGTCTCGAACGCCGACGCGTCGAAGGAGATCGAGGACTGCAGCAGGGTCCGGCCGCCCGGCTCGGGCCAGCCGTGCAGTGCCATGTCGGCGGCGTTGCGGTGGGTGATGGCGACACCCTTGGGTGTACCGGTGGAACCGGAGGTGTAGATGACGTAGGCCAGGTGCTCCGGCAGCGGAGCCGGGCGCCGGTCCGGGTCCGGACGGGACCCGGCGGTCCGTCCGGCGTCGAGGTGGATCCTGGGCACCTCCGACCGGGGCAGTCCCGCATCGGTCTCGCGGTCGGTGAGGATCACCACGGGACGGGCGTCGTCCAGGATGAACGCCACGCGCGGCCCCGGGTACTGGGGGTCGATGGGCAGGTAGGCGGCCCCCGCCCTGATCACGGCCAGCAGCCCCACCACGTAGTCGACGGAGCGCCGTGTCGCGAGCGCCACCACCTGGTCGGGGCCGGCACCGGCCTCGGCCAGCTCCGCGGCGAGCACGCCCGCGCGGGCGTCCAGCTCGGCGTAGGTCAGCGACCGGATGCCGTCCGTGACGGCCACCGCGTCCGGCGACGCCGTCACGACGGCCTGGAACAGACCGGCCAGCGTGGTGCCGGCCACCGGTCGCGCGGTGTCGTTCCACTCCTCCACCACGAGCGCCCGCTCGGCGGGGGTGAGGACGTCGATCGCGCCGACCGCCACGGACGGATCGGTGATGATCTGTTCCAGCACCCGGACGTAGCGCTCGGAGATCCGTTCCACGGTGGCCGGGTCGAAGACGGCCCGCTGGTACTGGAGCGACATCCGCAGCGGCTCGGGCGCCGCCATCAGGGTGAGCGGATAGTGCGTGCCGTCCACGGGGGTCGACCGGCTGACGGTGAGCCCGGAGTCACCGATCGGCCGGGTCAGCGCCTCCTTGTCGACCGGATAGGACTCGAAGCCCACGATGGTGTCGAACAGGGTGGACAGACCGGTGGACTTCTGGATGTCGACCAGGCCGTGGTGATGGTGGTCGAGCAGCGCCGCCTGCCGCTCCTGCAGGTCCGTCAGCACCCTGGCCAACGAGTCACCGGGCTGGTGACGGACCCGGACCGGAAGCGTGTTGATGAACAGCCCGATCATCGCGTCGACACCCGGCACGGCGGGCGGGCGGCCGGAGACGGTCATGCCGAACAGCACGTCCGTACGGCCCGTCAGCTGACCGAGCAGGATCGCCCAGGCCCCCTGCACGACGGTGTTGACGGTCACGCCCAGCTCGGCGGCGCGCCGGATCAGCGCCTCCGCCCGCTCCGGTGCCAGGCCGACCTGGTGACGGCCCATCCCGCCGTCCGTGTCCGCCTGCCGGGCCCGCGGCGCGAGCAGCGTCGGCTCGGTCACGCCCGCGAGTTCGCCGGCCCAGGTACGCGCGGACAGCTCACGGTCCTGCCGGGTCAGCCACTTCAGGAAGTCCCGGTAGTTCCGGGCCCTCGGCAGCGCCGACCCGTCCCCGTGTTCGACGTACAGACCCATCAGGTCCTGCATCAGCAGCGGAGTGGACCAGCCGTCGAACAGCAGGTGGTGGGCCATCAGCACCAGCTCGAAGCGCCGTTCACCGACCCGGATCAGCTTCATCCTGACCAGCGGCGCCGCCAGCACGTCGAAGTGGTCCCGGCGGTCGGCGGCCAGCAGCTCCGCCAGCCGGGCCTCCCGCTCGCCCTCCGGCAGCTCCCGCAGGTCGATCTCCTCCCACGGCAGCTCGACGCGGGCCGGCACGATCTGCACCGGTTCCCCGTCCGAGCCGAAACCGTACGCGACCCGCAGGTTCGGGTACCGGTCCAGCAGCGCCTGCCCGGCCGCCCGCATCCGCGCCGGGTCGACCACGCCGTCCAGGTGCATCGCGAACTGCATCTGATACGGGTCCAGTTCGCGACCGGCGAGCATCGCGTGGAACAGCAGACCCGACTGCATGGGTGTCAGCGGCCAGACGTCCGCCACGTCCTGGTGCCGGGCCTCCAGAACATTGATCTCGAGCTGGGACAGCGACACCATCGGCAGGTCAGAGGGCGTGAGCCCGCCGGCACCGTCGACGGCGGCATGACGGGCGAGACCGGTCAGCGCCTCCACCCACAGATCGGCGAGCGCCTGGGCCTCGTCGCGGGTCAGGACGCCGGTCGCGTAGGCGAACGTCGCCTGCAGGGCGGCGCCTTCGGCGGAGTCGGTGACGACCGCGTTGATGTCGAGGGCGTGCGCGAGCGGCATGTCGGCGTCGAACTCGGCGGACACGCCCTCCAGCGTCGCGACGGGCGCCCAGCCCTGACCCCGCAGGCTCTCGGGCATCTCGGCGCCGGAGAACCGGCCGAGGTAGTTGAAGCCGATCTGTCCGGTGGGCAGTTGGGAAAGGATGGGGGCGGTGTCGGGGTTGAGGTGGCGCAGCAGGCCGTAGCCGATGCCCTTGTCGGGGACCGCGCGCAGCTGCTCCTTGACCGCCTTGACCGCCCGGCCTGCGGCGAGGCCGCCGGCGAAGGCGTCGTCGAGATCGATCCCGGCGACGTCGGCCCGCACCGGGTAGAGCGTGGTGAACCAGCCGACGGTCCGCGACAGGTCCGCGCCCGGGACCACGTCCTCCTCGCGGCCGTGGCCCTCCATGTTCACGAGCACCGACTGCTCCGAGCCGCCCCGGGTCCGCCGCCACGCCGCGACGGCCAGCGCGACACCGGTCAGCAGGGCGTCGTCGGGACCGCAGCGGAACACCTCCGGCAGCCGCGTCAGCAGCGT
Organism: Streptomyces sp. NPDC002386; assembly: GCF_053593175.1. Classification (NCBI taxonomy): domain Bacteria; kingdom Bacillati; phylum Actinomycetota; class Actinomycetes; order Kitasatosporales; family Streptomycetaceae; genus Streptomyces; species Streptomyces sp. NPDC002386. The sequence goes on from NZ_JBSFBX010000028.1 coordinate 25,900, forward strand.
CTCGGTCACCTCGGCGGACAACCGCACCCGCACCCGGTCCGCCGTGGCCGTGGTGTCGAGCGAGGCGTCGAGGCGCCGGGAGCCGAGGTCGGGGTCGGGGTCGGCGAGGGCCGACGTCCAGTGGCCCAGTTCGGCGACGCGCTCGGGACTCCGGGCATCCTCGGCCAGGGCCGCGCTCCAGCGTCGGACCGACGTGCCGACACGGGACAGGAGGGGGGCGCGGCCCGCCTCGACGGCCTGCCACGCCTCGATGAAGTCCGGGACGAGGATGCGCCAGGAGACACCGTCCACGACGAGGTGGTGGGCGACGACGAGAAGGCGGCCCTTGTCAGCGCCGGTGCCGAGGCCGGTTCCGACGCTGGTGCTGGTGCTGGTGCTGGTCGGGGTGAACCAGACGAACTGCAGCATGGTCCCGGCAGCGGGGTCCAGACGGTCCAGGGCCCGGTCCAGCTCCGCGGAGATCAGCCCGCCCCAGGCCTTCTCGTCACTGCCGCCGTCGCATTCGACGCGATGCAGCAGAGTCGATATGTCGACGGAGCCGGGCTCGTCGACGACCAGCTTCGGCTCCTCCCCGATGCCGCTGCCGTGGCCGTGGCCGTGGCCGGGGATCAGGCGGGAGCGCCACATGTCGTGCCGGTCCACGACCGCCGACAACGTCGCGACAAGACCGTCGTGGTCGATGCCGGTGGGCAGGTCCAGCACCATCCACTGCGCGTAACGGCCGTGCGAGCCCTGCCGGTCGAGCATCCAGTGACCGATCGGCAGCAGCCCCACCTCACCGACCCCGCCCCCGGGCAGTTCCTCCAGCACGGCACGGTCCCCGGCCCCGCCACTGGCGCCGGCCAGCAGAGCGAGTCCGGCGACGGTACGGGCCTCGAAGACATCCCGCGCCTTGACACTCAGACCCACATGACGGGCCTGGGTCACCACCTGGATCGAGCGGATGCTGTCCCCGCCCAGGGCGAAGAAGTCATCATCAACCCCGACCCGGTCCACGCCCAAGACCTCGGCGAACACACCCGCCAGCAACTCCTCCTCCGCAGAAGCAGGCGCACGATAAGCACCACCGGAGAACACCGGCGCCGGAAGAGCGGCCTTGTCCACCTTGCCGTTCACCGTCAACGGCAACCCGTCCAACACCACGAACGCCGACGGCACCATGTACTCCGGCAGTCGCGAGCCCACGAAAGCGCGGAGTTCGGCGGTCACGGCATCGGCGTTCTGTGCGCCGTCGAGGACCAGGTATGCGACGAGTCGTTTGGTGGTGTCGGTGACGCCGGGGGTGTCGGTGTCGTCGGAACGAGCGACGACCACGGCCTGCGCGACCGCCGGATGCG
>NZ_JBSFBX010000029.1:0-25299 GCF_053593175.1 Streptomyces sp. NPDC002386
GGCCGGGGCGGCCCCCAAACCCCCCCCCCCACCCGGGGGGCGGGGGGGGGGGCCCCCCCCCGGGGGGGGGGGGGCCCCCCCCCGGCGCCGAGTCGTGGCCGCGTGCCGCCGGGCCGGCCGCGGAACGGCCGTCGGCCGGCCGCGGACGCGGTCGGCCGACGGGCACGTCCTGCTAGAGAACTCCGCTTTCCGGATCCTCGATGACGTGCACGGCCGCCTCCTCCGCGCCGGCCGCTCCTCCGTCGATCCCCACGTCGAAGGCGACCTCCTCCTTCGTGGTGTCGGTGTGGGCTCCCTCGTCGGGGGCGACCAGGCGGCCCGCCCGGGCGCCGCCCGCCTTCGGGTCGACGGGCTCGCCCTCGCCCCCGGGGAGGTCGCCGGTCGCGTCACCCGCCGGTGCCGCCACGTCCGGCACCTCCTGGCGGAGCCGCTCGTCGAGCGTCTCGCCCTCCTGCTGCTCGGCGGCTGTGGTGCCGTACTTGGTGACACCGAGGGGCCGTTCGGGCGGGGAGTAGCCCTCGTCGAGGACGTCGTCGTAGCCGCGCTCGTCCACCGCGTCCTGCAGGTCCAGGGGCGCTGCGTCCTCCTGCTCCTCGTTGCTTCCGGTGGGCTGGTAGGCGTCGTCCGCCATCGGGCTTCCGCCTGCCTGCTGATCGCTCATCGTCGCCTCCGTATCGGCACGCGCTCGGTCCCGGTCCGCGTTTCCCGCAGGTCGCGTCCCTAACCTCGCCCGCCGATCTTCGGCGCGTCCGCCACCGGTCCGCCGGGCCAGGAGGTGCCTCAGTACGTCCGCCGGCCGCGGAGCAGGAACAGACCGGCCGCGGCCGCTCCCCCGGCGGCCCAGCACAGCAAGCCCGCCGCCAGGTAGCCGAGGGCGGCGCAGGCGGCGAACGCCAGGGCCGCGACGGTGGCCGTCACGGCGCAGGCGCGCGGCGCAGCGCCGGACGTCCCGGCGTCGCGCAGGAAGGCGCTCGAGCGCCATGCCGCCCCCGCGGCCACCCCCATGACCAGGACCATGACGGCCGCGAGCGCCGGGGGGAGGCCGTGCGTCCGGTGGAACACCGAGAGGTGCCCGGACCCCTCCGGCGCCGCCAGATGGACGCCCCCCTTCGTCAGCTCCACCAGGCCGGCCACCGCGAGCACGCCACCACCCAAACGGCCGCGCCAGATCTTCCCGCCCCTGCCCCGCCGCACCGCGAGCCACTCGAGGATGCCCCGGGGGTTCGCCAGTGCCACCAGGCCCGTCCCGGTCACCCCCAGCCCCCACACCAGGTCGAACAGTGCCGATTCCGGCGCCGGCACCGGCTGCGACACGAGTGTGAGCACCGCTGGTCCCTCCCCGGGTGCCGGCGGCGGAACGGGCCGGCAGCGCAGTGTCCGGCCGGTCCGGGCTCGCGCACCACGGGTCACCCGGAGGATTGTCGTGATCTTGACGCGGCGCCGTTCAGGGCCCGGCCTTCGGCACGGTGTAGTAGAGGCGCCGGCCGGCGAGCGGCACGAACGGCCAGGTGCGGGCGTACCCGGGTGGGCGGGAGCCGGTCGGCACCAGTGTGGCCACGGGGGTGTGGCGGGCGGTGCGGGCGATCGCCGGGGCCGTGGTGTTGGCGTTGTGCCCGGACGTCGCCGCCGAGGAACAGCCGGCGTAGTACGCGACCGGGATGGCCTCGTTCCCGGTGAGCAGACAGGGCGGGCGGACGCCCAGCCGGTGCAGGGTGGCGGCGGTGCGGGACCAGTCGCGGTGGGCGGCGGTGGTGCGGCCGACGACGGCGGTCAGGACGGCCAGCTGAACGGCGAGGTGGGTGGCGAGAGCCAGCACCACCAGGGTCACGGCCGCCGTCCGCCGGGCCCCCGGCCGCGTGGTCGCCGGTCGGAGCAGCGCTTCGCCGACGGGGATCGCGAGCAGGGCGTACGCCGGGAGCAGGAAACGGGGCGCGGCGTAACCGATCATGAACAGGTAGGGGAAGGCGGCCGTCACCCCGCAGGCGAGCGGCAGCAGGGTGGGCGCGGTCCGCCGGGCCCGCACCGCGATCGCCAGGCCGATCCCGGCGGCCGGCGGCAGCGCGAACCACCAGGCGGTGACCAGAGGATGGGGCAGCTGCCCGGTGCAGGGCCGGCACAGGGCCCGTCCGCCGAGACTGCGGAGCTGGTCGACGACGGCCACGCGCAGGCCCAGGCCGCCCTGGATCGCCGAGGCGTCGGCCAGGCGCCGGGCGAGGCCGCCGTAGCCGGCGTACGCCTCGATCACCCACTCGAGGGCTCCGGCGGCCAGCCCGGCGATAAGGGCCAGGAGGGGCCGCGGGTGGCGGCGCCACAGGCCGAGGGCGAGCAGCGGCAGGGCGGCCCAGACCGCGTCCATCGGCCGCATCAGGGCCATCAGCGCGCCGCTCGCGGCCAGACCCCACAGCGCGGCCCGGTCCCGGCGCCCGGCGCGGGCCCGCAGGAAGCAGGCGACGGCGGCGAGGGCGCCGACGGCGACCCAGTAGTTGGGCATCGCCTGCGGGCCGTAGAACAGGGTCACCCACAGAGAGGCGAACAGGGCGCCGGCCAGGGCGAGGACGCGGTCCGGGAACAGGCCGCGCCAGGCCCGCAGGGCCAGGTACAGGGCGAGACCGGAGAGCAGGGCGAGGTAGATCCTCAGCAGGACGGTGGACGAGGACCAGGCCGCCACCGGCGCGACGAGCAGGGAGACGCCGCGCGCGCGGGGCGCGCTGAAGAAGGCGGCGGGAGCGTGCCCCGCGACCTGGCTGACGTACACCGTCTCGTCCCAGCCGAGGCCCATGCCGGGCCGGACGAGCAGCAGTTGGGCCAGGGTGAAGACCCCGGCGACGGCGGCGAGCGGCGGGGCGGGACGGAGGCGCCGGGCGGGCCGGTTCCTCCGGCCGTCGGCGGACCCGCGGCGCGAGCGCGCACGCCGGGCCGCCTCGCGGGTCGCGTGTGCGCTGCCGGCCATGGCCCACCTCTCCCTGGGGCAAAACATGGCAAAACTAGCGCGAACCACCCCACCATGCGCGGCAGGCGGGACCGTCCGGCCGACGGCCCTACGCGCTGTAAGGTTGGGGCATGGCTGGCAGAGGGTCCCGCGACCGGACGGAGCGGCGCAGCGCCGGGGAGCTGGAGCACGAGGTGCTGGCCGTGCTGTGGGCCACCGACCGGCCGCTGACCCCGGCGGAGGTGCAGGCCGGGATCGACGGGACGCTCGCCTACAACACGGTGCACACCATCCTCAAGCGCCTGTACGACAAGGGGCTGGTGCTGCGGGACGCCGACGGCCGGCGCGGCGCCTACCGGCCGGCGAAGGACGCGGCGCAGCTGACCGCCGAGGCGATGCACGAGGCTCTGGACCGGGGACCGGACCCGATCGGGGCGCTCCGGCGGTTCGTGACCGGGCTGAGCGCGGAGGAGGAGCGGGCGCTGCGCGACCTGCTCACCGCGGACGGCGCCTGAGGTCCGGCGGGCACGGCCCGCCGGACCGGCGCTCAGCGGACGTTCGGCGCCCGGTGCGCGGGCTGACCGGGGGCGGAGCGCGGGCCGGCCGGCGGCACCGCGCGGACGGCCGGCTCGTCGGCACTGACCGTGAGCGCCTCCCCGTGGTGGTGGAGCGTGAGCGGGGGCCCGGCCAGGAGCGTGTACGTGGCCTTGTCGGCGCCGATCTCCACGCGCAGCCGGCGGGTGCGGTACTGCAGGTGGAACGCCACCCGGCGCAGGCGCTCCGGGAGCCGGGGCGCGAACCGCAGACCCTCGCCGCCGCGCCGCATCCCGCCGAAGCCCGCCACCAGCGCCATCCACGTACCGGCCAGCGAGGCGATGTGCAGCCCGTCCCGGGTGTTGTGCTCCAGGTCCGCGAGGTCCATCAGGGCCGCCTCGGCCGTGTAGTCGTAGGCGAGCCGCAGATGGCCGGCCTGGGCGGCGACGACGGCCTGGACGCAGGCGGACAGGGAGGAGTCGCGCACGGTCAGCGGCTCGTAGTAGGCGAAGTTGCGGGCGACCTGCTCGTCGTCGAACGAGGCGCCGCAGGTGTACATCGCCAGCACCAGGTCGGCCTGCTTGACGACCTGTTTGCGGTAGAGGTCGAAGTAGGGGAAGTTGAGCAGCAGCGGGTACTGCTCGGGGCGGGTGCCGGCGAAGTCCCAGCGCTGGTAGCGGGTGAAGCCGGCGTGCTGCTCGTGCACACCGAGATCGTCGTTGTAGGGGATGTGCATGGCCTCGGCGGCGTCCCGCCAGGCCGCGCTCTCCTCCTCGTCCACGCCGAGCCGCTGCGCCTCGCGCGCGTGGCGCTCGACGAAGTCCGCCGCCGCGAGCAGGTTCTGACGGGCCATCAGATTGGTGTAGGTGTTGTCGTCGGCGACCGCGCTGTACTCGTCGGGTCCGGTGACACCGTCGATGTGGAAGACGCCGTGGTGGTCGTGGTGGCCCAGCGAGCGCCACAGCCGGGCCGTCTCCACCAGCAGCTCCACCCCCGCCTCGCGCTCGAAGTCGAGGTCGCCGGTGGCCTCGACGTAGCGCAGGACGGCGTCGGCTATGCCGGCGTTCACGTGGAAGGCGGCGGTGCCGGCCGGCCAGTAGGCCGAGCCCTCCGCGCCCTGGATGGTGCGCCAGGGGAACGCGGCGCCGCCCAGACCGAGCTGGGCGGCGCGCTCGCGGGCCTCGTCCAGGGTGTTGTGCCGCCAGCGCAGCGCCTCGGCGACGGCCTCGGGGGCGGTGTGGGTGAGGACGGGCAGCACGAACATCTCGGTGTCCCAGAACGCGTGCCCGTCGTAGCCGGAGCCGGTGAGTCCCTTGGCGGGTATCGCCCGCTGTTCGGCGCGGGCCCCGGCCTGCAGCACGTGGAACAGGGCGAACCGCACGGCCTGCTGGATCTCCTCGTCGCCGTCCACCTCGACGTCCGCGCGGTCCCAGAAGTCGTCCAGGTGGGCCCGCTGGTCGTCCAGCAGCCCCTGCCAGCCGTCGTGCGCGGCGGCGGCGAGGGCCGCGTCGACCTGGTCGGCCATCGCGGGCAGCGAGCGGGTGCCGGACCAGCCGTGGGCGACCAGCTTCTCCACCCGGAGCGTCTGGCCGGGCTCCAGCACGGAGGTGACGGTCAGCCGGGCCACGTCGATGTCGGCCTCGCTGCGGGTCGTGGTGCGGTCGGGACCGGTGACCACGTGGTCGGCGGCCACGGCCACCCGCAGGCCGCTGCGCCGGGTGCGGTGCACCAGCCGCAGCCGGTCGCCGGAGGCGAAGCCGTCCTCCTGCTCCAGCGGCGACTTCAGGGCCACCGCAGCGCGCGGGTCCCCGTTCGCGCCGGGCAGCTGCTCGTTGGCGACCAGCTCCGACTGGATCACCACCCGGCTGCGGCTGCCGACCGCCTCCACCTCGTACGCCACCGCGGCGACCGCCCGCTGGGTCAGCGACACCAGCCGGGTCGAGCGCACCCGGACCGTGGAACCGGCCGGGGACGTCCACTCGCAGGTGCGCTCCAGCACCCCGCGGCGCAGGTCCAGCACCCGCTCGTGCCGGACGAGCCGACCGTAGCGCAGGTCGAACGGCTCGTCGTCGACCAGCAGCCTGATGACCTTGCCGTTGGTGACGTTGATGACCGTCTGACCGGACTCCGGGTAGCCGTAGCCGGCCTCGGCGTAGGGCAGCGGGTGCAGCTCGTGGACCCCGTTGAGATAGCTGCCGGGCAGGCCGTGCGGTTCGCCCTCGTCCAGGTTGCCGCGCCAGCCGACGTGCCCGTTGGACAGCGCGAACACCGACTCGCTCTGCGCGAGGACGTCGAGGTTCAGGTCGGTCTCGCGCACGGCCCACGGCTCGACCGAGTACGACCGGTGGGTGATCACCGCTTGCCTCCGAGTTCGGCGAGGTCCTTGACGACGACGCTCGCGCCGTGCGCGTACAGCGCGTCGCCCTGTCCGGTCCGGTCGACGCCGACGACGTATCCGAAGCCGCCCGCCCGGCCCGCGTCCATGCCGGCCAGCGCGTCCTCGAAGACGGCCGCCGCGGCCGCCTCGACGCCCAGGTCGCGGGCGGCGGCGAGGAACGTGTCGGGGTGGGGCTTGCCCGGGAGTTTCCGCTCGGCGGCGACGACACCGTCGATGCGCACGTCGAAGAAGTGCTCGGCGCCGACGGCCCGCAGCACGTCACGGCAGTTGGCGCTGGAGGAGACGATCGCGGTGCGCAGGCCCGCGGCGCGGACCGCCTCCAGATAGCGCAGGGTGCCCTCGTAGGCCTCCACGCCGCCGGTGCGGATCTTCTCCAGCAGCAGGACGTTCTTGCGGTTGCCGAGGCCGTTCACGGTGCCGGCGTCCGGCGGGTCGTCGGGACCGCCCTCGGGCAGATGGATGCCGCGGGAGTCGAGGAAGGCGCGGACCCCGTCGGCGCGCGGGCGTCCGTCGACGTACTCGTCGTAGTCGGCGACCTCGTCGAAGGGCCGTCCCCGGTCGCCCTCGTAGTCGCTGAGGAAGGCGTCGAAGGTCTCCTTCCAGGCCGCCGCGTGCACGACGGCGGTCCTGGTGACGACCCCGTCGAGGTCGAAGAGGCAGGCCTGGATGGTGTCGGGCAGACCGAGCTGAGTCATACTCAGCACTGTTCCCCGTGCGGCGCCGTCCAGTGGGTGGCGAGCACCACACGGGCGATACTTTCGCACCTTCCCACCGGGGGCTCACCGTCCGGGCGCGGGTGACACACTCTGTGGTGTGCCGCTGACCTTCGACGATCTCCTCGTCCGCGCCCGCGCTCTCACCGGGGACGGGCGGCGCGCCCTTCTCGGTGTCACGGGCGGCCCGGGCGCCGGCAAGACGACGCTGGCCGAGCGCCTGGTGCGGGCCCTGAACGGGGACGGACCGAGCTGGGCGGCGCATGTGCCCATGGACGGCTTCCATCTGGCCGACGCCGAACTGGACCGGCTGGGCCGCCGGGACCGCAAGGGTGCGCCGGACACGTTCGACGCGGCCGGGTACGCGGCGCTGCTGCGGCGGCTGCGCGAGGAGACCGGCGAGGTGGTCTACGCGCCGGGGTTCGAGCGTGTGCTGGAGCAGCCCGTCGCGGGCTCGATACCGGTGCCGCCGAGCGCGCGGCTGGTGGTGACCGAGGGCAACTACCTTCTGCTGCGGGAGGGTTCGTGGGCGCGGGTGCGGCCGTGCCTGGACGAGGTGTGGTTCTGCGAGATCGACGAGGAGGAGAGGATCCGGCGGCTGGTCGCCCGGCACGTGGAGTTCGGCAAGGAGCACGGGGCGGCGGTGGCCTGGGTGCTGGGCACGGACCAGCGCAACGCCGACCTGATCGCGACGACGAGGGACCGGGCGGACCTGGTGGTGCCGGCCGGCGCGCTGCCCACGCCGTGACCGCCGGCGGCCGTGGCGGTTGAACTCCGGCGGGGCGCCGCCCGTACCGGTGGGCGGGGCGGAAGGTCGGCCGGTGCGGCCCGGGCAGCGGTGGCGTCCCGGCGGCGGGAGCGGTACGGATGACGGTGCGCGAAGAGGACGGGGTCCGCACGGGCGGTGCGGAGCCGGCCCCGGAGGTCCCCGGCGGCGGGGGCCCGCGGGCGGAACCGGCGCGGCCGGGCCGGCTCGCCGGGCTCTCACGCCACCGGCGGTGGCTGGTGCCGCTGCTGGCGGGGCTGCTGCTGGCCCAGATGGCGGCCGCGATGGTCACCACGGCCGCCCAGCAGACGCCCACCATCGACGAGCCCGTGTACGTGGCGACGGCCACCGACTACCTGCGCGAGCACCGGGTGCGGTACAACCCCGAGCATCCGCCGCTCGGCAAGCTGCTGATCGCGGCCGGGGTGGCGGTGGCGGACCCGGACTACGACCCGGCGTACTCCGGCACCCAGGGCGAGGTGGGCCGGCATCTGCTGTACGAGTCGGGCAACGACCCGTGGCGGCTGATGTGGTGGGCGCGGCTGCCGGTGATCGCGCTGACCCTGCTGTTCGGGGCGGTGGTGTTCGCGTTCGCGCGGGACGTGGCGGGCACCGGGGGCGGGCTGGCGGCCCTGGCGCTGTACGCCTTCTCCCCCGACGTGATCGCGCACGGCTCGCTGGCCACGCTGGACGTGCCGGCGGCGGGCTTCGTGCTGACGTCGGCGTGGCTGGTGTGGCGGGCGCGCGACCGGCCCCGGCTGTGTCTGCCGTTGTCCGGCGTGGCGCTGGGCGCGGCGGTGGCGACGAAGATGAGCGCGCTGCCGGCCGTCCCCGTGGTGATGCTGCTGGCGGTGCTGTCGGTGCGGGGCGCGGGCCGCCGCGGGAGGGTACGGCGGGACGCGGCGGCCGCGGCGGTCGTGGCGGTGGCGGCGGTCGCCGTGGTCTGGGTGTCGTACCTGCTGGTCGATCCACGGCTGCGGTTCGACCCCGCGGAGCCGGTGCCGGCCGTGCACGGCCTGCGGGGGCGGGTCACGGACCTGCTGCCGCTGCCGCCCGCGTACCGGGCCGGGATGCGGGTCCAGTTCGGTTTCGAGAACCAGCACTGGCAGGGCTTTCTGTTCGGGCACCTGTACACGGGCTCGCGCTGGTACTACCTGCCGGCCGCGCTGCTGGTGAAGACGCCGCTCGGGCTGCTGGCGCTGGGCGCGGCCGGCGCGGTGCTGGCCGTGGCGGTGCGGCGGCTGCGGCCCGCGGCGCCGTATCTGCTGCTGCCGCCCGCGGTGCTGCTGGCGGCGGCGATGACCGGCTCACGCGACCTCGGCACCCGGTACGCGGTCTTCGTGCCGGTGTTCCTCGCGGTGACCGGGGCCTGCGTGCTCACGGTCCGCCGTCACCGGACCGAGGTACCGGTGGGGCTGCTGGTGCTGCTGGTGGCGGTGAGTTCGCTGCGGACCTTCCCGTACTACCTGCCGTACGCCAACGAGGCGTTCGGCGGTCCGGCGCACACGCACCGGCTGCTGCACGACTCCAACGTGGACTGGGGCCAGGACCTGGGCCGGCTCGCCGACCGGCTGCGGCAGCGGTACCCGGGCGAGCGGGTGTGGCTGGTCTACAAGGGCAGCGGGGTGCCGTCGTACTACGGGATCGACGCCGCCGATCCGCGCGGGGTGGCGCCGGAGCGGGTGCACGGGCTGCTGGCCGTGTCCGACTCGGCCGCCGCCAAGGCGCGCGGCGCTCTGGCGGAACTGATCGGCTCCAGCCGTCCGGTCGGCGAGGTCGGGCACTCGGTCACCCTGTACCGGCGGTGAGCCCACCGCCCCGTAAACCCCCTGCTCATGACGGCCGGTGAGCTATGTTGAGTGGTCGTGGGAGACAATGGAGGCGGGCAGGTGCCCTCGCCGCAGCAGGCACGCGCCCAGGCATCAGCGATCACCTCGGGCAAAACCGTGCCTGAGGCCGAGGCGGCACCGACCTCCCGGCTCAGGGAACTCTTCGACGGACCGCAGCTCTCGCCCGGGCAGCGCCGGGTCGCCCAGTACCTGATCGAGCACATCACCGAGGCCGCGTTCCTGTCGATCACCGAGCTGGCGGACCGCGTCGGCGTCAGCCAGCCCTCCGTCACCCGCTTCGCGGCCGCCGTCGGCTTCAGCGGCTATCCGGCCCTGCGGGAGAAGCTCCAGTCCATCGCGCTCAGCAGCCTGGCCGGCGGGCCCGGCGAGGAGAACCGGGCCAACGAGCTGCAGGCCGCGGTCGACGCCGAGCTCCAGAACCTGGAGAACCTGCGCCGTGACGTCGCCGACCCCGACCGGGTGATCCGCGTCGGCCGGGAGCTGTCCCGCTCCACCCCGCTGACCGTCCTGGGCCTGCGTATCTCCGTGTCGCTGGTCGAGTACTTCGGCTACGCCGCCCGGCGTATCCATCCCGACGTGCGGCTGGTGACGCGTGGCGGCAGCGTCGCCTACGACACCCTGCTGCAGGCCCGGGAGGCGGGCGGCACCTGGGTGCTCGCGTTCTCCATGCCGCGGCACGCGCAGGAGACGCTCACCGCGCTCCGGGTGGCCCGGGAGGCGGGGCTGAAGGTCGCGCTGATCACCGACCTGGCACTCGGGCCGCTGGCCGAGGAGGCCGACATCGTCTTCGCCACCGGCACCGGCTCCCGGCTGGTGTTCGACTCCTACGCCGCGCCCGGTGTGCTGGCCGCGGCGATCCTGCAGGCCATGACCGACGCCGACCCCGAGCGCACCCAGGCCCGGCTGGAGAAGTACGAACAGGGCGCCGATCAGCACCACTTCTTCCTGAAGGACTGAACCTTCCGCCGGGTGGCGGGGTGCGCGCCAGATCTTCCCGCCACGCGTCACCGGCACGGAAATCCTTCGCCGTACGGGGATCATTCACCGCATACCGCGCATGAATGTTTTCATACGTCTTGCCAAGCCGACGGCATATATAAATACTGCTCACGGATCGCACCCGGCGCACTCCGGGACGGTCCGCCCCCGCGGGTCCACCGCCCGCGGCACCGCCCCGAGAAGGACGACGTACCGCATGCGCATGCAAGCCCGCCCGACGCGCCGGTTCCCGTCCTGCGGGGCTCCCGCTCGGACATCCCAAGCCGCCGTTCCCTACCCACGTCGGCGCCGGGGATGTCCGGTGGCGCACCGCTCCGGCGGTGCGCCCGTGGCGGCCCCGGTCATCCCCTAGGCCGGGGCCGCCCCATCCGGCGGACCACCCTCAAGACGCCGCACACCGGAAGCGAAGAGCCATGCCCCTGACCACCACGCGCATCAGCCCCGACTGGCCCTGTCAGGTCAAGATGCCCGGCACCTACGACTGGGAACGCTCGGCGGCCAAGTGGCTGCGCGAACTGATCCCCGCGCGCTACGGCAGCTACCCGGCGATGATCCGGCATCCCGTCCTGCTCGCCCGGCACGCGCAGATCCAGGTGCAGCAGGAGATCCGGGTGGCGCGGACCGCGCTGCAGACGGCCCGGGCCGAGCTGCCCGTGCTCGGCCTGCCGGAGTCGGTCATCGAACACACGATCAAGCTGTACGCCGCGGAGATCATGCAGCTCCAGCACATCGCGCGCAGCGTCCGCGCCGTCAGCGAGGCCCTGGCCGGACGCGGCACCGGCCGCTGACCGGCCGGCGTCCGGCACCTCGGCCGACCCCTGCCGCACCGCCCGTTTCCGGCCGGTACGTCCGGCCTCGTGAGCGGGAGAAGCCGATGCGGCAGACGAGTGATCGAACGGGCCCGGATGTGCGATGCTCGTCGCGTGACGAGCGAGCCCGTGCCCCCTGTGGAGCCCGGCCCGCGCGCCGATGTGGCGGCGCTGGCCAGAGTCGTGGCCCGGCAGCGCGCGGAACTGGAGCGGCTGCGGGACCAGGCCGCCACGTCGGCCCTGCTGGAGCGGGCCACGGGCGCCCTGATGGCGTCGACCGGCTGCTCCCCCGACGCCGCGCGCGGCGAACTGCTGCGGGGCGCCAAGACCGGCAATCGCACACTCCTGGAGGAGTGCTGGCTCGCCCTGGGCGCCCTCCTGCCGGCCGAGCGGGCCGCCACCGGCGCGGGCCCGTCACCGGCCGCGGCCCGCTGGGACCCCCCGCTCGCCGCCACCGGCGACCTCGCGGACGTGCTGGGCCGCGTCGGCCGGGCCCTGGTCCGGGTCCGCTCCCCGCGGGAGCTGGCCGGATGCCTGCTGGAACACCTGGCGCCTGAGGTGGGCGCCGACGCCGTGATGCTCTACGAGCGGCTGCCGGGAGGCGGTCTCGAACTGCTCGGGCACGCGGGGATCGAGCAGACCCTCGCCACGCAGTGGCACCACGTCCCGCCCGTGTCCGGTGTAGCCCCGCTCGACGCCCTGCGGTCCGGCGAGCCGCGCTGGCTGGAGGACCCGGCCGCGGACCGGGAGCGGTACCAGCTGATCGGCGATCCGCCCGCGCGCTGGCCGTCGCGCGCCTGGCTGCCGGTGCCGGCCGGGGACACGGCCGGCGCGGCCCTCGGTGTACTGCGCCGGCAGAGCGGCCCGTTCGAGACGCGTGAGCGGGAACTGCTGCGGGCCGTGGCCCGGCTGTGCGCGGGCCGGCTGCGTGCCTTCGACGCCCCGCCGGAAAGCCACGACGACGCCGTCACCCGGAGCGTGCAGACGGTGCTCGACGCCCTGCCCGGGGCGGCGATCCTGCTGACCCCGCTGCGCACCGCCTCCGGCGAGGTGGAGGACTACCGCATCGACGCCGCCACACCCGGCGCGGTCGACGTGTTCGGCCGCACGGGCCGGGACATGGTCGGCAGGCACATACTGGAGAGCTACCCGTCGGTCGCCGGCGAGCCGCTGTGGCACGGCTACCTGGACGCGCTCACCACCGGGGCGGTGTTCGAGAGCGAGCCGTTCGCCTACCAGGACATCACCGACGCGGTGCCCGTGACCGGTACCTACTCGGTGCGGGCGGCGCCCCTCGGCGACGGGCTCCTGGTGTCCTGGCTGCGGCACGACCCCGCGGAGCTCCAGGAGCAGCGGCTGTCGGACGTCCAGCGGCTCGGCAACCTCGGCTGGGCCAACTGGAACCTGGTCACCGACGAGATCGCCTGGTCCGCGCAGGCCTTCGCCGTGCTCGGCCGTGACCGCGCGCGCGGACCGGTCCCCCTGGAGGCGCTGCCCGGCCTCGCGCTGTCCGAGGACGCGCCCGCCCTGCGACACGCGATCACCGAACTCACCGGACGGGCCAGGCCGTTCGACGTGCCGTTCCGGATCCAGGGCCCGCTGGGCGTACGGCACCTCAGGATGGTCGCGGAGGCCGTGACGGATCCGGACGGCACCCTCGCCGAGGTGCACGGCTTCGTCCAGGACGTCTCCGCGCAGCGCAGCGTCGAACTGGCCCTCGCCGAGAGCGAACGCGCGATGCTGCTGCAGCGCGGGGTCCTGCAGGCCGAGCGGGCGCTGGCCATGCGGCTGCAGCACGCACTGCTGCCGCTGCCCAGCAAGCCGGTCCTGCTGGCCGGACTGCGCATAGAGGTCGCCTACCTGCCCGCCCAGTCCGGCGTCCACGTCGGCGGCGACTGGTTCAGCGCCATAGAACTCCCCGAGGACGCCGCACTGTTCGTGGTCGGTGACGTGGCCGGTCACGGCGTCGGCGCGGTCGCCATGATGGCCCAGCTCCGGTTCACCGCCAAGGGCATGGTCAGCACGGGTTCCTCGCTGACCGGCGCGCTCGCGCGGCTGAACCAGCTCCTGCTGCAGTCCCGGGACGCCCGGTCCACGGCCACCATGGTGCTCGCCCGCTACGACCACACGAGCCGGGTCCTCTCCTGGACCCAGGCCGGACATCCGCCGCCCCTGCTCGTGCGCGACGGCGAGATCCGCTACCTCGACCGCCCCCGCGGCATGCTGCTCGGCGCGAGCGCGTCCCCCGTCTACGAGTCGGCCGAGATCCGCCTGGAGCCCGGCGACCGGCTGCTGCTGTACACCGACGGCCTGGTGGAGCGCCCCGGCGAGGGGATCGACGCGGGCCTCGCCCGGATGGCCGAGGCGGTGCTCGCGCACGAGTGCGGCGCCGACGGATCGCTGGAGGCGCTGCTCGCCGCGATGCTGCCGGGTGAGCGGCGGGACGACGTGTGCGTGCTGGACATCCGGATGCCGCTGAAGGAGGAGTAACGGGGTCCGTCTCCCCCGGCCCCCGCGGCTGGTTCGGCCCACCCGGTGCCCGGGCTCGGCCGTCCCGCCACCGCCCTGGTTCCCGGCGCCGCCGCGTCAGCCTCCGGCGCCCGCGGCCGTCCGGGACTCCAGCGACCTGCGGGTGTCGTCGCCGTACACGCCCGTCTCGTCGCCGCTGATGCCGTACCAGAGCTGGTAACGGGCCACGGCCTCGGTGAGCACGGTGTCGTAGGTGCCGCCGGCCGAGCCGCCGCGGTAGACGTCAGGGACGCTCAACAAACGCCGCTGCAGTTCGGTGACCTCCGGGCCGGTGTCGCCCTGCCGGAGGGTGCCGGGGCCGTCCGGGTCGGTGGAGGGCGTGCCCGTGGGGGCGGCCGGTGCCGGGGAGGCCGGGGCCGGGGAGGCGGGCCGCGGGGCCGCGGTGGCGCCCTGCCGCGCGGGGAGCAGCAGAGCGGAGCCGAAGCCGACGAGCGCGGCCGCGCCGATCGCCAGGGCCACGGCGGCGCGGCGTCGTCCGGGGACGGGGCCGGGGCCGCCGGGTCGCGGGGCGGCCGGGACGGGCGGCATCTCCTGGGTCTCGTCCTCGGCGGTGAGGGGCGCGCGGGGCGCGGTGCGGCCCGGTCCGGGTGGTGCCGTCCCGAAGGACTCGTACGCCGCCCGCGGAGACGGTGCCGGAGGGGTCGGCACCGGCCCCTTCGCCCTCGGCCCGTCCGGTCCCCGGCCGTCCGGTCCGGGTTCCGGGTGCATCTCCCGCATCAGTTCCGCGAGGGCGTCGAAGCGGCGCGGGCGCAGGACGCGGACCGGCTCCAGGGGCGGTCCGGGATGCGGCTGTCCAGGGTCGGGCGGTGTCGGCACCCTGCTCTCCTTCCGTCCCGTGCGTACGCACGTCCGCGGTCCCCGGCGTGAGATACGGCGGGGACGGCGGCCCCGTTCAGGCCGGCACGGGAGCCTGCTGGACGAACCGGCCGAGGGACGAGGTCAGCGCGCCGACGAAGGCGTCCCGGGCCTCCTCCGGGAGCGCGTCCAGCGACAGGTAGGGGTTGAGGTCCTCCAGTTCGACCAGCAGCAGCTCGCCGTCCGGGGCCCGGCAGGCGTCGACGCGCTGGATGCCCTGGCCGAGGCCGTTCCAGTCGACGAAGCGCCGGGCGAACTCCAGGTCGGCGGCGGTGGCCGGGTACGGCACCAGCTCCCAGCGGCGCTCCGGGTCGGGGGCGTGGAGGGCGTACTGGAAGTCGTCGTCCACGAAGTAGAAGGACACCTCGTACGTGAAGTCGACGCAGGGCTGGATGAGGACCGTGCCGTCGGCGAGCCCGGTGAGCCGGCCGGCGGGCAGGATCCGCAGGCCCAGGGAGTCGGCGCCGAGCTTGGGCTTCACGACGTAGCGCTCGGCGGCGGGCAGCCGGTGCAGGTCCGCGAGGCGGTCGACGGTGGGTATGACCGGGAAGCCGGCGGCGCTCAGGTCGAGCAGGTACTGCTTGCCCCGCATGTCCGCCCGGCCGGTGAGCGGGTTGTACACCCGGGCCCCGGCGGCGAGGGCGCGCTCGCGGAAGGCCTCGTACTCCCTCTGGTAGCCGAGGACGGGACCGCTGTTGCGGACGACGACGGCGTCGTAGCCGTCCATGAGCGCCGCCGCGTCCAGCGGATGGCACAGGGCGAGGTCGAAGTGCTCGCGCAGCCGGGAGGTGAGGAGGATGTCCTCGTCGCAGTAACGGCGCCCGCGGGCCGGGTACGCCAGATCGGTGACGTAGAGAATGCGGGGGCGGGCGGCGGGCATGAGCTCTCCTGGCGGAACGGGACACGGAACGGGGGCCGGCGGCGGCTGCGGAAAGGTTACGCCCTGCCCCGACCGGTCCATCACAGCACTCAGTTCCCTCATTCGGGGCCTTCAGCTGCACTGAGTGTCACCGATTTCGTTCTGGTGCTACGTTCCCGTTCATGAGTTCCAGCAGCGCGGCGCCGGCCGCGAAGCCGCCGATGCGGGACGCCCTGGTCGCGGCGGCCTTCCAGCTCTTCCTGGAACGCGGGTACGAACAGACCACCGTGGACGACATCGTGGCGCTGGCCGGGGTCGGCCGGCGCTCGTTCTTCCGCTACTTCCCCTCCAAGGAGGACGTGGTCTTCCCCGACCACGAGCGCTGCCTCGCCGACATGACCGAGTTCCTGGCCGCGAGCGCGGCGGACGCCGAGCCGGTGCGGCGGGTGTGCGACGCGGCCCGGCTGGTGCTCGGGATGTACGCGGAGAACCCGACCTTCTCCGTGCAGCGTTACCGGCTCACCAAGCAGGTGCCCGGACTGCGCGCCTACGAGCTGTCCGTGGTGTGGCGCTACGAGCGCGCGCTCGCGGAGTACCTGCGGCGCCGCTTCGCCGGGCGGCCGGACGGAACGCTGCGCGCCGACGTGGTCGCGGCCGCCGTGGTCGCCGCGCACAACAACGCCCTGCGCTCCTGGCTGCGTTCGGACGGCAGGGGCGACGCGGGCGCGGAGGTGGACCACGCCCTCGGCCATGTGCAGGCCGCGTTCGGCCGGCCGGTACGGGTGAGCCCGCACGGAGAGCCGGGCGGCGAACGGCCCGACGACGTGGTGGTGCTGGTGGCCCGCCGGGCCACCCCGCTGTGGCGTGTCGTGCAGGAGTTCGAGGCGCTGACCGGCCGGGCCTGACCCGCCGCAGCGCACGGCCCCCACGCACCGGACCTCCACAGATTTGGGGTACGGAGTGCCTTTACGAGTGACACTGAGTGCCATAGCCTGTGGGCGTGCACGGTGGCACCGCGGCCGTGCACAGACGTGCGCGGCTCAGGCCGGGCATGCGGGATTCCGGCCGAGCGCAGGGAGTTGACCAGCGTGTTCCACCACTCAGCAAACACCTCCATTCCGGCGGCCGGCTCCGCGACGGGCCTCCTCGAACCCGTCGCCGCGGACTCCAGGGACGCCATCACCTTCCAGCGCTGCACGTGGTGCGGCACCGCGATGTACCACCGGCTGCTGTGTCCGGTGTGCCAGGGCAGCGACCTGCGTACCGAGCGCAGCGAGGGCACCGGAACGGTGCGCCACTCCACCGTGGTACACCGCAACACCCCCGCGGCGCGCAACGTGTCGCTGATCGAGATGAGCGAGGGGTTCGTCGTACGGGGCCGGGTCATGGGCCCGCCGATCGGCATACACAGCGGGGACCGGGTGCGGCTGTCCACCGCCAAGGACCCGGTACGCGGTGAGCCGGTCTTCCAGCTGCTCGACGAGCCCTACCGCGCCTGGAGCTGACGCCCCGGCGCCTCCGCCTCCCGGGAGACGAGCGCCGTGGTCACCGGCACGACGGCCCGATCAGGCCGTGAAGGTCACCCGGATGCCGACCGTGCCGTCCGTGCCGCGCCGCATCCGGCTCCCCAGCAGGGTGAGCCGGCCGACGATGCCGTACTTGCGGGCGATGAGCTTGCGGTAGCGGGCGGTGGTGGCCGCGTCGGTGATCTCGGCGGTGGCCGGGACCTGGCCACCGGTGGGACGGCCCCGCACGTCGCAGGGGCCGACGAGGACGTCGGCGCGCCTGCGGATCCGCTTGACCTTCCAGCTGTCGGCGGTCGTCCACACGCCGAGACCGTCCCCGTCCCGGACCACCCAGACGGGCGTGGCGACCGGGGTGCCGTCCTTGCGGTAGCTGGTGACCAGCAGGTACTTGCCGGCGGCGAGGCGGTCCGGCCGTGTGTCGTCCATGCCCGGCAGTCTAGGAGCCCGCGGGCGGTTCGGGCACACGTGCGGACGCCCGGGGGCCTCGGGCCGAGGCGGCGGCCATCCGGCGCACCCCCTCGGTGAGGATCTCCGGCGACGTCGCCAGGTTCAGCCGGGCGTGCCCCGCGCCGCCGGTACCGAACGGCAGGCCGGAGCTGAGCGCGACCCGGCCGCGCTCCAGGAACACCGCGGCGGGGTCGTCGCCGAGACCCACGGCGCGGCAGTCGAGCCAGGCCAGATAGGTGGCTTCGGCGGGGTCGTAGCGGATCGCCGGGAGGTGCTCGGCCAGCAGCCCCGCGAGCAGGCGGCGGTTGGTGTCGAGCCCGGCGAGCAGGGCGTCCAGCCAGCCGGTGCCCTCGTTCAGGGCCGCGGTGTGCGCGATCACCCCGAGATGGCTGGGACCGTGGCTCACCTCCTCGGGCATCCGGGCCAGGTCGTCCGCGGCGCCGGTCCCGGCGAGGGCGAGCGCGGCCTTCAGCCCGGCGAGGTTCCAGCCCTTGGACGCGGACATCAGCGACAGCCCGCGCTCGGCGCCGGGCACGCTCAGGTACGGCACGAAGGTGACGCCGGGGGCGACGAGCGGCGCGTGGATCTCGTCCGCTACGACCCGGACGCCGTACCGCTCGGCGAGGTCCGCGACGGCGGCGAGTTCGGCGGCGGTGTGCACGGTGCCGGTCGGGTTGTGCGGGCTGCACAGCAGGAAGGCGGCCCTGGCACCGCCCGCGGCCGTCTCCTGGAAGGTCCGCGCCAGCAGGCCGAGGTCGAGGCGCCCGCCGGGATCCAGCGGCGCCTCCACCACCCGGCGGTCCAGGTGGGTGACGAACTGGTAGAACGGCGGGTAGACCGGCGAGTTGACGACGACCGGATCACCGGGCCTCGTGACCAGCTTCAGCATCTCGACCACACCGAGCATCACGTCCGGGACGATCGCGGTGCGGCCGACGTCGATCCCGTCCCAGTTCCAGCGCTCGGCGGCGAACCGGGCCAGCGCCTCGGCGTAGGCGGTACCCGCGGGGTAGCCGGTGTCCCCCAGGGCGAGCGCGTCGGTGAGGGCGCGGAGCACGGGCCCGGCCAGCGGGACGTCCATCTCGGCCACCCACAGCGGCAGCACGTCCTCCGGGTAGGTGCGCCACTTCATGCTCGTACGACGGCGCAGCCGCTCGAGACCGAAGGCGCGCAACGGGTCGGGATCGCCTGGTGTGCCGTGCGGGATGCTGGTCATGGGGCTCAAGATAGGCGGCCGCGGTCCGTGCGGAAACGGGGCAGGCCGGGCAGGTGGGGCGCATGGCGCGGGCGACGCGGCGAGCCGGGCCGCGCGCGGAATACCCGGGTCGCGCCGCAGGGATCAACTCGGGCGTCTAGATTGCGTCTTGACCGGTACACCTCACTCACCAGGCGACCAGGAGCTGACCCACGTGACCGACAACCCGGCAGCCACCAACGACGTGGCCGTGTCGCTGCGCGCCCGTATCAACACGGGCCAGCCGCACACGGCACGGATCTGGAACTACTGGCTCGGCGGCAAGGACAACTACGAGGTCGACCGCGCGGCCGGCGACCAGATCCGCGGGCTGCACCCGGGCATCGGGGACTACGCGCGCGCCGACCGGCTCTTCCTCGGCCGGGCGGTCCGGCATCTGGTCGGCGAGGTCGGCATCCGGCAGTTCCTGGACATCGGCACCGGGCTGCCCACCGCCGACAACACGCACGAGGTCGCCCAGCGGGTCGCACCGGACGCCCGGATCGTGTACGTCGACAACGACCCCCTCGTGCTCGCGCACGCCCGGGCGCTGCTCACCAGCACGCCGGAGGGCCGTACCGACTATCTGGACGAGGATCTGCGCAACGTCGACACCATCCTCGAACACGCCTCCAGGACACTGGACTTCAGCAAGCCGGTGGCGCTCATGCTGCTCGGCGTGGTCATCTTCATCGGCGACGAGGAGGACCCGTACGGCCTGGTGCGGCGGTTGACCGACCGGCTGCCGGCCGGCAGTCATCTGGTGCTGTCGCACACCGTGACCAGCCCGGCGATGCCGGACGTGGACGAGGCCGTCAAGTTCTGGAACGAGCACGGTACTCCGAAGCTGACCCAGCGCAGGCCGCAGGACGTGGTCCGGTTCTTCGACGGTCTGGAGCTGCTGGAGCCGGGCGTGGTGTCCTGCTCCCGCTGGCGGCCGGACGACGCCGCCGGGCCGGAGCCGGAGGAGGTCGCGATGTTCGGCGGGGTGGCGCGCAAGGGCTGAGCGGCGCGGAGCCCCGGACCGGGCGGATCGCCGCCGGCGGTGAACGCCGCCGGGCCGGGGCACGTACTGGACGCCGGGCACTCGACGCCGGTCGGGGCCCCCGCGGTGCCGGTACGGGCATCGCGCGTCCGGTGTTCGGGAGCCATGCATGAGGCACGCACGACGACGGGTCGTGAGGCGGGTGACACGGCTGGCGGCGGTCGGCGGACTCCTGCTGGGAGGCGCGATGGTCGCACAGGCCGCCATGGCGAGCGAGACTCCCCCGGCGTCCGCCCGGCCGCTCCGTGCCGCGGGCACGGCCGGTGACCCCGGCGGCGCGCTGGTGGCGCGGCTCGGCACGGCGCGGACCGCGGGGAACTGGATCGGCGCCGACGGCCGTCCGGTCGTCGCGGTGACCGACGCGGAGGCGGCGCGGACGGTACGCCGGGCGGGGGTCGAGGCGAAGGTCGTGCCGCACAGCATGGACGAGCTCAAGTCGGCGACCGGCACGCTGCGTTCGGCACCCCGGGTCAGCGGCACCGCCTGGGCGGTGGACTACCGCACCAACCGGGTCGTGGTCCGGGCCGACCGCACGGTGTCGGCGGGCGACTGGTCCCGGATGAGCCGAGTGGCCGCCGGGATCGGTGGCTTCGTGCACATGGAGCGCACCGAGGGCTCCTTCACCGCGCGGCTGAACGGGGCGCAGCCGATCCTCTCCACGGGCGGCCGCTGCTCGGCGGGGTTCAACGTCACCGACGGGCGGCGGGACTTCATCCTGACCGCCGGTCACTGCGGGCCCTCCGGGTCCACCTGGTTCGCCGACAACCAGGGCGACCGGCAACTGGGCAGGACGGTGAACAGCGACTTTCCCGGCAGCGACTTCTCGCTCGTCCAGTACGACTCGGGCCGGGCCGGTCCCGGTGCCGACGTGGTCGCGGTCGGCGGCGGCAAGGGCGTGCGGATCACCGGGGCCGCCGATCCGTCGGTGGGCCAGCGGGTGTTCCGCAGCGGCAGCACCAGCGGGCTGCACGACGGCCAGGTGACCGCCCTGAACGCGACCGTGAACTACCCCGAGGGCACCGTCACCGGGCTGATCGAGACCAACGTGTGTGCCGAGCCCGGCGACAGCGGTGGTCCGATGTTCTCCGAGGGCGTCGCGCTGGGCGTCACGTCGGGCGGGAGCGGCGACTGCACCACGGGCGGCACGACGTTCTTCCAGCCGGTGACCAAGGCGCTGACCGCACTGAACGTCAAGCTCCTGGTGGCGGCCGGGAACGCCGGCGGCCAGGGCGCGGCGTCCTCGCCCGCGCCGTCCGCTCCCGCCTCGCGGGGCTCCGCCGCGCCGAGCGCCGCCTCGCCCGGTTCCGCGGCGCCGGTCACGGGCGGCGCCGAGGGCCGGACGCTGCTGGCGCGGCTCACGGACACCCGGAACGTCGGTCCCGGGCTGCTGGTGGTCGCGGGCAGCCTGATCGCCCTCGTCGCGACCCGGTACATCCGGTCCGAGCAGGACCGCAAGGCGTACCAGCGGTACTACTCGGCGACGTGGAGCTGAGCGGACAGGGACGGACGGGAGCCGTTCGGCTCCGGGAGGTACGACGAGAAGGGCACCCGTGAGCTCACGGGTGCCCTTGGCGGTACGGCCGGGAAGGCCGCCGGTCGGTTCAGGCGGCCCGGTCGGACTGCGGGGCCGCGAGGGCCCACTCCATCACGAGGCGCTGGTACTCCGCGCGCTGCTCGGTGGTCAGTGTCCCGCCCGACCGGCGCCACAGGGCCCTGATCTCCTCGTTGACCTCCGCGGCCGATCGCTCGGAGGCGGCTGCAACAGTGGTGGACATGTTGTGAAGCATATGCCGGTCGGCGTGAAGGCGCTGTGAGTAAGTACCCTCGATGCGGACATATCGGACCGTGTTACTCATCACGTCAATGAGCTGGGCGAACACGCCAGTTGACACCCGGGGCGCGCCGGTGCGCCGACGGGCGGCGCCGTGATCGGGATCACAGCACCGCCCGCCCGTCCGCGGCTCAGGTGCCCGGCTTGCGGCCGTACACGTAGACGTCGTCGCCGTTCTTCAGCAGCGACCAGTACTTCTTGGCGGTGGTGGTGGTCATGTTGACGCAGCCGTGGGAACCGGGCGGGTTCCACATGCTCAGACCCACGGAGTGGAAGGCCTGGCCGCCGTCGAAGAACTGGCTGTAGGGCATCGCCACGTTGTAGATGGTGGAGACGTGGTCGATGTCCCGCCAGTAGATCTTCTTCAGACCGGTGCGGGTCTCGTAGCCGTTACGGCCGGTGCGCACCGGCACCGGCCCGTAGACCAGCCGGCTGCCGTCCTGGATCCAGCTGAGCTGGAGCGTGAGGTTCACGCAGGCGATCCGGCCCTTGTTCACCGGGCACTTGCCGTCCCGGTTCGGGTTGCTGCCGACGGCCTTCTGCTTGTTCATGAGATCCATCACGCCCCAGGTGACGGGACCGGCGTAGCCGATGTTGGGCGTGATGCCGTGCTTGTTCTGGAAGGCCTGTATGGCCTTGCAGTCGGTGGCGGACTGCTTGCCGTCGACCGGCCGGCCGAGGAACTTCTCCACCTGCTTCTGGTACGGGCCCGCCTGTGTGGTGCAGCTGGCGGCCTGAGCCGGCGCCGCGGTGAAGGCGAGTGTGAGCGGCGCCACCAGTCCGGTGACTCCCAGTGCGACGACACCGCGTCTGCGTATGTCCCCCATGTCGGCCTCTTCCCCTTGTCCCCTTGCGCCCGGGGCGTGCCCGGGTGGTTCCCTTCGCGATTCCCGCGGTTCCGGACTACTAGACCTGCCGGGGCGCCGGAGGGTTGTGGTTCCGGCCACGCTGTGACGAAACGGTGAACTAAGGGGCTTCGGGGACCGGCGTCCGGGGAGTCGCCTGCCCGTGCGGGCGGCGCGGGCGGCGGGTTTCAGCGGTAGCCGGTGGTGTCGGCGGGCCGTCCCGGGCCCTGCACCTCGGCCAGGTACCGCCAGGCGTCGGGGCGGCTGCCGTCCAGGTCGGTGAAGCCGTACACCCGGGCGAGCCCACCGCTGGACAGGGACTGCCCGTTGAAGCGGGACACCTCGGGGTCGGCGGCCAGGGCCGCCACGGCACGGCCGGTGTAGCGCGGGGTCTCGGAGATGGCGAAGTGCGGTTCGCGGTCGAGGGCGTCGCGCCAGTTGTCCTCGCGTACGCCGTAGGCCTCCAGCATGATCTCCGAGCGCATCCAGCCGGGGGTGAGGGCCACCGCGCTCGCGCCGCGCGGGCCCAGTTCGTGCCCCAGGGCGAAGGCCATGCGCAGCACGGAGGCCTTGGCGAGATCGTAGAAGAAATTCACCCGGTAGGTGTCGCGGTTGTGGTCGGCGGTGCCGTCGGTGACCTCGACCACCAGGCCGCCGGGGTGGCGCAGCAGCAGCGGGAGCGCGAAGTGGCTGGTGATCGCGTGCGTCTCGACGGCGAGACGGAGCAGCCGGAGCCCGTTGTCCAGGTCGTGCTCCCACACCGGCGTGTCCCACTCGAAGAGCTTCTCGCCGCCCCAGATGTCGTTCACCAGCAGGTCCAGGCGGCCCTGCTCGCGGGCGACGCGGTCCACCAGCGCCCGTACGGCGGCCGGGTCGAGGTGGTCGACGGGGACGGCGACACCGTGGCCGCCGGCCTCGGTGACCAGGTCGGCGGTGTCCTCGATGGTCTCGGGCCGGTCGTACTCGGAGCGGCGGGCGCGGGTGCTGCGTCCGGTGACGTAGACGGTCGCGCCGGCCGCGCCGAGTTCCCTGGCGATACCCCGTCCGGCGCCCCGGGTCGCCCCTGCCACCAGTGCGACCCTGCCCCGCAGCGGACCCGGCATGTCCGGCCTCCTGTTCGTGTACGACTGCTGTCGCCGCCCACTCTCACCGGGAAGCCGGACATCTCCTGTCGCCTTTCACCCGCCCTTCGGCGGTGCCGGGGTCAGTGCCCGCGCTTGATCCACTCCTCCAGGTGGGGCGCCTCCGCCCCGATGGTCGTGGACTCGCCGTGCCCGGTGAGGACCTTGGTCTCCGGCGGGAGGGTGAGAAGCCGGTCCCGGATGGAGTCGATGATCGTCGGGAAGTGGGAGTACGAGCGCCCGGTCGCGCCGGGGCCGCCCTGGAAGAGGGTGTCACCGGTGAACACGACCCCCAGGCCGGGGTCGTAGAGGCAGACCGCCCCGGGCGCGTGACCGGGGGTGTGCAGCACGGTCAGATCGGCGCCGGCGGTCTCGATGACCTGCCCGTCGACCAGGTGCCGGTCGGGCTCGCGGTCCGGGTGGGTGAGCCGCCACAGCGGCATGTCGTCGGCGTGCAGCCAGATGGTGGCGCCGGTGAGCTCGGCGAGGGCGGGAGCGGCGTCGATGTGGTCGTTGTGGGCGTGGGTGCACACGATGGCGGCCAGGCGCCGGTCGTCGACGGCACGGGCGATCGCCTCGGCGTCGTGGGCGGCGTCGATGACGATCACCTCCCGCTCGTCGCCGACGATCCACACGTTGTTCTCGACGTCCCAGGTACCGCCGTCGAGGCTGAACTGGCCCGAGGTCACGAGGCGTTCGATGCGCACGGTCATCAGAGGACCACCACCGAGCGCAGCACGTCGCCGTGGTGCATCCGCTCGAACGCCTGCTCCACCTGGTCGAGTTGGATGGTCTCGGTGACGAAGGCGTCCAGCGGCAGCCGGCCCTGCAGGTGCAGGTCGACCAGCATGGGGAAGTCCCGGGAGGGCAGGCAGTCGCCGTACCAGGAGGACTTCAGGGACCCGCCGCGGCCGAAGACGTCCAGCAGGGGCAGTTCGAGCTTCATCTCCGGGGTGGGCACGCCGACCAGGACGACGGTGCCGGCCAGGTCACGGGCGTAGAAGGCCTGCCGGTAGGTCTCGGGGCGGCCGACCGCCTCGATGACGACGTCGGCGCCGAAGCCCCCGGTCAGTTCCCGGATCGCCTCGACCGGGTCGTTCTCCTTGGAGTTGACGGTGTGGGTGGCGCCCAGTGTGCGGGCCTTCTCCAGCTTGCGGTCGTCGATGTCGACGGCGATGATCCTCGCCGCCCCGGCGAGGTTCGCCCCGGCGATGGCCGCGTCCCCGACGCCGCCGCAGCCGATGACGGCGACGGAGTCGCCGCGGCCCACGGCGCCGGTGTTGATCGCCGCGCCGATGCCGGCCATGACACCGCAGCCGAGCAGTCCGGCCACGGCCGGCGAGACTGCCGGGTCCACCTTGGTGCACTGCCCGGCGGCGACCAGCGTCTTCTCGGCGAACGCGCCGATGCCCAGTGCCGGGGAGAGCTCCTGACCGGTGCCGGCCAGGGTCATCTTCCGCGCGGCGTTGTGGGTGTTGAAGCAGTACCAGGGGCGGCCGCGCAGACAGGCCCGGCAGTTCCCGCACACGGCACGCCAGTTGAGGATCACGAAGTCACCGGGGGCCACGTCCGTGACGCCCTCGCCGACCGACTCCACGACACCGGCGGCCTCATGACCGAGCAGGAAGGGGAAGTCGTCCGAAATGCCACCCTGTTTGTAGTGCAGATCGGTGTGGCAGACGCCGCAGGCCTGAACGCGTACGACGGCTTCGCCGGGCCCGGGGTCCGGGATCACGATCGTCTCGATCCGTACGGGCTCGTCCTTCCCCGGTGCGATCACGCCGCGTACTTCCTGCGCCATGGTCCGGCCCCTTCCTCGTAGTGCGTTCGGTGCGACCCTACGCGTGAACCGAGGGCGGCGGCACGGACCACGAGCGGAAGAGTGGATCTTTCGGCCCGGTGGTCGCCGGGCCGGTCCACCGGGGGGTGTCCCGGCGCCACCGTGAAGGTGGTGGACGGCCCGGTGTCGATGACCCGCATCGACGGTCAGCGCGCCGCGACCGTCACGG
>NZ_JBSFBX010000030.1:0-17946 GCF_053593175.1 Streptomyces sp. NPDC002386
CACACCCCGCACCAACACCCCCGGCACAGCCACCACCTGCTCCAACACCCGCACAAACCGCCCCACCAACAACTCCGCCACACCACGATCGAAGAGATCAAGCGCGAATTCGAGGCTGCCGTGCAGCCCGTCCCCGTCCGTCGTGTCGTCCTCGACGAGCCGGACCGTAAGGTCGAACTTCGACGTGTCGTTGGGGATGGGTTCGACCGTCACCTGGAGGTCCGATGAGGTGGTGGCGGGCAGCACGTCCTTGTTCCAGACGAACGCGACCTGGAACAGCGGGTGGTAGGACGTGGAGCGCTCCGGGTTGAGCAGCTCGACCAGCCGCTCGAAGGGGAGATCCTGGTTGTCGTAGGCGGCGAGCGCCTTGTCCCGCACCTGGTCCACGACCTGCTCGAACGACCGGTCCCCCGACAGATCGACCCGCAGCACCCAGTTGTTGGCGAAGTACCCGATGAGGTCGCTGAGGTCCTCGTCCGTGCGGCCCGCGATCGGGGAGCCCATGACGACGTCCTCGCCGGCGCCGAGCCGGGACAGCAGGACGGCGAGCGCGGCCTGGAGCACGATCGGCGGTGTCGCGGCGTGCTGCTGGGCCAGTCTCGCCACCGCGGCGGAGAGTTCCGGCGTGATGCGGAACTCGACGGTGTCGCCCCGATAGCTGGGGCGGGCCGGTCGAGGGCGGTCGGTGGGGAGGGCCAGCGGTTGCGGGGAGCCGGCCAGTTCGGCGCGCCAGAAGTCCAGTTGCCGTGCCGCGAGACTGCCGGGGTCGCAGACGTCTCCCAGCAACCCCTGCTGCCACAGCGTGTAGTCGGCGTACTGGACGGGCAGCGGCTCCCACTCGGGGGCGGAGCCGGCCGCGCGCGCCTCGTGGGCCGTCGTGAGGTCGCGGGCCAGCGGGGCGATGGACGCACCGTCGCCGGCGATGTGGTGCATGAGCAGGACGAGCACGTGTTCCCGGGGCCCGACCGCGAGCAGGCTCACCCGGATCGGGATCTCGGACTCCAGCGCGAAACGGTGGGCCACCGCCTCCGCGATCGCGTCCGCCACCCGGTCTTCGGTGACCGGACGGACCGGGACCTCGATCGACACGTCCTGCGGCGACAGGATCCGCTGGAACGCCACGCCCCGCTCGTCCTCGCCGATCACCGTGCGCAGACTCTCGTGCCGCAGCACCACGTCACGCACGGCGGCGGTGAGGACTTCCACGTCGAGCGCGCCGCGCAGTCGCAGGGCGACCGGCATGTTGTACGTGACCGACGGTCCCTCGAAGCGGTACAGGAACCACAGCCGGCTCTGCGCGAAGGACAGCGGCAGCCGCTCGGGGCGCGGGGCGGCCGCGACTCGGGGCCGGGCCTTCGCGGCCGAGTCGAGGTGGGCCGCGAACCGTGCCACCGTCGGGTGGTCGAAGACGGCACGGATCGGCACTTCCGCTCCGAAGGCCCGTCGGACCTTTCCGACCAGCCGGGTCGCGCGCAGCGAATGGCCGCCGAGGGCGAAGAAGTCGTCGTCGACGCCGACCCGTTCGGCCTCCAGTACTTCGGCGAACAGTTCGGTGAGGCGTTCTTCCGTGGCCGACCGCGGGGCGCGGTAGTCGGTTCCGGTGAACAGGGGTGCGGGCAGGGCGGCGCGGTCGACCTTGCCGTTCACCGTCAGGGGCAGGCGCTCCAGTTGGACGAAGGCCGCCGGGACCATGTACTCCGGGAGCCGTTCGGTGAGGAGGGCGCGGGCCCCGGCGGCGAGGTCGTCGGTGGGGTGGGCCGGGTCGGGGACCAGGTAGGCCACCAGTTGCCTGGAGCCGTTCACGGCGTCGGTCTCGCGGGCCTGGACGACGGCCTGTGCGACGGCGGGGTGGCGGGTGAGCACGGACTCGATCTCGCCGGGCTCGACGCGGAAGCCGCGTACCTTCACCTGGGCGTCGTTGCGTCCGACGTAGACGAGTTCGCCGGAGCGGGTCCAGCGGACCAGGTCACCGGTGCGGTAGAGGCGCTCGCCCCCGCCGAACGGGTCGGCGACGAAGCGGGCGGCGGTGAGGCCGGGGCGGTGGAGGTAACCGCGGGCCAGCCCGGCCCCTGCGAGGTGGAGTTCGCCGACGACGCCGGGCGGTACCGGGCGCAGGCCGCCGTCGAGGACGTAGGCGCGCATGTTGTCCAGCGGCCGGCCGATCGGCACGCCCGCGGAGAGGTCCTCGTCGGGTGTGAAGGCGTGGGTGACCGCGAAGGTGGTGGTCTCGGTGGGGCCGTAGCCGTTGGTCACCTGCACGCCGGGGCAGTGCCGCCACAGCTGCCGCAGGGTGGCGGCGGGCAGGGCGTCGCCGCCCGCCCACAGCGCGGAGAGCCCCGCGAGGCAGGTCGGGTCCTGGTCGACGACGGTGGCGAACAGTCCGACCGACAGCCACAGGGCCGTCAGGGCGTGGGTGGCCACCAGCTCGCGCAGCGCCGGCGCGTCCAGGTCGCCGCCGGCGGGCGCCACGACGGCGCAGCCGCCGGTGAGCAGCGGAACCCAGATCTCGAAGGTGCTGGCGTCGAAGGCCGGGGACGAGTGGACCAGTACGCGGTGCGCTCCGGCGAACCGGTGGTCGGTGGCGATGGCGACGATGTCCTCGTGGGTGGTGACCACGCCCTTGGGCGCACCCGTCGATCCGGAGGTGTACATGACGTAGGCGACGCCGGGCGCGCTGGACGCGACGGCCGGCCGGTCCGTGACCGCCGCGCCTTCCGAGGCCCCGAACTCGTCCAGGACGCGTACCTCGACGCCGGCCCGTGGCACGGCGGCGGCGGACTCCGGTGTGGCGAGGACCAGGACCGGCCGGGCGTCGGCCAGCACGAACTCAAGGCGCTCGCGGGGGTATTCGACGTCGAAGGGCAGGTATCCGGCGCCGGATTTGAGCACCGCGAGCTGGGCGACGACCAGGTCGGCCGAGCGGGGTACGGCGAGTGCGACCAGGGTCTCCGGTCCGGCGCCCCAGCGGGTCAGCGCGGCGGCGAGGCGGTCCGAACGGGCGTCCAGTTCCCGGTAGGTGAGGGTGGTGCCCTCCCCGGTCAGGGCGGGGGCGTCGGGGGTGCGGGCCACCTGGGCGGCGAACGCCTCGGGCACGGTACGGGGTTCTGCGTCGCGTGCCGTGTCGTTCCAGTCCGTCAGCACGAGCCGTCGCTCGTCCGGGTCCAGGATCTCGACGGTGGTGAGCGCGTTCGCCGGGGTGGCGAGGACCTGTTCCAGGACCCGGAGGAAGCGGGCGGTGAGCCGTTCGGCGGTGCTCCGGTCGAACAGGTCCGTCGCGTACTCCAGGAAGCCCCGGAATCCGCCGCCGTCGGCCGAGGACAGCGTCAGGGTGAGGTCGAACTTGGCGACCTGGAGACCGTCGGCCATGTTCATGTGCGGCTCGAAGGTCAGTGCGGGGGCGGCCAGTTCGGGCCAGAGGCCGTCGTGCCAGACGAACATCACCTGGAACAGGGGGTGGTAGGCCGTGGACCGCTCCGGGTTGACCAGTTCCACCAGTCGTTCGAAGGGCAGGTCCTGGTGGGCGTAGGCGGCCAGCGCCTTGTCCCGGACGCCGTCGACCAGTTCCGCGAAGGAGGAGTGCCGCGACAGGTCGGCGCGCAGCACCCAGTTGTTGACGAAGAAGCCGATCAGGTCGTCGAGGTCGGTGTCCGTGCGGCCCGCGATCGGCGATCCGATGGTGACGTCGTCGCCGGCGCCGAGCCGGGACAGCAGCACCGCCAGCGCGGCCTGCAGCACGATGGGTGTGGTGGCGCCGTGCTCCCGCGCCAGCCGCTCCACCGCGTCGGCGAGTCCGGCGTCCACCGCGAACTCGACGGTGTCGCCCCGGTAGCTGGGCCGGGCGGGCCGCGGCCGGTCGGCGGGCAGCGCCAGCGGCTGCGGCACACCCGACAACTCCGCACTCCAGTATGCGAGTTGCCCTGCCGACAGGCTGCCCGGATCGGAGACCTCGCCCAGCAGGTCGCGCTGCCAGAGGGTGTAGTCCGCGTACTGCACGGGCAGCGGCGTCCAGGCCGGTGCCCGTCCGGCCGTGCGGGCCGTGTACGCCGCCACCAGGTCCCGGGTCAGCGGAGCCATCGAGGCGCCGTCACCGGCGATGTGGTGCATCACCAGCACCAGCACGTTCTCGCCCCGCCCGTCCCGGAGCAGGCGGGCGCGTACCGGTACCTCGGCGCGGAGGTCGAAACGGTGCTCCAGCTCCTGGGCTATGGCCGCGTCGACACCGCCGTCGGCCGTGACGGTACGGGTCACCAGGGCGGCGGTGACCTCGTGCGGCGGCAGGATCCGCTGGTGGGCGACGTGCTCCTCGTCCTCGTCGAACACGGTGCGCAGGCTCTCGTGCCGCAGCACCACGTCACGGAAGGCCGCGGTCAGCGCCTCCACGTCCACCGTTCCGTGCAGTTGCAGGACGACGGGCAGGTTGTAGGTCGACGACGGGCCCTCGAAGCGGTACAGGAACCACAGCCGGCTCTGCGCGTACGACAGCGGCAGCCGCTCGGGGCGCGCCACCGGCTCGACCCGCCGCCGCACCGGCAGGGCGGACGGCCCGCCCGGCGCGGTCCCGGCGCACGGAAGCAGCCGGGCCACCGTGGGGTGGTCGAACACCGCGCGGATCGGCACCTCCGTCCCGAAGGCCCGGCGCACCTTGCCGATCAGGCGTGCCGCCGCCAGCGAATGCCCGCCGAGCGCGAAGAAGTCGTCGTCCAGACCGATCCGTTCGACCTCCAGCACCTCGGCGAAGATGCCCGCCAGCAGCTTCTCCTCCACCGAGGCCGGCTCCCGGTACTCCCCGTCGGCCAGCACCGGGGCCGGCAGGGCCGTCCGGTCCAGCTTGCCGTTCACCGTCAACGGCAGCCTGTCCATGAGGACGAACGCCGTCGGCACCATGAACTCCGGCAGCCGCTCCGCGAGGTAGGCCCGCAACCGGTCGGCCACGGCACCGTCGTCGTGGGCCACCGCGCCCTCGACGCCGTTCCCGGTGGTCTCACCCTCGTTCCCGGCGCCCTCGACGACGACGTAGGCGACCAGGTGCCTGGTCACCTCGCCCCGGGCCCGGTCGCCGGCGCTGTCCCGCACGAGCACCGCGGACCGGACCACCTCCGGGTGCCCCCCGAGGACGGCCTCCACCTCGCCGGGCTCGATCCGGAAGCCGCGGATCTTCACCTGCTGGTCGGCCCGCCCGGCGAACAGCAGCTCACCGGAGGCGCTCCACCGCACCAGGTCGCCGGAGCGGTACATGCGCCCGCCGGCCGGGTCGAACGGGTCGGCGACGAACCGTGAGGCCGTCAGGTCCGGGCGCGCCAGGTAGCCGCGCGCCAGGCCCGCACCGGCGATGTACAGCTCGCCCACCACGCCGGGCGGCACCGGCACCAGGCCGGGGCCGAGGACGTACACCCGCACGTTGTCCATCGGCACCCCGATCGGCACGCCCGCGGACACGTCCTCGCCCGGCCGCACCTCGTGGGTGAGGCAGCAGGTCGTGATCTCGGAGGGGCCGTAGGCGTTGCCGATCAGCGTGTCCGGGCAGTGGACGCGCATCTGGTCCACGGTGGTGACCGGCAGCACGTCGCCGCCGGTCCAGATCTGGGACATGCCGGACAGGCTCGTCGGGTCCTGCTCCACGACGGCCGCGAACAGTCCGGTCGGCAGCAGTGTGCTCGACAGCCGGTGCCGGTCGGTGAGTTCCCGCAGGGCCACCGCGTCGACGTTCCCGGGCGGCGCCACGACCACGCTGCCGCCGGTCAGCAGCGGGATCCAGATCTCCCAGGTGGCGGCGTCGAAGGACAGGGAGGAGTGGAGGAGCACCCGGTCCAGGCCGGCGAACCGCCGGTCGGTGGCGAGCGCCACCACGTCCTCATGGGTGATCATCACACCCTTGGGCCCGCCCGTGGACCCGGAGGTGTACATGACGTAGGCCAGGCCCGAGGGCGTGGCTGGGCCGCCGGGCACCGGAGCCGGAGCGCTGCCCTCGGCGGCACCCGCCGCCGCCGTACCCCGGGGTGCGGTTCCCGCCTCGTCTGCGTCTCCCGCGTTCCCCGCGTCCCCCGGATCGGTCGCGGTGCCCGCTGCGCCGTCCAGGTCGGTGAACGTGAGGGTGGTGACGGTGGTGTGGGCCAGTGCCGGTGCCGACCCGGTGGCCGTGAGCACCAGGACCGTCCCGGTGAGCAGCGTCTCGATCCGCTCCGGCGGATAGTCCAGGTTCACCGGTACGTAGGCGGCGCCCGCCTTCAGCGTGGCGAACACGGCCACCAGGAACTCCACCGACGGCGCGAACGCCAGCGCCACCAGGTCCTCCCGCCGCACCCCGTGACGTACGAGCTCACGCGCCAGCCGGCTCGACCGGGCGTCCAGCTCGGCGTAGGTCAGCGTCCGGTCGCCGGCCACGATCGCGGGCGCCTGCGGGGTCCG
This sequence comes from Streptomyces sp. NPDC002386, assembly GCF_053593175.1. Taxonomy (NCBI): domain Bacteria; kingdom Bacillati; phylum Actinomycetota; class Actinomycetes; order Kitasatosporales; family Streptomycetaceae; genus Streptomyces; species Streptomyces sp. NPDC002386. The sequence goes on from NZ_JBSFBX010000030.1 coordinate 6,406, forward strand.
CCGCACGTGCTGTCCGAACACGTCGAGGATGGTGCCCGGCACCGGCGGGCACGCGGTGTCGTTCCAGTCCACCAGGACCCGTCGGGCCAGTGTCTCGTCCATCATCTCGACCAGGCTCACCGGCACGTACGGGTCGTCCACGACCGAACGCACGAGCCCGAGCAACTGGTCGAGGAAGAGGTCGAGATCGGCCTCGCCGTACAGGGTGGCGTTGCCGTCGACGTGGACGGACATCCCGTGACCGGGGCGGGCGTCACCCAGCACGGTGATCGTGAGGTCCTGGACGGCGCCGAACCGGATGGTGTCGATGTGGCCGCGGGCGTCGCCGAAGTCCAGCGTGTCCACCCACGGAATGATGTTCAGGTTGTGGCCGAACACGTTGACGCCGGCGTTGGAGACACCGATCGCGTTGCGGATGTCGGAGATCTGCATCAGCCCGTGCGTGGCGACGGCCCGCTGCTGGTTCGTCATGTCGTGGGCGATGTCGTAGAAGCTCGCGTCCACCGGCACCGAAAGCCGCACTGGAACCAGCCCGGACATCAGCCCGGGCGAAGTGGCGCTCGCGCCGGACCGGTTGGCCCCGGCGACACAGAAGACGAACTCCTGGAGTCCGCACATCCGGCCGTAGAACACCGCGGCGGCACCCGCGAGCAGACCGCTGACCGACAGCCCGATCGACTCGGCCACCTGCTCCCACTCGGTCAGCTCGGCCCGCGGGACCACCGCACTGCGGCGCACCATGTCGGGCCGGTCCGAGCTGCGTACACCCGGCAGCAGGACCGGGGCGGGCAGGTCGGCGAGGTACTCCCGCCAGAACTCCTGGTCCGACGTGAACTGTTCGGACGCCCGGTACCGGGCGTCCTCCTCCGCGATCACACCGGCGTCCCCGAACGCCGCCGCCGCTGCCGGGCGTCCCTCGCGCGCCGCCGCGTACAGCTCGGCGACCCGGGAGACCAGCATCGACATGCCGAACCCGTCGGTCACCAGGTGGTGGAAGCCCATGAACAGCCAGAAGCGCGACTCCGACAGCCGGATCGTCCCGGCCCGGAAGAGGATGTCGTGGTCGAGGTCGAAGACCCGCGCCGCGAGGGAGTCCACGAGCGCCCGCGCCGCCGCCTCCGGGTCGGGTTCGGCGCTCACGTCACTGTGGAACGGCGCCCACGCCCCGGCGTCGACGACGAGCTGCCGCAGTCCGTCCTCGGTCTCCCGGAAGTTGACCCGGAGGACTTCCGCCTCCTCCAGGAGGGTACGGAATACGGTGTCGAACAGCGCGACGTCCGGGACGCCCTCCACATCCGCCACGAGACTCGGGTTGTTGGGGATATCCGGCATCAAACGCTGTGCCAGCCACAGTTCCTTCTGCGCCGACGACATACCGAACGAACGCGAAGGATGCATCTCTACCCTCTCGGAAGTCGCGCGGCATCTCGGAACTCGCGTGGCATGACGCATTCACGGCCGCCGCCGTAATTTATGGCCGCCGCTTCGGCCCCATCAACCCTGGCCGACAAGGTCCCGACCGCCCGCCGACGGCCACCCATGGCCTCTTGACCTGCGACGACGGTGATTCACGGACAATGCGCGAGGGCCGAGTGCGGAAGCTCCGCACCCGGCCCAGAAGCTCTGTCCGAAGGGGCCGACCGGTCCACGTACCGGTCGCTCCCGCGATCGGTCGACCGGATATCGGTCCGGACCGCGCGCCGGTCCCCGGTGTCCGGGCTTTGATGCCCGGCTTTGATGCCCGGACTCTCGAATGAGCTACTTCAATCCGCTGCCGACCGAAACCGGCGTCGGAATCAATTGCTGATGAAGATGCTCGGCGAGTTCAACGGACGTCGGATTACTGTAGACGACCATCGCGGGCACGGCCAGGCCGGTCGCGCCGCGCAGCCTGTTGCGCAGTTGGATGCCACCGAGGGAGTCCAGTCCCAGCCGCTGAATGGGAGCGGCGGCGTCCACGTCATCGGCGCGTTCATGACCGAGCACGGCCGCCACCTGCGAGGTGACCAGTTCCAGCAGCAGCCGGCTCTGTTCCGCGGGATCGGCGGCGCGCAGCCTGGACGCCAGTTGCGACGCTGACTCGCCTCCCGCCACCTGCCGCCGCGCCCTCGGCACCAGTTCGGTCAGCAACGGGGCCAGCTCCCCCGCCCCCGCCAGGCGCCGCAACGCGGCCGGATCCCAGCGCACACCGACGGTGTGTGCCGCGCCCCCGGTCAGCGCGGCGTCGAACACCTCCAGGGCCTGTCCTGTGCCGAGCGCCAGCACACCCTGACCCCGCTGACGTTCGACCCCTTCGGCACCGAGATGCCTGGTCATCGCGCTCTCCAGCGCCCAGAGTCCCCAGGAGGTCGACTGTCCGGACAGGCCGGCGTGCCTGCGGTGCACGGCCAGCGCGTCCAGGAAGGCGTTCGCCGCCGCGTAGTTGGCCTGACCCGGACCGCCGAGCACCCCGGAGAGGGACGAGACGACCGAGAACAGGGTCAGGGGCAGGTCGCGGGTGGCCTCGTGGAGGTACCAGGCCGCATCCGCCTTGGCCGCCAGGACCCGGTCCAACCGTTCCGGGGTGAGCGAGCCGATCACACCGTCGTCGAGGACACCGGCGGCATGGACGACACCCCGCAACTCGAAGCCGTCCGGCACCGAACCCACGAGATCCACCACCGCGGCACGGTCCGACACATCGCAGGCGACTACGCGGACCGTGGCACCAGCGGCTTCGAGTTCCGTGACCAACTCCGGTACACCGTCCGCTTCGGCGCCCCGGCGCGAGGCCAGGACGACGCAGCCGGCCTCATGAGCAGCGACGAGCCGCCGGGCCAGGACACCGCCCACGCCCCCGGTCCCACCGGTCACGATCACCGCGCCGTCCGCACCGATCCGCGTATCGCCCGGGTCCGCCATGGCGGCACGAGCCAGGCGAGGAACGTGCATCACACCGCCGCGAACGAGTAGCTGGGGTTCGTCGAGCGCGGTGAGGTCTGCGTGGACGCTCGTGCTGTCGGTGTCTATGAGGACGATCCGGCCCGGGTTCTCCGACTGCGCCGACCGCACCAACCCCCACACCCCAGACGCCGGCACATCCGTAACGGCTTCCCCGGGGAGTGAGACAGCGCCCCGAGTCACGACCACCAGCGTCGAACTCTCACACCTCGGCGAGGCCAGGAAGGACTGCACCACCTCCAGCGCCCGATGCACGCCGCCGTGCATCGACGCCACCACCTCGGCACCCGGCTCCGACCCCCACTCCCACACCACCACCGGCGGCACGACCTCGGCATCCGGATCCCAAACGGCACAGGACACGACGGCATCCACCGCCGCCACCGGCACCTCCCGCCACGCCACCTCGAACAAACCGTCCGGAGCCGTGCTCGCGGCAGCGGCCGCCATGGCCTGCTTGGACACCGGTCGTGTCACCAGTGAATCCACGCTCAGCACCAGGGCACCGCTCTCGTCGGCCACCTGTACCGACACCGCGTCCGCCCCGGCCGGGGCGATCCGCACCCGTACCGAAGCGGCGCCCTCGGCGTGGAGGGTGACCCCCTCCCAGGCGAAGGGGACGCGCACCTCGTCCGCCGCCGTGTCACCGCCCCTGCGCGACATGCCGAGGAGCTGTGCGTGCACCACCGCGTCCAGCAGGGCGGGGTGGATTCCGAACCCGTGCGTGTCCACGCCGGACGGGACGGTCACCTCGGCGAAGACTTCCGGACCGCGTCGCCAGGCGGCGCGTACGCCCCGGAACGCCGGCCCGTACTCGTATCCCTGCGCGGCCAGTTCCTCGTAGGCGGAGTCCACCGCGACCGGTCGGGCGCCCAGCGGTGGCCAGCGCTTCAGCCCGAACGCCGGTGGCGTGGTCGGCGTTTCGGCAGTCATCACGGCTTGCGCGTGCAGTGTCCAGGGCCCGTCGGTGTCGTCCGCGCGGCGGGAGTGGAACGACACCAGACGGTCACCGGACTGGTCCGCCTCGGCGACGGTCACGTTGAGCTGCACCGCACCGGTCGCCGGGAGCACGAGGGTTTGCTGAAGGGTCAGTTCGCGTACGACGGGGCAGCCGGACCGGTCTCCGGCGTGCAGCGCCAGTTCGACGAAGCCGGCGCCCGGCACGAGCTGGTGCCCGAACACCGAGTGGTCCGACAGCCAGGTGTGGCTGCGCAGCGACGTGAGGCCGGTGAGCAACATGCCGTCGAGGGCGGGTAGTTCCGCCACCGCCCCCAGCATGGGGTGTTCGGCAGAGGTGAGGCCGGCGGACCCGACGTCCGAGGAGCGGGGGGACGTCGTCGGCCAGTAACGCCGGTGCTGGAACCGGTAGGTGGGCAGGTCGAGCCATCGACCGTCCATGTGGAAGGCCGTCCAGTCCACGCGGCCGCCCGAAGTGTGCAGCGCGGCGGCGGAGCGTACGAACTGGTCGAGGCCGCCGGCGTCGCGGCGCAGCGTGCCCACGTTGGTCGCGGGTCCGGCGGATTCGCAGATCTCCTCGACGCCCACGGTCAGTACGGGGTGCGGGCTGATCTCGACGAGGTGGGCGTGGCCGTCCCGGAGGGCTGCGCGGGTGGCCTCCTCGAAGCGCACGGTCCGCCGCACGCTCTCGTACCAGTAGGTGCCGGTCAGCGCCGCCGTGTCGAGGGCCGCGCCGGTCACGGTGGAGTAGTACGGGATCTTCGAGGAGCGGGGCGTGACGTCGGCCAGCGCCCTGAGCAGGCGTTCGCGCAGCGACTCCATCTGCGGTGAGTGGGAGGGGTAGTCCACCGCGATGCGCCGATACCTGATCCCTGCGTCCTCGCAGTCCGCCAGGAAGGCGTCGATCTCGTCATGGGCACCGGACACGACCGTCGTCGACGGGTTGTTCACCGCCGCCACCGCGAGCGTCTTCGCTCCCGTCAGGCCCGCGCGGACGGCTGCCACCGGAGCCATGACGGAGACCATGGTGCCGGTGCCGGCCACCTCGGTCAGTGCGATGGACCGCAACAGCACGACGCGCGCCGCGTCCTGGAGGGTCAGGGCCCCGGCGACGTAGGCTGCGGCGATCTCTCCCTGCGAGTGGCCGATGACCGCGTCCGGCACTACCCCGAACGACCGCCACAGCGCCGCCAGCGAGACCATGATCGCGAACAGCACCGGCTGGAGTATGTCGACGCGGTCGATGTCAGGGGTGCCCGGGGTGCCGTGCAGGACGTCCAGCAGCGACCAGTCGACGAACTCGGTGAACGCCTCGGCGCATCGGGTCATTTCCGTGGCGAAGGCCGGCGAGGAGTCCATGAGTTCCCGGCCCATCCCCAGCCACTGCGAGCCCTGACCGGGGAAGACGAACACCACACCGCTCGTGGCGGCCGCTGCGTCGCGGACGGAGCCGGTGACGACACCGGAGTTCTCCCTCCGGGCGGCGAGGTCGGCGAGGCCGGCCAGGAGCTGCCGCCGGTCGGCGCCGAACACCACCGCCCGATGCTCGAACGCCGAACGACGGGAGAGGGAGAACGACACGTCGACGTCTCGGGAGTCGGAGCCGTCCCGGCCGAGCCAGTCGGCGAGTACGGCGGCCTGGTCGGCCAGCGCTTCGGGGGTCCTGGCGGACAGGTGCCACACTCCGACGCTCGGGCCGCCGGATTCCTCCGAGGGTGACGCGGGGGATGCCGGGTGCGGTTCGGCGTGCACGGCAGCGGCGGCTTCCGGGGCTTGTTCGATGATGACGTGGGCGTTGGTGCCCGACAGCCCGAATGACGACACGCCCGCCCGCCGGGGACGGTCCGGCCGCGGCCATGCCCGTTCGGTCGTGAGCAGCTCCACCCGGCCCTCAGACCAGTCCACGTGCGACGACGGCGCATCCACGTGGAGCGTGCGAGGCAGCGTGCCGTGCCGCAACGCCTCGATCATCTTGATCACACCACCCACGCCGGCAGCGGCCTGCGTGTGACCGACGTTCGACTTCAACGACCCCAGCCACAAAGGCTCGGCGTCCGCGGACCGCTGCCCATACGTCGCCAACAGCGCCTGCGCCTCAATCGGGTCCCCCAGGACGGTGCCGGTGCCGTGCGCCTCGACAACATCCACGTCCGACGCGGACAGCCCCGCCGACGCCAACGCCGCCCGAATCACCCGCTGCTGCGACGGGCCGTTGGGCGCGGTGAGACCGTTGGAGGCACCGTCCTGATTCACCGCCGAACCCGCCACCACCGCGAGAATCGGATGCCCGTTACGCCGAGCATCCGACAACCGCTCCAGCAACAGCACCCCGACACCCTCACCCCAACCAGTGCCGTCCGCAGCATCCGCGAACGCCTTGCACCGCCCATCCACCGCAAGACCCCGCTGCCGCGAGAACTCCACAAACGTCTCCGGCGTCGCCATCACCGTCACACCACCGGCCAACGCCAGATCACACTCACCCGCCCGCAACGCCTGCCCGGCAAGATGCAACGCCACCAACGACGACGAACACGCCGTATCCACGGTGACCGCCGGACCCTCAAGCCCCAACGCATACGACACCCGACCGGACACCACTGAACCCATGACACCGGTGCTGAAGCCCTCGGAGTCGTCGGTCGCGCCCTCGGCGGCCCGGAGGTAGTCCTGGGACATCACACCGGCGAAGACACCCGTCCGCGAACCCCGCAGCCCCTGCGGATCGACCCCGGCCCGCTCGATCGCCTCCCAGCACACCTCCAGCAACAACCGCTGCTGCGGATCCATCGCCACCGCCTCACGCGGCGAAATGCCGAAGAACCCCGCATCGAAGCCGGCTACGTCCGCCAGGAACCCGCCCTGGCCGACGTACGACTTGCCCCACGCCTCGGGATCCGGGTCGAGTACGTCGTCCAGGTTCCAGCCACGATCGGTCGGGAACGCTCCGATGCCGTCCGCAGCACTCGACACCAGTCGCCAGAGATCCTCGGGGGATGCGACACCGCCGGGATAGCGGCAGCCCATGCCGACGATCACGACGGGGTCCACGTCCTGGCCCTGGTCATGACCCGCGTTTCGGTCCCGGTTCTGGTTCGGGTCCTGGTTTGTTCCGGCCGCGGCCGGTGCGTGGGTCGTCCGGTCGCTGTCCGGCCCGATGTCCTCCGGGAGCAGTCGCTCGAGAAGGGAGTCGGCCAGCGCCTGTGCGGTCGGGTAGTCGAACACCAGGGACGCGGGGAGGCTCAGAGCAGTGGCCGTCTGAAGGCGGTTGCGGACGTTGACACCGCCGAGGGAATCGAGGCCAAGATCCTTGAACGCGGCCGTGGCGCCCACGGCGTCGGCGCGGTCATGGCCCAGCACCGTCGCCACCGTGGAGCGCACCAGCTCGGTCAGCAGCCGGCGCCGGCCTGTCGGATCGGTGCCGCGCAGTCGGGACACCAACTGCGGCACGGACTCCCCCGACGCGGCGGCTCGACGCACCGCCGGTGCCAACTCCGCTAGCAAAGGCATCAGTTCGTTGTCAGCGGCCAGGCGCCGCAGAGTGGGCAAGTCCCAGCGAACGCCGACCAGGTGACCCTCACCGCTGGTGCAGGCCGCGTCGAACAGCTCCACCGCTTGATCTGGGGTGAAGGGCAGTACGCCGCCTGCGCGAAGCTGCGCCAACTCATCGGCACCGAGTCGGCCACTCATGCCACCGGCCTCTGCCCAGAGTCCCCAGGAGGTCGACTGTCCGGACAGGCCGGCGTGCCTGCGGTGCACGGCCAGCGCGTCGAGGAAGGCATTCGCGGCCGCGTAGTTGGCCTGACCCGGACCGCCGAGCACCCCGGAGAGGGACGAGACGACCGAGAACAGGGTCAGGGGCAGGTCGCGGGTGGCCTCATGGAGGTACCAGGCCGCGTCCGCCTTCGCCGCCAGGACCCGGTCGACACGCTCGGGGGTGAGCGAGCCGATCACACCGTCGTCGAGGACACCGGCGGCATGGACGACACCACGGAGCTGGAATCCATCGGGGATCGAGTGGAGCAGGTCCTGGACCGAGGAACGGTCCGAGACGTCGCAGGCGACTACGCGGACCGTGGCACCAGCGGCTTCGAGTTCCGTGACCAACTCCGGTACACCGTCCGCTTCGGCGCCCCGGCGCGAGGCCAGGACGACGCAGCCGGCCTCATGAGCAGCGACGAGCCGCCGGGCCAGGACACTACCCACGCCTCCGGTCCCACCGGTCACGATCACCGCGCCGTCCGCACCGATCCGCGTATCGACCGGGTCCGCCATGGCGGCGCGGGCCAGGCGAGGAACGTGCACCACACCGCCGCGAACGAGCAGCTGGGGCTCGTCGAGCGCGGTGAGGTCTGCGTGGACGCCCGTGCTGTCGGTGTCTATGAGGACGATCCGGCTCGGGTTCTCCGACTGCGCCGACCGCACCAACCCCCACACCGCCGACGCCGCCACATCCGTGACCGCCCCACCGGCTAGGGAGACTGCCCCCCTGGTCACCACCAGCAGCGTCGACTTCTCACATCGAGAGGAGGCGAGGAAGGACTGCACCACCTCCAGTGCCCGATGCACGCCGCCGTGCATCGACGCCACCACCTCGGCACCCGGCTCCGACCCCCACTCCCACACCACCACCGGCGGCACGACCTCGGCATCCGGATCCCAAACGGCACAGGGCACGACGGCATCCACCGCCGGCACCGGCACCTCCCGCCACGCCACCTCGAACAAACCGTCCGGAGCCGTGGTCGCGGCAGCGGCCGCAGCCAGAGCTTCCTGAGACACCTGGCGCGTCACGAGCGAATCAACGCTCAGCACCAAGGCACCGCTCTCGTCGACCACCTGCACCGAGGCCGCATCGGTACCCGCCGGAGCGATCCGCACCCGCACCGAGGACGCGGCCACCGCATGGAGCGACACCCCGTCGAACAGGAACGGAACCCGCACTTCTGCCACGCCCGACGCTGTCGCCGGGGCGGTGAGCATGGGGGCGTGCACCACGGCGTCCAGAAGAGCCGGATGAATGCCGAACCCTGTGACATCCGTGCCGGACGGCAGCTTGACCTCGGCGTAGATCTCGCTGCCGCGCCGCCAGGCCGCGCGCACACCGCGAAACGCCGGTCCGTACCCGTAGCCCAGCTCGGCCAGCGCCTCGTACGCCGTCTGGACATCCACCGCCAGCGCCCCGGTCGGCGGCCACTCCGGCTCCAGCCACGCGTGCGCGTCCCGGGCGCCGGGATTCGCGGGAGCGAGCGTTCCCTGGGCGTGCAGGACCCACTCACCGTCCCCGTTGTCGGGGCGCGAATGGATTCTCACCTCACGGGTCCCGGCCGTCTCGTGCTCGCCCACGACGACGTGCACCTGGACCCCGCCGCGCTCGGGGAGCAGCAGTGGAGCCGTCATCGCCAGCTCCCGCACCACCGGGCACCCGACCTCGTCACCGGCCCGCACCGCCAGCTCCACCAGCGCCGATGCCGGCACCATCACATGGCCCAGGACATCGTGCTCAGCGAGCCACGGCTGAGCGGACCTCGACAGTTGCCCCGTCAACAGCAGACTCGAAGAGTCCGGCAGCGTCACGACCGCGCCCAGCAGGGGGTGATCCGCCGGGGTCAGACCGGCTGTGCCGACGTCACCGCGCTGCGAGGCGGGCGTGAGCCAGTACCGCTCGCGCTGGAACGCGTAAGTCGGCACCTCCACGAGCCGACCGTCCGCGCACCACGGCTCCCAGGACACCGGGACCCCGGACACGTACAACTGCCCGAGTCCCGCCACCAACGCCGCCGATTCCGGACCCCGGCGAGACAACAACGGGACCACAGACGCAGCCTCAACGCCCTCAGCCACCTCGTCCAGCGTGCTCACCACGGCGGAGACCAGCGCGCCTGGGCCCAGTTCCACGAACCGGCTCACCCGTTGCTCACCCAGATACGTCACGGCGTCGGCGAAGCGCACCGCCTGCCGCGCATGCCGCACCCAGTACTCCGCCGACCCGAACCCGGCTCCGACATCGGCGAGCTCGCCGGTCACGTTGGACACCAGCCCCACACCACCCGCAGGAACCGACACCCTCACCTGCCCCGCGACCCGCTCGAACTCCTCCAGCACCGGATCAAGCAACGGCGAATGAAACGCGTGCGACACCGCCAACGAACGCGTCCGGCAACCAGCCCCCTCCAACCCGACCACCGCAGCATCGACCGCCGCCCGAGCACCCGAAATCACCACACTGCCCGGCGCGTTCACCGCCGCCACCACCACCGGACCCAACCCCGGCGCCACCCCCGCCAGAACCTCCTCCACCACCTCCAACGACCCCGAGACCGCCGTCATCACCCCGGCCTCAGCCCGCTGCATCACCCGCCCCCGCGCCACCACCAACCGCGCCGCGTCCTCCAACGACAACATCCCCACCACATGTGCCGCAGCGATCTCCCCCACCGAATGACCCACCACGAAATCAGGCCTCACACCCCGAGCCTGAAGCAGACGAAACAGCGCCACCTCCAGCGCGAACAACGCCGGCTGCGTGAACTCCGTCCGCTCCAACACCCCCGCATCCGAACCCCACACCACATCCAGCAACCGGTGACCCCACCACCGGTCCACCTCCCCAGCAACCACCTCCAACTCCCGAGCGAACTCAGGAACCGCCCCAGCCAACTCCCGCCCCATCCCCAACCACTGCGCACCCTGACCCGGAAACACGAACGCCAGCCCACCAGCACGCACCGAACCCGCGACCACACCGGAGCACTCCCGCCGCGCGGCAAGATCCGCAAGACCAGACAGCAACTCCCCCCGATCAGCACCGAACACCACCGCCCGATGCCCGAACACCGAACGCCGAGACAAAGACAACGCCACATCAGCGTCACGCGAATCGGCTCCCTCACCTCCGAGCCACTCGGCAAGGACGGCGGCCTGATCCGTCAGCGCGTCCCGAGTTCTGCCCGACAGTGCCCAGACACCACCGATCGGGCCTGCTTGATCAGCGGCCGGAGACTCGATGTCGGCGACTTCCGCCGGAGCTTGTTCGATGATGACGTGGGCGTTGGTGCCTGACAGCCCGAATGACGACACGCCCGCCCGCCGGGGACGGTCCGGCCGCGGCCATGCCCGTTCGGTCGTGAGCAGTTCCACCCGGCCGCTAGTCCAGTCGACGTGCGACGAGGGCGCGTCCACGTGGAGCGTGCGAGGCAGCGTGCCGTGCCGCAACGCCTCGATCATCTTGATCACACCGCCGACACCGGCAGCGGCCTGCGTGTGACCGACGTTCGACTTCAACGACCCCAGCCACAAAGGCTCGGCGTCCGCGGACCGCTGCCCATACGTCGCCAGCAACGCCTGCGCCTCGATCGGATCACCCAGCACCGTGCCGGTGCCGTGCGCCTCCACCGCGTCCACGTCCGACGCGGACAGCCCCGCCGACGCCAACGCCGCCCGAATCACCCGCTGCTGCGACGGGCCGTTGGGCGCGGTGAGACCGTTGGAGGCACCGTCCTGATTCACCGCCGAACCCGCCACCACCGCGAGAATCGGATGCCCGTTACGCCGGGCATCCGACAACCGCTCCAGCAACAGCACCCCGACACCCTCACCCCAACCAGTGCCGTCCGCAGCATCCGCGAACGCCTTGCACCGCCC
>NZ_JBSFBX010000031.1:0-14018 GCF_053593175.1 Streptomyces sp. NPDC002386
CAGATCTTTTCTCGACCCGATTTCCTCGGTGCTTTCCAGGTTCTCGCTTCCGCGTTTCCCTTTCCGGCGGTTCCGACTCTATCAGATCCTTTCGGCGTCCGATTCCCGGTCGGCGGGTTTGTCTTCGCGGCTGTTGGGCCGTTCCGACGAGTGAGACTTTAGCGGATTCCCGGCTCCCGAGCTAATCGGGGGCTGCGCTCTTTCGAACACGGATTCCTCATTTCGCGAATACGCGCGCCAAAGCATCCGACGCGGAACGTCGATGAAGTGGCTGGTACCTGCGGAATGGCTGTCCGGGGACCGACCGAGGTCGGCTCTCACGTCGGACAACTCGGAGAACACTACGCACGGGTCCATGGTGTGTCAACTCGCCCCCGCGGACCCCACTGCGGGCGTACTCTGACGACATGACCACGCGTACGTGTAGCCAGCTCTGGTGGGCCGCCTGACGGCGGCCGACTCACGTGTGCACTCAACGGCCGCCGCTTCGGCGGCCGTTCTCGTTTCTCCTCCAGGACTCCGGGGGCCGGCCGGCCGGAACGGCGGTCTCGATCAGGAGATGGAGCCGAGATGACACGGGTCTTCAGTGGGGTCAAGCCGACCGGACATCTGACCCTGGGGAACTACCTGGGAGCCCTGCGGCGCTGGGCCGAGGTGGACCAGCACAGGTCCGACGCCCTGTTCTGCGTCGTCGACCTGCACGCGCTGACGGTGGACCACGATCCGGCACGGGTGCTCAGACTGAGCCGGCAGGCGGCGACGCTGCTGCTCGCGTCGGGGCTCGACCCGGAGCTGTGCACCGTGTTCCTGCAGAGCCACGTCGACGAGCACACGCGCCTGTCGTACCTGCTGGAGTGCGTGGCGACGGACGGCGAGATGCGCCGCATGATCCAGTACAAGGAGAAGGCTCCGCGCGAACGCGAGCGGGGCGGGAGCGTGCGGCTGTCCCTGCTGACGTATCCGGTGCTGATGGCGGCGGACATCCTGGCCTACGGGGCCGACGAGGTGCCGGTCGGAGAGGACCAGACGCAGCACGTCGAGCTGACGCGGGACCTGGCGGTCCGGTTCAACCAGCGGTACGGGCACACCTTCGTGGTGCCCAGGGCCACTCCTCCGGAGGTCGCCGCCCGGGTGATGAACCTCCAGGACCCGACGTCGAAGATGGGTAAGTCCGACGACTCGGGGCCGGGGATCGTCTACCTGCTCGACGAGCCGGACGTGGTGCGCAAGAAGGTCATGCGGGCCGTGACCGACAGCGGCAGCGACGTGGAGTACGACCGGGAGGCGCGGCCGGGGGTGGCGAACCTGCTGGAGATCCTCGGCGCGTGCACGGGCGGGGACCCGGAGGCGCTGGCCGGTGACTACGACTCCTACGGCGCCCTGAAGAAGGACACCGCGGACGCCGTGGTGGAGGTGCTCAGGCCGGTACAGGAGAGGCACCGTGAGCTGTGCGCGGATCCCTCCTATGTGGAGGGGGTGCTGCGCCGGGGCGCCGAGAAGGCCCGGGCGACGGCGCGGCCGACCGTGGACGCCGCCCATCGGGCGATCGGTCTGGTGCCGGCCGGGTCCGAGCCCGCGCCGGCGGCCCGCTAGGAGGACGGACGGCTCCGGGGGCGGTGGGTGATCCGGTGACCCGCCGCCCCCGGGCCGGTCGTTCCTCGTCAGTCCTTCTTGCCGGAGGCCAGTTCCCGGCTTCGGTCCCGGGCTGCCTCCAGGGCGGCGATGAGGGCGGCGCGTACGCCGTGGTTCTCCAGCTCACGGATGGCGTTGATCGTCGTACCGGCCGGGGAGGTCACGTTCTCGCGCAGCTTGACCGGGTGTTCTCCGCTGTCGCGGAGCATCACCGCGGCGCCGATGGCGGACTGGACGATCAGGTCGTGGGCCTTGTCGCGGGGCAGACCGAGCAGGATGCCGGCGTCGGTCATGGCCTCGACCAGGTAGAAGAAGTAGGCCGGGCCGGAGCCGGACAGCGCGGTGCAGGCGTCCTGCTGGGTCTCGGGGACGCGCAGGGTCTTGCCGACACCGCCGAAGATCTCCTCGGCGTGGGCCAGGTGCGCCTCCCCGGCGTGGCTGCCGGCGGAGATGACGGACATGGCCTCGTCGACGAGGGCGGGGGTGTTCGTCATGACGCGGACGACCGGGGTGCCGGCGGCCAGGCGCTCCTCGAAGAAGGAGGTGGGGATGCCGGCGGCGCCGCTGATGACCAGGCGGTCGGCGGGGAGGTGCGGGGCGAGTTCGTCCAGGAGGGCGCCCATGTCCTGCGGCTTGACCGTGAGGATCAGGGTGTCGGCGGTCTTGGCGGCCTCGGTGTTGGTGACCGGGGTGACTCCGTGACGGGCGCGGAGTTCCTCGGCGCGTTCGGGGCGCCGGGCGGTGACCAGGAGGTCGGCGGGGGCCCAGCCGGCCCGGATCATTCCGCTGAGCAGGGCTTCGCCGATCTTGCCGGTGCCGAGGACTGCGACTTTCTGGCTCATGCGGTTCAGTCTCGCACCGGGGCGGCGGGGCGCGGGGCGTTGTCCGGCTGGCGGAACGCCGCCGCCCCCGGCGGGTCCCAGGGCCTGTCGACCATTCCCGTCGTCCGCCCGGTGGGCGGCAGGCGCGCATGGTCGGACAGGCCCTAGGCGGTCCGCCGGCGCAGGGTCGCCGCGCCGAGGGTCAGGACCAGGACCGCGCAGCCGGCCACGATCAGTACGTCGCGTACGAAGGTCGCGGTCATGTCGGTGTGGTGGAGGACCTCGTTCATGCCGTCGACGGCGTACGACATGGGCAGGACGTCGGAGACGGCCTCGAGGGCGGGGTGCATGTCGGAGCGGGGTGTGAAGAGTCCGCAGAGCAGGAGCTGGGGGAAGATCACCGCGGGCATGAACTGGACCGCCTGGAACTCGGAGGCCGCGAAGGCCGAGACGAAGAGACCGAGGGCCGTGCCGAGCAGGGCGTCGAGGAGCGCGACCAGCAGGAGCAGCCAGGCCGAGCCGGTGACGTCCAGGCCGAGGAGCCAGACCGCGAGTCCGGTGGCGAGCGCGGACTGGACGACGGCGAGGGCGCCGAAGGCGAGCGCGTAGCCGGCGATCAGGTCGGCCTTGCCCAGGGGCATGGCGAGGAGACGTTCGAGGGTGCCCGAGGTGCGTTCGCGCAGGGTGGCGATCGAGGTCACCAGGAACATCGTGATCAGCGGGAAGATGCCGAGCAGCGAGGCGCCGATGTTGTCGAAGGTGCGGGGACTGGCGTCGAAGACGTAGCGCAGCAGCACCAGCATCAGGCAGGGGACGAGGACCATCAGCGCGATGGTCCGCGGGTCGTGCCGGAGTTGGCGCAGGACGCGGGCCGCGGTCGCGGTGGTGCGGGCGGCGCTGAACGCGCCGGTCGGGGCGGTGGCCGCGGGGGGCGTCGGGGTCATCGGGTCGTCTCCTCGGTGCGGTCCGCGGCGGCGTCCTGGTCCACCAGGCGGAGGAAGGCGGCCTCGACGGTGTCGGTGCCGGTGCGGGTGCGCAGGGCTTCCGGTGTGTCTCCCCCGGCCTCCTGCCGGGAGGAGCCCCCGGCCAGGATCCGGCCGTCGCGCATCAGCAGCAGCCGGTGGCAGCGTTCGGCCTCGTCCATGACGTGGGAGGAGACGAGGAGGGTGACGCCCCGGTCGGCGACGAGGTCGTGGAAGAGCTTCCACAGGTCGCGGCGCAGGACGGGGTCGAGGCCGACCGTCGGTTCGTCCAGGACGAGGAGTTCGGGGGCGCCGAGGAGGGCGACGGCCAGGGAGACGCGGCTGCGCTGGCCGCCGGAGAGGTTGCCGGCGAGGGCGTCGGCGTGGCCGGTGAGGTCGACGTCGGTGAGGACGCGGGCGATGTCGTCGTGGCGGTCGGGCCTGGCGCGGCGGGGGTCGAGGACCGCGGCGAAGTAGTCGAGGTTCTGGCGGACGGTCAGGTCGTCGTAGACGGAGGGGGCTTGGGTGACGTAGCCGATGCGGCTGCGCAGGGTGGGGTGTCCGGCGGGGCGGCCGAGGACGTCGAGGGTGCCGGAGACGTTGGCCTGGGTGCCGACGACGGCGCGCATGAGGGTGGACTTGCCGCATCCGGACGGACCGAGCAGGCCGGTGATCCTGCCGCGCGCGACGGTGAAGGCGAGGTCGCGCAGGACGGTGCGGGAGCCGCGGACGACGGTGAGTCCGTCGGCGCGTACGGCGTCCGGCTCCGTGGGGCGCGGTTGATCGGGAACGTAATTCATCACGTGATGAATAATTGTCCCGGCGGACCGGTGCCGTCAAGGGGCGCGTACCTGTGTGCCCGGACACGGAAAGCGGCGGCCGGTCGGCCCGGCCGCCGCTTCGCTCTCGTAGGTGACGTGGTGTCAGGGGGTGGTGGCGACGAGCAGCAGCACGTCGTAGGTCTCCTCGACGACGCCGTCCGGGAAGACCTTCAGCAGATGGCCGCGCTCCTCCGCGAAGAAGGCGTCCCTGCGCTCCGCCGGGGCGACCAGGAACGCCGAGTGGCTGCCGATGTTGGCGAGGTGGGTGTCCAACGGGACACGGCGGCTCCACCGGATGTCCCGGCGGGTGAAGCGCAGCCGCCCGGTGGGATCGGCCTGCGCGCGGTCGCCGGCGCCGCGCTTCTCGGCGGGGATGTCGACGCCGAAGAAGCGGGCGGTCCGCTCGGCCGACTCGGCGATCCACTCGACGTCCACGGCGTCGGTGTTCCACCACAGCGCCAGCGCCCCGCCCGGACGCAGCACGCGCAGCGCCTCCGGGACCGCCCGGGCGGGGTCGGTCCAGTGCCAGGCCTGGGCGTAGGTGAGGAGATCGGCGTGGGCGTCGGCGACCGGCAGGGCGTTGCCGTCGCCCCGCACGACCGGGACGTCCGGCAGGGCGCGGCGGAACTCGGCGGCCATTCCCTCGCCGGGCTCGACCGCGAGGACGTCGGCCCCCCGGGCCCGCAGCAGGGCGGTGGCGATACCGGTGCCCGCGCCCACGTCCACGACCCGGGCGCCGGACAGGGGGCGGCGGGCCAGTTCCTCGACGGCGTCCAGGAGGGCGGGCGGGTAGGAGGGGCGGTTCGCGGCGTACTGGGCGGCCGCGGCGTTGAAGGAGTGGGCGCGCAGACCGCGCGCCGGCTCGGCGGTGTGGGACGTGGTCATACCGCCATGCTGTCCGCACCGGCGGGCGGGGACACAAGGGGTTTCACGGGCGCGGCCGCGGCGAGCCGTACCGCCGGCCCCGTGTCAGCGGCGGCGCTTGCGCCGCGACGGGTCGCCCGTGCGCCGGGAGGAACGGCGCTCGTACTCCTCGCGGGCCCTGTCGTACTCCTCGCGGTGCAGCTTCTCCCCCGGGGCCTCGGTGAGGGAGCGGAAGAAGTAGGCCAGCAGGGAGCCGACGAAGCCGATGGCGAGCAGGCCACGCAGCGAGGCCTGCCGCTGGGGGTCGTGGCGCCTGCCGAAGCCCTCCCAGGTGTTGCGGAAGGCCAGCGCGCTGCAGATCGCGAACATGGCGATGATCAGCACGGTGACGAAGGCGCCGGTGCCGGCGATCTGGAGGCCGTCGTAGGCGAAGCGCAGCACCAGGCAGGAGACGGTGGCCGCGGCCAGGGAGCCGGCCGCGACGCCGGCCCGGCGGGCCGCGTATCCGTGGTCGTGGTCCACCCAGGACGTGCCGAAGAAGCGGAGGGGTTCGGGGCGGGGTCCGCCGCCCGTGGTCCCGCCGCGTGCGGAGCCCGCCTGGTCCTCCGGGGTGCCGGTTTCGTCGCTCACGGGACGATTATGGCTCCGCGCGCGGGCGGGCTCCCGGCGGGGTCAGGAGCAGCGGGAGGCGACGTAGCCGTCGCTGCCGGTGTGCACGTAGGCGTCGGCGACGAACTCGCCGTTGTTGATGTTGTCCCAGATCTTCGAGGTGCCGTACGGGCCCGTCACGGTGGTGCCGGGCGTCTGGCAGAAGATCGGCACGCTGGCCCCCTCGGACAGGACCCGGACGATGCCGTAGCCGGTGCCGGGACCGCTGCGGACGTTCAGCCGGACGCCCGGGGCGACCGGGTACGTGCGTACGGCGGCCGCCGTCGGCGACTCGCTCCCGGCGTCGTTCGTGGCCGCGTCGGTGTGATCGACGGACATGACAGTCCTCCCCCGTTGAGCCCCATGACCGCGATGGGGTCCGTTCCAGTACCGCGCGCGCCGCCGCCCGGGACCCGGGTGCGCGACTCGCACGCGGAGGCTAGCAAGCCGCCTCGGTCTCGTACGAGTCATCGACTAGGCTCCGTGCGTCGCGCGCACGGACGAAAAGCACGGGGGTGGTCCATGGCGCCGCAGCGCAGCACCGGAGCCGGTGCGGAAGCGGAACTTCCGGAGTACGCCGGTCAGTACCGCCTGGAGTCGTGTCTGGGCTCCGGGGGCATGGGCGTGGTCCATCTGGCCCGCAGTGACTCCGGGCTGAAGCTCGCGGTGAAGGTGGTGCACGCGGAGTTCGCCAGGGACCGCGAGTTCCGGGGGCGATTCCGGCAGGAGGTGGCCGCGGCCCGCAGGGTGAGCGGAGCCTTCACCGCTCCGGTCGTGGACGCCGACCCGAACGCCGAACGGCCCTGGATGGCAACGCTGTTCATCCCGGGTCCGACCCTCTCGGACCACGTCAAGCGGAGCGGGCCCATGCCGCCGGCGCAGCTGCGGCGTCTGATGGCCGGGCTCGCGGAGGCGCTGCGGGACATCCACCGGGTGGGCGTCGTGCACCGCGACCTCAAGCCGAGCAACGTCCTGCTCGCCGAGGACGGGCCGAAGGTCATCGACTTCGGCATCTCCCGGCCGAAGGACAGTGAACTGCGGACCGAGACGGGCAAGTTGATCGGTACGCCGCCGTTCATGGCGCCCGAGCAGTTCCGGCGTCCCCGGGAGGTCGGCCCGGCGGCGGACATCTTCGCCCTCGGGTCGGTGCTGGTGCACGCGGCCACCGGGCGGGGGCCGTTCGACTCGGACAGTCCCTATGTCGTCGCGTACCAGGTGGTGCACGACGAGCCGGATCTGACCGGGGTGCCGGAGAGCCTGGCGCCGCTGCTGCTGCGCTGTCTGGCCAAGGAGCCGGAGGACCGGCCGACGCCGGACGAGCTGATGCGGGAACTGCGCTCGGTGGCGGCCTCGTACGACACCCAGGCGTTCATACCCGCGCAGCGGACCGGCGACGACACCGCGCCGCCCGGGTCCGCCGCCGCCGAACCGGCGCCCGCACCCGACGCCGGGCCGGAGCGCGAGCCGCGGTCCACGTCGGGCACGTCGGGTCCGGAGTCCGGGCCCCGGTCCCGGATCCGGTCCGGCAGGCGGGTGGCCCTGGCCGCGGGGGTGCTCGCCGTCGTGCTGGGCGGCGTGCTCAGCGGACTGCTGTGGCCGGGCGGCACCACCGCTCCGGCCGCCCGGTCGACGGGGGTGCCGGCCGGTGCCGCCGCCGTCGCCTCGTGGCAGGCGAGGCCGGCGGCCAAGGGCTCCGGGATGCCGCAGTGCGTGTACGGAGAGGGGAAGTTGCTGTGCGTCCGGGCCGGGGTGGCGTTCGCGCTCGACCCGGTGAACGGCGCACTGCTGTGGCGGCACCCGGTCACCGGGGAACGCGCGGCCGGGGCACCGGCCCTCGTGGACGGCCTGCTCCTGGTACCGGCCGACGGTGGCCGCCGGGTGGCGGCGCTGGACCCCGCCTCGGGTGAGCAGCGGTGGCGGCGGGACCTGCCCGCGCACGGAGCGGCGCGCTTCAGCGGCGGCACGCTGCTGGTCGCCGGCACCGACGGGACGGTCACGGGGTCGTCCGCCTCGTCGGGAGCCCGGAAGTGGCACCGACGGGTCTCCGAACGGGACACCCCCGCGCTGACCCTCCCCGACGGCGACCCCCTGGCCTACGCGGCCGGTACCTCGGCGGACGGCGCGGACACGCTGCTCACCGCGCTGGACCCGGGATCCGGTGACGTCAGGTGGAACGCACGGCTGAAGGGCTCGCTGCAGGTCGTCGGCAGTGCGGGCGGTGCGCTGTTCCTGCTGGCCGTCGATCCGGCCACGGGGGACGCGACCGGTGTCGTGCGCTACGCGCCCGCGACGCGTTCGGTGCGCCGGGTCGCGCTCCCGGTCCGGCGGATGGCGCCGCAGGCGGACGTGCGCGGCGGTGTGGTGCACGTACTGGCGGCCGGCGGCTCGCTGGACGCCGTCGACCTGGGTACGGGCCGCCGGCTCTGGCACCTGGAGACGTCGGTGAGCCGTGGTTCGGCACCGGTCTCCTCCGCCGGCCACGTCTACTTCAGCGCGCCCGACGGACGGCTGATCGCCGTCGACGCGCGCGACGGAAGCCTGGTGGGGCAGACGCCGCCCCGCCTCGGCCGGAACTCGGACACGGTCACCGCGGTGCTGCCGGCGCCGCTTCTCGTGGGCCCGCGCGTCCACGCCACCGCCCCCGACGGCACCGTGTTCACCGTGCCCGCGAAGGATCCCTCGGCCTGGTGAGACGGCGCGGGGCCGCCCCCGGACGGAGGCGGCCCCGCGTGGAACGACTCAGGTCAGCCCAGCTTGCTCACGTCGCGCACCGCGCCCTTGTCCGCGCTGGTCGCCATCGCCGCGTAGGCGCGCAGCGCGGCCGAGACCTTGCGGTCGCGGCTCTTCGGGGCGTACACGCCGGCCAGCGCCTGCTCGCGCCGGGCCAGCTCCGCGTCGTCGACCAGCAGCTCGATCGTGCGGTTCGGGATGTCGATGCGGACGCGGTCGCCGTCCTGGACCAGGGCGATGGTGCCGCCGGACGCCGCCTCCGGGGAGGCGTGGCCGATGGAGAGGCCGGAGGTGCCGCCGGAGAAGCGGCCGTCGGTGATCAGGGCGCAGGTCTTGCCCAGGCCGCGGCCCTTCAGGTACGAGGTCGGGTAGAGCATCTCCTGCATGCCGGGGCCGCCCTTGGGACCCTCGTAGCGGATGACGACGACATCGCCGTCCTTGACCTCCTGGGTGAGGATGCGCTGGACGGCCTCCTCCTGGGACTCGCAGACCACCGCCGGGCCCTCGAAGGTCCAGATCGACTCGTCGACGCCGGCGGTCTTCACCACGCAGCCGTCGACGGCCAGGTTGCCCCTGAGCACCGCCAGGCCGCCGTCCTTGGAGTACGCGTGCTCGACGGAGCGGATGCAGCCGCCCTCGGCGTCGTCGTCCAGGGCCTCCCAGCGCTCGGACTGGGAGAAGGCCTCGGCGGAGCGGACGCAGCCGGGGGCCGCGTGCCACAGCTCGACGGCCTCGGGCGACGGGGAGCCGCCGCGGACGTCCCAGGTCTTCAGCCAGTCGGACAGGGACGGGCTGTGGACGGCGTGGACGTCCTCGTTGAGCAGGCCCCCGCGGTGCAGCTCGCCGAGGAGGGCGGGGATGCCGCCGGCGCGGTGCACGTCCTCCATGTAGTACGTGCGGTTCTTCGCGACGTTGGGCGCGACCTTGGCGAGGCAGGGGACGCGGCGGGAGACGGCGTCGATCTGCTCCAGACCGAATTCGACGCCCGCCTCCTGGGCGGCGGCCAGCAGGTGCAGGATCGTGTTGGTGGAGCCGCCCATCGCGATGTCCAGGGCCATGGCGTTCTCGAAGGCCTGGAAGGTGGCGATGTTGAGCGGCAGTACGGTGTCGTCGTCCTGCTCGTAGTAGCGGCGGGTGAGGTCCATGACCGTGCGGGCCGCGTTCTCGTACAGGGCGCGGCGGGCGGTGTGGGTGGCGAGGACCGAGCCGTTGCCGGGCAGGGAGAGGCCGATGGCCTCGGTCAGGCAGTTCATCGAGTTGGCGGTGAACATGCCGGAACAGCTGCCGCAGGTCGGACAGGCGTTCTCCTCGATGCGGAGGATGTCCTCGTCGGAGATCTTGTCGTTGACGGCGTCGGAGATCGCGTCGACCAGGTCCAGGGTGCGGACCGTGCCGTCGACCAGCGTGGCGCGGCCGGACTCCATCGGGCCGCCGGAGACGAAGACCGTCGGGATGTTCAGGCGCAGGGCCGCCATCAGCATGCCCGGGGTGATCTTGTCGCAGTTGGAGATGCAGACCAGGGCGTCGGCGCAGTGGGCCTCGACCATGTACTCCACCGAGTCCGCGATCAGGTCGCGGGAGGGCAGGGAGTAGAGCATGCCGCCGTGGCCCATGGCGATGCCGTCGTCCACGGCGATCGTGTTGAACTCGCGCGGGATGCCGCCCGCCTCCTTGATCGCCTCGCTGACGATCCGGCCGACGGGCTGCAGGTGGGTGTGGCCCGGCACGAACTCGGTGAAGGAGTTGGCGACGGCGATGACCGGCTTCCGGCCGATGTCCGCACCGGGTACACCGGAGGCGCGCATAAGGGCGCGGGCGCCCGCCATGTTGCGGCCGTGGGTGACTGTGCGGGACCTCAGCTCGGGCATCGTCGCTCGCTCCTTCGAAGACCTTCTGCCAGAGAGTTCTGACTCCTCCGAGCGTACGCCGCCCCTCCAAGGGATGGACAAGCATGTCCGGAATGCGGGACGCGTGTTTCACGGCCGCGGCTGCCGGGGCCGCACCGGGTCACGGCTGCCGGGCCGGGCGGCGGGTGTCAGGGCTGCGTCAGATGGCCCTGCACCACGGGCGCGACCCGCGCGATGATCTGCTCCAGGTCCGCCGACGCCAGCGGCTCCAGCTTGATCACGTAGCGCATCATCGCCGCGCCGACCAGCTGCGCGGCGGCCAGCTCGGCGCGCAGCTCCGGGTCGGGCAGGTCGACCTGGGCGGCCACGCGGCGCAGGAGCTGGGTCGCGACCAGGCGGCGGAAGACGGCCGCCGCGGTCTCGTTGTTCACGGCCGAGCGGAGGATCGCGAGCAGGGGCGTACGGGTCGTGGGGTTCTCCCAGACGCCGAGGAGGAAGCGGGTCAGCCGCTCGCCGACCTCGGCCAGCGGGACCTCGGCGATCGCGTCGGGCGCTTCGAGGGCGGGCGCGAAGGCGACCGCTACGGACGCCTCGAAGATCTGCTCCTTGGTGCCGAAGTAGTGGTGGACCAGGGCCGAGTCGACCCCGGCGGCCTTGGCGATGCCGCGCACGGAGGTCTTCTCGTAGCCGCGCTCGGAGAACTCCTCGCGGGCGGCGGAGAGGATGCGGTCTCGGGTGCCGGCGGACTCGGTGCGCGGGGGCCGGCCCCGCCGGCGCGCGGTGGTGCCGGTCATGGCCGGGGCACCCGCACGGTGGAGGCGAGGTGCTGCCGGGTGAAGGCGAGGGCCTCGGCGAGGTCGGCCTCGCGCTCGGCGCCGGACATCGCCCGCCGGGTGTTGACCTCGATCACGACGTGGCCGTCGAAGCCGCTGTGTGTGAGCCGCTCCAGCAGTTCGGCGCAGGGCTGGTCGCCGCGTCCGGGCACGAGGTGCTCGTCCTTGGCGGAGCCGCGGCCGTCGGCGAGGTGGACGTGGCCGAGCCGGTCTCCCATGCGGTCGACCATGGCGAGCGCGTCGGTGCGGGCCGTCGAGGTGTGACTGAGGTCGACCGTGAAGTGCCGGTAGTCGTCCTTGGTCACGTCCCAGTCGGGGGCGTAGGCCAGCATCTCGCGGTCGCGGTAGCGCCACGGGTACATGTTCTCGACGGCGAACCGCACGTCCGTCTCGTTCGCCATCCGCCACACCCCGGTGACGAAGTCGCGGGCGTACTGCCGCTGCCAGCGGAAGGGCGGGTGGACGACGACGGTGTCGGCGCCCAGCTTCTCGGCGGCCGCGCGGGCCCGCTGGAGCTTGACCCAGGGGTCGGTGGACCAGACGCGCTGGGTGATCAGCAGGCAGGGGGCGTGCACGGCGAGGATCGGGACGCCGTGGTGGTCGGACAGCCGGCGCAGCGCCTCGATGTCCTGGCTCACGGGGTCGGTCCACACCATGACCTCGACGCCGTCGTAGCCGACGCGCGCGGCGATCTCGAAGGCCGTCGCCGTCGACTCCGGGTAGACCGAGGCCGTCGACAGGGCGACCTTTACGTCCCTTGGTTCAGCCACGTCCGTCACCTTACGGGGTCGGGCGGCCCGGACGCGGGGTGCCGGTTCGCCATTGTGAGCTTTGCCATCCGCGTAGTTGCACGGCATACGGCCGCCGCTCGCACGCGGCGGCGACGGCAAGTGCGGATACGGTTCCGCGCCCCGGGGGCACTCAGTCCGAGCCCATGTGGTCGAGACGGCGGAGGATGACGCCCTCACGCAGCGCCCACGGGCATATCTCCAGGCTCTCCACGCCGAACAGGTCCATCGCGCCCTCGGCCACCAGGGCGCCGGCGAGGAGCTGGCCGGCCCTGCCCTCCGAGACGCCGGGGAGTTCCCCGCGCTGGTCGGCGGTCATCCCGGACAGCCGGGGCACCCAGGCCTCCAGGGACTCCCGCTTGAGTTCGCGCTGGACGTAGAGGCCCTCCGCGCTGCGGGCGGCACCGGCGATCCGGGCGAGCTGCTTGAAGGTCTTGGAGGTGGCGACGACGTGGTCGGGGGCACCGAAGCGGCTGAACTCGCCGACGGTACGGGCGATCTCCGTGCGCACGTGCCGGCGCAGGGCGCGTACGTCGTCGGGTGCGGGCGGATCGCCGGGCAGCCAGCCGGCGGTGAGCCGGCCGGCGCCGAGCGGCAGGGAGACGGCGGCGTCCGGCTCCTCGTCCATGCCGTAGGCGATCTCCAGGGAGCCGCCGCCGATGTCCAGGACCAGCAGCCTGCCGGCGGACCAGCCGAACCAGCGGCGCACGGCGAGGAAGGTGAGCCGGGCCTCCTCCGCGCCGCTGAGCACCTGGAGCCGTACGCCGGTCTCGTCCGCCACGCGCGCGAGGACGTCGTCGGCGTTGGTGGCCTCCCGGACGGCGGAGGTCGCGAACGGCAGCAGGTCCTCGACGCCCTTGTCCTCGGCGGCCTGGAGCGCGTCCCGGACCACGTCGACCAGTCGGTGGATGCCGTCGTCGCCGATGGCACCGCTGTCGTCGAGCAGTTGGGCGAGCCGAAGGTCGGCCTTGTGCGAGTGCGCGGGCAGCGGCCGTGCGCCGGGGTGGGCGTCCACCACCAGCAGATGCACCGTGTTCGAACCCACGTCCAGGACACCGAGTCTCATGTACGGAACGCTACTGCCAGATCCGCCGTCCCCGGTCCCCGTAGCGGCCCCTGGCCACTTACCCTGGACGCGTGCCAAAGACGAAAAAGGCGAAGGACGACAAGCCGTCCAAGTCCGGCAAGACGCCCAGAAAGGCCCCGAAGGTGAGTGACGAGAAGGGGCTCGACTTCGCGCGCGCGTGGGTGGAGTTTCCTGATCCGGCGGACGAGGAGCAGATCTTCCGCTGCGATCTGACATGGCTGACCTCTCGCTGGAACTGCATCTTCGGCAGCGGCTGCCAGGGCATCCAGGCGGGCCGCGCGGACGACGGGTGCTGCTCGCTGGGCGCGCACTTCTCCGACGAGGACGACGAGAAGCGGGTCGCCGAGCACGTGGCGCGTCTCACGCCGGAGATCTGGCAGCACCACGACGAGGGCACCCGCAACGGCTGGACCTCCGAGGACGACGAGGGGTCCCGGCAGACCCGGCCCTTCCAGGGGTCCTGCATCTTCCAGAACCGTCCGGGCTTCGCGGGCGGCGCGGGCTGCTCGCTGCACATCCTCGCCCTGAAGGAGGGGCGGGAGCCGCTGGAGACCAAGCCGGACGTCTGCTGGCAACTGCCGATCCGGCGGACGTACGACTGGATCGAGCGGCCGGACGACACGCGCGTGCTGCAGGTGTCGATCGGCGAGTACGACCGCCGGGGCTGGGGCCCGGGCGGCCACGACCTGCACTGGTGGTGCACCTCGGCGACGTCGGCGCACGGCGCGGGCGAGCCGGTGTACGTCTCCTACCGGGCGGAGCTGACCGAGCTGATGGGCAAGGCCGGCTACGACCGCCTGGCCGAGCTGTGCGAGCGGCGGCTGGCCTCGCAGCTGCCCCTGGTGGCACCGCATCCGGCTGATCCGGCGGGTTCCTAGGTCGTGTCCGCAAAGTCGCGTCGTTCGCCCGCAGGGCGGGCGTTGCGGCGTCCGGTGCGTGCTCTCGGCGTGCCGGCCGGATGCCCTCGTACCGGGTGTACTCGGGC
>NZ_JBSFBX010000032.1:0-13893 GCF_053593175.1 Streptomyces sp. NPDC002386
TGCGGTGCAGTCCTAGACAGCTCCACCACACCGGAGGTCTTCGCCATGATCAAGACCCAGCCCTGTTAACAACGCTCGTGATCAATACACCTAGGGGGCGTCTCCCCGATCGTCGCGGACCCGCGAAGATCGGGGAGACGCCCCCTAGGGGAGGGGCAGGGGCTGGGTGAGTTCGTCGTAGACGCTCAGGACCTGGGCGACGGTCTCGTCCTCGGTCGGCCAGGTCGCGGCCTGCCGGGGGCCCCGCTCGCGCAGCAGTTCACGGTGCCCGGGGTCGGCGAGGAGCCCGACGACGGTGGCCGCGAGGGTCTCCGCGTCGCCGTAGGGGACGAGTTCGGCGGCCTCGCCGACGAGGTCCGGGATGCCGCCGACACGGGTCGCCACGAGCGGCACGCCCGCGTGCAGCGCCTCCTGGGCGAGGACGGACCGGGACTCCCACCGGCTGGTCAGCAGCGCCAGATCGGCGGCCGCGAGCAGTTCGGGCACGTCGTCGCGGCGTCCGACCAGCCGTACCGGCAGCCGCTCGTCCTCGATCCGCCGCTGGAGTTCGGGGCGCAGCGGCCCCTCCCCCGCGACGACGACCAGCGGGACCGGGTCGAGGTCGCGCCAGGCGCGGGCCGCGTCCAGCAGGACGCCGTAGCCCCGCTGCCGGTCGAGGGAGCCGACGGCCAGGAGCAACGGACGTCCGGTGGCGCCGAGTTCGGCGCGGAGTTTGGGCCGCCCCTGGTCGGTGTCGTCGAGGTCGGCGCGGCGGCGCCGGCCGGGCAGGGCCACGGCCGCCAGCCGGGCGTCCCGCGCCCCGGTGCGGCGGGCCCGGTCCACCAGGTCGGACGTGGTGCCGAGCACGACGGCCGCGGTGCGCACCACGCGCCGTTCCAGCAGCCGCAGCAGATGCGCCCGCGCACCCTCAGCCCGGGCCCGGTTGTGCCAGGTGACCACAAGCGGGGTGTCGCGCCCGCTGAGCGCGAGCACGGCGCGGAAGGAGGCGTGCAGACCGTGGGCGTGCACGAGGTCGGCGCCGGCGCAGGCGGCGCGGAGCGCGGCCACGGAGGCCGGGTCGCTGCTGCGCGGCACGTGCACGTGGTCGGCGCCGGTCCCGGTGAAGTCGTAGGCGTGCTCCGCCTCGGCGGGGGCGCACACCGTGACCCGCACGCCCCGGGCGACGAGCCCCTCGGCCAGGGAGCGCACGTGCGCGCTGCTGCCGGCGTTGCCCCCGCCCAGCACCTGCACGGTGCGCAGCGGCGACTGGCCGTGCGGTGCGTTGCTGCTCACGGGGCTCACGGGGCCGGCGGCTCCTGGTTCGGGGCGGGCGTCACGGAAAAACGTACCGAAGGTGGCGGGCCGGGAAGACCGAAAGGACGTACCGCGCGCCTCCCGCACGGACCGCGTCCACCCCCAAGCATGCCAGGCCTTAGGGCCGTTGCGGCAAACCCCGGGCAGGCGCACAGCACCGCGACCCGGGGCACTGCGCCGGAGCACGTTCACCCACACGGGTGAACCCCGGCCCATGGAGGCCGAACGGCTCGGGCGTCCGGGCCGCGAGGCCGGGGCCGGGGCCGCCCGGGGCCGGCGTTCTAGAGGTCCGCGCGGGCCGTCGCCAGGAGTTCCTCCGCGTGGGCGCGGGCCGTTTCCGAGTCTTCCTGGCCGGCCAGCATGCGGGAGAGTTCGCGGACCCGTTCCTCGCCCTCCAGGACCTTGACGCCGGAGCGGGTCACCGTGCCGTCGTTGGTCTTCTCGACCAGGAGCTGGCGGTCGGCGAAGGCGGCGACCTGGGGCAGGTGGGTGACGACGACGACCTGCGCGGTCCTGGCCAGCTTCGCCAGCCGCCGGCCGATCTCCACCGCGGCCTTGCCGCCGACACCGGCGTCGACCTCGTCGAAGAGGTACGTCGGAACCGGGTCCGTGCCCGCGAAGACGACCTCGACGGCCAGCATGACGCGGGACAGCTCGCCTCCGGACGCGCCCTTGGCGATGGGCCGCGGCGGAGCACCCGGGTGCGGGGCGAGCAGCAGCTCGACCTCGTCGGCGCCGGCCGGGCCGTAGGCGACGGAGCGGCCGCCGACCTCGACGCCCTCCGGGTCCTCGGTCTGCCGGATGTCGAAGGACACGCGCGCGTGGGGCATCGCCAGCGAGGCCAGCTCGGCGGTCACGGCGGCGGCGAACCGCTCGGCGGCCTCCGTCCGGGCGTCCGTCAGGGCCTGGGCGAGTCCGCCCAGTTCGGTGCGCAGGGCGTCCCGCTCGGCGGTCAGCTCGCCGGTCCGCTCGTCGTCGCCCTCCAGCTCGGTGAGCCGCGCGGCGCTCTGCTCGGCCCAGGCGAGTACGGCGCCCACGTCGTCGCCGTACTTGCGGGTCAGTGCGCCGAGGGCGGCCCGGCGCTCCTCCACGGCGGCCAGCCGCAGCGGGTCTGCGTCCAGGTCGTCGGCGTACCCGGCCAGCTCGCCGGCCACGTCGGCGAGCAGGATGCCGACCTCACCGATCCGTTCGGCGAGGGCGGCGAGCGCCGGGTCGTGCGAGCGGACGGCCTCCAGGGCCCGGTGCGCGCCCGCGACGAGGGTCGTGGCGTCGATCCCCTCGGGGTCCTCGGGGTTGCCCGCGAGAGCGGCGTGCGCGGCGGCCGCGGCGGACGACAGGGCCTCGGCGTGCCCCAGCCGCTCCGCCTCCTCGGCCAGCTCCACGTCCTCCCCGGCCCGGGGCTCCACACCGGCGATCTCCTCGAGCCCGTACCGGAGCATGTCGGCTTCCTGGGCGCGCTCACGCCCGCGGGTGACGATCTCCTCCAACTCGGCGGAGACGGCCCGCAGCCGCCGGTAGGCCTCGGTGTACTTGGCGAGCGGCACGGAGACGGCGTCCCCGGCGTAGCGGTCGAGCGCCTGCCGCTGCCGGGTCAGCTTCAGCAGTCCCTGCTGGTCGGTCTGGCCGTGCACGGCGACCAGGTCGTCGGCCAGCTCGGCGAGCAGCCCCACCGGCACGCTGCGCCCGCCCAGATGCGCCCGCGAGCGGCCCTCGGCGGAGACGGTACGGCTGATCAGCAGGGCGCCGTCGTCCAGCTCGGCCCCGGCCTCCTCGGCACGCACGACGGCGGTGGCGTCCGAGGACACGGCGATCCGCCCCTCCACGACGGCCTTCCCGGCCCCGATCCGCACCAGCGCCGGGTCCGCGCGCCCGCCCAGCAGCAGTCCCAGGCTGGTGACCACCATGGTCTTGCCCGCACCGGTCTCGCCGGTGACGGCGGTGAACCCCGGTGACAGCTCGACCACGGCATCGTCGATGACCCCGAGCGACCGTATCCGCATCTCCTCCAACACGGAACAGACCATACGAGGTCCGGGGCGGGGAGCGCACATGGCCCGCCCGTGTCGCCCGCGCGGGCGTCTCCCCGCGGGGCCCGGGGGCGGCAGCCCCCGGGCCGGGCCGGTCACTGGTGCGGCGCGCCCCGCCAGCCGGTGGTCGGCAGCGCGAACTTCGCGACCAGCCGGTCCGTGAACGAGGCGTGGTGCAGCCGGGCCAGCCGCACCGGCACGGCACCGCGCCGCACCTCCACCCGCGCGCCGGGCGGCAGCTCGATGGTCCGCCGCCCGTCGCACCAGAGCACCCCTGGTGGAATGTGCGGCAGCACCTCCACCGCGAGCACCGAGTCCGGCGAGGTGACCAGCGGCTTGGCGAACAGCGCGTGCGCGCTGATCGGCACCATCAGCAGCGCCTCGACCTCGGGCCACACCACGGGCCCGCCCGCGGAGAAGGCGTACGCGGTGGATCCGGTGGGCGTCGACAGCACGATGCCGTCGCAGCCGAACGCGGTGACCGGCCGCCCGTCGATCTCGAGGACCACCTCGAGCATCTTCTCCGCGCCGGCCTTCTGCACGGCGGCCTCGTTCAGCGCCCAGTCGGTGTGCACGATGTCGCCGTTGCGGTGCACGACGACGTCGATCGTCATCCGCTCCTCGACCTCGTAGGAGCGTGCCACCACCCGGTCGACGACCCGGTCCAGGTCGTCCCGCTCGGCCTCCGCCAGGAACCCGACCCGCCCGAGGTTGACGCCGAGCATCGGCACCCCGGAGGCCCGGGCGAACTCGGCGCCGCGCAGCAGGGTCCCGTCACCGCCGAGGACGATGAGCAGCTCGCACCCGTCGAGGCACTGCGGGGTGGCCTCCTTGACGAGTCCCACCTCGCCCGGGAGCGGCAGGTCGCGTGCCTCCTCCTCCAGCACCCGCACCCCGATGCCGTGCCGCAGCAGCCCCTTGACCACCAGCTCCGCGCTGCGGATGGCCGCGGGCCGCCCGGTGTGGGCGAGCAGGAAAACAGTACGCGCTCGGTTCTGTGTCAACGCGGCCCCTCCGCCACTGCTCGGTCGACTTCGGCCGGGTCCAGGCGGGGGGCGCCGGACCGCAGCCACAGGAAGTACTCGACATTGCCCGACGGTCCGGGCAGCGGACTCGCGGTGACCCCCCGCACCCCGAGTCCCAGTTCCCAGGCCTTGTCGGCCACCCCGCGCACGGCCTCCGCCCGCAGTTGCGGACTCCGTACGACACCCCCGCTGCCCAGCCGTTCCTTCCCCACCTCGAACTGCGGCTTGACCATCATCACCAGGTCGGCGTCCGGCTTCACGCACCGCTTCAGGGCGGGCAGCACCAGCCCGAGCGGAATGAAGGACAGATCACCCACGACAAGATCCACAGGTTCCCCATCGATCGCCTCAAGCGTCAACTCGCGTACGTTCGTACGGTCCTTGACGGTGACGCGTTCATCGTTCTGCAGGGACCAGGCAAGTTGGCCGTATCCGACGTCCACGGCGACGACGTGCGCGGCGCCCGCGCGCAGCAGGACGTCGGTGAAGCCGCCGGTGGACGCGCCGGCGTCCAGCGCGCGCCGGCCCTCGACGACGAGGCCCAGCGGTACGAAGGCCTCGAACGCGCCGGCGAGTTTGTGGCCGCCCCGGGAGACGTAGTCGGGGTCGCTCTCGTCGGTCTGGACCACGATGGCCGCCGCCGTCTCCACCTGCGTGGCCGGCTTGGTCGCCACGGTCCTGCCGACGGTGACCCGTCCGGCGGCGATCAGCTGGCTGGCGTGCTCGCGCGAGCGCGCCAGCTTCCGGCGGACCAGCTCCGCGTCCAGACGACGGCGTGCGACTCCTGCCACGTTCGGTTCAGCTCCTGTGTTGGTACGAACTTAGAAGGTGCGGCCCGAAGGGCCTCGGTGAGGGGTGTTGGTCGGGTGACGGGCGGGCGGGTCCGGGGGTCCGGGGCGCGTGTCGAGCGCGGTGAGCGCGTCGCGCAGCCCCCTGTGTACATCCTCGTACACCTCCACGTGGCCGTCGGTGGCGAGGTGGTCGGCGTCGGCCAGCCGCTGGAGCTGCGCGTCGACCTCGGCGCTGCCGGTGGAGGTGCGCGGGACGCCCAGCGGCGCGGGGGCGGCGGGGTCGTCCTCGGGGTCCTGCCCTGGCCCGGGGCCGGAGGCGGACCCGGGGTCCGGTCCGGCCGACCGTCCGGTCATGGATCCGGCCCCGGGCGCGGCGGTACCGGCCGCCTGTCCGGTCGCGGGATCTGCCTCGGGCACGGTCTGGGTTTCGGCCTCCACCACGGCCTCCGCCGGGGCCTCGGGCACGGACTCGCTCATGCCCAGACGCTACCCCGAACCCCTGGGGTACCGTCGGTGGCCATGGCCACGATCGAGGAGTGCCGCACCGCACTGGGAAAGCTCTCGGACAACATGCAGGGCGCCGAGGGCGACGTCCGGGCGGCCGCCGCCCTGGACCGCTCGGTGAGCTGCCACGTCACCGACCTCGACGTCACCTTCGTGGGCCGGATGACCGGTGGCCGGATCGAGGTCGACTCCACGCATCCCGGACCGCCCCGCGAGAAGGCGCAGATCAGGCTCGCCCTGGCCGGCGACGACCTGGTGGGCCTGGTGGACGGCGAGCTGAACTTCGCGACCGCCTGGGGCCGGGGCCGGGTGCGCCTGGACGCGAGTCTGCTGGACCTGTTCCGGCTCAGGAAGCTGCTGTGAGCCGTGCCCTGCGGGCCGCCGGGACCACCAGCGGGGTCCCGGTCTCGGGATCGTCGATGATCTGGCAGCGCAGCCCGAAGACCTCCTCGACCAGCTCGGCCGTGACGATGTCGTTCGGCGCGCCCTCGGCGATCACCTCGCCGCCGCGCAGGGCGATCAGGTGGGTGGCGTAGCGGGCCGCGTGATTGAGGTCGTGCAGCACGGCCACCAGGGTCCGCCCCTGCGTCTCGTGCAGCTCCGCGCACAGGTCGAGGACGTCGATCTGGTGCTGGATGTCCAGGTAGGTGGTCGGCTCGTCCAGCAGCAGCAGCGGGGTCTGCTGGGCGAGGGCCATGGCGATCCAGACGCGCTGGCGCTGACCGCCGGACAGCTCGTCCACGTACCGTTCGGCCAGCTCGGCCACCCCCGTCCGCGCCATGGACTCCCGGACCACCCGTTCGTCCTCGGCGGACCACTGGCGCAGGA
This sequence comes from Streptomyces sp. NPDC002386, assembly GCF_053593175.1. Classification (NCBI taxonomy): domain Bacteria; kingdom Bacillati; phylum Actinomycetota; class Actinomycetes; order Kitasatosporales; family Streptomycetaceae; genus Streptomyces; species Streptomyces sp. NPDC002386. The sequence goes on from NZ_JBSFBX010000032.1 coordinate 6,469, forward strand.
TGCCCTGGTGCGGGTAGCGGCCGCGGCCGACGAGGTCGGCGACCGTGATGCCGTCGGGCGCGATGGACGACTGCGGCAGCAGGCCGAGGGTGCGGGCGACCTTCTTGGCGGGCATCGACTGGATGACCTGCCCGTCCAGCAGCACTCGGCCCCGGCTGGGCCTGAGCATCCGCGACAGCGCCCGCAGCAGCGTCGACTTGCCGCACGCGTTCGGGCCGACGATCACCGTGAAGGAGTTGTCGGGGATCTCCACCGACAGCTCTTCGGCGATGACGCGCTGGTCGTAGGCGAGGGTGACGTTCTCGGCGGACAGGCGGTTCACAGTGCTCCTTCGGGTGTTCGGGTGCGCGCCGCGTAGGTCCGGCCCGCCCTTCGTGCCGCTCATATCCGGCCCGCCCGGCGCTCGGCGACCAGCAGCCACAGCAGGTAGCAGCCGCCGAGCACGCCGGTGACCACGCCCACGGGGAGCTGGTCGGCGCCGAAGGCTCGCTGCGCGGCCCAGTCGGCGGTGACCAGCAGGGCGGCGCCCATGCACAGGGAGGACAGCAGATTGGGGCCCGGCGAGCGGGTCAGGCGCCGGGCGAGCTGCGGCGCGGTGAGCGCCACGAAGCTGACGGGCCCGGCCGCGGCGGTGGCGGCCGCGGTGAGCAGCACGGCGGACACCATCAGCACCAGCCGCACGCGCTGCACCCGGACCCCGAGGGCGTTCGCCACGTCGTCGCCCATCTCCATCGTCCTCAGCCCCCGCGCGTTCACGAGGACCAGCGGCACGAGGACGGCGCACAGCCACAGCAGCGGCCAGACCTGCTCCCAGTCGCGGCCGTCGAGCGACCCGGTCATCCAGACCACCGCGCGGGTCGCGTCCACGAGATCGGCCTTGGTGAGCAGATAGCCGTTGACCGCGGTGACGATCGCGGAGACGCCGATGCCGACCAGCACCAGCCGGTATCCGTGCACGCCCCGCTTCCAGGCGAGCAGGTGGATGGCGAACCCGGTCACCAGACCGCCGGCCAGCGCGCCCGCGGTGACCTGGGCGGCGCTGCCGGACATCAGCACGATCACGACCAGCGCGCCCGCCGTCGACCCCTGGGACAGGCCGAGCACGTCCGGGCTGCCGAGCGGGTTGCGGGAGACCGCCTGGAACAGGGCGCCTCCGAGGCCGAGGGAGGCGCCCACCAGCAGTCCCACCAGCACGCGTGGCAGCCGCAGTTCGTTGACGATGAAGTCCTGGTACGCGGTGCCCTCGCCGGCCAGCGTCCTGAGGACGTCGGCCGGCGGGATCCGGGCGTCTCCGGTGCCGATCAGCGCCACGCCCGCGGCGCAGGCCGCGAGCAGCAGCAGGGCGACGACGGTCAGCGCGCGCACGTCCAGGCGCAGGGAGAGCCCGCCGGGGGTGCGCACCACGCGGCTCGTCCGTCGGGTCTTCACAGCTGGGCCGTCCTGCGCCGTCGTACGAGAAAGATGAAGACCGGGCCGCCGATGAGCGCGGTGACGATGCCGACCTGGAGCTCCGCGGGGCGGGCGGCCACCCGGCCCAGGACGTCGGCGCCGAGCAGCAGCACGGGCGACAGGACGGTCGCGTAGGGCAGGATCCAGCGCAGGTCGGGGCCGGTGAAGGAGCGCACGGCGTGCGGCACCATCAGACCGACGAACATGATCGGACCGCAGGCGGCCGTCGCGGCGCCGGAGAGCACCGTCGCCGCGAGCATGGCGAGCGCCCGGGTGCGGTTGAGGTTCGCGCCGAGGGCGCGGGCGGTGTCGTCACCCATCGCCATGGCGTTGAGCGGCCGGGCGAGCGCGAGCGCCAGCAGGGTGCCGGCCGCGAGGAACGGCAGCACCTGGGCGATGGTCGAGTCCGTGGCCGAGGCCAGCGAACCCACCGTCCAGAAACGCATCCTGCCCAGCGCCGCACCGTCCATGATCATCACGGCCTGGAGATAGCCGTACAGCGCGGCGCTGATCGCCGTGCCGGCGAGCGCCAGCCGGACCGGGGTGGCGCCCCGGCCGCCGCCGAGGAACCACACCAGCGCGCCGACCGCCGCGGCGCCGCCGAACGCGAACCACACATAGCCGGTCAGGCTGGTGACACCGAGGAAGGTGAGCGCCGTGACGACGGCGGCGGAGGCGCCGGCGTTGATGCCGAGCAGCCCGGGGTCGGCCAGCGGGTTGCGGGTCAGCGCCTGCAGCACCCCGCCGGACAGGCCGAGCGCGGCACCGGCCAGCAGACCGAGGACGGTGCGCGACAGCCGCTCGTCGACGACGACGTCGCCGTACGTCCCCGTGCTGTGGAACAGGCCGTGCCAGACCTGGTCCGGCGACAGCGCTTTCGCGCCGACGGCGATGCTCGCCAGGGCGACGAGCACCAGGAGCACGACCGAGAGCAGGAGCCCAAGGGCCCTCGCCGCTCGGCGGGTTGGGGGCGCGGGGGCGGTGTCCGCGCGCTGTTCCGGAGGACTGTCGACCAACACGAGGTTAGGTTAGCCTACCCTCGCATGTGAGATCGATACCGCCTGCGCCGCCGGACCGGAGCCGGGTGCCCCGGAACGCCGATCCCGCACCCGGTGACCGGTCACCGCGGGCGACCGGTCACCGTCCGGGCGTCAGAGTCCCAGCCGCGCCAGCGCCTTCTCCCCGTCCAGCTCGCATGAGCCGTCCCCGGCCGCCGTCCAGGCCGCCGCGCACAGCGCCCGCAGACCGTCCAGGGGCTCGCCGTCGCCTTCGAGCTCCAGCCGGTCGGCCGCGGTCGCCGTCCACCCTCCGCACCGGAAACCGTCACCCTCACGGGTGATTTCGGGCTGCCCCGTGAGCAGCCCCCGCAGATCGGCGTCCACGTACGTCGGCCGGTGCCGCGGCGGCGCCGCCAACAGCTGGGAACCGTCCGTCACACCGGTCAGCACCAGCAGCGAGTCCACGCCGCCGTTGAACGCGCCCTCGATGTCGGTGTCCAGCCGGTCCCCGACCACCAGCGGCCGCTCGGCACCCGTCCGCAGGATCGTCTCCCGGTGCATGGGCGGCAGCGGCTTGCCCGCGACCTGCGGCTCGGCGCCCGTCGCGATCCGCACGACCTCGACGGCCGCGCCGTTGCCCGGCGCGATACCGCGCCCGCTCGGAATCGTCAGGTCGGTGTTGGACGCGAACCACGGCACGCCCCGCGCCACCGCGTACGAGGCCTCCGCGAACCGGGACCACGTCAGGTCCGGGCCGCCGTAGCCCTGCACCACCGCCGCCGGGTCGTCGTCCGCCGACTCCACCGGCGTCAGACCGCGTTCCCGCAACGCCACCCGCAGCCCCTCACCGCCGATGACCAGCACCCGGGCACCGGCCGGCACCTGCTCGCTGATCAGCCGGGCCACCGCCTGCGCCGAGGTGATGACGTCGTCCGCCCCGGTCGGTATCCCCAGCTCCGTCAGATGCTCCGCCACGGCGTCCGGCGTCCGCAGGGCGTTGTTGGTGACGTACGCCAGATGCATGCCGCCGTCCCGGGCACGCTCCAGCGAGCCGACGGCGTGCGCGATGGCGCTGCCGCCCGCGTACACCACCCCGTCCAGATCGAGCAGCGCCGTGTCGTACGCCTCGCTCAGGGGCTGCCCACTGCCCTCGGGCCTCGTCCTGACGCCCTGGCTCATTGCACATCGCTCCTCGTTCGACCGTCCTTCCCCCGATCATCCCCCACCCCGCTGACACACGTACGATGCCGGGATGAACACAGCAGGTCACTCGGAAGCAACGGTGCGCCGAGGCCTGGAACTGACCCCGTTCCGAGGCCTTCGTTACGACCCCGACCGGGTCGGCAGCCTGGCTTCCGTCACCTCTCCCCCGTACGACGTCGTCGTACGCCCCGACGGCCTGCACCACCTCGAGTCCGCCGACCCGCACAACATCGTCCGGCTGATCCTCCCCCAGGCAGGTACCCCGGACGCCCGCAACGAACAGGCCGCCGACACCCTGCGCCGCTGGCTCGCCGAGGGCGTGCTCGCTCCCGACCCCGATCCCGCCCTGTACGTGTACGAGCAGCGGGACGGCGACGGCATGCTCCAGCGCGGGGTCATCGGCGCGCTGCGCGTCTCCGCCGCGGACGAGGGCGTGGTGCTGCCGCACGAGGACGTCATGCCCCCGGTCGTCGCGGACCGCGCCGCCCTGATGCGCGCCACCCGCGCCAACCTCGAACCCCTGCTGCTGACCTACCACGGCAACGGCACGGCGGCCGAGGTCGTCGAGCGCACGGTGGCCGGTCCCCCGCTGCTGGCGACGACCACCGAGGACGGCTTCCGCCACCGCCTGTGGTCGGTCACCGCCCCCGAAGACCTCGCCGGCATCCAGTCCGACCTGGCGCAGCACCAGGCCCTCATCGCCGACGGCCACCACCGCTGGGCCACCTACCTGCGACTGCGCGCCGAGCACCCCTCGCCCAGCCCCTGGGACCACGGCCTGGTCCTGCTGGTCGACACCGCCCGCTATCCGCTCCGCGTCCGCGCCATCCACCGCCTGCTGCACGGAATGCCGGTCAGGGACGCGCTGACGGCCCTGGACGGGCTGTTCCGGGTACGGCGCCTCGACGTGCCGCTGCCGAAGGCGCAGGAGGTGCTGGCGGACGCGGCCTGCGCGGGCAACGCCTTCCTGCTGGCCGGCGACGGCGCCTTCCACCTGCTCGACCGCCCGGACCCCGGCCTCCTGGACCGGACCATTCCCGCGGACCGCCCGGCCGCCTGGCGCTCCCTGGACGCGACCGTCCTGCACGCCACGCTCCTGGAGCACGTCTGGCACGTCCCCGAGGACTCCCCCGCCCACATCGCCTACATCCACGACACGGCGGCCACCGTCGCGAAGGCCGAGCAGGACGGCAGCACCGCCGTCCTGCTGCACCCGGTACGCGAGGAGGTCGTACGCGAACTGGCCCGGCAGGGCGTGAAGATGCCCCGCAAGTCGACGTCCTTCGGCCCGAAACCGGCGTCGGGGCTGGTGCTGCGCGCGCTGGAACTCTGACCCGGCCCCGGACATGCGAAAGGGCGGGACCCCGTGCGGGGTCCCGCCCTTTCACCTTTTAGGACGTCAGTCCTTGTCCTCGCCCTTGACCTCGTCCTTGACCTCGTCCGCGTCCGTGTCCGGCGTCTCGTCACGGACCTCGTCGTCGGCCGGGTCGGCCTGGTCGGTGGCGCCGTCGTTCTCGTCGAGCGCGTCGACGAACTCGACGCCGTCCAGCTCGGCGAGCCGGTCGGAGGCGTCCGTGCTGCCGTCGCGGTCGGCCTCCACGGCCTTCGCGAACCACTCCCGCGCCTCGCTCTCCCGGCCGGCCGCCAGCAGGGCGTCGGCGTAGGCGTAGCGCAGGCGCGCGGTCCAGGCCTGGACCGAGTTGGAGGCCAGCTCGGGGCTCTGCAGGGTCACGATGGCCGCGTCCAGCTGGCCCATGTCGCGCCGGGCGCCGGCCGCCACGAGCCGCATCTCGACCTGGCCGGCCTTGTCCAGCTTGTGCACCTCGGGGGCGCCGGCCATGTCGAGGGCCCTCTCCGGGCGGCCGAGACCGCGCTCACAGTCGGCCATCACGGGCCACAGCTCCACGGTGCCGGTCATGCGCCGCGCGGCCCGGAACTCGCCCAGGGCCTCGCTGTACTTCTGGTTGGCGTAGGCGGCGAAGCCGGCGGCCTCACGCACGGCGGCGACCCGGGACGCCAGTCGCAGGGCCACCCTGGAGTAGCCGTAGGCGCCCTCGGGGTCCTCGTCGATGAGCCGCGCGACCATCACCAGGTTCTTGGCGACGTCCTCGGCGAGCGTCTTGGGCAGGCTCTGCAGCTCCTGCCGGACGTCCTTGTCGATCTCGTCACCGGTGACGTCCTCCGGGATCGGCAGCCGCTTGATCGGCTCCCGGTCCCGGTCGCGCTCGTCCCGGAAGCGGCCGCCACCACGCCGGTCGTCACGGCGGTCGTCGCGCCCGTCACGTCCCCGGAAGCCACCGGGCCGGCCGCCCCGGTCGTCCCGGCGGGGCCCACGGCCACCTCGGTCGTCCCGGCCACGGAAGCCGCCCCGCTCACCGCGGTTGTCATCCCTGCGGAAGCCACCGCGGTCGTCGCTGCGACGGTCCTCGCCACGGCGGTCGTCGCGACGGAAGCCGGGGCGGTCGTCACGACGGTCGTCACGCCGGTCGTCACGGCGGACGTCGTCGCGACGGAAGCCGGGGCGGTCGTCACGCCGGTCGTCACGGCGGAAGCCGGGGCGGTCGCCGCGGTCGTCACGGCGCGGACCGCGGTCACCGCGGTCGTCGCGCTGGAAGGCCGGACGGTGACCCCGGTCGCCTTCACGGCGGTCGTCACGCCGGCCGCCGTAGCCGCCACGCTCGCCGCGATCGCCGTAGCCACCGCCACGACGGTCATCACGACGGTCGTCGCGACGGAAGTCGCCGCGGCTGTCATCGCGACGGTAACCACCACGGTCATCGCCGCGCCGGTCGTCACGGCGGTCGTCACGGCGGAAGCCGCCGCGGTCGCCACCACGATCGTCGCCACGACGCTCGTCGCGACGGTCGTCACGGCGGAAGCCCGGACGGTCGCCGCGGTCGTCACGGCGGAAGCCGGGGCGGTCGCCGCGGTCGTCACGGCGCGGACCGCGGTCACCGCGGTCGTCGCGCTGGAAGGCCGGACGGTGACCCCGGTCGCCTTCACGGCGGTCGTCACGCCGGCCGCCGTAGCCGCCACGCTCGCCGCGATCGCCGTAGCCACCGCCACGACGGTCATCACGACGGTCGTCGCGACGGAAGTCGCCGCGGCTGTCGTCGCGACGGTAACCACCACGGTCATCGCCGCGCCGGTCGTCACGGCGGTCGTCACGGCGGAAGCCGCCGCGGTCGCCACGGTCACGGTCGCTGTGGCCGCCTCCGCGGCTGTCATCGCGACGGCCGTAGCCGCCACGGTCGTTGTCACGGCGGTCGTCACGGCGGAAGCCGCCACGGTCACCGCGGTAGCCGCCGCGGTCACCACGGTCACCACTGTCCCGTCGCCGCTGGTCGCGCTCCGGTCGATCGTCGGGAGAGTTGGTGGACATGGTGACTCCTGTCTTAGGTACCGCAAGCATTGTAAAAACAAAAGGACCCCTGGCCCCAGCTGAACGCTGGGACCAGGGGTCCTCCAAAGATTGTTCGGCGGCGTCCTACTCTCCCACAGGGTCCCCCCTGCAGTACCATCGGCGCTGTGAGGCTTAGCTTCCGGGTTCGAAATGTAACCGGGCGTTTCCCTCACGCTATGACCACCGAAACCCTAATGGTTTCGAGCGAACAAGCACACTTTTTATTTGTGTTCTTTGGTTCAGCTCTAGCCGGCAACTGTTCGTTGCCTCAGAACTTACACAGTGGACGCGAGCAACTGAGGACAAGCCCTCGGCCTATTAGTACCGGTCACCTTCACACGTTACCGTGCTTCCAGATCCGGCCTATCAACC
>NZ_JBSFBX010000033.1:0-13634 GCF_053593175.1 Streptomyces sp. NPDC002386
ATCTCCATCGCCGGCCTGTCCGTGACCGTGTGGGCGCACCACATGTACGTCACCGGCGGTGTGCTGCTGCCGTTCTTCTCCTTCATGACCTTCCTGATCGCGGTCCCGACCGGTGTGAAGTTCTTCAACTGGATCGGCACCATGTGGAAGGGCTCGCTGTCCTTCGAGACACCGATGCTCTGGGCCGTCGGCTTCCTGATCACCTTCACGTTCGGTGGTCTGACCGGCGTCATCCTGGCCTCGCCCCCGATGGACTTCCACGTGTCCGACTCGTACTTCGTGGTGGCCCACTTCCACTACGTGGTCTTCGGCACCGTCGTCTTCGCGATGTTCTCCGGCTTCCACTTCTGGTGGCCGAAGATGACCGGCAAGATGCTGGACGAGCGCCTGGGCAAGATCACCTTCTGGACGCTGTTCGTCGGCTTCCACGGCACCTTCCTGGTCCAGCACTGGCTGGGCGTCGAGGGCATGCCGCGCCGGTACGCCGACTACCTGGCGGCCGACGGATTCACCGCCCTGAACACGGTCTCGACCATCAGCTCGTTCCTGCTGGGCCTGTCGATCCTGCCGTTCCTCTACAACGTGTGGAAGACGGCCAAGTACGGCAAGCCGGTCGGCGTGGACGACCCGTGGGGCTACGGCCGCTCGCTCGAGTGGGCGACGTCCTGCCCGCCGCCGCGGCACAACTTCCTCACCCTGCCGCGGATCCGCAGTGAATCCCCGGCGTTCGACCTGCACCACCCCGAGATCGTCGCGCTCGAGCAGCTCGAGCACGCCGGCCACGGCACCGCCGTCGCGGGCGAGAAGGAGGCCGGCAAGTGAAGATCCAGGGCCGGATGTTCATCTGGCTGAGCTTCTTCCTCCTGATCATGGCCGTCGTGTACGGCGTGTGGTCGAAGGAGCCGGCCGGCACCACGGCGCTCTTCCTGGCCTTCGGCCTGTCCATCATGATCGGCTTCTACCTGGGCTTCACCGCCCGGCGGGTCGACGCTGGTGCCCAGGACGACAAGGAAGCGGATGTCGCGGACGACGCGGGCGAGCTGGGCTTCTTCAGCCCGCACAGCTGGCAGCCGCTCATGCTGGGCGTCGGCGGCGCGATCGCCTTCCTCAGCATCGCGGTCGGCTGGTGGCTGATCTACTTCGCCGCGCCGATCATCGCCATCGGTCTGTTCGGCTGGGTGTTCGAGTACTACCACGGTGAGAACCGCACCCAGTAGCACGCGGTGAGACCCGCGCCGAGCGCGCCAGGAGCCCGGCTCCTCCGTCAAGGAGGGGCCGGGCTCCTGCTTTTGCCACGCCGCATCACCCGAACGAATTACGTACCGCGCCAAGCAGGTCGGCATCTCATAGCGTGATCATATGAATCACACTCCGCGGACCCGCACCGTCGTCAGCTGCGCGTTGCTGGTGATCGCCCTCGGCGCGGGCGTCACCTCCTGCGGTTCGGACGGCAACCCCCTGTCGGCCAGTCCGTACGACGCGGCGGGCGAGATCTCCTTCAACGGCCCCACCGAGGAGGGGAAGCGCGCCGACCCGGACAAGCCCCTGGAGATCACCGCCGAGAGCGGTGACGGCCGGATCACCGACGTCACCGCCCAGGACTCCACAGGGCGCTTCGTGGCGGGCGAGCTCGCCGCCGACGGCAGTCGCTGGCACAGCATCTCCCCGCTGGCCGCGAACGCCCACTACACGGTCCGCGTCAGCACCGAGGACGACGACGGGGCGCCCGGCCGCAAGGTCCTCACCTTCGACACCAGCAAGCCCACCAGCAAGCAGCGGCTGAACGTCACGTTCGGGCCGGAGGCGGGCGTCTACGGCGTCGGACAGCCCATCACCGCGCAGCTCGACCGCGAGGTCAAGGACAAGGCGCAGCGGGCCGTGGTGGAGCGCGGCCTGCGGGTGGACTCCGTGCCGGCCGTGCAGGGCTCCTGGTACTGGGTCAGCGACAAGGAACTCCACTTCCGGCCCAAGGACTACTGGCCCGCCCACGCCACCATCCAGGTGCACAGCAACCTGGACGGCGTGAAGATCAGCGACCGGCTCTGGGGCGGCAGGGCGAAGGCGTTGAAGATCACAACGGGCGACCGGATCGAGGCCGTCACGGACGCCTCGACGCACCAGCTGACGTTCTACAAGAACGGCCAGGCGGTCGAGCAGATCCCGGTCACCACGGGCAAGCCCGGCTTCGAGACCCGCAACGGGGTCAAGGTGGTCCTGGAGAAGCAGTACTTCGTACGCATGCGCGGTACCACGGTCGGCATCGCCGAAGGCAGTTCCGACTCCTACGACCTGCCGGTCTACTACGCCACCCGGGTCACCTGGTCCGGTGAGTACGTGCACGCCGCGCCCTGGTCGGTCGGCTCCCAGGGGTCCGCCAACGTCAGCCACGGCTGCACGGGGATGAGCACGTCCAACGCCGAGTGGTTCTTCGACAACGTCCATCCGGGTGACATCGTCAAGGTCGTCAACTCCAACGGCGACCCGATGGAGACCTTCGGCAACGGCTTCGGGGACTGGAACCTCGACTGGAACAAGTGGCGCACGGGCAGCGCCCTGACGGCGGGCACGCCGGACACCGGGGCCCCGTCCCACGACGCCCCCAGGCTGCGGCCGGTGGCCCTGTGACCCGGGGCGCGGGGCGGTACGGCCCGCCTCGCGCCCCCGGAACGCCCCTCAGACGCTCAGCAGCCTCTTGCGGCGCAGCAGGGAGGCCAGGGCGGAGGCGAACTCCACCGGCTCCACGGGCAGCGTCACAGCGGCGTCAGCGCGGCTCCAGGTGGCCAGCCAGGCGTCCTGCGGCCGCCCCATCAGCAGCAGCACGGGCGGGCAGTTGAACACCTCGTCCTTGATCTGCCGGCACATCCCCATGCCGCCCATCGGCACGGCCTCGCCGTCGAGCACGCACACGTCGATGCCGCCCTTGTCCAGCTCGCGCAGCACCGCCTCGGGCGTCGCGCACTCCAGGAACTCCACGGCCGGCACGTCCGGCGCGGGCCGCCGCCCCGCGGCCAGCCGCACCTGCTCGCGGGTGTTGGAGTCGTCGCTGTACACCAGCACTGTGGCGGTCGGCTGCATGCTTCCTCCGAGACGTCGACCTCGTACGGACAGGGCCGTTCGAGGCGGATGTTACTCCCATGAACACCACGTCAACACCGGTTCGGCGGGGCAAGACACTCCGAACGGCACCCCCCGGAGTGAGGGCGGGATAAGCGACCGACATAATGTCGGTCGTGGCGACAGCAACGACAGTAGAAACCGGGCACGCGCACCCGTCGGTCAATCGGCCGAACCTCACCAGCGTCGGAACCATCATCTGGCTGAGTTCCGAGCTGATGTTCTTCGCGGCCCTCTTCGCGATGTACTTCACCCTCCGGTCGGTGACCGGACCGGCCCACTGGAAGGAGATGGCGGAGGCACTCAATGTGCCGTTCTCCGCCACGAACACCACGATCCTGGTGCTCTCCTCGCTGACCTGTCAGCTCGGCGTCTTCGCCGCCGAGCGCGGGGACGTGAAGAAGCTCCGTGGCTGGTTCATCCTCACCTTCATCATGGGCGCGATCTTCATCGGCGGTCAGATCTACGAGTACACGGAGCTGGTGAAGAAGGACGGGATCTCCCTGTCCTCCGACCCGTACGGCTCGGTGTTCTACCTGACCACCGGCTTCCACGGCCTGCACGTGACGGGCGGTCTCATCGCCTTCCTGCTGGTCCTCGGCCGTACCTACGCGGCGAAGAGGTTCACGCATGAGCAGGCGACCGCCGCCATCGTCGTGTCCTACTACTGGCACTTCGTCGATGTCGTCTGGATCGGCCTCTTCGCCACGATCTACCTGATCAAGTAGCCGGGTCCGTTCCCGCACATCCAGCATCGACGCAGAAGATCCTGACACCGGGGTAATCCGTGAAAAAGCTCTCCGCACGACGACGCCATCCGCTGGCGGCGGTCGTCGTCCTACTCCTCGCGCTGGCGGCCACCGGGGGGCTGTACGCCGCGTTCGCGCCCGCGAGCAAGGCACAGGCCGATGAAACCTCCCAGTCCCTGACCATCAAGGAGGGCAAGAAGCTCTACGAGGTCGGCTGCGCCAGCTGCCACGGCACCGGTGGCAAGGGCTCCTCCGACGGGCCGAGTCTGGTCGGCGTGGGCGCCGCCGCCGTCGACTTCCAGGTCGGCACGGGCCGCATGCCCGCCTCGTCCTCGCAGATGGCGCAGATCCCGCGCAAGAAGGCCGTCTACACGCAGGCCCAGATCGACCAGCTCGCCGCGTACGTCGCGTCGCTGGGCGCGGGCCCGAACGTGCCGACGAAGCAGCAGTACGGCCCGGAGGGCGCGGACATCGCCAAGGGTGGCGAGCTGTTCCGCACCAACTGCGCGCAGTGCCACAACTTCACCGGCAAGGGCGGTGCCCTCACCAAGGGCAAGTACGCGCCGAACCTCGAAGGCGTGGACCCCAAGCACATCTACGAGGCCATGCAGACCGGCCCGCAGAACATGCCGTCCTTCCCCGACACCACGATGTCGGAGAAGAACAAGAAGGACATCATCGCGTACCTGAACGCGGTCAACGGTGACGAGACGGTCAACCCGGGTGGCCTCGAGCTGGGCGGCCTCGGGCCGGTCAGCGAGGGTCTGTTCGCCTGGATCTTCGGTCTCGGCGCGCTGATCGCGGTTGCCGTGTGGGTCGCCGCCCGGACCGCAAAGGCCAAGAAGTCATGAGTAGCCAAGACATTCCAGAAGAGAACCTGCCCGCAGGGCAGGACCACGCACACGGCGCCGTGAGCGTCGCGGACGAGGCCAACCCGTTCGCGGACCCGGGGCTGCCGCCCCACGAGCACCGGATCCAGGACATCGACGAGCGGGCCGCCAAGCGGTCCGAGCGCGTCGTCGCCCTGCTTTTCACGGTCTCGATGCTGGCCGCCGTCGGCTTCATCGCCTCGTACGTGACGATCTCGCCCGACACCTCGGTCTTCGTCTTCCCGATCGGGCACATCAGCGCGCTGAACTTCGCGCTGGGCCTGACCCTGGGCACGGCGCTGTTCTGCATCGGCGCGGGCGCGGTCCACTGGGCCCGCACCCTGATGTCCGACGTCGAGGTCGCCGCCGAGCGTCACCCGATCTCGGCCCCGGCCGAGGTCCGCGCGCAGGTCCACGCGGACTTCAAGCAGGGTGCCAAGGAGTCGGCGCTCGGCCGCCGCAAGCTGATCCGCAACACGATGCTGGGCGCGCTCACCCTGGTGCCGCTCTCCGGCGTCGTCCTGCTGCGTGACCTCGGCCCGCTGCCCGGCACCTCGCTCCGGCACACCCTGTGGGCCAAGGGCAAGCTCCTCGTCAACACCAACACGAACCAGCCGCTGCGTCCCGAGGACGTCGCCGTCGGTTCGCTCACCTTCGTCAGGCCCGAGGGCCTGGAGGAGGCGGACGAGGACTTCCAGAACGAGATCGCCAAGGCCGCCGTGATGATCATCCGGCTCCAGCCGGGCAACATCAAGGACAAGCGCGAACTCGACTGGTCGCACGAGGGCATCGTCGCCTTCTCGAAGATCTGCACCCATGTCGGTTGCCCGATCTCGCTGTACGAGCAGCAGACGCATCACGTCCTGTGCCCGTGCCACCAGTCCACCTTCGACCTCTCCGACGGTGCCCGAGTGATCTTCGGCCCCGCCGGTCACGCCCTGCCGCAGCTCCGCATCGGCGTGAACGACGAGGGTTACCTCCAGGCGCTCGGCGACTTCGAGGAGCCCGTCGGTCCTGCATTCTGGGAGCGCGGATGAGCACCAACGAGAACAACGAGCGGCGCGACAAGGCGCCGGCCGGCGAGCGGGTAGCGGACTGGGCGGACGGCCGGCTGGGGATCTACTCCCTGGCCAAGGCCAACATGCGCAAGATCTTCCCCGACCACTGGTCGTTCATGCTGGGCGAAGTCTGCATGTACAGCTTCCTCATCATCATCCTGACCGGTGTCTACCTGACGCTGTTCTTCCACCCGTCGATGAACGAGGTGGAGTACCACGGCAGCTACGTCCCGCTCCAGGGACAGCTGATGTCCGAGGCGTTCAACTCGACCCTGCACATCTCCTTCGACGTGCGCGGTGGTCTGCTCATCCGGCAGATCCACCACTGGGCCGCGCTGATCTTCCTCGCGGGCATGTTCGTGCACATGATGCGCGTGTTCTTCACCGGCGCGTTCCGCAAGCCGCGTGAGATCAACTGGCTGTTCGGCTTCCTGCTGTTCGTCCTGGGCATGTTCACCGGCTTCACCGGTTACTCGCTCCCGGACGACCTGCTCTCCGGCACCGGTGTGCGCTTCACCGAGGGTGCGATCCTGTCCATGCCGATCGTCGGCACGTACATCTCGTACTTCCTCTTCGGCGGCGAGTTCCCCGGCCACGACTTCGTGGCCCGGTTCTACTCGATCCACATCCTGCTGCTGCCGGGCATCATGCTCGGCCTGATGGTGGGCCACCTGATCCTGGTCTTCTACCACAAGCACACGCAGTTCGCGGGTCCCGGAAAGACCGAGAAGAACGTCGTCGGCATGCCGCTGCTGCCGGTGTACATGGCCAAGGCCGGAGGCTTCTTCTTCCTGGTCTTCGGCGTGATCGCGGCCATCGCCGCGGTCACCCAGATCAACCCGATCTGGGCCATGGGCCCGTACCGTCCGGACCAGGTGTCCACGGGCGCCCAGCCCGACTGGTACATGGGCTTCGCCGAGGGTCTGGTCCGCTACATGCCGGGCTGGGAGATCAACTTCTGGGGTCACACGCTCGTCCTGGGCGTGTTCATCCCGCTGGTCCTCTTCGGCCTGGTGCTCGCCGCGATCGCGCTGTACCCGTTCATCGAGTCCTGGGTCACCGGCGACAAGAACGAGCACCACATCCTGGACCGCCCGCGCAACGCCCCCACGCGCACCGCGTTCGGTGTCGCCTGGATCACGGTGTACATGGTCGGCCTGGTCGGCGGTGGCAACGACCTCTTCGCCACCCACTTCCAGCTGTCGCTCAACGCGGTCACCTGGTTCGTCCGGATCTCCTTCTTCGCCGGACCGGTCATCGCGTTCATCGTCACCAAGCGGATCTGCCTCGGCCTGCAGCGCCGGGACCGCGAGAAGGTGCTGCACGGCCGCGAGACCGGCATCATCAAGCGCCTGCCGCACGGTGAGTTCATCGAGATCCACGAGCCGCTCAGCCAGGAGCAGCTCCACACCCTCACCGCCCACCACCAGTACGAGCCGGCCGAGATCGGCCCGACGGTGGACGAGAACGGTGTCGAGCGCAAGGTGAAGGGGTCCGAGAAGCTGCGCGCCAAGCTCAGCAACGCCTACTACGGCGAGGACAACCAGATCCCGAAGGCCACCGTCGAGGAGTACCGGGAGATCACGAGCGGCCACGGCCACCACTGATCCCCGAGCGTCGCCACGCCACAGTCGAAGGGCCCCGTCCGGCTTGCGGACGGGGCCCTTCGCCGTGTCCGGTGCTGGATAGGGTGGGAGCACACTGTTCTGCGACGAAACCCAGGAGCGGCTATGAGCGCTGTGACCCCCGCTGGAGGCGACACCGCGGCGGGCCGTTCCTGGCCCGCCCTGCTGAACGGCCTGCTGGACGGCCGGGACCTGTCCGCCGACGAGACCGCCTGGGCCATGGACCTCATCATGCGCGGCGAGGCGACGGACGCCCAGATCGCCGGGTTCATGGTGGCGCTGCGCGCCAAGGGCGAGACGGTGCAGGAGATCACCGGCCTCGTGCGGACCATGTACGAGCACGCCAACGTGATCGAGGTGCCCGGGCCCGCCGTGGACATCGTCGGCACCGGCGGTGACGGCGCGAAGACGGTGAACATCTCCACCATGTCGTCGATCGTCGTCGCCGGCACCGGCACGAAGGTCGTCAAGCACGGCAACCGCGCCGCGTCCTCCGCCTCCGGCTCCTCCGACGTCCTGGAGAAGCTCGGCATCAACCTGGGTCTGACCCCGCGGCGGGTCGCCGAGGTCGCCGAGGAGGCCGGCATCACCATCTGCTTCGCGGTGAAGTTCCACCCGTCGCTGCGCCACGTCGCGGCGGCCCGCGGCCAGCTGGGCATCCGCACCACCTTCAATGTGCTCGGCCCGCTGACCAACCCGGCCAAGGTGCGCGCCCAGGCCGTCGGGGTGGCCGATCCGCGCATGGCCCCGATCGTGGCCGGCGTCCTCGCCGAGCGCGGGAACTCCGCCCTGGTGTTCCGGGGCGACGACGGCCTGGACGAGCTGACCACCACCTCGACGTCCCGGGTGTGGGTGGTCCGGGACGGCAAGGTCGCCGAGGAGCGCTTCGACCCCCGGGACGCCGGCATCGAGCTGGTCCCCGTGGAGGCGCTGCGCGGCGCCGACGCCTCGTACAACGCCGAGGTGGCCCGGCGCGTGCTCGACGGCGAGCACGGCCCCGTCCGGGACGCGGTCCTGCTGAACTCGGCGGCGGCGCTGGTCGCCCTGCGGCCGGACGACCAGCCGCTCACCGAGCAGCTCCGCGCGGGCATGGCGAGGGCGGCGGAGTCGATCGACAGCGGGGCGGCGAAGCGGACGCTGGAGCGGTGGGTGGCGGCCAGCAACGCCTGACACCCGCCGGTGTGACGCGGGGCGCGGTCCGAATGGCGGACCGCGCCTTGCGCACAGAAGATCGTGTGGCAGGATACTGAACCAGGTCATGAGTGACAGCCATTCGGCCCCGGCCGGCTGTCCGGCAACCCTCCGTCCGTGGCGGGGTGCCCCGGGTGAGGACCAGGTCGTGGGCAGCGAGGTCCACGGCAAGCGCGGACCCCTCGCGCGGCTCCTGAAGGAGCGCGGGACCAGGGGTCCTGGTCGTCGAGGGAGCCTTCTGTGAGCAAGCGAATGCGATAGGGCGTAGAGCCCCGCCTCCGCGTACCCCTTTTCACCTTCCGCCGTGCTTCGAGCCGTACCGCTCGCACGGTGACACCGGCCTGCCTCACGGGAGTTCACCATGTCCGTCTCCACCGCTGCCGTCGCCCGCACCATTTGTGACCGGCTGCCCGTTCTGGGCGATGACGTCACCGTCCCGCTCGTGACGGGCGGCGAGGTCACCTACGCCGCGCTGGACTACGCCGCCAGCGCCCCCGCCCTGCGCCGCGTCTGGGACGACGTCGCCGCCTACGCGCCGTTCTACGGCAGCGTCCACCGCGGCGCCGGCTACCTCTCCCAGCTCTCCACCGACCTGTTCGAGAACGCCCGCCGGACGGTCGCCGGATTCCTCGACTGCCGCGAGAGCGACCAGGTGGTCTTCACCCGGTCGACCACCGACTCCCTGAACCTGCTCGCCCGGGCGCTCCCGGCCGGCTGCGAGGTCTTCGTCTTCGAGACCGAGCACCACGCCGCGCTGCTGCCCTGGCAGGACGCGAGGGTGACCGTCCTCGACGCGCCGCGCACCCCGCGGCAGGCCGTGGAGACCCTGGAGCGGGCCCTCGCCGACCGCGACCCGTACGGCCCGGCCCTGGTGTGCGTGACCGGCGCCTCCAACGTCACCGGGGAGCTGTGGCCGGTGCGCGAGCTGGCCGCCGCGGCCCACGCGCACGGCGCCCGGATCGTCCTGGACGCCGCCCAGCTCGCCCCGCACCACCCGGTGTCGGTCCGGGACCTGGACGTCGACTGGGTGGCCTTCTCCGGTCACAAGCTGTACGCGCCCTTCGGCTCCGGGGTGCTGGCCGGCCGGGCCGACTGGCTGTCCGCGGCCGAGCCGTACCTCGCGGGCGGCGGCGCCAGCCGCAAGGTCACGCGGCGCGAGGACGGGGGAGTGGACGTGGAGTGGCACGAGAGCGCCGCGCGCCACGAGGCCGGCTCCCCGAACGTCATCGGCGCCTACTCCATCGCCTCCGCCTGCAAGGCCCTCACCGAGGCCGGCTGGGACGCCCTGGTGGCCCGCGAGCAGCACCTGATCGACCGGGTCCGGGCGGGTCTCGCCGAGGTGCCGGAGGTCCGGGTGCTCTCCCTGTTCGGTGACGACGCGCCGCGGGTCGGCGTGCTCTCCTTCGTCGTCGACGGCTGGAACAGCTCCCACTTCGCCGCCGCGCTCTCCGCCGAGTACGGCATCGGCGTCCGCGACGGCCTGTTCTGCGCCCACCCGCTGGTCCGCACCCTGCTGGGCGGCGACCCGCGGACCCAGGGCGAGTGCGGGTCGCCCGAGGCCGCGCCCGGTGAGAAGTCCCTGAACGCGGTCCGGGTCAGTTTCGGGGCGGGCACGCCCGACGAGCACGTCGAGCGCTTCGTCGACGCGGTGCGGGAACTGGTCCGCGACGGCGCGCGGTGGCGCTACCGCACCGAGGACGGCCGCTGCGTCCCGGTGCGCGACCAGGCCTGAGCCGGGTGCGGACCGCTAGGAGGCGGCGTTCACGAGTCGAGACCGATCGCGAACGCCGCCTCCAGGTCGTGCTGGGAGTACGTGCGGAACGCGACGTGCGTGTCGGTGCCCTGCACACCGGGGATCTTGCTGATCCGTCCCGGGATGACGTCGGCCAGGTCCTCGTGCTGCCGCACCCGCACCATGGCGATCAGGTCGTAGGTGCCGGTGACGGAGAAAACCTCGCTCACCGAATCCAGCGAAGCGATCTGCTCCGCGATCTCGGGGATCCGGTCCACGCTGGTCTTGATCAGGACAATCGCGGTGATCACGGCTGGTTCTCTCCCTGGGGTGCCGGAGCCGGTGCGGACTTCACTCTAGTAGCCGGTCCGTAGCGCACCCACGCGTAGCCGAAGCCGAGGCCGAAGCCGATCAGGTGGGCGAGGTAGGCGACCCCGGGGCCCTCGCCGGCGCGTCCCGCCGCGAGCCACTGCAGACCGGCCCAGAAGGGCAGCACGACCCAGGCCGGGAAGCGCAGCGGGAGGAAGAACAGGAAGGGGAGGAGACTGGTCACACGGGCACGGGGGAACAGGTACAGGAACGCTCCGAGGACCGCCGAGATCGCCCCCGAGGCGCCCACCAGCGACTGCCCGGAGGTGGCGTTGGCGGCCGCGTAGCCGAGCAGGGCCAGGTAACCGCAGCCGACGTAGAAGAGGGTGAACTCCACCCGGCCCATCCGTTCCTCGGTCAGCAGCCCGAAGACGAAGAGGAAGAGCATGTTGCCGAGCAGATGCACCCAGCTGCCGTGCACGAACAGGGCGGTCGCCGGGGTCAGGGCCGCCCGGACCGACGGGTCGAACAGCTCGGCCGGGACCACGCCCCAGTGCCGGAAGTACGCCCGCTGCGCCGCGAACAGCGCCCCGCCCGAGCCGTACGCGGGGGTGAGTCCGGAGGCCGGGCCGAGCACGAAGATCAGGGTGCACAGGACGAGGAGGACGTACGTCATCGGCGCGGAGACGCCCCGGACCGCCCGGAACGCTCCGCGGGCCGCCGTGCCCCAGGTGCGGATCATGACTACAGAGCATGACGTAACGGGACACAAGTCGACAGACCGCCTCGCCGCCGTGGACGGACGGGCGGCGAGTGACCGGCAGGCCGTAGGGTTACGAGCCACACGCGTCGGGGAGCGGCGCGGACGACCCGAGAAGGAAGCGAACAGTCACGATGACGGTTCCCCTGCCGACCGCCACGACACGATGGCGCTGCGCCCTCTGCGGCAACCTCACCCGCTTCGACGTGACCCGCTCGTCGAAGGTCGTCGAGTACGTTCACCTCGACCTCGCGGGCGAGCCGACGGTGGAGGAGCGCGAGGTGGTCAGTGAGACCATCGAGTCGGTCCGCTGCCGCTGGTGCAACGCGGTGGACCAGGTGGAACTCGTGGACAGGCCGGGCGCCGGCTCCTGAGCGGAGCGGGCCCGTAGAGGTATTGGGGTGTGACGGATGGTGGAGAGCGCAGGCGGGGGGCCGGGCGACGGCACCGCTGAGGTGCTTGACCGTCCGCTGCCCGACGGCGTGCGCCGGCGGGTCGTGCAGATCGTCTCGGACGGCTTCGGCCTGCTGACCGTGACGGAACTGCCCGCCCAGTTGCGGCAGTACGCCCGGTTCGCCCCCAATCGCCGGGCCAAGTTCGCCGGCAACGCGATGGCGGCGGCGCTGGAGACCGACACGCTGTTCCGGCAGCGGATCGGGGAGAAGTTCAGAGAGGCGCAGCCGGAACTCTCCGGCGCCCTCGACTCCGGCTCGCCGCCCCCGGCCGCGGATCCGCTCGATGTGGCGGCCGCGGCCTACGTACTGCGGCCCGCGGGCTGGGTGAAGCTGGTGACCGCGGCCGGCGAGGAGGCGCAGCGCGCCGACGCCGAGCGGGCCGACGAGGAGAGCCGCGCCGAACTCGAGCGGCTGCGCACGGAGCTCGACCAGGCCCGCGAGCTGACCCGCGCCGAGACCGAACGGCTGCGCGCCGAGGCGGAGTCGGCGAAGCGGGAGGCGGAGTCGCTGCACCGCAAGCTGCGCGCCGCGCTCAGTGACGTCAAGCGCGGCGAGGCCGCGTTGCGCAAGGTCCGGGGCGAGATCGACGCCGTGCGCGCCGAGGGGCAGGCGCAGCTCTCCGCCGCCGAGAGCGAGTCCCGGCGGCTCAAGGCGCGCCTGGGCGAGGTCGAGGCGGCGCTGGAGGCCACCCGCCGGGCGGCCCGCGAGGGCCGCAGCGTCGAGGACATGCGGGTGCGGCTGCTGCTGGACACCATGCTGGACGCCGCCCAGGGGCTCCGGCGTGAACTCGCCCTGCCGCCGGTCTCCGTGCGCCCGGCCGAGACCGTGGACGCGGTCGAACCGGGACGGATGACCCCGAAGGACATCGCCGCCCGGGCGCTGTCGGAGAACGACCCGGCGATCCTCGACCAGTTGCTGGCGCTGCCGCAGGCGCATCTGGTGGTCGACGGCTACAACGTCACCAAGACCGGCTATCCCCAGATGCCGCTGGAGAAGCAGCGGCTGCGCCTGCTGGGCCAGCTCTCGGCGCTCGCCGCGCAGACCGGCGCCGAGGTGACCTGTGTCTTCGACGGCGCCGAGCTGGCCGCGCCGGTGCTGCTCGCGCCGCCGCGCGGAGTGCGGGTGCTGTTCTCCAAGCCGGGCGTCACGGCGGACGAGCTGATCCGTCAGCTCGTGCGTGCCGAGCCGCCGGGCCGTCCGGTCATCGTCGCCTCGACCGACCGGGAGGTGGCCGACGGGGTCGCCCGCGCCGGCGCCCGTCCCGTCGCCTCTGCGGTACTTCTGAAGCGACTGTCCTGAACGCGCAACGCGCATATGCATTGCCCGAATTGGCCGTATCGTCACGCAACGTAGTGTCAATCGGGCATCACCGCACGTGAGTTGTGTGCAAAGAATGCGTTGCGTCACCGGTTTTTTTGCCGTGGGGATTTGAACTGATCACAACTGGGTCACTAGGGTCTGGGCTCGAACCTCCGAACGGGTGATCACTCACAAGAAGGAGATCGTCCCTCGTGGCGTCCCACCGTCGACCCAAGCAGCCCAGCCGCACGCGTGTCACCGTGCTGACCACCGCGGCTGCCGCCGCCGTCGTGCTGAGCGCGAACGCCGCCAACGCCGCTCCGAGCGAGAAGCTCGGCAAGGACGAGGTCAAGGCGAAGGTCGACAAGCTCTACGAGCAGGCGGAGCAGGCCACCGAGAAGTACAACGGGGCCAAGGAGAAGCAGCAGAAGCTGCAGAAGGAAATCTCCACCATCCAGGACAACGTGGCCCGC
>NZ_JBSFBX010000034.1:0-6730 GCF_053593175.1 Streptomyces sp. NPDC002386
GCCTGCCCAGCCAGATGCAACGCCACCAACGACGACGAACACGCCGTATCCACCGACACCGCAGGCCCCTCAAGCCCCAGCACATACGACACCCGGCCAGAAATGACGGACTCCATGACGCCCGTGCCGAAGCCCTCGACCCCGTCGGCCGAGCCGCTGCGGCCGTAGTCGTGTCCCATGACGCCGGCGAAGACGCCGGTCCGTGAGCCCCGCAGGGACAGCGGGTCGATGCCGGCTCGCTCGACGGCCTCCCAGCACACCTCGAGCATCAGCCGCTGCTGTGGGTCCATCGCGCCGACCTCGGCCGGTGAGATGCCGAAGAACCCGGCGTCGAAGCCCGCCACGTCCGCCAGGAACCCGCCCCGCCGCACATACGACTTCCCCGGGACATCCGGATCCGGATCGAAAAGCCCCTCCACATCCCAACCACGATCCGAGGGGAACCCACCGATCCCCTCCCCACCCGAGCGGACCAGATCCCACAGACCCTCCGGAGACACCACACCCCCCGGATAACGGCACCCCATCCCCACCACCACAACCGGATCCGAGTTCCTGGCGGTCAGCTCGGCGTTGCGCCGCTTCAGTGCGGCGACCTCCTTCGCCGCACGGCGAAGCGCACCGACGAGGTCTTCCTTCGAGGCACTCACTGCGGGATCCATCTCTGTGATCGGATTCGAGATCGGGTTCGGGTCGGGGCTCCTCGGGTCCCGGCGAACGCCGAGCGCCACCGGCCCCTACGGCCCCAACGGGGGCTGCCGGCCGCTACCGGCCGCTACCGGTCGCTGCCGAACGCGGTCGCCGAGGACGGGAGGAGGTCGACCACCTCGGGGGTGAAGAACTCGGAGCGGTCGATGAGGCCGGCGAGCAACGCGAAGTAGCGCGCGGTGAGTTCCGGTGTGCGGGCGACGGCGCGCAGCAGCGCGACGCGGGAGTCGGTGATGCGCAGCTTGGCGAGGTCCAGGGCCATGCGGTACGGCTCGCGGAGGATGTCGTAGGTCTCCTTGGTGAACCCGGCCAGGCAGGTGTCGACGCCGGCGGTGTCGTCGAGGTCCTGGCCCGCCAGGGCATCCGAGAGCAGCTGGGACTGGGTGAGCGCGTTGGTGATGCCGCGGGCGGTGATGGAGTCGAGGTGGTGGCCGGCGTCGCCGAGGAGCGCCCAGCCGGGGCCGTCGGCGCGGCGGAAGAAGTTCTGCTGGTTGCCGGTCCCGGTCAGGCCGTCGACGCGTTCGGCGTCGCGGAGTTGCTCGTGGAGGTCGGGGGCGTTGCGCTCGACGGAGGCGAGGTGTTCGGCGAGTGGGTCGCGGCGGATGCGGTCGAACTGTTCCTGCGGGAAATAGGTGGTGACGAGGGTGATGCCGTCGTGGGTGGGGATGCGGACGATCCAGCTGTCGGGGCGCTCGTGGTAGCCGAAGCCGGTCTCGACGCCCTGCCAGGCGCTGTAGTAGACGCAGCTGACGGGCTGGTCGGCGGTCCGGAACGGGGCGTCCACCAGGGAGGCGAGTCGTGATCCCTGACCGTCGGCGCCGATGACCAGCTTGGCCGTTATCGTCCGCGGGCCTTCCTCGGACTGGACGCGGACGCCGACGACCCGGTCGTCGCGGCGGACGACCTCGCGCAGGCTGGTGCGATCGTGGAAGTCCGCGCCGGCCTCGACGGCGGCTCGTACCAACAGCTCGTCGAGGACGCGGCGGCGCGGGGCGTAGGCGGCGTCGGAGTACGGGGTGGGCGGTGTGGGGGCGGTCAGCCGTAGGCCCGCGACGTCGTAGCCGACCGTGGTCAGGGGCGGGCAGCCGGACGCCATGACGGCGTCGAGGACGCCCCAGCGGGCGAGCAGGGCCACGCCGGGCGGGTGAAGGTAGAGGGTGGACATGGTGTCCGAGGGGAATCGCATACGGTCGATGAGCAGTACCTTGCGTCCCTGCCGGGCCAGCAGCAGTGCTGCCGAGGCTCCGGCGCAGCGCGCACCGACGATCACGACGTCGTACGTGTCGTGTCGGCTTCCGTCATCCATGTCTCGTCGACTTCCGTTCGTGGCCTCGGGTGGACATCGGGGAATCCGTGCCTGCCGCCGCCCCGGCCGGCGTCCGCGGCGGCGTCTTGGCGGGCATGCGCTCTAGCGCTCCCTCATCCGGCGCAGCTTGGGGCGGGCGGATGCCGCCGACGTCCGCAGGACGGGTTCGAGCTGGGCCACCGTCGGGTTCTCGAAGATGGTCCGCATCGTCACGGTGACCCCGACGACGGAGCGGATGCGGCTGACCAGCCAGGTGGCGCGGAGCGAGTGACCGCCGAGTTCGAAGAAGTCGTCGTCGAGGCCGATCCGTTCGACGCCCAGCACCTCGGCGAACAGTGCGGCCAGGGTCTCCTCGCCGGGGGTGGAGGGCGCCCGGTAGTTCCGGGTGGCGGCGCCCGCGGCGCCGTCGGAGTCGGCCGGGCCGATGTGGACGAGGCCGTCGGGGAGGCGGCGTACCAGGTGGCCGGTGCGGTGCAGACGGGAGCCGGGGACGGTGGAGACGGGGTCGGCGACGAACCGTGTCGCCGCGACGGCGGCGCTGTCGGCGGCGTCGGACCGTTCCTGGTCCGGCCCGGAGACGCTTGGCCCGGAGCTCTCCGCGTGGTTGCCCGAATCCTCGGTGGGCGGCCCCTCGGTCCCCGGTCCTTCGGTGACCTGCCCGTCGGTGACCGGCGCCTGGTCGGCCGGTCCCTCGACGATGTACAGCTCCCCCACCGCGCCCGGCGGTACGGGCTGGAGGCCCGGTCCGAGGACTACGGCCGCCGTGCCGGTGACGAGGAGTCCGGGCAGGGGGTCGGGGAGGTGGTCCGTCCCGGCGTCGGGGGCCGCCGGGACGGACGGCAGGAGGGGCCTGTCGGCGAGCGGGCGGACGACGTCCTGTCGTTCGTCCGGGCCGAGCAGGTCGATCGCGGCCAGCCGGGTGGCCGGGTCGGTGGCCAGGGCCGTGCAGATGCGGACGAGCTGGGCTGCCGTGTACTCGGCGACCGGCCGCGGGATCTGGTCCGTGCGGAACTTGAGCAGGACGCGCAGGTCCGGGTCCGCGGCGGCGACCACCGCCATCGGGAAGTTGTTGGCGGCGATGGTGCGCAGGCCGCTGACGGTCATCCCGGTCTCCTGGTTGGCCTGGACGAGGCCGGCCTGGTCGACCGGGTAGGAGTCGAAGCTCAGCAGGGTGTCGAACAGCGACCGCATCCCGGTGGCCTCGTAGATCTCGGTGAGGCCGATGTACTGGTGGTCGAGCATGGCGACCTGCCGGGTCTGGAGGTCGGAGAGGTACTCGGCCAGGGTGAGCCCGGGTGCGCAGGCGACCCGTACGGGGACGGTGTTGATGAACAGGCCCGGCATCGCGTCGACGTCCGGTACCTCGGCGGGCCGGCCGGACACGGTGGCGCCGAAGACGACGTCGGTGCGTCCGGTCATGGTGGCGAGGAGCAGGGCCCAGGCGCCCTGGACGACGGTGTTGAGGGTGACGCCGAGGTCCGCGGCCCGGCGGGCGACCTTGCGCGCGGTCTCCACGGGCAGCGGTACGTCGATCTGCTCGACCTCCTCGACGCCGTCGCCGGGGCGGTGTCCGGTGCCGGCCAGCAGGGTCGGCTCGGTGACCCCGGCCAGCTCGGTCCGCCAGGCACGCAGGGATTCCTGCCGGTCGCGGCCGGCCAGCCAGGCCAGGAAGGTGCGGTAGCTCGGCACGCGGGGCAGTGCGGTGTCGTCGCCGTCGGCGTAGACCCACAGCAGGTCCTTGAGCAGCAGCGGCAGTGACCAGCCGTCGAAGAGCACGTGGTGCGCGGTGAGGACCAGCTCGTACCGGCCGGGTTCCAGGGTGACCAGCATCAGCCGGAGCATCGGCGGTACGGCCATGTCGAAGCCGGCGTCGCGGTCCGCGGCCAGCAGTCGCTCGAAGGCGGCGGTGCGTTCCGCGTCGGCGAGGCCGGACAGGTCGCGGTGCTGCCAGGGCAGTTCGACGGCCTGCCGGATCACGGACACGGTGGTGCCGGACTGGGTGACGAACCCGGCGCGCAGGTTGGCGTGCCGGTCGAGGAGGGTCTGGCCCGCGGCGCGCAGCCGGCCGGCGTCGACCTCCCCTTGGAGGTGGAAGACGTACTGGACGTGGTAGGCGTCCGCGCCGGGGCCGGCCAGGCTGGCGTGGAAGAGCAGGCCCGCCTGCATGGGGGTCACCTGCCACACGTCAGTGAGGCCGGGCTGGGCGCGCTCCAGTTCCTCCAGTTCCGGCAGGGTCAGGGGGACCAGTGGTACGTCGGAGGGGGTGAGCCCGCCGGCGTCCGGGGTGGCGAGGTGGCGGGCGAGTCCGCTCAGCGCCTCGGTCCACAGGTCGGCCAGTTCCTGTACCGCTTCCCGGCCGATGGCGCCGGTCGGGAAGGCGAAGGTGGCGCGGAGCGCGGGTCCGTCGGGGCCGTCGGTGACGGCCGCCCCGATGTCCACGAGGGCCGTGACGGGCATGCCGGCGTCCAGGTCCGGGGCCAGCAGGTCGCCGTCGGCGAGCGGGAGCCAGGCGGCGCCGTCGCCGCGCCGGGGCGCCGTGCCGCCGGTGACCCGGCCCAGGTAGTTGAAGGCGATCTGGCCGGTGGGGTGGCCGGCGAGGCGGGGGCCGGTGTCCGGGTTGAGGTGGCGGAGCAGGCCGTAGCCGATGCCCTTGCCGGGGACGGCGAGCAGTTGCTCCTTGACCTGTTTGACGGCGCGGCCGGCCGCGGGTCCGCCGCGCAGCGCCTCGTCGAGGTCGACGCCTTCGGTGTCGAGCCGGACCGGGAACAGGGTGGCGAACCAGCCGACGGTGCGGCTGAGTTCGGCGCCGGGGGCGACCGTCTCCTCGCGCCCGTGTCCTTCGAGACGCAGCAGGGTGCTGGTCTCGGGCTGGTCGCGGCGGCGGCGCCAGGTGGCGACGGCTAGGGCCAGGGCGGTGAGCAGGCCGTCGTGGGCGCCGGCCCGGAACCGGCCGGGCAGTTTGGTCAGTACCGCGTCGGTGGTGTCGGCGGACAGGGTGACCCGGATCCGTTCGACGGTCGACACGACGTCGACGGCCGGGTCGAGCGGGCGGTCTCCGAGCAGTGGGTCGGGGCCGCGCACGGTGTCCAGCCAGTGCGGCAGTTCGGCGGTGCGGCGCTCGGTCAGGGCTTCGTCCCGCAGGGCGTGGGACCAGCGCCGGGCCGAGGTGCCCACGGGTTCCAGCGCGGGGGTGCGGCCGAGGCGTACCCGCTGCCAGGCCGTGGTGAGGTCCGTGACCAGGATCTGCCAGGACACTCCGTCGACGGCGAGGTGGTGGGCGACGACCGCGAGCCGGCCGCGGCGGGCCGGGCCGTGGTCGAACCACACGCAGCGCAGCAGAACCCCTGCTGCCGGGTCGAGTCGGTCCGCGGCCGCGTCGAACTCCGTGCGTAGGGTGCGCAGGGCGGCCGGGGCGTCGGGGTCGCCGGTCATCTCGATGCGGTGGATCAGTTCGGCGGCCCGCACGGTGCCCGGTGCGCCGGTTCGGAGTTCGGTGCGGCCGTCGGCGTCGGTGACGAGGCGTGCCCGGAGCATGTCGTGCCGGTCCAGGACGGCGTCGAGGGTGACGGCGAGTCCGACCGGGTCGATGCCGGGGGGAAGTTCGAGCACCATCGACTGGGTGTAGCGGGAGGTGTGCGGCCCGGACTCGGTGAGGAAGCGGGCGATCGGCAGGAGTGGCATCGGACCGACGCCGCCGCCGTCGAGTTCCTCGAGGACGGGTCGGTCGGCCGTCCGCCCGGCGACGGCGGCGAGTTCGGCGACGCTGCCGTGTGCGAACACGTCCTGGGCGGTGATGTCCAGTCCGGCCGTGCGGGCTCGGGCCACGACCTGGATGGAGCGGATGCTGTCGCCGCCGATGGCGAAGAAGTCGTCGTCGGCGCCGACCCGGTCCATGTCGAGCACGTCGGCGTAGATGCCGGCGAGCAGGACTTCGGCGGGTGTGTGGGGTGCGCGGTATCCGGTGCTCTCGAAGGCGGGGGCGGGCAGTGCGGCGCGGTCGAGTTTGCCGTTGGGGGTGAGCGGCATCCGGTCCAGGACCATGACCGCGGCGGGCACCATGAACTCGGGCAGCCGGCCCGCCACGTACTGGCGCAGTCCGCGCGGGTCGAGGGGGGCGGTCTCGAACTCCATGTCGATGCTGGCGCCGGAGGCCGTGTGGCCGAAGGAGCCCGCGGTGCGCAGCGGCACGACGTATCCGACGAGCCGTCTGCCGTTGTCGGTGTCGGCCACGACCACGGTCGCCGCCGACACCATCGGGTGGGCCAGCAGCACCGCTTCGACCTCGCCGGGTTCGATGCGGATGCCGCGTACCTTGACCTGGACGTCGGCGCGGCCGACGTACTCAAGCACCGGCCCGCCGTCCGCTCCGGGCCGCGGCTCGATCCAGCGGACCAGGTCGCCGGTGCGGTACAGCCGCCCGCCGGGTTCCGCGCCGAACGGGTCGGCCACGAACCTCGACGCCGTCAGATCGCCCCGGCCCCGGTAACCCCGTCCCACGACGTCGCCGGCCACGTACAGTTCGCCGGTCACGCCGATGGGGTTAGGGGTGAGGCCCGGGCCGAGGACGTACATGCGGACGCCGTCCAGGGGGCTGCCGATCGGCACCGGCCCCTCCTCGTGCACCCCGGCGGGCACCTCGTACGTGGAGTCGTAGAACGTCTCCGACTGGCCGAACGAGTTCACCACCCGCACCCCCGGCCACACCGCACGCACCCG
>NZ_JBSFBX010000035.1:0-6238 GCF_053593175.1 Streptomyces sp. NPDC002386
CACACCCCGCACCAACACCCCCGGCACAGCCACCACCTGCTCCAACACCCGCACAAACCGCCCCACCAACAACTCCGCCACACCACGATCGAAGACATCGAGGGCGTACTCCAGGTAGCCGCGGAACTCCCCGCCGACCTCGGCCATGATCAGGCTGAGGTCGAACTTGGCGACCTGGTTCTCCGTGGGTACGACCGACCATTCCAGGCCGGGCATCTCGACCACCGTGTCCGGGGTCGCGATGGTGCTCTGCCAGACGAACGCGACCTGGAACAGCGGGTGGTAGGACGTGGACCGCTCCGGGTTCAGCAGTTCCACCAGCCGCTCGAACGGCACGTCCTGGTTGTCGTAGGCGGCGAGCGCCTTGTCCCGCACCTGGTCCACGACCTGCTCGAACGACCGGTCCCCCGACAGATCGACCCGCAGCACCCAGTTGTTGACGAAGAAGCCGATCAGGTCGTTGAGGTCCTCGTCCGTGCGGCCCGCGATCGGGGAGCCCATCACGACGTCATCGCCGGCGCCCAGCTTGGAGAGCAGCAGGGCGTACGCGGCCTGCAGCACCATGGGCACGGTCGCGTTGTGCTTGCGGGCCAGTGCCTCGATGCCGGATGCCAGTTCGGGCGTGACGGCGAACTCGACGGTCTCGCCGCGGTGGCTTCGGTGCACGGGGCGCTGCCGGTCGGTGGGCAGGGTCAGGGGCTGCGGGGAGCCGGCCAGTTCCCGGCGCCAGTAGGCGACCTGGGCGGCGGCGATGCTCTCCGGGTTGTCCAGCTCGCCGAGCAGTTCCTGCTGCCACAGCGTGTAGTCGGCGTACTGGACGGGCAGCGGCTCCCACTCGGGTTCCTGGCCCTGGGCCCGGAACACGTACGCCGTCGTCAGGTCGCGAGCCAGCGGAGCCATGGAGGCGGCGTCACCGGCGATGTGGTGCATCAGGATGACCAGGACGTACTCCTGCGGTCCGACCGCCAGCAGGCTCACCCGGATCGGGATCTCGGACTCCAGCGTGAAACGGTGGGCCACCGCCTCCGCGATCGCGTCCGCGACCTGTTCCTCGGTGACCGCCCGCGTCGGGACCTCGATCGACACGTCCTGCGGCGACAGGATCCGCTGGAACGCCACGCCCCGCTCGTCCTCGCCGATCACCGTGCGCAGACTCTCGTGCCGCAGCACCACGTCACGCACGGCGAGGGCCATCACACCGGCGTCGACATCGGCCCGCAGACGAAGCACGACGGGCTGGTTGTAGGTCACCGACGGACCCTCGAACCGGTACAGGAACCACAGCCGGCTCTGCGCGAACGACAACGGGATCATGACATTACCTCTCGAGGATCGATGGGCCCGGCGCGGTCGCCTCGGGCCCTGTCGTTGCCTGGCTACGGCTGTTCGGTCACCGGCGCGGGCACCGGCGGTGCGGACGCCGGTGCCCCGGCGCCGTTCGGTTCGGCGGCAGGGACCGTCGGGCGGTCGTCGATACGGCCGACGTGGACCAGTTCACCGGTCCGCATGCGGCGGACCAGGTCGCCGGTGCGGTACATCCGGCCGCCGGCCGGATCGAACGGGTTGGCCACGAAGCGGGCCGCCGTCCGGCCGGGAGCGCCCAGGTAACCGCGGCCGAGGCCCGGTCCGGCGAGGTACAGCTCGCCCGTGACCCGGGGCGGGACCGGAGCGAACCCGGGGCCCAGCACCAGCGCCTGCACATCCGGCAGCGGCAGGCCCAGCGGGGGGAATCCGGTGCCGGTCCACTCCTCGGTGTGCGGGACCGTGAGGGTGGTGACGGTTCCGGTCTCCGGGTGCCCGTACCAGTGGAGCACCCGTGTTCCCGGCAGCTCGGCCCTCACCTTGGCGACCAGCTCGGCCGGCAGCGGCTCACCGGAGAACAGGACGGTGTCGACGTCCTCCGTCGCGCCGCCGGGGACCGCGGTGAAGCGTGAGGGCCGCGCGCTGAGGACGGTCCTCGTCCAGGGGCCGCCCGGGCGGGTGCCCAGCGGGTCATCGGTGAGGTCGAGGGTGGCGCCCGTGGACAGCGCGGTGAACACCTCCACCGTCGCTATGTCGACGCTCGCGGACGTGCGGGGCAGGAGCCGCACGCCCGGCCCCATGCCGAGCTGGGCGGCCAGCCGTGCCACGAGAGCGGTGACGTTGTGATAGGTGATCCCCGTACGGCCGAGCGACGCGCGGTTCGGCTCCGGCGTACCGGTGACGAGGGCCAGGTGCTGCGGCCGCAGTGGCCGGCGCCGTTCCGCGTGCTTGGGCGCGCGCTCCACTCCCGCCCGGGGCCCGTCCAGGTAGAGGTACGGGACCGGCAGTTCCGGCAGGGCGGTCGCGGCTTCGCGCTCGGCGAGAACGGCCACCGGGCCGGCACCGTTCGCCGCGTCGGCGCAGGCGGCCAGAGCGGTGGCGTGGCTCGCGTCGGTCTCCAGCGGCAAATACGCGCCCCCGGCCTTGGCCACCGCGAGCAGCGCCACCACCGACTCCACCGACCGTCGCGCGGAGACGGCCACGGCCACCGGGCGATCGGGGCGGGCGCCGAGTTCGATCAGCTCCATGGCCAGTGCGTTGGCGTGTGCGTCGAGCTCGGCATAGGTCAGCGACCGGCTGTCGTCGAGCACGGCCACCGCCTCGGGCGACCCGGCCACCGCGGCCTCGAACAGACCGGGCAGCAGGGACGGGTCGTGCCCGACCGTTCCGCGCGCCGCCGCTGACCTCGCCGGCCGCTTCTGCTCCAGCAGCTCGCGCTCCGCGGCGGTGAGCACCTCCACGGTGGCGACCGGGACGTCCGGGTCGGCGACGATCTGTTCCAGCACCCGCAGGTACCGCTCCGCCATGCGCTCCACGGCCCCCGGTTCGAACACACCGCGCTGGTACTGGAGCGACATCCGCAGCGGCTCGGGCGCCGCCATCAGCGTCATGGCGTAGTGCGTGCCCGTCGAGTACCGGAACCGGCTGATCGTCACACCGGAGTCGGACAGCGCCTGGGCACCCGCGCCGTCCCACGGGTAGGACTCGAAGACCACGACGCTGTCGAACAGGGTGCGCAGTCCGGTGCCCTCCTGGATCTCGGCCAGGCTGTGGTGGTGATGGTCGAGCAGCCCGGTCTGCCGACCCTGCAGGTCCGTCATGACCTTGGTGAGCGAGTCACCGGGGTGGTAGTGGGCGCGGACCGGCAGTGTGTTGATGAACAGGCCGAGCATCTCGTCGACGCCGGCCAGTTGCGGCGGCCGGCCGGAGACCGTCATGCCGAACAGCACGTCGTTGCGGGCGGTCAGCTGACCGAGCAGGATCGCCCAGGCGCCCTGGACGACGGTGTTGATCGTCACCCCCATGTCGGCGGCGCGGCGCACCAGCTCCCGCGCTCCCTCGGGGGACAGCGCGACCTCGGCACGGCCGATGCCGCCGGCGGTGTCGGCGGCCCGCGCCTGCGGTGCCAGCAGGGTCGGCTCGGTCACGCCCGCGAGCTCCTCGGCCCAGGCGCGGGCGGACACGGCACGGTCCTGCCGCGACCGCCAGACCAGGAAGTCCCGGTAGTTCCGGGGCCGGGGCAGCGCCGAGGCGTCCCCGCGATCCTCGTAGAGCCCGATGAGATCCCGCAGGACCAGCGGCAGCGACCAGCCGTCGAACATCAGGTGGTGGCTGGTCACGATCAGCTCGAAACCGCGCTCGGCCATCCGGATCAGCGTGAGCCGGAACAGCGGCGCCGTCGCCGGATCGAAGTGCGCACGGGAGTCGGCGGCCAGCAACTCCTCCAGTCTGCGGCCGCGTTCGCCCTCGGGCAGGTCCCGCAGGTCGATCTCCGCCCAGGGCAGCTCGACCCGGTCCGGCACGACCTGCACCGCCGCCCCGTCCGCCGCGAAGTCGAAGGCCACGCGCAGGTTCGGGTACCGGTCCAGCAGCGCCTGCCCCGCGGCCCGCATACGGTCCGCCTCCACCGGACCGTCCAGGTGCAGCGTGAACTGCATCTGGTAGGGGTCGTACTCCTGCCCGGCCAGCATGGCGTGGAACAGCAGACCGGACTGCATGGGCGTCAACGGCCAGACGTCCACCGGACGACGGTCCCGGTGCCGCACTTCCATGGTCTCGATCTCCGCCTGGCTCAGCGAGACCAGCGCCAGGTCGGACGGTGTGAGCCCGCCGGCGGCGTCGGTGGTGGCATGCCGGGCGAGTCCGGTCAGGGCCTCCACCCACAGATCGGCGAGCCGCTGGGCGTCCTCCCGCGCCAGCGCTCCGGAGGCGAACGTGAACAGCGCGCTGAGGGTCGGCCCTTGAGCGGAGTCGGTGACAACGGCGTTGATGTCGAGGGTGTGCGTGATGGGCATGTCGGCGTCGAACTCCGCGGACACGTCGTCGAACAAGGAGACCGGTGCCCATCCCTGGCCCCCGATCTCGGCCGGAGCGCCGGTGTCGCCGGAGAACCGGCCGAGGTAGTTGAAGCCGATCTGTCCGGTGGGCAGTTGGGAAAGGATGGGGGCGGTGTCGGGGTTGAGGTGGCGCAGCAGGCCGTAGCCGATGCCCTTGTCGGGGACCGCGCGCAGCTGCTCCTTGACCGCCTTCACTGCACGTCCTGCGGCGAGGCCGCCGGCGAAGGCGTCGTCGAGATCGATCCCGGCGACGTCGGCCCGCACCGGGTAGAGCGTGGTGAACCAGCCGACGGTCCGCGACAGGTCCGCGCCCGGGATCACGTCCTCCTCGCGGCCGTGGCCCTCCATGTTCACGAGCACCGACTGCTCCGAACCGCCCCGGGTCCGCCGCCACGCCGCGACGGCCAGCGCCACGCCGGTCAGCAGGGCGTCGTCGGGACCGCAGCGGAACACCTCCGGCAGCCGCGTCAGCAGCGTCTCGGTCACCTCGGCGGACAACCGCACCCGCACCCGCTCGGCCGTCGCCGTGGTGTCCAGCGACGGGTTCAGGGGCCTGGTCCCGAGCACCGGATCCGGCTGGGCGAGGACGTCACGCCAGTGGCCGAGTTCGGCGACGCGTTCCGGTCGGTGGGACTCCTCGGCCAGGGCCGTGCTCCAGCGGCGTACCGAAGTACCGACCTCGGGCAGCACAGGCACCCGACCTTCTCGCACGGCCGCCCAGGCCTGCACGAAGTCCGGGACGAGGATGCGCCAGGAGACGCCGTCGACGACGAGGTGGTGGGCGACGACGAGAAGGCGGCCCTTGTCAGCGCCGGTGCCGAGGCCGGTTCCGACGCTGGTGCTGGTGCTGGTCGGGGTGAACCAGACGAACTGCAGCATGGTCCCGGCAGCGGGGTCCAGACGGTCCAGGGCGCGGTCCAGCTCAGAGGAGATCAGTCCGCCCCAGGCGTTCTCGTCACTGCCGCCGTCGCATTCGACGCGATGCAGCAGAGTCGATATGTCGATGGAGCCGGGCTCGTCGAGGACCAGCTTCGACTCCTCCCCGCTGCCGTGTCCGTGGCCGGGGATCAGGCGGGAGCGCCACATGTCGTGCCGGTCCACGACCGCCGACAACGTCGCGACAAGACCGTCGTGGTCGATGCCGGTGGGCAGGTCCAGCACCATCCACTGCGCGTAACGGCCGTGCGAGCCCTGCCGGTCGAGCATCCAGTGACCGATCGGCAGCAGCCCCACCTCACCGACCCCGCCCCCAGGCAGTTCCTCCAGCACGGCACGGTCCCCGGCACCACCACTGGCGCCGGCCAGCAGAGCGAGTCCGGCGACGGTACGGGCCTCGAAGACATCCCGCGCCTTGACACTCAGACCCACATGACGGGCCTGGGTCACCACCTGGATCGAGCGGATGCTGTCCCCGCCCAGGGCGAAGAAGTCATCATCAACCCCGACCCGGTCCACGCCGAGGACCTCGGCGAACACACCCGCCAGCAACTCCTCCTCCGCAGAAGCAGGCGCACGATAAGCACCACCGGAGAACACCGGCGCCGGAAGAGCGGCTTTGTCGACCTTGCCGTTCACCGTCAACGGCAACCCGTCCAACACCACGAACGCCGACGGCACCATGTACTCCGGGAGCCGTTCCGCCGCGTGGCTCCGTACCTCGGCCACGACGTGATCGGTGACGACACCGTCCACCACGACCATGTCGCCGTGGAACTCGAGAACGCCGTCGATGGTGTCTCCGCTGGTGGCGACCTTCTCGGTGGCGTCCGACCGCTTGGGCACGATGTATGCGACGAGTCGTTTGGTGGTGTCGGTGACGCCGGGGGTGTCGGTGTCGTCGGAACGAGCGACGACCACGGCCTGCGCGACCGCCGGATGCG
>NZ_JBSFBX010000036.1:0-5108 GCF_053593175.1 Streptomyces sp. NPDC002386
GGGCGGTGCAAGGCGTTCGCGGATGCTGCGGACGGCACTGGTTGGGGTGAGGGTGTCGGGGTGCTGTTGCTGGAGCGGTTGTCGGATGCCCGGCGCAACGGGCACCCGATTCTCGCGGTGGTGGCGGGTTCGGCGGTGAACCAGGACGGTGCCTCCAACGGGTTGACTGCTCCGAATGGGCCGTCGCAGCAGCGGGTGATTCGGGCGGCGTTGGCGTCGGCGGGGCTGTCCGCGTCGGACGTGGATGTTGTCGAGGCGCACGGCACCGGCACGGTGCTGGGGGACCCGATCGAGGCGCAGGCGCTGTTGGCGACGTATGGGCAGCGGTCCGCGGACGCCGAGCCTTTGTGGCTGGGGTCGTTGAAGTCGAACGTCGGTCACACGCAGGCCGCTGCCGGTGTCGGCGGTGTGATCAAGGTGATCGAGGCGTTGCGGCACGGCACGCTGCCTCGCACGCTCCACGTGGACGCGCCCTCGTCGCACGTCGACTGGACTAGCGGCCGGGTGGAGCTGCTGACGGCGGAGCGGGCGTGGCCGGTGGTGGACCGTCCTCGGCGGGCGGGTGTGTCGTCATTCGGGCTGTCGGGCACCAACGCCCACGTCATCGTGGAGCAGGCGCCGGAGCCCGACAGGGAGGCGGAGTCGGAGGTGGCTCCTCCGGCGTGGGGTGCGGTCGGCGGTGTGTGGACGCTGTCGGCCAAGACTCCGGACGCGCTGGCCGAGCAGGCCGCGGGGCTAGCTGACTGGGTCGGCGGTGAGGCCGCGTCCGGCTTCAGTGACGCTGATGTGGCGTTGTCTTTGTCTCGGCGTTCGGTGTTCGGGCATCGGGCGGTGGTGTTCGGTGCTGATCGGGGGGAGTTGCTGTCTGGTCTTGCGGATCTTGCCGCGCGGCGGGAGGGCTCCGGTGTGGTCGCGGGTTCGGTGTGTGCTGGTGGGCTGGCGTTCGTGTTTCCGGGTCAGGGTGCGCAGTGGTTGGGGATGGGCCGGGAGTTGGCCGGCGCGGTTCCTGAGTTCGCTCGGGAGTTGGAGGTGGTTGCTGGGGAGGTGGACCGGTGGTGGGGTCACCGGTTGCTGGATGTGGTGTGGGGTTCGGATGCGGGGGTGTTGGAGCGGACGGAGTTCACGCAGCCGGCGTTGTTCGCGCTGGAGGTGGCGCTGTTTCGTCTGCTTCAGGCTCGGGGTGTGAGGCCTGATTTCGTGGTGGGTCATTCGGTGGGGGAGATCGCTGCGGCGCATGTGGTGGGGATGTTGTCGTTGGAGGATGCGGCGCGGTTGGTGGTGGTGCGGGGGCGGTTGATGCAGCGGGCTGAGGCCGGGGTGATGACGGCGGTCTCGGGGTCGTTGGAGGTGGTGGAGGAGGTTCTGGCGGGGGTGGCGCCGGGGTTGGGTCCGGTGGTGGTGGCGGCGGTGAATGCGCCGGGCAGTGTGGTGATTTCGGGTGCTCGGGCGGCGGTCGATGCTGCGGTGGTCGGGTTGGAGGGGGTTGGTTGCCGGACGCGTTCGTTGGCGGTGTCGCACGCGTTTCATTCGCCGTTGCTTGATCCGGTGCTGGAGGAGTTCGAGCGGGTCGCGTCTGAGGTGAGGGTGTCGGTTCCTGCGGGTGGTGTGGGGCTGGTGTCCAACGTGACCGGCGAGCTCGCCGATGTCGGGACCGGGTTCGGGTCGGCGGAGTACTGGGTGCGGCATGCGCGGCAGGCGGTGCGCTTCGCCGACGCCGTGACGTACTTGGCTGGTCAGGACGTCTGTCGCTTTGCTGAGCTGGGGCCGGGAGCGCTGGTCTCGGCCGTGGTGAGCACGCTGGAGGACGTCGCTGAGGGCGTTGAGGCTGCGTCTGTAGTCCCGTTGTTGTCTCGCCGGGGTCCGGAATCGGCGGCGTTCGTGGCCGGGCTCGGGCAGTTGTACGTGTCCGGGGTCCCGGTGTCCTGGGAGCCGTGGTGCGCGGGCGGTCGGCTCGTGGAGGTGCCGACTTACGCGTTCCAGCGTGAGCGGTACTGGCTCACGCCGACCACCCAGGGGACGGACGTGCGGTCCGCGGGCTTGGCTGCGGCTGAACACCCCCTGCTGGGTGCGGTCGTGGCCTCGCCGGGCGCCTCCCAGGTGGTGCTGACCGGACAGTTGTCGAGGTCCGGACAGCCGTGGCTCGCTGAGCACGAGGTGTTCGGGCATGTGATGGTGCCGGCGGCTGCATTGGTCGAGATGGCGGTGCGGGCCGGTGACGAGGTCGGGTGCCCGGTGGTGCGGGAGCTGGCCATGACTGCTCCACTGCTGCTCCCCGAGCGCGGCGGGGTCCAGGTGCACGTCGTCGTGGGCGAGCCGGATGAGGCGGGGCGCCGGGACCTGGAGATCCACTCACGCACCGGTGCCGTGGCGGACGACGACCGTCAGGGGTGGGTGCGGCACGCGCAGGGCGTGCTGGCCGCGGACCAGTCCGCCGAGCGGGGGTGGCCGGAGTCGGTGTGGCCGCCGGTCGGGGCAGAGGCGGTCGACGTGGAGACCGCCTACGAGCAACTCGCGGAGCAGGGCTACGGGTACGGGCCGGTGTTTCGTGGCGTGCGCGCGGCCTGGCGGCGTGGCGGCGAGCTCTTCGCCGAGGTGAGTGCTTCGTCCGCGACGGATGTGAGCGGGTTCGGGGTACACCCGGCGCTCCTGGACGCGGTGGTCCACGCCCCTCGACTCGCCGCTCAGGACGCAGGGTCGGACATGGAGGTCGTTCAGGTTCCGTTCCTCTTCGAAGACGTGTCGCTGCGGGCGGTCGGTGCTTCCTCGGTGCGGGTCCGGTTCGCGCCTGCCGGCTCCGACGCCGTCTCGGTGCATGTCGCGGACGAGAGCGGTGCCCTGGTGCTGGAGATCGGCTCGCTGGCGACGCGGCCGGTGTCACCGGAGGCGCTGACCTCGGCCGCGGCGGTGAGCACGGCGCCCGACGGGCTGTTCGAGGTGGTGTGGTCGCCGGTCCCGCTGCCGAAGCGCGCTACGGAAGCGGTCGAGTACGCCGGCTGGGATCCGGATGCCGAGTCCGTGCCGCCGGTCGTGGTGTGGGAGTGGGCTGCCGAGGCCGGCGCCGATGTGGTGGCGTCGATGCACAGCGGCGTACATCGGGCGCTCGAAGTCCTGCAGGCCTGGCTGACCGCACCCCGGTACGAGGGCTCGACGCTGATGGTGGTGACCAGGGGCGCCGTCGGCCTTCCGGGTGAGGCGGTCACGGACGTGGCGGCATCGGCGGTGTGGGGCCTGGTGCGGTCGGCGCAGTCGGAGAACCCGGGCCGGATCGTGCTCGTGGACACCGACGGCGAAGCCGACGCGGCGCTGGCGGAGTTGGACGAGCCGCAGCTCGTGGTGCGGGACGGGATCGTGCGTGCGGCGCGCCTTGTGCGCGCCGGCGGGGCGGAGTCCGTGGAGACCGGGATCGGTGCGGACGGCGCCGTGATCGTCACCGGTGGCACGGGGGGCGTCGGCGGCGTACTGGCACGGCGGTTGGTCCAGGAGCACGGGGCGGGTTGCGTCGTACTGGCGTCTCGTCGGGGCGAACGTGCCGAAGGCGTGACCGAGTTGCTGGCTGATCTCGAAGCCGCCGGTGCGGTGGTTCGGCTTGTGGCCTGCGATGTGTCGGACCGTGCCGCGGTGGTGGATCTCGTGGCTTCGGTGCCGGAGGGCTTCGAACTGCGCGGTGTCGTTCATGCGGCGGGTGTGCTGGACGACGGCGTGATCGGCTCGCTGACAGCCGAGCGCTTGGACCGGGTCCTCGCGGCGAAGGCGGACGCGGCCTGGTACCTGCATGAGGCCACCCTCGATCGGGACCTTGCGCTGTTCTCGGTGGTCTCGTCGCTGTCCGGGGTGCTGGGTGGCCCGGGCCAGGGCAACTACGCCGCGGCGAACACCTTCCTGGACGCGCTGGCCGTGCACCGGCGGGGTCTGGGACTCGCGGGACAGTCGGTCTCCTGGGGCCTGTGGGCCGACGCCGGCGCTATGGGCGCCGGGCTGGCCGACGAGGCTGTGGCTCGGCTTCGAGCGGGTGGTGTACTGCCGTTGGGCTCCGCACAGGCCGTGGAACTGTTCGATGCGGCGCTGTCCGCAGGCGCGGGCCATGTGGTGGGTACGCGGTGGGATCTTCCGGCCCTGCGTCGTCTGGCCCGGGCCGGTGAGCTGGCGCCGGTGCTGGCCGAGCTGGTTCCCGCGGTACGGCGCACCGCTGCGACGGGGGAGTCCGTGTCGCAGTTGGTGTCCCGCTTGCGCGGCACCGCTCTGGACGGCCGGCGCGCATTGCTGACCGAACTGGTGTCGTCGTCGGTGGCGGCGGTGCTGGGATACGGCAGCTCGGATGCTGTCGCAGCCACGGCCGCGTTCCGGGACCTGGGCCTGGACTCCCTCGGCGGTGTCAACGTCCGCAACGGCCTCCAGGCCGCGACCGGGCTGAGCCTTCCCGCGTCCCTGGTGTTCGACTATCCGACCGCGCAGGCATTGGCCCACCACCTCCTGGAGCGGCTGCTGCCAGGAGACACGGAAGCGGTGGCAGTCACACCCGTGATCCCTTCCCCGTCGGCGTCGGGGGTGGACTCCGATCCGGTTGTGGTGGTGGGGATGGGGTGCCGTTATCCGGGGGGTGTGGTGTCTCCGGAGGGTCTGTGGGATCTGGTCCGCTCGGGTGGGGAGGGGATCGGTGGGTTCCCCTCGGATCGTGGTTGGGACGTGGAGGGGCTTTTCGATCCGGATCCGGATGTCCCGGGGAAGTCGTATGTGCGGCGGGGCGGGTTCCTGGCCGATGTCGCGGGCTTCGATGCGGGGTTCTTTGGTGTGTCGCCGCGTGAGGCGGTGGCGATGGATCCGCAGCAGCGGTTGTTGCTGGAGGTGTGCTGGGAGGCGATCGAGCGGGCCGGGGTCGACCCGCAGGGGCTGCGGGGTTCACGGACGGGTGTCTTCGCCGGTGTGATGTCCCAGGACTACGCCCAGCTCGGCAACGCGGCCGGCGACGCCACCGAGGGCTTCAGCACCGGCCTGATGGGCTCGGTGGTGTCGGGTCGGGTGTCGTATGTGCTGGGGCTTGAGGGGCCTGCGGTGTCGGTGGATACGGCGTGTTCGTCGTCGTTGGTGGCGTTGCATCTGGCTGGGCAGGC
>NZ_JBSFBX010000037.1:0-3282 GCF_053593175.1 Streptomyces sp. NPDC002386
ACACAGTGGACGCGAGCAACTGAGGACAAGCCCTCGGCCTATTAGTACCGGTCACCTTCACACGTTACCGTGCTTCCAGATCCGGCCTATCAACCCAGTCGTCTACTGGGAGCCTTACCCTCTCAAGGAGGTGGGAATACTCATCTCGAAGCAGGCTTCCCGCTTAGATGCTTTCAGCGGTTATCCCTCCCGAACGTAGCCAACCAGCCATGCCCTTGGCAGAACAACTGGCACACCAGAGGTTCGTCCGTCCCGGTCCTCTCGTACTAGGGACAGCCCTTCTCAATATTCCTACGCGCACAGCGGATAGGGACCGAACTGTCTCACGACGTTCTAAACCCAGCTCGCGTACCGCTTTAATGGGCGAACAGCCCAACCCTTGGGACCGACTCCAGCCCCAGGATGCGACGAGCCGACATCGAGGTGCCAAACCATCCCGTCGATATGGACTCTTGGGGAAGATCAGCCTGTTATCCCCGGGGTACCTTTTATCCGTTGAGCGACGGCGCTTCCACAAGCCACCGCCGGATCACTAGTCCCGACTTTCGTCCCTGCTCGACCCGTCGGTCTCACAGTCAAGCTCCCTTGTGCACTTACACTCAACACCTGATTGCCAACCAGGCTGAGGGAACCTTTGGGCGCCTCCGTTACTCTTTAGGAGGCAACCGCCCCAGTTAAACTACCCATCAGACACTGTCCCTGATCCGGATCACGGACCCAGGTTAGACATCCAGCACGACCAGACTGGTATTTCAACGACGACTCCACCCACACTGGCGTGTGAACTTCAAAGTCTCCCAGCTATCCTACACAAGCCGAACCGAACACCAATATCAAACTGTAGTAAAGGTCCCGGGGTCTTTCCGTCCTGCTGCGCGAAACGAGCATCTTTACTCGTAGTGCAATTTCACCGGGCCTATGGTTGAGACAGTCGAGAAGTCGTTACGCCATTCGTGCAGGTCGGAACTTACCCGACAAGGAATTTCGCTACCTTAGGATGGTTATAGTTACCACCGCCGTTTACTGGCGCTTAAGTTCTCAGCTTCGCCCTGACGAATCAGAGCTAACCGGTCCCCTTAACGTTCCAGCACCGGGCAGGCGTCAGTCCGTATACATCGCCTTACGGCTTCGCACGGACCTGTGTTTTTAGTAAACAGTCGCTTCTCGCTGGTCTCTGCGGCCACCCCCAGCTCGAGCAGCAAGTGCTCTCACCAGACGTGGCCCCCCTTCTCCCGAAGTTACGGGGGCATTTTGCCGAGTTCCTTAACCATAGTTCACCCGAACGCCTCGGTATTCTCTACCTGACCACCTGAGTCGGTTTAGGGTACGGGCCGCCATGAAACTCGCTAGAGGCTTTTCTCGACAGCATAGGATCATCCACTTCACCACAATCGGCTCGGCATCAGGTCTCAGACACATGAGCGGCGGATTTGCCTACCACTCGTCCTACACCCTTACCCCGGGACAACCACCGCCCGGGATGGACTACCTTCCTGCGTCACCCCATCACTCACCTACTAACCGCTTGGTTCGGCGGCTCCACCACTCCCCTCAACTCCGAAGAGATCAGGGCGGCTTCACGGCCTTAGCATCACGATGCTCGATGTTTGACGCTTCACAGCGGGTACCGGAATATCAACCGGTTATCCATCGACTACGCCTGTCGGCCTCGCCTTAGGTCCCGACTTACCCTGGGCAGATCAGCTTGACCCAGGAACCCTTAGTCAATCGGCGCAAACGTTTCTCACGTTTGTATCGCTACTCATGCCTGCATTCTCACTCGTCAACCGTCCACGACTACCTTCCAGTGCCGCTTCACCCGGCAGACGACGCTCCCCTACCCATCACAGCCGGCGTTGGCCGTACATGCTGCAATGACACGACTTCGGCGGTACGCTTGAGCCCCGCTACATTGTCGGCGCGGAATCACTAGACCAGTGAGCTATTACGCACTCTTTCAAGGGTGGCTGCTTCTAAGCCAACCTCCTGGTTGTCTGTGCGACTCCACATCCTTTCCCACTTAGCGTACGCTTAGGGGCCTTAGTCGATGCTCTGGGCTGTTTCCCTCTCGACCATGGAGCTTATCCCCCACAGTCTCACTGCCGTGCTCTCACTTACCGGCATTCGGAGTTTGGCTAAGGTCAGTAACCCGGTAGGGCCCATCGCCTATCCAGTGCTCTACCTCCGGCAAGAAACACACGACGCTGCACCTAAATGCATTTCGGGGAGAACCAGCTATCACGGAGTTTGATTGGCCTTTCACCCCTAACCACAGGTCATCCCCCAGGTTTTCAACCCTGGTGGGTTCGGTCCTCCACGAAGTCTTACCTCCGCTTCAACCTGCCCATGGCTAGATCACTCCGCTTCGGGTCTTGAGCGTGCTACTGAATCGCCCTGTTCGGACTCGCTTTCGCTACGGCTTCCCCACTCGGGTTAACCTCGCAACACACCGCAAACTCGCAGGCTCATTCTTCAAAAGGCACGCAGTCACGAGATACGTGCAAGCACGTATCCGACGCTCCCACGGCTTGTAGGCACACGGTTTCAGGTACTATTTCACTCCGCTCCCGCGGTACTTTTCACCATTCCCTCACGGTACTATCCGCTATCGGTCACCAGGGAATATTTAGGCTTAGCGGGTGGTCCCGCCAGATTCACACGGGATTTCTCGGGCCCCGTGCTACTTGGGTGTCTCTCAAACGAGCCGCTGACGTTTCGACTACGGGGGTCTTACCCTCTACGCCGGACCTTTCGCATGTCCTTCGCCTACATCAACGGTTTCTGACTCGTCCTGCCGCCGGCAGACGACAGAAGAGAGATCCCACAACCCCGCATGCGCAACCCCTGCCGGGTCTCACACGCATACGGTTTGGCCTCATCCGGTTTCGCTCGCCACTACTCCCGGAATCACGGTTGTTTTCTCTTCCTGAGGGTACTGAGATGTTTCACTTCCCCTCGTTCCCTCCACACTGCCTATGTGTTCAGCAGCGGGTGACAGCCCATGACGACTGCCGGGTTTCCCCATTCGGAAACCCCCGGATCAAAGCCTGGTTGACGACTCCCCGGGGACTATCGTGGCCTCCCACGTCCTTCATCGGTTCCTGGTGCCAAGGCATCCACCGTGCGCCCTTAAAAACTTGGCCACAGATGCTCGCGTCCACTGTGCAGTTCTCAAACAACGACCAGCCACCCATCACCCCCGGACGCATCCGGAGTTCACTGGGGCCGGCGACTGAGGAGAAGTTCATTCCCTCAGACACCCAACAGCGTGCCCGACCGTAT
>NZ_JBSFBX010000038.1:0-4050 GCF_053593175.1 Streptomyces sp. NPDC002386
GGACCCCGCGCTCAAGCTGGGTCCTTGCGCCCGGGGGGGCCCGGGCGGGCCCCACCGGGGGGTGTCCCGGCCGGGACACCCCCCGGTGGAC
The DNA here is from genome assembly GCF_053593175.1 of Streptomyces sp. NPDC002386. Lineage (NCBI taxonomy): Bacteria > Bacillati > Actinomycetota > Actinomycetes > Kitasatosporales > Streptomycetaceae > Streptomyces > Streptomyces sp. NPDC002386. Next base: position 92 of record NZ_JBSFBX010000038.1, read on the forward strand.
CGGGGCTCGGGCCTAGAGGCCGGGCAGCAGGCCGGTCACGGGAGCGACCAGATCCGTGAGCCGGCCCACTTGACCGAGTCCGTCGGGGGAGCCGAGCTGATTCAGACCGCCCAGTTGCTCGGAGACCTTCGGGATCTGGCCCTCCTGGTCGGCGGGCAGCCCAGTGGTGGCGAGCGAGTCCAGGGTGGCCATCGGGCTGATCCGCCCGGTCTCCGCTGCGCTGTTGCCGGCCGCACTGGCCATGGGCGCGGCGAGGCCCGCGAACCCGGCGGCGAGACCCACGGCGGCGACGATGCGTCGTGTTGAGATCATGTCCTCAGCAACGGCGCCGGGCCCCCGCCGGACACGGGCGCCGGGCGGTGCTCACCCGTCAGGCGGACCGGGCCCGCTGCGCTTGCCGAGCCCGCCGGGGCGGAGGAGCCTCGGATATGGGGCTCGCGCCGCCCTTCTCCCGCCGGGCCGCGGGCGCCCTGAAGGAGGTCACCATGGGCACCGCGACAGGCTCCAGCTTCGACATCGAGACACTGCGCCGGGGCGTGGAGGGGACCACGGGGAACACCCTGCTGTCCCTCTACGCGGACGACGCGCAGATCCGCATCATCGACCGCAACACCCAGCCGAGCCATCCCCGGATCCTGCGCGGCCGGGGCGAGATCGCCGCGATGCTCGACGACATCTACAGCCGCGACATGACGCACAAGCTGGACCGGTGCGTCGTCCAGGGCGACCACGCCGCCTACTGCGAGTCCTGCGAGTACGGAGACGGCACTCGGGTCCTCGCCGAGTCGATGATCACCCTGCGCGACGGGAAGATCGCCGAGCAGATTCTGATCCAGGCATGGGACGAGTAGGGAGGAAGACCGCGAGGGTGCAGGTCAGCTCGCGGCTGACCTGGACCTTCTCGGCCCGGGCGGCGCTGGGGCGAACCCGCCCGCGACGGTCCGCGCCGGTGTCCGCCGCGGGTGTGCACCTGTCCGCCGCCGTGGTCCGGTCGTTGCTGCGGGCCGTGCGCCCGCGTCCGCACCCCGCGCTGCCGCGCCCGCCCCGGATCCGGCGCGTCAGGCGGATCCGGCCCCGGTGAGCCGGGCGGGAGGCGGGCCGCCGCTCCGCCCGCGAGGCCGCCCCGGAGTCTCGGTTAGGCTGTCGGCGGGCCGTGACTGGCGCTGAGGTGGAGTACCACCGGGGAGCGGCCCCCGACGGATGCCGCGCGCCTGGGCGATGAGATCGATCAGCTCAGGAGCGCATGTGACACAGGCCCGGCTCATGGACGGCACAGCCCTCGCCCGGCGCATCGTCGAGGAGACCGCGAAGCGGGCGGCGGACCTCACCGGACGGACGGGCGCCGCGCCCTGTCTCGCCACGGTGCTGGTCGGCGAGGACCCCGCCTCCGTCACCTACGTCCGCATGAAGCGGAACCGCTGCCGCGCGGCGGGCATCGAGTCCCGGCACGTGGCCCTGCCCGCCGCCACGACCACCGCGGAACTCGTCGGCACGCTGCGGAAGTTGTCGGCCGACCCGGGCGTGCACGGCATCCTGCTGCAGCATCCGGTGGGCGACCACGTCGACGAGCGGGCCGCGTTCGAGGCGATCGCGCCGGAGAAGGACGTCGACGGCGTCACCTTCGCCTCCTTCGCCACCATGAGCTTCGGACTGCCCGGGTTCGTCTCCTGCACGCCCGGGGGCATCCTGCGGCTGCTCGACGAGTACGGCGTGGACCCGGCCGGCAAGCGGGCCGTGGTGGTCGGCCGCAGCGCGATCCTCGGCAAGCCGGTCGGCATGCTGCTCCTGTCCCGCGACGCGACCGTCACCTACTGCCACTCCCGCACCCGGGACCTGTCCGCCGCCGTGCGCGAGGCGGACATCGTCGTGGCCGCCGTCGGCCGGCCCCGTCTGATCACGGGGCAGGACATCAAGCCGGGCGCGGTCGTGATCGACGCCGGCTACAACCCGGGGAACGTCGGCGACGTCGACTTCGACTCCGCCGTGGAACGGGCCTCGCTGATCACCCCGGTACCGGGCGGTGTGGGTCCGATGACCATCGCCACGCTGCTGGAGCAGACCGTGACCGCCGCCGCCCGGCAGGCCGGGGTGTGATCAGCGCATCCAGGCGCTGTAGCTCATGACGGCCCCGGCCCGCACGCCGTACTCGGGGGCGTCCTCGGTGAAGGTCTCCTCCATGCCGAGGACCGCGCCGGTGCGCGGTTCCAGGATCAGCATGCGCCGCGCGCCCCTGGCGTCGTACACGTACGCGTGTCCGGGGCGTCCCAGGCGGTCGGTCACCTCGCCGGCCGGCCTGAGGCCCCCGGTCGCCGCGAACAGCCGGACGAGGGCCGCCGACTCGCGGGGGCCGAGGGTCCAGTGGTCGAGCAGTTCGTCGACCGCGTCGAGCAGTTCGGCGGTGCTCAGCGGGGCCGTGCCGCGGTCGGCCGGGGGCCGGGCGATCTCGGTGAGGTAGGCGCGCAGCCGCGCCGCGGTGTGCGGCGGGGCCGCCTCGGGCGGGGCGTCGCTCCACATCGGCGGGTACGTGGTCCGGCTGATCACCTGGCCGTCCGACACCAGGTGCGGCTCGCCGCCCTCGTCGGTGAGGACGGGGCGGCCGGGCCGTCGGGGGTCGGTCGCCACGACCAGCTCGGTGTGGCTCGCGTCCGCCCGCCAGCGCACCACCCGCTCCTCGGGGAGGGTGACGGGGGGCCCGCTGTCGCTCATGCCGAGGCTCCACGACTGCACGTGCGTGCCCTTGCGCGGGCGCGGGGAGCCCGCCGACGCGGCCGCGTCGGCCAGGGGGACGAGGTCCCGCAGAGGCACGGGTGCGGAGCCGGCGCGCACCGTCAGCGGCAGCGGTGCGGCGACGGCCCGCGGGGTGGCCGGATCGCCGAGCACGGCGTTGCCGGCGATCACCAGGACGACGGCGCAGGCGGCGAGCCCCCAGACCAGCCGGGTGCGGGCGGCGCGGCCGCGGAACGTCTGGAGCGGCCGGGCACGGCGCCGTGGGCGGGGTCCGTCCAGCAGCCGCCGGAGCCGCTGCTCCGCGCGCGCGTCCAGCGGACCGTCCGCGAAACGGGGGCCGTCGTCCGGCACCGGGTCGGCGCGGCGCAGGAGTTCGAGTTCGTCAGCCATGTCGGTCGTCCTCGCAGGGGGTCGCGTCGGCGGGTGCGGCCGCGGCCGCGACCGGGGGGCGCAGCCGGTCGATCTCGGCCCGCAGCCGGTTCCTGGCCCGGTGCAGCCGCATGGCCGCCGCCCTGCTGCCGCAGCCGAGGGCGACCGCGATCTCGTCGGCGCCCAGTTCCTCCCACGCCGCGAGGCGCAGCACCTCCTGATCCGCCGGGGACAGCCGGTCCAGGGCCTCGTGCACCCAGCCGCCGGGGGCCTCCGCGTCGGGGCCGGCCGCGATGTGCCGGGCGTGCGCGGCCTCGTCGTTGCCGAGCCGGTCCACCAGCCGTCGCCGGCGCCCCTGACCGCGTACCGCGTTCGCCAGGCAGTTGCGGGCCACCCCGTACAGCCAGGGCAGCGGTGCCGCGGGCAGGTCGGTCCGGCGGCGCCAGGCGACCGTGAACACCTCCGCCACCACTTCCTCCACCTCGTCGGCCCGACCCCGCAGCCGCCTCGCGACATAGCGGCTGACCGCCCAGTAGTGCTCGCGATAGGCAGCGGCGAAGATCTCGTCGTTGCTCATGTCCGGTTCGTGTCCGGCACCGGCCGGATCGTCACACCCTTCCTCCGTGATCCTTCTCGCGCCGTCCGAGTGTGACCGACGGGGCGGGTGGCGACACAGGCGGGACGTGAAGAGGATCAGAGACTTCAGGGCCGTGCGGTGGCTGACGACCACCGATCACAAGACGATCGGGACGCTGTACCTGGTCACCGCGTTCGCGTTCTTCCTGATCGGCGGCGTGATGGCGCTGCTGATGCGCGCCGAGCTGGCCCGTCCGGGCCTGCAGATCATGTCGAACGAGCAGTTC
>NZ_JBSFBX010000039.1:0-2262 GCF_053593175.1 Streptomyces sp. NPDC002386
GGTCAGCTCCTCGGCCGTCTCCCGGTCGAACAGGTCCAGCGCGAACTCCAGATGACCGGCCAGCGTCCGCTCCCCGGACTCCGCCCGCACCTCGTTCATCGTCATCATGAGGTCGAACTTGGCCGTCCCGGTGACCGCCGACTCCAGGGACCACCCGGACTCGGCGCGGGCCGGTTCGACCCAGGCGGCGTCCTGCAGCACGAACATCGCCTGGAAGAGGGGGTGGTAGGCCCGCGAGCGGTCGGGGTTGAGCAGTTCGACGAGCCGCTCGAACGGCAGGTCCTGGTTCTCGTACGCCGCCAGGGCCTTGCCCCGGACCCGGTCCAGGACGGTGCCGAACGACGGGTTCCCGGACAGGTCGGCGCGCAGCACCCACGTGTTGACGAAGAAGCCGATCAGGTCGGTCAGCGCCTCGTCGGTACGGCCGGCGATCGGCGAGCCGATGACGACGTCCTCGCCGGCGCCCAGCCGTGAGAGCAGCACCGCGAAGGCCGACTGCAGCACCATGGACGTGGTCGCGCCCCGGCCGAGTGCCAGCTTCTCCAGTTCGGCGAAGAGTCCCGGGCGCAGCTCGAAGTCGGCCATGCCGCCGCGGAAGGTCGCCACCGCCGGACGTGGACGGTCCAGCGGCAGCGCCATCGGCTGTACCACGTCCGCCAGCTCGTCGCGCCAGTAGGCGAGCTGCCGACCGACCAGGCTGTCGGGGTCGGACTCGTCGCCCAGGAGTCCGCGCTGCCACAGCGCGTAGTCCGGGTACTGCACCGGCAGTGGCGCCCAGTCGGGGGCGTGGCCGGCCTGGCGGGCCTCGGCGGCCCGGGCGATGTCCCGGGCGAAGGCGGACATCGAGCCGCCGTCACCGGCGATGTGGTGCACGACCATCACCAGCAGCTGGGTCTGCCCGGTTCCCTCGCCGTCCGCCGCGACGCGGAGCAGGCGGCCGTGGATGGGGAGTTGGGTGGCGAGGTCGAAGGGGTGCTGTACGACCTCGGTGACCGCGGCGTCCCGGTCGGCCGCGGCGACGTCGAGGCGCGGCAGCTCGAACCGGATCCGGTCCGGTGGCAGGACGTGCTGGTGGGCGACGCCGGAGGCGTCGGCGGTGAACAAGGTCCGCAGGCTCTCGTGCCGGACGATCACGTCGGTGACGGCGGCCTCGAGGACGGCACGGTCCACGTCGCCGGGGAGCCGCACGGCGAGCGGGATGTTGTACGTGGCCGAGGGGCCCTCGTACTGGTGGATGAACCAGAGCCGCTGCTGGGCGTAGGAGAGCGGCACCCGCTCCGGGCGCTCGGCGGCGGTCAGTGGCGGTCGGGTGGCTCCTTCGGTCAGCCGGGCGGCCAGGCCGGCCACGGTCGGGGACTCGAAGACGGCGGTGATCGGGAACTCGGCGTCCATGGCGGCCCGGACCCGGGCGACGAGGCGGGTGGCGCGCAGTGACTCGCCGCCGAGCGCGAAGAAGTCGTCGTCGATGCCGACGCGTTCCCGGCCGAGGACGTCCGCGACGATGTCCGCGAGGACCTGCTCGCGCGGGTTCCTGGGCGCGCGGTAGGGGCGTGCGGCACTCTCCGGTTCCGGGAGTGCCCGGCGGTCCAGCTTTCCGTTGGGTGTCAGCGGGAAGTGGTCCAGCACCATGATCACGGCCGGGACCATGAAGTCCGGCAGGCGTTCGCCGGCGTGGTGGCGGAGCTGGTCCGGGTCGGGAGCGGGGGCCGGCTGGCCGGCGGTGCGGGCCGGAACCACGTAGGCCACCAGTTGCCTGGCGGCGTCGGTGCCGTGTGCGACGACCACGGCCCGGTCGACCGCCGGGTGGGCCTCCAGGGCCGCTTCGACCTCGCCGGGTTCGATGCGGATGCCGCGTACCTTGACCTGGACGTCGGCGCGGCCGACGTATTCAAGTACCGGCCCGGTGTCGGATCCGGGCCGTGGTTCGATCCAGCGGACCAGGTCGCCGGTGCGGTACAGCCGCCCACCGGGTTCCGCGCCGAACGGGTCGGCCACGAACCTCGACGCCGTCAGATCGCCACGTCCCCGGTAACCCCGTCCGACGACCTCGCCGCCGACGTAGAGTTCACCGGCCACGCCCACCGGTACGGGACGCAGGTTGGGTCCGAGGACGTACATGCGGACGCCGTCCAGGGGGCTGCCGATCGGCACCGGCCCCTCGTCATGGACCCCGGCGGGCACCTCGTACGTGGAGTCGTAGAACGTCTCCGACTGGCCGAACGAGTTCACCACCCGCACCCCCGGCCACACCGCACGCACCCG
>NZ_JBSFBX010000040.1:0-1535 GCF_053593175.1 Streptomyces sp. NPDC002386
GTATGCGACGAGTCGTTTGGTGGTGTCGGTGACGCCGGGGGTGTCGGTGTCGTCGGAACGAGCGACGACCACGGCCTGCGCGACCGCCGGATGCGACACCAGCACCGACTCGATCTCACCCGGCTCCACCCGGAACCCACGCAGCTGCACCTGATCATCACTACGACCCAGATAGACCAACTCCCCATCCACCGTCCAGCGAGCCAGATCCCCCGTCCGATACAACCGGCCACCAGCAGTGAACGGATCAGCCACGAACCGGCAGGCCGTCAAACCCGACCGCCCCCGATACCCCCGCGCCACACCAAGACCCGCCACATACAACTCACCCACCACACCCGGCGGCACCGGCGACAACGACGCATCCAGCACATACGTCCGCGTGTTCGCCAACGGAACACCGATCGGCGACACCCCACCCAGCCCCACACCCGGCTCCAACTCCAACCGGGTCACATGCACCGTCGTCTCGGTGATCCCGTACATGTTGACCACCGACGGCGCATCCACCCCCGCCCCCCACCACCCCTGCACACGAGCCGGATCCACCGCCTCACCACCCAGCACCACCATCCGCAACGCCGACCCGACAACCCCGTCCGGACGGGCGTCGATCAGCGCATAGAACGCCGCCGGCGTCTGACTCAGCACCGTCACCCCACGCTCGACCAGCACCTGCCACAGATCAACAGGCGAACGCACCACCTCCCACGGCACCAGCACCGTCGTCCCCCCATGCAGCAACGCACCCCACATCTCCCACACCGAGAAATCGAACGCCTGCGAATGACACCACGCCCACACATCCCCCGACCCGAACCCCGCACCCCACTGCCCCATCCCCGCGAACAACGACCACACACTCCGCAACGACACCTGCACACCCTTGGGCACACCCGTCGAACCAGACGTATAAATCACATACGCCAAATGATCAGGACACAAAGACCCGACCCGATCCGCATCCGACGGCGCCCGCTCCACCACAGACCGCTCATCATCCAGATACACCCGCGGCACCCCCACCGCCGGCAACACCCCATCCGTCACCCGATCCGTCACCACCACCAACGGACCCGCATCCGCCAACACATACTCCAACCGCGCCCCCGAATACCGCGGATCCACCGGCAAATACGCACCACCCGCCTTCACCACCGCCAACAACCCCACCACCAGATCCACCGAACGCCCAGCCGCCACCGCGACCACCACATCCGGCCCCACCCCACACCCGATCAACTCGAACGCCAACGCGTTCGCCCGACCATCCAACTCCCGATACGTCAACGACTCCCCACCAGCAACCACCGCCACCGCCTCCGGCGACCGCGCCACCCACCCCTCGAACACATCCGACAACAACAACTCACCCACCACGAACCCCGAACCGTTCCACCCCTCCACCACCCGCGACCACTCCCCCACCCCCAACACATCCACACCCCGCACCAACACCCCCGGCACAGCCACCACCTGCTCCAACACCCGCACAAACCGCCCCACCAACAACTCCGCCACACCACGATCGAAGA
>NZ_JBSFBX010000041.1:0-1441 GCF_053593175.1 Streptomyces sp. NPDC002386
ATGCCCCACTGGCAGTTCGACGGGATCGAGGGGGTCTTGGCGAGGATCTCGGAGACGGGGTAGCGGGACTCGCGGCGCACGGCCATGAAGATGCGCGGCATGACGGGGAAGTGGAAGGCCATGTGGCACTCGTCGCCGCCGGAGGAGTAGTCGCCGAAGTAGTCGACCACGTCCTCGGGCCACTGGTTGGCCTCCGCCAGCAGCACGGTGTCGGGGTACTGGGCGTCGATCTCCTTGCGGACCCGCTTCAGGAACTGGTGCGTCGCCGGCAGGTTCTCGCAGTTGGTGCCCTCCTGCTGGTACAGGTACGGCACGGCGTCCAGGCGGAAGCCGTCGATGCCGAGATCCAGCCAGAACTTCAGCGCGGAGATCATCTCCTCCTGCACGGCCGGGTTCTCGTAGTTGAGGTCCGGCTGGTGCGAGAAGAAGCGGTGCCAGTAGTACTGCTTGCGTACGGGGTCGTACGTCCAGTTGGAGGCCTCGGTGTCGACGAAGATGATCCGGGCGTCCTGGTACTGCTTGTCGTCGTCGGCCCAGACGTAGTAGTCCCCGTACGGACCGTCCGGGTTGCTCCTCGACTCCTGGAACCACGGGTGCTGGTCGCTGGTGTGGTTCATGACGAAGTCGATGATGACGCGCATGCCGCGCTGGTGCGCCGCGTCCACGAACTCCACGAAGTCGGCTAGGTCGCCGAACTCGGGAAGGACCGCGGTGTAGTCGGAGACGTCGTAACCGCCGTCCCGCAGAGGGGACTTGAAGAACGGCGGCAGCCAGAGGCAGTCCACCCCTAGCCACTGGAGGTAGTCGAGTTTGGCGGTCAGACCCTTGAGGTCGCCGATGCCGTCGCCGTTGCTGTCCTGGAAGGAGCGGACCAGGACCTCGTAGAAGACGGCGCTCTTGAACCAATCCGGATGCCGGTCCTTGGCGGGGGTGTCCTCGAAGGTGTCCGGGACGGGCTCGTTGACGATCATATGGCGGGTGACCCTCCGGTCGGCGGGGTGGACGGTCGCAGAACCTGGCTGTGCTCACCCGGTGGACGGTCTCCGGACTCCCGGCCGACGGCCAGCACGTGCGCGCCGCCCGGACCGAGGCGCACATAACTGGCCCTGCCCCAGTGATAGGTGTCGCCGGTGAGCAGGTCGCGCACCGGCGTCGACTCGTGCCATTCCAGGCCGAGTTGCGGCATGTCCAACGAGACCGTGGCTTCCTGGGTGTGGTGGGGGTCGAGGTTGGCGACCACCAGAACCGTGTTCGATCCGCTCCGCTTCGAGTAGACGATCACCGCGTCCTTGTCGGCGTGGTGGAAGTGGAGGTCGCGCAGCTGCCGCAGGGCCGGGTTGGCGCGCCGGATGGTGTTGAGCCGGGTGATGAGGGGGGCGATGGTGCGGCCCTCGCGTGCGGCGGCTTCCCAGTCGCGGGGTTTGAGCTGGTACTTCTCGGA
>NZ_JBSFBX010000042.1:0-1322 GCF_053593175.1 Streptomyces sp. NPDC002386
CTCTCTTCCGGGCGCTATCATGCCATACCGCGAAAGGTTTTGCGCCATTCGATGGTGTCCGGGATCTCGACGCTCTCCCTTATGCGACTCCTGCATTAGGAAATTAATACGACTCACTATAGGGGAATTGTGAGCGGATAACAATTCCCCTGTAGAAATAATTTTGTTTAACTTTAATAAGGAGATATACCATGGGCAGCAGCCATCACCATCATCACCACAGCCAGGATCCGGGGGACGAAAACCTCTATTTCCAGTCGGACACACTCCTCGAACTGCCGGACGACTTCAGCCGCGTGCTCGCGATCGTCGCCCACCCCGACGACATCGAGTTCGGTGCCGGGCCCGCCGTGGCCCAGTGGACCGCCCAGGGGCGCGAGGTGGCGTACCTCCTCGTCACCCGGGGCGAGGCAGGCATCTCCGATCTGGAACCGGCGCAGTGCGGGCCCGTGCGCGAGGCCGAGCAGCGCAAGGCCGCCGCGGAACTCGGCGTGCACGAGGTCGACTTCCTCGACCACTACAACGACGGGACGATCGAGTACGGGCCCGGCCTGCGCCGCGACCTGGCGCGCGCCGTCCGGCGGCACCGCCCCGAACTCATCGTCACCTTCAACCACCACGACACCTGGGCGTCCGGCGCGTGGAACACCCCCGACCACCGTGCCGTGGGTCTCGCCGCCCTGGACGCCGTCGCCGACGCCGCCAACCGCTGGATCTTCCCCGAGCTGCTCGACGAGGGACTCGAGCCGTGGCGGGCCGGCAAGGTGGCGATCGCCGGCTCCCCGCACGCCACGCACGCCGTGGCCGTCGACGACGACTCCCGCGACCGGGCCGTACGCTCCCTCGCGGCCCACGACCGCTACCTCGGATCCCTGAGCGACGACCCGCCGCAGGAGCGCGCCCGGTTCATCCTCGGCGACCTGCTCGCCGCCACCGCGCCGCGGTTCGGGGGCCGCGACGGTGTCGCGTTCCAGATAGTGGGTTAACATTTAAGTAAGTACTCGAGTCTGGTAAAGAAACCGCTGCTGCGAAATTTGAACGCCAGCACATGGACTCGTCTACTAGCGCAGCTTAATTAACCTAGGCTGCTGCCACCGCTGAGCAATAACTAGCATAACCCCTTGGGGCCTCTAAACGGGTCTTGAGGGGTTTTTTGCTGAAAGGAGGAACTATATCCGGATTGGCGAATGGGACGCGCCCTGTAGCGGCGCATTAAGCGCGGCGGGTGTGGTGGTTACGCGCAGCGTGACCGCTACACTTGCCAGCGCCCTAGCGCCCGCTCCTTTCGCTTTCTTCCCTTCCTTTCTCGCCACGTTCGCCGG
>NZ_JBSFBX010000043.1:0-1199 GCF_053593175.1 Streptomyces sp. NPDC002386
CAGCACGGTGTCGGGGTACTGGGCGTCGATCTCCTTGCGGACCCGCTTCAGGAACTGGTGCGTCGCCGGCAGGTTCTCGCAGTTGGTGCCCTCCTCCGCGTAGAGATAGGGGACCGCGTCGAGACGGAAGCCGTCGATGCCCAGGTCCAGCCAGAACTTCAGGGCGGCCAGGATCTCCTCCTGCACCGCGGGGTTCTCGTAGTTGAGGTCCGGCTGGTGCGAGAAGAAGCGGTGGAAGTAGTACTGGCCGCGCACCGGGTCGAAGGTCCAGTTGGAGACCTCGGTGTCGACGAAGATGATCCGCGCGTCCTCGTAGCCCTTGTCGTCGTCGGCCCACACGTAGTAGTCGCCGTAAGGACCGTCCGGGTCCTTGCGGGACTCCTGGAACCACGGGTGCTGGTCGCTGGTGTGGTTCATGACGAAGTCGATGATGACGCGCATGCCGCGCTGGTGCGCCGCGTCCGCGAACTCCACGAAGTCGGCGAGGTCGCCGAACTCGGGAAGGACCGCGGTGTAGTCGGAGACGTCGTAACCACCGTCCCGCAGAGGGGACTTGAAGAACGGCGGCAGCCAGAGGCAGTCCACCCCCAGCCACTGGAGGTAGTCGAGCTTGGCGGTCAGGCCCTTGAGGTCGCCGATGCCGTCGCCGTCACTGTCGTGGAACGAGCGGACCAGGACCTCGTAGAAGACGGCGCGCTTGAACCACTCCGGATCCCGGTCCTTGGCGGGGGTGTCCTCGAAAGTGTCCGGCACGGGGTCATTGACAGTCATGACGCGGAGGGCCCTCCGATCTGGGGCGTCGATCGCCCGACGTGGAGCACGTGCGCCGGCGTCCGGCCGGGTGTGAGACGCACGTAGTTGGTCCTGCCCCAGTGATAGCTCTCACCTGTCAGTTCGTCGTGCACGGACAGGGCGGCGTTCCAGTCCAGGCCGAGTTGCGGCATGTCCAACGAGACCGTGGCCTCCTGGGTGTGGTGCGGGTCGAGGTTGACGACCACGATGACCGTGTCCGGGCCCGTGCTCTTGCTGTAGGCGAGCACGTTGTCGTTGGCGGTCCGATGGAAGCGGAGGTTCCGCAGACGCTGTAGCGCGGGGTGCTGCCGGCGGATGGTGTTGAGCCGGGTGATGAGGGGGGCGATGGTGCGGCCCTCGCGTGCGGCGGCTTCCCAGTCGCGGGGTTTGAGCTGGTACTTCTCGGA